>NZ_JBVHSO010000044.1:0-1011 GCF_055566335.1 Streptomyces sp. NPDC027672 | reverse complement strand
CGACGTGAGCGCCGACCCCGGTCGGTCCCCGGACAGCCATTCCGCAGTAACCACGACAGACACGCGACTTCTGGTCGCATGCCTTTTCGTGCGCCTGCACGGAATGAGGAATCCGCGTTCGAAGGGACGCACCCCGATTAGCGTCGGGGCGCAGGAATCCGCTAATGTCTCACTCGTCGGAACGGCCCAACAGCCGGGAAGACAAGCCCCGCTGACTGGGAATCAGGCCCGAAAGGATCTGATAGAGTCGGACTCGCCGGAAAGGGAAACGCGAAAGCGAAGACCTGGAAAGCGAAACGAGCAGGATCGCAGGGCCCGCTTCGACCGGGAATCGGACACGAAAGAGTCTGATAGAGTCGGAAACGCAAGACAGCAAGACAAAGAAACACGAAGGGAAGCGCCCGGAGGGCCCCGGTGATACGGGACCGAAGGAAGCGTCCGTTCCTTGAGAACTCAACAGCGTGCCAAAAGTCAACGCCAGATATGTTGATACCCCGGCCTGCACAGCAGGTTGGTGGTTCCTTTGAAAAGTCCTACAGGGTGCTGCTTCGGCAGTAGCCGGTGGGCGATAACACAGCGAGGACGCTGTGAACAACGGGTCTTATTCCGACCGGTTGTTCCGCTCTCGTGGTGTGCACCCGATTACGGGTAAACATTCACGGAGAGTTTGATCCTGGCTCAGGACGAACGCTGGCGGCGTGCTTAACACATGCAAGTCGAACGATGAAGCCCTTCGGGGTGGATTAGTGGCGAACGGGTGAGTAACACGTGGGCAATCTGCCCTTCACTCTGGGACAAG
Organism: Streptomyces sp. NPDC027672; assembly: GCF_055566335.1. Taxonomy (NCBI): domain Bacteria; kingdom Bacillati; phylum Actinomycetota; class Actinomycetes; order Kitasatosporales; family Streptomycetaceae; genus Streptomyces; species Streptomyces sp. NPDC027672. Next base: position 212 of record NZ_JBVHSO010000044.1, on the reverse strand, counting down.
CCCTGGAAACGGGGTCTAATACCGGATAACACTCTGTCCTGCATGGGACGGGGTTGAAAGCTCCGGCGGTGAAGGATGAGCCCGCGGCCTATCAGCTTGTTGGTGGGGTAATGGCCTACCAAGGCGACGACGGGTAGCCGGCCTGAGAGGGCGACCGGCCACACTGGGACTGAGACACGGCCCAGACTCCTACGGGAGGCAGCAGTGGGGAA
>NZ_JBVHSO010000043.1:0-1070 GCF_055566335.1 Streptomyces sp. NPDC027672 | reverse complement strand
TGTTCTGTCCGGGGAGGTTGTGGACGGGTGAGCCAGGTCTCGGCTGAGGGATCTTGAACAGGTGAGGGCCTTCCGGTTCGGTGTGGATTGCGACATCTGCACCGAACGACGAAAGGCCCTCGTGCCCCACCGTAATGCACCCCTGACCGAGACCGGACGCCTGCGCCTGGCCCGCTGCGTCGTGGACGACGGCTGGCCACTGCGTCGGGCCGCGGAACGCTTCCAGGTCTCACCGACCACGGCCCAACGCTGGGCCGACCGCTACCGGACGTTCGGTGAGGCGGGCATGACTGACCACTCCAGCCGCCCGCATGCCAGCCCGCGACGCACCGCGACCCGCACCGAGCGCCGGATCATCAAGGTCCGCGTCCTGCGCCGGTGGGGACCGGCCCGCATCGCGCACCTGCTGCACCTGGTGCCCTCGACCGTCCACCGCGTCCTTACCCGCTACGGCCTGGCCCGCCTCGCCCACCTGGACCGGGCAACGGGCCGTGTCATACGCCGCTACGAACGCGACCGGCCCGGCGAACTCATCCACGTCGACATCAAGAAGCTCGGCAACATCCCCGACGGCGGCGGCCACAAGGTCCTCGGCCGGCCCGCGGGCCGCAAGAACCGCCGGAACGCCGGCTACAGCTACCTGCACACGGCCGTCGACGACCACTCCCGCCTGGCCTACAGCGAAATCCTCACCGACGAGAAGAAAGAAACCGCCACCGCCTTCTGGACGCGGGCACACATCTTCTTCAGCCAGGCCGGGATCACCGTCGAGCGGGTGCTGACCGACAACGGCTCCTGCTACCGCTCACGCGACTGGCGCGACCTCATGACAGCGGCCGGGATCGCCCACAAGCGCACCCGGCCCTACAGGCCTCAGACGAACGGCAAAGTCGAACGCTTCAACCGCACCCTGCTGGACGAATGGGCCTACGCCCGCCCCTACCGCTCCGAGACCGAACGACGGCAAGCGTTCCCGCAGTGGCTGCACACCTACAATCACCACCGCGGACACACCGCGCTCAAGGGCCAACCACCCGCCAGCCGCGTCCCCAACCTCACAGGGCAATACA
>NZ_JBVHSO010000042.1:0-1133 GCF_055566335.1 Streptomyces sp. NPDC027672 | reverse complement strand
GCCCCTCGACCTCGTGGCGGCCTCCGAGGCCAAGCCCGACCCGCGGGCCACCACCAAGCTGCCCCGTCGCTCCGCCTACCCGCAGAAGCTCCGCGCGCGGGAACTGCCCACCCAGGCGTTCCAGGACATCCGCACGATCCAGGGTTCGCTCGACACCTTCGAGACGATCCTGACCCAGCCCGACCGCGTGGTGACGCCCTTCGGCAACGCCGTGAACCGCTCGATGTCGACGTCCTGGCGCGATCAGCCCGTGGAGGCGCGCCAGTACCGCACGACGGTCCACAGATACTTGAAGAGCCTCACCTCCGAGGTACAGCTCATCAAGAAGTCCGACGTGACCCTCTCCGGGCGCAGCGCGACCATTCCGGTCACCGTGCAGAACCAGCTGGTGCAGGGCGTGGACCGCCTGGTCCTCCGGCTGACGTCGGACAACATCCGGCTCAAGTTCAACGACGACGGGTCCCGGACCGAGCTGCCCATCAGCATCGCCGGCGGCCACAGCCAGTCGGTGAAGTTCGACACGACGACCAGCGCCAACGGACGCGCCCAGGTGACCGCCCGGCTGTTCACGGAGGACGGCACCCCGTACGGCGAGGAGATGACCTTCACCGTGAAGGTCTCCGAGGTGACGCCGACCGTCCTGCTCGTCATCGCCGGCGGCTTGCTGCTCCTGGTGCTGGCGGGCATCAGGATGTACACCCATCGCAAGCGCGCCGCGGCAGGCGACACGGCGAACGGTGACGGTGACGGACCCGAGCAGCCGAGTGACCCGACTCCGGACACCGGTCCGGAAAGCGGGGACCCTTCGGAAACGGGTGAGAAAGTGGACCGTTGAGCGATGTCTGTCGTGGCCGGTCGGCCGGGGACGATGAGGTAGGGGTTTCGATGAACGCGCCGTACGACGGTGACCGCGGGCAGGGCGCGGGCGGAGCAGCGTCTCCGGGCGGGCCTCCGGTTCCTCCGCAGCCGGGCCAGGACGGCTCCGTGCCGCCGGACCCGTACCTCCAGCACGCCTACGAGGAGGACCCCTACCGGGCGCAGGGTCTGACCGCCCAGGACCCGGTGGGCGAGGCTCTCTACGACCGCGCCGCGCACCCGCCGCCGCCCCCCGGCACGTACCAGGATCCGGGAGC
>NZ_JBVHSO010000040.1:0-1407 GCF_055566335.1 Streptomyces sp. NPDC027672 | reverse complement strand
CTAGTACTGCAACGGTGCTTGCCGTGACTGATGGCCAGGTCAGGGGCTGTGTCCGCGTCGTTTGTAGTGGCTGGTGCGGGCCTGGTGTTGGCGTCGTCGGCGCCAGGTCGACCAGTGCAGGATGTGCTCGACGGGTGTGGGCCGGCGGTCGGTGAGGCGGGTGATCAGCCGCCTGATTTCTGCGAGGCTGAGGTGGATGAGCTGGGAGGATCCGTTTCTGCTTTCCCCGCATCCAACTCTCGGGCACGCAGGACGCTCAGGCAGGCGTGAGCGGCCATCGCGAGGGTCATATGCCGGTGCCAGCCGGGATAGCGGCGGACCTGGTAATCGTCCAGACCGCATTCCTGCTTCGCGCTCTGGAAGCACTCCTCGATGGCCCACCGGCTGCCCGCGACGCGGATCAGCTCGTCCAGTGTGGTCTCGGCGGGACAGTAGGCGATGTAGTACGAGATCTCCTGCGGGCGGGCGACGCTGCGGCGGGCGATCACCCAGTGGCGGCGGTCGGGCCGGTGCCAGGGCCGCACCTCGACGCGGGCCCAGTCGTAGATCCTCAGGCCGTGGGCCCCGCTGCCGCAGGAACGGCGCTTCCATTTCTGCCGCGGCAGGCCGTGGAACAGGTCGTGGACGGGATGGTCGACCGCCCAGCGGGTGACGACGGTGTCGTGGCGGGTGGTGGCCATGACGTGGAAGACGTCCGCCCGCTCCAGCTCGGACCGCCAGCCCTTGGAAAAGCCGTAGGCGGCATCCGCGGTCACCCACCGGAACGGGATCTCGTCCGCGATCGCGCGGCGGACCATCGCCTTGGCCATGGCCACCTTGGTCTCGAAGGCGACCTCATCAGTGATGCCGGCCCGGCGGCATCTTTCCCGGTCGTCGGTCCAGGAGGTGGGCAGATACAACCTGCGGTCGATCAGTGTCCGGCCGCGGTCGGTTGCATAGGCGAGGAAGACGCCGACCTGGCAGTTCTCCGTCCGCCCGGCGGTGCCGGAGTACTGCCGCTGGACTCCGGCCGACCGTGTCCCCTTCTTCAGGAAGCCCGTGTCGTCCACGACCAGGACGGCACCTGGGTCGCCGAGGTGGTCGACGACGTACCGGCGCACGTCGTCGAGGACCTCGTCGGCGTCCCACTCGATCCGGTTCAGCATCCGGTGGATACGGTCCGGGCCCGCATGGCCGGCTTCCTCCGCCAGTGTCCAGCCGTTCTTGCGCTGCAGGGGTGCGATCAGGCCCCGCATATAAGCCAAAGCCGACTCACGCGGCTCCGACCTGCTGAAACGGTGCACGAACCGCCCATGCACAGCTTCCAATTCGCCCGCCCACAACCTGACATCAGAAAGGTCCCCACCCATAACCACACCAACGACTGACCTGGCCATCAGTCACAGCAAGCACCGTTGCAGTACTAGG
>NZ_JBVHSO010000039.1:0-1412 GCF_055566335.1 Streptomyces sp. NPDC027672 | reverse complement strand
ACACAGTGAACGCGAGCATCAATGGACAAGCCCTCGGCCTATTAGTACCAGTCAACTCCACCCGTTACCAGGCTTCCATATCTGGCCTATCAACCCAGTCGTCTACTGGGAGCCTTACCCCATCAAGTGGGTGGGAGTCCTCATCTCGAAGCAGGCTTCCCGCTTAGATGCTTTCAGCGGTTATCCCTCCCGAACGTAGCCAACCAGCCATGCCCTTGGCAGGACAACTGGCACACCAGAGGTTCGTCCGTCCCGGTCCTCTCGTACTAGGGACAGCCCTTCTCAAGACTCCTACGCGCACAGCGGATAGGGACCGAACTGTCTCACGACGTTCTAAACCCAGCTCGCGTACCGCTTTAATGGGCGAACAGCCCAACCCTTGGGACCGACTCCAGCCCCAGGATGCGACGAGCCGACATCGAGGTGCCAAACCATCCCGTCGATATGGACTCTTGGGGAAGATCAGCCTGTTATCCCCGGGGTACCTTTTATCCGTTGAGCGACGGCGCTTCCACAAGCCACCGCCGGATCACTAGTCCCGACTTTCGTCCCTGCTCGACCCGTCGGTCTCACAGTCAAGCTCCCTTGTGCACTTACACTCAACACCTGATTGCCAACCAGGCTGAGGGAACCTTTGGGCGCCTCCGTTACCCTTTAGGAGGCAACCGCCCCAGTTAAACTACCCATCAGACACTGTCCCTGATCCGGATCACGGACCCAGGTTAGACATCCAGCACGACCAGACTGGTATTTCAACGACGACTCCACAAACACTGGCGTGCCTGCTTCACAGTCTCCCAGCTATCCTACACAAGCCGAACCGAACACCAATATCAAACTGTAGTAAAGGTCCCGGGGTCTTTCCGTCCTGCTGCGCGAAACGAGCATCTTTACTCGTAGTGCAATTTCACCGGGCCTATGGTTGAGACAGTCGAGAAGTCGTTACGCCATTCGTGCAGGTCGGAACTTACCCGACAAGGAATTTCGCTACCTTAGGATGGTTATAGTTACCACCGCCGTTTACTGGCGCTTAAGTTCTCAGCTTCGCCCACCCGAAAGTGAGCTAACCGGTCCCCTTAACGTTCCAGCACCGGGCAGGCGTCAGTCCGTATACATCGCCTTACGGCTTCGCACGGACCTGTGTTTTTAGTAAACAGTCGCTTCTCGCTGGTCTCTGCGGCCACCCCCAGCTCAGAGCGCAAAGCTCATCACCAGGTGTGGCCCCCCTTCTCCCGAAGTTACGGGGGCATTTTGCCGAGTTCCTTAACCATAGTTCACCCGAACGCCTCGGTATTCTCTACCTGACCACCTGAGTCGGTTTAGGGTACGGGCCGCCATGAAACTCGCTAGAGGCTTTTCTCGACAGCATAGGATCATCCACTTCACCACAATCGGCTCGGCATCAGGTCTCA
>NZ_JBVHSO010000038.1:0-1528 GCF_055566335.1 Streptomyces sp. NPDC027672 | reverse complement strand
CGGTCCCATGCACTTCGTAAGTCGTTGATTGATCGGGCGACGAAATCCCCCTCCTAAGGGGAAGGTCGCCCGTTCGAATCGGGCCGGGGTCACCATAAATCAATGGCTTGCGACATTTGGCGAGCTTGCAGGGTGTCTTGAAGCGGCAGTTGCTCCCACAGGTGCGGAATGCGGGCTCTGCGCGGAAGTTCGCTGCGCGGGTGGTGTGGGCCTCCACCCATTTCAGGCGGCCCGCAGCTTGCACTGTGGTCATTCATCCCGACTTTTGTCGCGGAGGGCGAGGAATGCGGCAATTGTGCTTGCAGCGACGCCGAGCAAGAAGCCGAGGACTATGCCGTCGAACCAACTCAAGCTCGCCACGTTGCCCCCATGCAAAGACTGATGCGCGAACAGCGTTCTGCTGCTTGTGTTGTACTGCGAAGGGGCAAAGGTATGGTCCCGGGCTTTCGCGAGCCTTTCAGAGAACAATTCGCATCTTGGTGTCGCGAATCCCAGGTGATCTGCAGCAAAAGATCTTTGCGGCTGTTCCGGGGCGCGTTCACCGCGCGGCTGACGCGGTAGGCCTCCATCACGTAGCCGGAATGGCACTGCGGCCAGGTGGCTGCCGTGTGCTGCTTCGCCCAGGTCACTACCTCCTACCAGAAGCTGGTCCGCATGACCGACCAAAAAGCAAGGTCCCCGCGCGAACGAGCGCCTGCTTGGCGTTGAGGTTTTCCAAGAACCAAGCTGTGCTACTTCACGATAGTAATTGGCACATATGCCGGTGAGTGAGCCTTAACCCAATTCAAGGCCGAAGTGGCTTCGACGAATCCGCCGGGAGCGCGTGAGCAGCGACGCGTCGGCGCCCAGTCCGAACGATTCAGGCAGATCGTTGCTGCGTTCGCAGGATCTGCAACCGCCGGTCGTATCCTTCCGGCCTTGCTTCCTAGGCACAACAACCAATCCTTCTGCACCGCTCCCGTTCCCTCTGGCGGGGGGGGGGGGGGGGAGTTGGGCGACATCTGGGTGTTGCGGTGAATCGAAAAGGCTTCGACCTTCGCGACATTCAAGAGCTGGGGCTACTCCGAGCGGACACCACATAGGGTGACGGCCTCGATGTAGCGAGCCTGCCGACGCTTCAGGAACTTGCTGTAGAACTTGATCTCGCTCCCGCCTCCAGTCTGGGGGGTGATCTCAACAAACTCCGCCGGGACCCCGCCATTGGAGGTCGATACGGAGTAGCCATCTGTACGGGGCTCAATCACGTACTGCCACCGCGATCCTCCGATGCTCACCTCTCCCCAGGCATCGCGGACACAAGTAGCGGCAGCCAAGGGCTCCTGACTGGACGAGAAAGCTGCTGCAGGTCCAGTACTTCGCATGCCGCCAACGGATGTGCAGGCAGCCAGCAGCAGAAGTGTGATCCCGGCTGTTGCCATCCCGAGAGGTTGAGTCATTCCGTGCATGCGGCAGCTCCATTGCAAGTGCGGAACTGTGACGCAATCATGAGAAGGCTACAACAGTGTAGTCGTGAGGTCGGTCTGCTGCC
>NZ_JBVHSO010000037.1:0-1663 GCF_055566335.1 Streptomyces sp. NPDC027672 | reverse complement strand
ACAGCCCATAAGCAAGCTCTGGATTGGCTGACGATGTCTCACCACTACCCCGCGAGTACAGAGACAGGTTCTCGTAGTTCTGATCGATCGTCAGCACGCTGCCATTGTTGGTCCACACTTTCAGGCCAGTTGCCATTACCAGAGTCCATAGTGGAGCGTGCAGGGTGTCCTGACGTTGGTAGTGAAATCCCATGACATACGAATGACCGACGCACTGATGTCGGTCAGTACCACGTTGGGGACGCCGCGCGTCGGTTGATTCGAGTCATTCGACACGATGAAAAAGAACGCTCGGTTCCCCTGGGAGGCGATGTCGATGGAGCCGGCCTGGTTTCCGGTCTGAACTGAACCAAGCAACCGGGTCAGACGCGTTGTCACATCGAACTTCACCGAGCCGTCGTTGTTCCATACCTTCAGTCCGGTGGCCATCAGATGCCATCCCCAAGGGCAACAAGTGGCTGCCCGGTTGGACTACGAACGAAGATGTTCTGGTCATTGATCGAAAGCGATCCGCCACCAACTGGCCCGTTCATTGCCAGGCTACCGTTCTTGTCCAGCTTCCAACGTGGCAGACCACCTGCGCCGACCGCTGTGGACTGGATCACGTCGCCGATCATGGCATTCTGAATCCAGCCAGTTCCGATCAGTGCCTGGCTGATGAAGGTCTGGCCGCCCTGAATCACGAATGGCGACGTGACCTGCCCGTTCACCAAGTTGATCACCGCAAACCGGTCGGCCTGGAACAGGATCTGACTCTGGTAGCTACCGTCCGGCTGATTTTCGATGCCAATGCCCATCCCGGCCGCGTAGTACTGGCCATTCGCCGCCACCTGCAGCTTCAGGGTCCACGAAGCGCTGATCCTGCCGTCCATGTCGACTACCGCCTGCGAGTTCTCCTGCACCAACGCCTGCGTTTCGCCTACCTTCGCTTCCACCGTGTCGGTGCGCTGAGCCTGGGCATAGTCGCCCTCGGCGATGACCGTCTGGATGGTGAGCGTTCCAGCGAACACCGTGGCGTCGCCAGCGCCCCAGTCGCTATCACCGGCGGCTTGAACGTCCAGCTGGGCGAACAGGCCATCCGTCTTCTGCCCGATCGCCTGCAGGCCGGTTTCCGGATCATTGACCTGCAGCTCCAGCGTGTTCACCCGGCCGACCACCGCACCCGCCTGAGCGACGGCATCACCCACATCCTTCCATTTCGTGCCCGGTGGCTCCTCATTCCCCGGCGCGTTGTCGTTCCACAGCCAGATCTTGCCGTTGTGCACGACGGTATCGCCGGGGTCATAGGTGGCGCCGGCCTCCCAGATCAGTGGCACGATCTGGTCGATGCTCTCGATCTTGGAAAGCAGGTCCTGCCCCAACGCGCTCTCGGTAATCCGACCCGAGAGGTAGGCGTCGTAGTCCGACTGGTTTGTGCTGGCCTCCCCCATCACGCCGGTGCCGGTCGGATACCACGGACCGATGTTGCCGCTCTTGTCCACCAGTCGGCCCCAGAAGTAGAACCGGGCACCGGCAGCAAGACCGTCGAGCTGGTAGCGGTTCTGCGGGTAGGCGAAGTCGGCGAACTTCGTGGCGCTGGCGCGGTCTGGCCCAGTACTACGCCAGATCTCGGTCCGCTCGGTGTCGGTGGCCCCGGGCGGGAAGCCCCAAGCCAGCTGTATGC
>NZ_JBVHSO010000036.1:0-2352 GCF_055566335.1 Streptomyces sp. NPDC027672 | reverse complement strand
AACGGCGTCGCCATTGGCCTCCCCGCCCTTGACAGGGCCAGTCTTCGACTTACTCTTCATGTTGTAATCCCTAGTAGTAAACGCCCCGGTTCGCACCCGGGGTTTTTTATGCCGCTTGACTGGGGCGATGCACCCACTCTTGAAGCGCCTGACGCATGGCCTCGGAAGGGGTTTGCCCACGGGCCACCGCCGTCTCCTCCACCAACGCCTTAAAACTTTTGCTGACCCGGGCCTTCAACAACTCATCCCGTGCGGTCTTTTCGCGTTTCGTCTTCACTGCCTGCTCCGTTTCTTGATTTGTGGTCCTGTTGTGGCCACAAATCCATCTAAGCAGGCTTTACGGAACTGGCAAGGGCTCGCGCCAACGGATGTTCGTTTCTGCTTTCGATGCTCCAGAAACACTTGAAAGTGTGAAATACCTCAAGCATCAGCCTGGGAGGTAGCAAGTGCTTGTTACCCACTTGTTACCCTTCAAACCCTTATGTTTACTGGGGGTAACAGGTGGTAACAAGGTAACAAGTGGTTTAAGAGATCCACGCAAGAAAAATCCACTCACCGCTCACAACATCCATGCATACACCCATCGGGAGCTCGCGATCCACCCGTTACCCTGTTACCCCTTGTTACCTCCTTATGGGACAAGGCTTTCACGGGTAACAAGGGGGTAACAGGTGCTTGTTACCTGTTAGGAAAAACAAGAGCAAAAGCGGCTTGAAGCAAGAGCCGGCGGCTGCTCGCCGCCGAGTCTTGAAGAGGGAAAGGCGGGCCTCCGGCCTCTACTCGTAGAGGTGGAAGCGGGACCAAAACCCGGGGCGCCTGGGACCGATCAGTTCGTTCCCCACCGTGACTTTGACCGCCCCAAGCGGCAAGAAATGAAACGTTTGATTCGCGTGGATCTGCAAAGCCGTCATCGCTGCGCACAACGGATCGATGTCCCCCGCCAGCACCAGGATTTTTTCGCTTGGAAGGTGTTTCTGTTGACTCCTGATCGCGGCAAGGGCAAGCGAACCCGCGCCGCAACAGCTGTCGTAGACCTTGGCTCCGCTCCCACCAGGCCGATGCCTGGTGGCAAGGGTTTGAACCAGATCGAGAAGATCGCCGGGAGTGAAAGACTGACCCAGCCCTTCCCCACCCTTCCTGGCCAGCAGCTCGGCATGGACCCGTCCCAGGACATCGTCAAACGGCCTGCTTGCGAAGACCGCTTTGATGTAAGCGTTGATGGCTGCTACCACTTCAGGCGCTTCTTCGACATTTTTTTTCAAGGGTCCAAAAGCAAGGACTTTGGTGTCGAGGTGACCCTTGGTGTCTGCGTGGATATGTGCCATTGACATCAGTGCGTGCTGAACGAACGTTTCGAATGCAACCCGCGGATTCCACGGCTTGCCAGGAGTGGAAGGGATGGCGCGGATGGCCTTCACAAGGTTGGCGACCTCATTCATCGTTGGCCGCCCCCATGTCAGCGCCCGTCACCCGGTTGGCCTTCTCGAGCCGGATCTCCTCATCCATGGCGATGAACCGATCTCGCGTGAGAGACCAAAACACCACCCGCGTTTCCAGGTATTGAGTGATGATGTCTTTGCACTCGACCACCACGCGCCCGATGGGCATCCGCCAGATCAACTGGTTTGACAGCAACTGAAGTGCGGTCATCGCAGCACACAACGGATCGCGGTCGTTCGCTTTCACGGTAAGCCCCCGAAGGGCCTTCGAATCCTTCCCGGCCAGTTCGTGAAGCTTCACAAGCAACAGCGTGCCGGCTCCGCAGGTGGGGTCACCCATGGGCCACTCGTCTTTTTGAGGCGCTTGAGCAAAGGCGTTCATCGCCCTCGCCAAGCCCCAAGGGGTGAAATGTTGAGCGTCGTTCTTTTTCCCTGACCACACCAACTCATTAAACAATCGGCCCAGGATGCATTCGAACGGCTCGAAGGTTTCCACTGCGCCGCCGTAGGCCTGGCCCGCTTCGTGGCACCAATCCTCGCTTCCTTGCACGTCAGTCCCAAGCAGCGTCAAGTCACACCAGGCGACCAAGGGCCCAAATCCCCGGGTGAACAACTCCTCGGCCTGATTGATCACGCAAACCTTCAGCGCAAACGCGGTGAACTTGCGCATCTTTTCCCTGGGCGATTCCCCGGGGATGGCTTGGATAGCCTTCAACAACCGCTGGTAAGCATTGTTGCGGGGATCGGTCGGCTTTGCCTTCTTCGAAGTGCCCTTACTCATCGTTGGCCGCCCCCACGTCAGCGCCCACCCCAGAACTCACCCGGGCAAAGTCCAGCTCCAGGAAACATCCGCGGATCTGCCCCTCCCTGACCGCCCGCTTCAAGCGACGGGCGCCCTCCTCGCCGTAGGCAA
>NZ_JBVHSO010000035.1:0-3068 GCF_055566335.1 Streptomyces sp. NPDC027672 | reverse complement strand
ACCGACCGACCCTCGCGATGCGGAAAAGCGCGCGCTGGCGCAGGCGTTGCGTGAGCAGGCGCAGCAGGAACAGACACCGGATGTGAGCGAGGCGCTGCAGAAGCGCATCGCCGCTGAGTCGCGCGACAGTGGCGTGGGCTATGTGGTGGTGCAGGTGGCGTCGTTTGGCGCGCTGCTGGCTGCAGCGGGCTGGTACTTCTGGAATTAATCGATTGTCAGTCGTATCCAGCATGAATTTTCCTCCGCCATTTCCAATGTCACTGATTCGGAGAATCCCCCGCACTCGGCGGATTGCGTCATCTCCAGACGCTACGTGAAGGTCCCCGCACTGAGGATAGTTGCAAAGGAATCTGCTGCTATTGATGTCGATGACTCTGCTGGAACAGTCTAAATCGTCAGCAATCGCTGACGCTGGCCAGGAGCCGCGCAAGCTCACGGCCATATTCAGCAGTATCAACTTCAAGGAGCTGAACAATGTCGAAGATCTGCAAGTCCGTGCTTCTTCCTCCGGCACTCATTGCAATGCTTGGTCTATCCGGAATCGCATCTGCGTCGCAGGAAAGTGCGTCCAATGATCTCACGCAGATCCAGAACGCCTCTTTGCTGGACATCACTCTCGTCAGTGGGGCGGAGTTGCGAGAAGGAACCGGCGATAGCGAGATCGCAGGTGTTCAATGTACCAACTACTCAAGCGGTGGTACCCACTGCGGCCACTACTCGTCAGGTGAAGAGCTCCAGTTTGCGCACGTAGTTCCTGACGCCCAGAAGTTCAACGTCTAAGAACGCGGACGGCCGCCCATGGGGGTGGTCGTCCGTCACCAAGGAGAGGTTGATGAGAACTTCCATAGAGGATCTCAGGAGAGCAATTGAAGATCCATGCAAAACGGTTGACGTTTGCTCGGTGCTGCTGGATGCATGGTTTGAAATAACTCCGCGTCGTTTGGGTGAGGCTCTTTCAAAATTCAGAGATGAGCGGCTTGAGAATCAAGAGCGTGTTGAGAGCTTTGAAAGAACATTCAAGCAGCTGGATCCCGCGGCGAGAAGAAGATTGCTTGGCTCCCCGTGGGTTTCCGGATTCATGGATGATCCAGATGGAATCTCCCATGAAGATACAGATGGAAGGCCTGTCACGACCATCGAAGCGCTTCATCTCGCCGCAATGGCGGAGTGTCTAGTTGCTCCCATCCATGAAGAAATGGGCAAATTTCACCAAGGGATAGGAGTCGAAAGCCCTCTTGGGGAGTGGGTGATCAGGCGGCATGAATCCGGATTTGAGAAGGTCGAGCGCGCAAAGGTGGGCGGTGTGATCGCTCTGGACGTGGATAGTGGGCTGGCACGTCGAAACGAGCCAGAGAGCGGAACGTTCTGCAATCCATTCCTGAGCATCTCATCGGAAGAGCTTGCCGTAATCCAGGAGAAGCTGGAAGCGGCCATAAGGCTTGTGGACGAAGCCACTCCACATCTGGGTCTCCTGATTCGAACATTCACAAGGCGTGTGCTCGTGAGGAAGTCGATCGAGTCGGGTGATCAGGCTTCACCTCTGAATCTTGGATCCGAGTATCGACCGATTCATGCAGGTTGTATCCGAATCCTCAATGTCCACAGGCCGGAAATGACCGTGGATATCTGCGCAGAGGCAATTCTGCATGAGTCTGTCCACTCGTACCTCTCCGCCTATGAAGAGGTGCATGGGAAGTTCATGTCAGGTGCAATCAGAGTTCGCCCGGTTTCACCATGGTCAGGTAACTTCATTCCGAACCATTCACTGGCTCACGCGGTTTTTGTTTACTACGCCATCCACCAGCTTCTCGGGAGGTTGGTTGGTATCGGTGCTGGGATTGGAGAGGAAGCCGGGAGGAGAATGAAGCGACGACTGATGCACGTAGCAGGCGGATTCTTCATCGAACGGAAGGTATCGACGCTATTCGTACTGGAGTCACCCGCCTCGTTGCAGCTGATGGCGGTCGTGGATGAAATTCAGGAGGAGATCAGGGCCGGGTACAGCCAAAGAGTGCCAGGGGAAATGCTGGAGAGCGCGGCATGAAGATTCCAACCATTGTTATCCACTCCGATCCGGAAGACGTCGTCGCAGCCGTGCTCGGGGATGTTCGGGGTGTGAGTGTGATCCATCTGGACGAGCTGACTCGAAATTGGCGCGTTCAGGAGGCTGAGATCATTGAACCCGTACTGGAGAAATCGGTTCCGAGCGTGTGTTCTGCCTACATCATCAACAGAGTATTCGATCTCTCCTGCACCGAGATTGGCAAGCGTCTTCGTACATTCCGTCTGCATGAGAACTGGGCATACACGGCTTTGGGTTCGGTTCTGTCGCGAGCGCACGCACTGGCACACGGAATTGGTCCTCGCGGGGTGAGTAGATCGCTCCTCCCCTTGAATGTGCAGTGGAAGCTTCTTTCCGAGCGTATCCCAGACATCAAAACGCCACGGTTCGCTTTTGGGTTCGGTCATCGAATGCCTGATATGTCGCATCTGGAAAACTTCGTACAGAAGTCAGTCTGGTCCTACTTCCGGTGGAATGGTGACTCTGATGTCGCAGAAGGGGAGCAGCAGTGGCATCCATTTTTCGTCGAACAGCCGCAAGGCATCCCAATCATATGCAGTTATCACGGAGAAGCGTTCGCACTGAGTTTCCCAAGGGGGCGACCCAAAGCGGATCTTGGGGATTTTCCAGCCCTTGTTCATGCATGCCGGGAGCTGTTCGACAGCAGGATGGGCGAGATCCTGGTGTACCAAGAGGACGAAAGCCTGACCTTCTGCGCCTGCAGTCCATACATGGCTGGAATAGGTGAGCTGAAAGAAGGAGAGCAACTTCTTTTACGGGGAGTTCCGTCGAGTTGAAGTTGAGGGCTCTGCAAAAGCCAAGGAGGGTACGTGCACGGTTATTACATCAGGATGTCGTTGATCCGTTTCAAGCAACGAATCGGCACTCATCTGGCAATCGCTCTCATGCTGGGTGCGGGGGTAGGGATCACCACCGTGATGCTCTCCATTGTTCTCCAGGCATCGTCGGATCCCGCACCAGGCCGGAGCTCCGCATTGTTCCGCCC
>NZ_JBVHSO010000034.1:0-3868 GCF_055566335.1 Streptomyces sp. NPDC027672 | reverse complement strand
GCCAGCTTGTCCAGCGTGGCGCCGGTCTTGGCACTCACCGGCTGCATGTCAGCGGCCGGGTAACGGATGACCAGCTTGTCCAGGGCTTCGGCCTGGCCGTCCTTGGTTTCGACGGTCTTGGTATGCACCTGAGCATCCAGGCCAGCTGCCTTGGCTTCGGCTTCCAGTTCGCGGAACTCCTTGAGCTGGGCTTGATAGGACGCAATGCCTCCGACAATCGCCCCAGCAGCGCACACCGTCAGGGCCTTGTCTTTCTTGCCGGTCAGCAGGGCGATGCCTGCACCGGCAGCGCAGCCAATCCCGCCGGCCTTGAACAGGCGCAGCTTGTTGGTCTTTTGGGGTTCGGGCCGGGTGCTGTCCTGGGCAAACGAAAGCCCCGGAGCCAGCAACGCGGCGATGGTGAGAGTGAGGATGAAACGCTTCATGGGTATGCCTCCTTATGAGGTAGTGGGGAAAGGGTTAGAGTTTTGGAGGCAGGAACGCCGAGGTAGCAGCAGAAGCTCGACTGGGTTCGGCAGCCGGTTGCTTGGAGAGGGTTTCGGCGTCGGGTTCTTGCTGCGCCAGGAACTGGGAAAACGCTTGAAGGGTTTTCACCACCAGTTCTTCATTGGCCTGGAGCGCCGCGCTCTGCTCTGCTCGCAAGTCCGCCAGCGCGCTTTCTAGGGCAAGGGCATTCCGCGTTTCGGATTCGCGGACCGTGGCTCGGATGTCGCCCAACGCATCGGACGCTTCAAGCCCCTGAACCACGCCCCGGTTTTTCTCCAGGACCGCCATGCGCAAATACTTGTTCAAGGAAACGCCTTGTTCTTTCGCGCAATACCGCGCGCTCTCCAACTCATCGGGAGCGATGCTGAAAGATTTGGTTAGAAGCGACGGACGACCCACTTAACCCCCTGCAATGAAAATCCACACCCATGGATTAGCAAAGGATTTAAGAAGCGCAAGTGGGCTAAGCCGTTTTTCTTCTGTTTTTCTGGGGTTCCGGCCATTTTTCAGCCGAACGGTTGGCCAAGTTGTTAGCCAAGACTGAAAACAAGGCGCAGCAAGGCCTGGACGGGTGGAAAGGCGCAGCGTTTCTAGCCAAGCCGGAAAAACACTTCAGTGCGACTTGTGTATGGCCTACTCCCTTCACCCTTCGGAAAACCTTGAACGGTGAATGGGCAGCCAACCTCTTCCCCCGCAGTCCTCCCCAAGTTTTTGCTCCCCCGCTCTTGCCCTTCCGCTTTTCCCCGGTAGAAGTTAAGTAAAGCCCCAATCCTCAACCCAACCGGAGCCCCCTATGCCCCTCACTCCCGCCACGCCCAGCCGCTCAAAAAAGTTTTCGCCAGCCCCCGCAGCCTCCCTCCCCACCCAGCCAGCTCCCCACCTCCCCACCGACTCCGCACCCCTTGCCTTAGAAATCCGGGACCGCCGTTTTCCCCACTCCCGCGACCTGTCCCTGTCCGTTTTAGTCAAGCGGAGGCCAGCATGGGATCGCGTGAGTGGTTGGGTTCAGTCACGCTGCCCGGGTGTTCCGAAAGCCCTGTCTCCATCCGTTTTAGTCAACTCTGCTTGGGGGTTTGGATGGTCGAGTGCGGGGGTTCTCGCGCTCGGTTCGCATACCCTGGAAACACTGACCCCATCCGTTTTAGTCAAGCCGTCTGACCTTGCCCTCGTTCGCTGTCCCCCGGCCTTCGATCAGCGGCTGGGGGTCCAGTGCTGGGCTGGGAATAGATCGGGCAAGCAGGTTATGGGTTTGGGATCGGCGGTAGCTGGGGAGGTTCGACAGGCTCGGCATAGCGTTTTAGTCAAATCTTTTTCAGGCTCCTGCAACGCCCCACTGCCCCCGTTCTGCGATCCAGGTGCTCGGCCTACGCAGAACGGCTGGGGGGTGTTCCGTGCGTGAGCTGACCCCCTTCTTGGATGCCATTGCCCGAGCCGATGCCCCGCTGGAAGGCAAGGCCAACGGGTGGCAACGCAAGGCTGTTTTGGCCGAGTTCGGCAGCGCCTGCGCCTTCTGCTCCGCTCCACTGGACCTGTCCTCTCCCAAGTCTTGGACGGCTACGCCACTGGTCCCCGCGCAACTGGGAGGGCCAGCTTCCGTTGTCGAAAACTGGGTGCCTGCCTGCCGTCCCTGCGCTGCTGCCAAGGGCCTGCGCGATGTGGTGAGCTGGTCCGAATGGCGAGCGAAGGCAGACCCTGACCGGGTGGCCCTGCTGCTGGAGCGTCGGCGCTCTGCGTTGCTCTACGCTGAAAACCACTTCACGCCCCTATC
Organism: Streptomyces sp. NPDC027672; assembly: GCF_055566335.1. NCBI lineage: Bacteria > Bacillati > Actinomycetota > Actinomycetes > Kitasatosporales > Streptomycetaceae > Streptomyces > Streptomyces sp. NPDC027672. The sequence continues at coordinate 1,614 of NZ_JBVHSO010000034.1, read as the reverse complement.
GCGTCACTCCAAGCGTGAGCGGCTGCTCTCCCACCTGTTGGCGCGTTTCGCCAGGCCCCGCTTCCAGGTCTATGCGTGGTCGGGTGAGGTGGATGGGGAGAGGGTGTGCATGGTGGGCTGGAACTCCCGGTCAGGCGATGCCTTGGCACTGAGCGAGACCCTGCTGGCGTTACGAATGAGGGACGGGGGCGAGGTGCTAGCAGAGGGCCAGGTCACCCTTCTACGGCTTCCGGTGGACGCGTTCCTGCGGGCCGTGTGGGCGCTCATCGAGGCCCATGGGATCGTCGTGCCGTTGGACGTGCCAGGCGGCGGCCCGCTCGATGCAAACGACTGGAGAGAGTGCTGGCGCCACCGCGTCATGGACCCGGTCAGCAACCACAAGCGCGTCCCGATGACCGGAGGCCACGCGCTGCCTCATGCTCCCCGCGTGCTGTCCACCAACCCGGATTCGGTTCGGCGGCTGGGCCAACTGCAGGCCGCCAAACGGGCTGACCGCTTGGACGAGGCGGAACACCGTTTCCGAGAAGCCCAGTCTCGGAAGAACAAATATTTGGAGCGGGTCAAGCGCGGCCTGGAAGCCCCCATGCCGCTGGACGATTACCGAGCGTGGGCCGATGAGGTGAGGCAACTGGGCGTGGACTGGGCTCGGATGGTCACCGAGAGCCGGGAGCAGTAGTCACTGCCCCCGGACTGGTCAGACATGCAACGTGTTTTCGAAAATGTCGGATTCGGGGTCCGTTTCAATGGTCGTGCTGCCATCCGCCTGGACCGTTACTGTCACCGTGACGTCTGGGTTCTTATGCTCGGCAACATAGACACCAGGCTTGCCTGGCACGGGCTTGAGATCTGAGGGAGTGATGAGGATTCCGTGCATGATAGGGTCCATGCCCTGCTCAATATCTCTCTCGTCATCGCTGTAAACCGGGACATCGATCTTCGCTTCACCCTTCAGCATGTTCACTTCCTTTCCGTGGTGTGGTCTCGCGAGTATCCACGTTCTGGAACCACCCTGCATAGGGCGAGTTTTTCACCAGGCACCGGTTCCAGTCCCTCTCCCCATCGGTCCACCACACCGGGCCACGTTCGCCCAAGCCTGTTTTCGCGCTGTCCACGGCGCGCCGCGCGGCGGCGAGTGCTTCCCCATCCTGGTTGGCTTCTGCTGACTTCACGGCACGCCGGGCGTCCATCAGCTCGTGGACCAGGCGCTCCCTCTCCGGCTCACTGAGGCCTGGGTTGGTGGTTCGCCAGAGGCGCCCGCGGACGATGAGGTAACGGCCGTCTGGGGTGGTAAGGGGATCCATGGGGAGGAGCGTATGGGGTGGGCGGTGACGGGGGAGCAGACAAAAGAAAGGCGGCACCCTGGCCGCCCTCCTCTCTTCGCACCCGCACTTAGGCCTCGTTATCAACAACCGCTGCGACAGCCTCGTTCGCAGCTAGCTTGTTGTAGAGCGGGAAGGTGGATTGGCCCACGCGATCCCACTCCGTGGGGTTCTTCAAGAGACGGTTCAAAGCCTTAGAGACGATTGACGCGCTCGCTCCAGAGCGTTGCATCCACTCACTCAAGTTGCGCTGAAAATGGCCTTTCCGCATGTCGGCTTTGATCTGCGAATGGCG
>NZ_JBVHSO010000033.1:0-3969 GCF_055566335.1 Streptomyces sp. NPDC027672 | reverse complement strand
AGCCGCTTCATCAAGTAGTTGCGTGTGACAAACGAGTGGTTGAGCGCGATGACCGATTGCATGGTGTTGGCCAGCAAATCGGCTTCGTTCTCCGACCCGTAGGTGTTGATAAGGCTGTCGTGGCCCTGCACCGCGATCACCGGCATCAACCCCAGGCTTCGGGAGGTGCTGAAGAGCAGCACGTCGTCCGAAGTCAGCAGCAAATGCGCCTCGTCCATCATCAGCAGCACGTCGGTTTGGCCCGGCAGCATTTCGCGCCACTTGTCGCCGTGCGCCCCGCGTGCCCGAATGCCGTTCATGACACGCTGCTTGAGCAACCGCTGCATCATGTCGCCCGCTTCGCCGAACTGGGTGGGGGGCAGGAACAAGCCCACGAACTTCCCGTAAAGCGCCTGAGAGACGTCCACTTCCCCACGTTCGACGGAATGCCACGGGATGTCATCTGCCGTCCGGAGCTTTTCACCCCGAAGCAGTTTTTCGATGAGCCCCCGCGAGTTCAACGTGAAGGACTGGCGCTGCTCTTTATGCATTGCAGGAACGCCCAGCAATGCCCATTCCAGCGAGCTTTGCAGCTGGGACATGGGACGCAGCAAGTCGGGATGGACGGTCTCGGACCGGGTGGCCAAGCGGTTGTGGTAGTCCCGGGAGTAGGCGGCATAGGCCTCCCGCTCTTCGTCAGTGCTAGACGTATCCGGGCGCTCCAACCCCAACCAGTTCACCAACTCCAGCACGCGAGCGCTGGCAATCTCCCCGCCACGCGGCGTCGGCACCACCTGCTCAACCATCGCCAACAGCTTGGCATGGTGGAATGGGGTGTAGAACCAGTTCCGGGAAGCCTCCGCCACAATCGCGTAAGTGCCCATTTGCTCTTCCACGCGAGCCAGCGCCGCTTCCAGGTCTTCCAACCCCAAGCCACGCTTCTCCAACTCCTCCCGCTCCAGCAGCATCATCAACCGGGCGTGCTCCAACCCTTCCAGCTTGGCGATGCAGAAGTCTCGGTAGGCCTGCTCGTGCTCGCATGCGGCCTTCAGGATGATGCCGGTGTGGAAGAGGAAAGCGTCGCCGCCATCGCTCCAGAGCTTGGACTTCTCATCAACCTTGCCGCCGGTCGCGCCGCGAAGGGCCTTGGTGATTTGATCCGGCTCCAGGCCCTCGTAGGGGGCCACCGACATGCCTGCGCGCACGACGATATCAAACGCGTCCTTGCCCAGATCGGAGATGATCGCGCCGTCCTTCGCGTCGAGGATGAGTGCTCCACCCCCGCTGCGCTTCGCATCAAGAACGGTCTCGCCCGCGGCGCTCCCCTTCAGTTCATTCCGCAGTCCTACGGCTAATGCGGACTCGCGATAGCGACGGGCCAACGGCCGCAGCACGCTGAAGGACTTGCCCGAACCGATACGCCCGTAGACGATCAGGCCTTGGGTCAGGTCGCGCCAGGACAGCATCATCACCGTGCCCTTGTCCGGCGCAAAGCCATGGCCGCGGTCGTTCAGGTGACCAGACGCTCGACCCACCTTCAAAAGCGGGGTCTTGTCGCGCAACGCTTCGGCAGCCTGCTGCTCGCGGGCCTTCACGTGGGACTTGGACAGGGCACCCTGGGTCGCCAGGTTGTTGTCCAGGTTTTGCAGGTAGAGGCGAGCGGCCGTTTGAACGAAGTTGCCTTCCGTGAACTGCAAGGCATACATGGCCGCGATCACAAACGCCACGGCCACGCCCATCCCGTCCGGGAGAAGGGAGCCAATCCCAACAAGGGCCAAGATCACCACCATCCACTTCATCATCTGAATGAAGCGCTCGGCGGTCCCCCCCAGCACGCCCCGGTGGGGATGCGAGGCCGCACTCAGGAAGGCCGCAAACAACAGCAGGCCAGGAATGGTCAAGATCAGAAGAACGATGCCCGCCATTTTGGCAAAGCCCGCAGCGACCGCCATCATCCCCGCTCCCGTGTTCATCGGGTCAACCGCTGCTTGCCCCATGCTGGCCGCGTCCACGTGGAGCGCGGACGACAACGCCGCCGAAGCGGTTGCAATCAGCACGGGCAGCACCATCAGGGCCAGGCCCTTGAAGGCTTCCTTCATCCCTTCCGCTTGCTTCAACGCAACAAAGTAAGGAATGGCAGCCAGCAGCACCACGTAACTAAAAGCGCCAATGAGCGAGCCCAAGAAGTATTGAACCGCACCAATCAGCGGGAAGGCCAGATACATCAGCGAGGTTGCAGTGCTGTCGCCGCCCAGCGCCATGTCGTCCCCCAGCACGAAGCCTTCGGCACGACGTCCTTCCTTGGTGATGATCATGCGGGCCTGGGTGTTGCGCAGATCCTCCGGAACCTTCGGCCACCACGGATGGAACTGGTCCAGATCCAGTTCTTCGGGCACAACCAGTGCCATCTCTTTCTCGTCGAAAACCGCGCCCGCTTGGACCGCCATATCTACATCCTCTGGGGGAACGTCCAGCACGCGGCTCTTCACGCGGTCGCTCACGTCAAAGCGCCCGACCAAGTTTTCGTAGCGGTCATTGCCGTCCAGAATGATTTGCTCCAGCGTGCTCGACGCTTGATCGTCCTTCTTGAACAGCTTGCGGCCAATACCGACCGTCCAATCCATCAGCGATAGCAACATGCTCAGTGCCTCCCGTTGTTGTTGTTGTTGGTTTGAGATAGCGCCTGACACGCCACGATTTCCTGAGGCGTGATGGTGCCGCTCGTCCATTTCTTTTTGCACTCGTTCAACGACAACGAGGGCGCGAGTTGGATCGCCGCCGGCGAAGGGCGTGTTCCTTTCACTTTGTTGACGACCAATGCCCCAAAGCAAAGGGCCACGCACGCGGCCGAGGTGACAAGAAAGCCGGCTTTGGACACATGTTTTTCGCTGGCGTGCCGAACCTGGCTGGCGCGCAGGGCGTCCATCCTCCAGGCATCAAAGTCCTCATCGTTTGCCACCGGCATCTTCCGGTCCGCCCGCAGGTAGTAATACGAGGTCAGGACGTTCTCTCGGCAATCGGAGAGCCCAAATCTTTCTGGGTTACCAATGAAAAATCGCCCATGCAGGTTGAGCCACTTCGATCCGAAGTGGAGCTTTCCGGGCTTTCGATACTGCGTAAACAACCACCCAAACATTTTTCCTCCCATCTTTCATGGATACACATTCTTTCTAGCAAGGCTTTCGATAAGCGCAAGCACCTCACCTGATCTTTTCTGCCCACGCGTCGATATCGCTGTTGGCTTGGTCCTGCCAATCGTTTTTCGGCTCGGGTTTAGCAACAGGCTTGGGGGCCGGCTTGGGCTTTGCAGCTGGTTTCGAAACCGGCACCGGCTTTGACGCCGGGGCAGTTGCCGGGGTCTGGGCCTTAGGTGGCTCTGCCAGCACCGGGGCTTCCACAACCGGGGCAGCGACCGCGGCCTTCTCTTCCACCGGGGCAGTCACGGGCTTGGGCTCCTCGACCTGGGGCGGCGCGGATACAACCGGAGCAACTGGCACGGCGACGGGGGCCGGGGCAGTCACTGCTGCAGCCGGTTTGTCTTGGAGCGGAACGGTTTCGCTGGAGCGGTGAGTGGTCCACCACGCCAACGCCCCACCCAGCACAAGGACGGCCACGCCCGACCCAGCCAGAAGTTGCCAGCCCTTCTTGTTGCTGGCCTTCGCCGACGCCTCACCGGCCGGATTGGCCTTGAGGGCTTCCGGTTTCACCGGGGCCCGGGTCGACGTCGCCTTGGGGGCCGGTGCCGGGGCTTGAGCTGACTTGCTCGGTTCGGGGTTCGGAACAGACGGGGCCACCAGCTCGGCCGGCACTGGAGCGGCAGGCGTTGCGTCCACGGCTTCACTGACGGCAGGCGCAGGAGCGCTGACCGGCTCTTTGATGACAGGCGCGGGGCCTGCTTCTGGTTCTGCTGTCGGCTCGGGAACCACCTCCTCAACAACCGGCTCGGGCGCTTCGGGAGCGGAATCGGTTTGAACGGGCTCGGGCTCAACC
>NZ_JBVHSO010000032.1:0-4230 GCF_055566335.1 Streptomyces sp. NPDC027672 | reverse complement strand
GGCTTGGCCATCCATCCTTGGGCGGCCGCTTCTTCAGCGGTCAGCAACGCGGAAGTGCCCAGGAAACGCGTGAGCTGGTAATGGCCGATGGTGTGGGGATACCGCTGGAGGTGGGCGTGCATGTCCTTGTCGAAGTAGCACGTGGACCCAGAGCGGCGTTGATAGGCGAAATAGCGGCGGCGACGCGTTGCTGGGGGTTTCATGCAGCCCCCCCGCAATCGTCGCAACGCTGCATTTCTGCCGGATACGTTGAGAAGGGGTAGGCCCCTTTCTGCCCCACTTCCCCGCAGCACCCGCACTGCATGAGCCCCCGGGCGGTTTGGCAAATCGCGACCTCCGGGCCTTGCCAAACCACGCCGACCACCACGGCTTCCCAGGAGCTGCCGCTCCGGGCAACCACAGTGAGCCTGTCGCCGTTCCGAACATTCGGGGCGGGCACCCGGGCGCCCCATTCGCCCGACTTGAGTTGGAGGGGCCTGGCGTGGTGGTGGGCCATTAGAAGACCCCCCGATAACCAAGGGCAACAAAGCCTGACCGGCCAATAGCGCAAGCAATCATTAGAAAACCTTTGAAGAGGGGGCATTCCCTCACTACCCACTCAAACTAAGCCCCCTCAAAAAAATCGCAATACTTTCACCCTACGTTTTATCGACTAAATATCAAAACCGCCATAAGGGCCGCAGATCGCCGGAAAACTTGAACCGCAGCACATTTCCCGCCCAGCACCGGGCCCGGTGGAAGCCGAGGCCCCACCCGCCCTTTTTCCAACGCACTTTAAAAGAACGCGGCCCGGGGCCGCGCCTGAAAAGCCCCCTCCGGGGAGGAACGGCCCAGGGCCGGGGCTCCCGCCCCAGCCCCCGCTCTGCCTTGCCTTGGTTCAACGCCCACAAAAAAGCCCCGGAAAACCGGGGCTTTGTCTGCAACGCTGAAAATCCGATCAGGCCTTGAACGGATGCGCCGGCCATTCTTGGTCCGGGTGTTTCTTTTTCCACGCCTTCCCTTCAGCGGTTTCTGCCCACGCGAGGAAAGCGCTGGGTTGCCGGCCAGTGCCTGCCCAGGTGGTGCCGTCCGGGATTTGGAACTTGGGAGGGCGGCTCGTGCCCGTCTTGGTTGTGGCAGCGTGGCGCGGCTCCAGCAGCGCCTTCAGATCGTTCTTCTGCTTGGTCGTGTAATGCGGCCCAAACTGCTGCAAGGTCTCGTAGACGCCAGCAAAGCTGGCCACTGCTTCGGCCGCCAGCGCGTCGCCTTCGGCCTTTTCCATTTCGGCCACCAAGGCCTCCGCTTCGGCCTTTTTCTTGCGGATTTCTTCGAGCGTCAGTGCCACGGTTTTCCCTTGGGGTTGGTCAAACCCCGATCCTGCCGTTTTGCGAGACCACTGTAAACCCTCAACGGCTCAACCCCGGCTTCCCCTGGGCCAGTGCCACGGGGCTTCGCCCCTGGAAGTCACTCAGCGTCACGTCCACGCCCTCGGCGATCAACCGCAAGCAGCTTTCCGTGCCGCCTTTGTCGGACGCCAAATGGAGCGGGGTCATGCCGGCATGGTTGAAGACGTTGACCCGCGCCCAGCCTCAAGGAGGGGGTCAACCAAGCCCGTGTGCCCCCGCTCTATCGCCTCGTGCAGCGCGGTGTTGCCGCCGATCCGCGGCGCATTGACGGCCGCCCCCAGGCCCAATGCTGCCTGGAGCAGCTTCAAATCGCCTTTCTCCACGGCTTCGTCCAGGAAGGCTTGCCGACCGCAGGTCTGCTGGAGGTGCTCAGCGTGGTGCTGGCGCTCGCGAAACGCCACCCCGTCCATCGCGATGGCTGCCAGAGTGTCGGCGCGGTCCTCTTCATCGAGCTGCTCATCGATGTAGTCCAGCACGATCCCGCTGATGCGTTCGTTGTTTTCGTCGTGAAGCGCGGCATCCACGCTCTCCGGGGTGATGGGCCCCAGCATCGCCAGCTCCGCTTTCTCGCCGTCGTAGTCCAGCGCCAACCTCACCCAGGGCCACCCCTGCTCGGCAGGCCCTGCGACCCAGGTCAGGTCCCCAAACCCGTCCACGCCTTCCACCGGCTGCTGGAGAAACGCCACGGCAGCCTGGAGAACCTGCGCAGGGTGATGGTCGCCCTCGCCCAACGTGCGTTGAACGTGGTTGGCGATGGTCGACGTCGGGGGCGAGGCCCACGCCTCGGGCTCAAAGGTTTCGAGAAGCTCCGTGATGCTGGGGGTGGTTTTCGTGTCCATCCCCAGGTTCTACCGTGCAATCGTCGAAAGTAAAGCGGCTACCGGGGGCGCCCCAGGAGCGGCTTCAGCAGTTCCCCACCTCGTGCGTCACCAAGAACCCTTCGGAGCCCCGTGTCTTATCGGATGCAGCCTGCTGGGTGGCGCGATTGGCCTTCATGGCCATCGTCTCGGCCCAGACACGCAATCCGATGTCCTGCAGAAGGATATCTTCCCTCTTTCTCGCGGTCGATTCGATGATCCAGTGGCGGCCATACGCGCCATGCATCAATGGCGCCCCTGGCCATCCTTTCCGGGCGACGGTCATGGCCAGTCCGGCGATCAATCGAACGTCAAAGCATCGCCTCGTTTCTTCCTCGGATAGTTCCAAGCGCGGAGCAAGCAATGCATCTCGGGCCTTCGTATCGGCCTGTATGACCCGCTCAAGCTCTGCTGGGGTTGGAGCCCCCATGCGCGTCCACACTTGCGCTGGCGAGCATGCCTTGACCCAGTTCCAAGCGCTTGCGGTGTCGTCAGACGGATCAGCCGGGTGCAGGTAGAGCCGACTTTCAAACACGGCCCGGAGGGTTTCCGGGTGCTTCCACTGGCGACCGTGGATGTAGTGTCCGCAAGCCAGGATCTTGTCGCACACGGGCACCACCACGGGTGCTGGCACGGTCAGAAATCGTTCAACGCCCGCCGCACTATTTCGGCCACGCTGACCTGCACCGATCCGCTTTTTCCGGCGGTTGCGCCATTGGTCGGCCCTCGGAATCGGTGGCCGATACCATCAATCGCGCGGACATGAAACTCTACGACCGCCGAAAGCGGGAACGGCAGAGAGCCTGCCCTCAGATCCGGGCATGGGGCCAGTTGTGGGCTGCCCTCCTTACGCCGATGATCGCCTTCTAAGCGTAGTAAGCGGCCTTTCAGTGCCGCCCAGTCTCACCGATGGAGAGGGCAACATGGAGAAGCGGGTGTGCTTTGATTTCGAGATTGATTTCAGCAACGGGGGCGGGATTCAGGGCCAAGGCTTCCGGCTGGACATCGCCGGTGATGACATCACCGATAAGGCGTTGGCCGACTACATCGTGCGCGACATGCGCCTGCTGATGGTGGGCGAGGTTCGCATCCTCAACAAGGAAATCATTGAGGAGCCTCATAAGCGCCCGGCGCACGGCCAAGACGGTTCAACTGTCCACGACCCAAAGGACGGGTGAGCGGCCATGCATCCTGATGTTCTTGGCTGGACTGCAACCGCCGTGTTGATAGCCACGTTGGTCCGGCAAATGATCAAACAGTGGCAGTCTCCCCATCCGGAAACGGTCTCCAAATGGCTGTTTGTCGGTCAGATGACCGCGTCGACCCTGTTCACCGCCTACAGTGCACTTTTGGGGTCAACGGTGTTTGTGGTGACCAATGCCCTGCTGCTGCTCACGGCCGTGGTGGGACAGATCCTGGCTTGGCGTCGACGTCGACGAACCGACGCACCGCCTCCCTGCTGACCCAGTATTGGCTGCACCAAGGAAAGCCGTGGTAGGCGTTTAGCAGCCACTCTTCGTCAGATCCGAAACGGACGCCGCCTGACATGCTCGACCCGGCCTCCGACCGTGACCAGCGTCGAGATGGCCCAGTCGCTGGAAGCGGACACGGGCGGAAGCAACAAGATCTCAACGCCGGCCCCCATCGCCGCGCCTTTCCATACCTCCACTGTGCCATCCTCGCTGGGACTGCGGTGGAGGCCCCAATCCGAGGCGAAATCCGTCAGCGCTTGCTGTCCATGTATCCTATCGAGCGCGCTGCAAAGCGAATCATACTGAGCACTCCTCACTCCCCTCCCCCTTGCATCGTTTTCTAACCTGCGCTTCACCATCCATCCCAGACTACTTCATGGCAGACATGAAGATCGAAAGCCAGTCTGAATCCCTCAGGAGAACGCCAACTTTCTGACGGGGCAGCCTCCGATCCATTACCTGAAGCTGGGACCAGGGACGACCGCCTAAGCCGATTCAGGCAGGGTTGCGCGGCTG
>NZ_JBVHSO010000031.1:0-4380 GCF_055566335.1 Streptomyces sp. NPDC027672 | reverse complement strand
CTTGGGAGCGATACGACATGCGGACAGGAAGCGAATGGCCCCCCAGCGCCCGCAACTCGGCATTGAAGCGGTCGCAGTAGCCCTTGGCCAACTCCGACTCGCCAATGTCATTGCTTTTCGTCGTCAACTGGCTGGTTGAGGTAGACCGAACAGCAGCCTCCACCGTTCCCACGCGTTTGAGGCGGATCACGTCGGCCCATACCGCATCGCGCTGCTCCGACAGCCACTGTTGTGCTTTCAGCTCTGCTAGGCGGGTTTCTTTCTCCTTCCGCCCCGTCGGGTCCAGCAAGCCCGCGAGCGCATCGCGATCAGCGCTGGTGGTCTTGACCTTCTGATCGTAGGCGTTGGTCCACACCGACCACTCCACCGCCGGAGCCGCCGTGGCCTCTGCCATGGCTTTCAATCTCGCATGGATGGCCTCAAGCAGCTCAGTGGCTTGGGCGGCTTCCAAGCCAATAGCGGCGCACTGGGCCTGCCAAGCGACATCGGTGAGAGGACTGGGCAACGCTTTCTTCAGCGCCGTCAGCGCGTCTTCCGCGCTCTTAGCTTCTGTCTGCAGGGTGTCGTTGAGGTAGCTTTCAAAGCTGGCCAAGCGGGCCTTGCCGTCGTCTCCCAACGGTTGCTGGCAGAGGACACAACGGGATTCGTCCCCAACGTGGGGGAAAGGGTGGTCACGGTAGGCAAGACCTGTCGAATACGCCTTTGCAGCGTCCCAAAGGGTTCGCCACACGGCGTCTCCGACGCCTTTGAGCGGCAGCCCATTGAGGAAGGCCGTGGCATAGGCGGTGGCGGCCTGGCGCTTGACCTCTGCATTGCTGCGGGCATCCAAGAGGGCTTGGGCCTTCTCGCCGTTCAAGCTCTCCTTCAATGCCGAGATGCTTGTGGCCATCTGCGACAAGCGTTCTAGCTCTCCGACGGCCTTGGCGTGGGCCACTTCAGGGTTCGCCTGGGCCAGTGCGGTCTCCAGCGCCAAACGCTCATCGTTCAGTGCCGCGGGGAAGGCGCAACGCTTGTTGATGTCCTCTTCGGTCAGTTTCGCCGTCAGCGTGCGAAGAAACGTCGCGACGCTGCTCTGGGCGTGATCTTCCGGGATGTTGGGCAGTTTGCTGGTGAGCTTGGCTGCACGGGCCTTCAACTGGGTGGCGAGATCGTCTGAGATGTGGATGAGCATCCCGACGAACCGCATAGCTCGGGGAAGATGGGTGGCGGTGGTGGCGCTGTCTCCGAACTCCAGCGCTGTGGCTGAGTCGAAGACCGGCACCGCTTTCAATGTCGCGTGGGGGCCGTCGGATGCTTGCCAAGTGAGATCAGCAGACGATGTCGTGCCGTCGGATCGGGTCGCCGTGACTTTGATCAGGGCAGAGGCAGCATCGGGATTCTGCTTGAACACGTTGCCGTGGATAGATCCCTTGGCCCGCGCGCCACAAACGTGCTTCATCAAACGGGCGTAGCCCGATTTCCCGGCCCCGTTGGGTCCGTAGACCACGGTCATCTGGCCTTGGCTGAGGTCCAATGCCGCGTCCTCGCCAAGGGCATTGACGCCGCAGATGGAGGAGACCGAGTCGATGCGAAGCTCAGCGGCGGTGGGTGTCCCCAAGATGGTTCCCGGTGCCAACGCCGGGTGGGGAGCATCCAGCTTCTTGGCTGCCTCGGCCAGGCAGTGATCCGCCAGCGCCTCCATCTCCTCTTCGTTCGGCATGCGGCGGTGCTGGATCACCGTGGAAGCGGCCATGCGCAGCCAGCTTGGGCGGCCATTCAACCACTCTTCCAGAGTCGTAGGCGCAGCGGCCCCATTCTTGTTCGCCATCGGTCACTTCCCCTGTGAATGGCCAGAGCCAGGAAGGCTCCGTTCCCCTTCCGCAATAGTGACGCGGGTCACATTTGGAGGCAAGTCGGTGATGGTCGTAGGGGATGGGGAAATGGTTCTCCCGAACGGTAGGGATCAGGCCTCTGAGGGGGCATCGATCTGGGCGGCAGCCAGGGCGGCTGCCAGATCACGGTTCAGTGCTCGCGCTTCAGCCCGCAGTTCGCTCCAGTTCGGCGTCCCGACCGGGCCTTGCCCACGCATCGACGCGAGCCAAGCATGGGATCGCAGCCTGGCCGCTTCCGCGGCTGGCGTCGAGGACTTGAGGGCGTCCAACGCGGCCAACTGGATTTCCAGAAGGTTGATGTCCATCAGCGCCTGCAACTGCTCCGGTGCCATCGGGCTTGGCGCATCCCGCTGCAGCCACCAGCGTCGAAGTCGTTTCAGCATGTCTTCTCTTCCCTGAGATCGTTGTCGCTACTCGGGAGGATGGCCACGCCACGGCTCTGGGCGTAATCCCTCACCTTCGTCAGCAGCTCTCGCTGCTGTTCGGGTTCAAGCCGCGACATCACCAGCAACGTCTCTGCCACTAGATCATTTGTGGCATGGAAATAGGCGACCGGCATGCCAAGTGCTTGGGCCAGCTTTTCCATCGTTGCAGGATCCGGCACGCGATCTCCTCTCTCGTAACGAGAAACCCTGGGAGCGGCGGAGTTTTCCTCGTCCAACCCAAGCACGGCCCCCAACTGTGCTTGCGTCAGGCCCTTGGCCAGCCGGGCCTCGCGCAAGCGGCGGCCAAACGTGTGAGCTGGGGCGAGAGGGGCAGGCATGGGCGATCACGAACCGGGAACAATCCCCAAGTCTGCCGCTTCCCATGCTGCACCGCATTTGCCAAAATGGCAAATAAGGCCATGGTGGCCGGGATCAGGGGGATGCATGAAGCAAGCGATTGCAGCCGTGGCCGTGTGCCTGGCGTTGGCCAGCGGGACGGCCACCGCCCAGGACGGCATTTTGGGAAGGATTGGCAAGGGGTTGATGCAGGCGGGCAAGGACGCCGCCTCGGCCCCGGCGACCAAGCGTTACCTGGAGCCGGCAGGCACTTACTGGGACGACGGCGACCCTCCGGTGCTCGACGGCTACACCCGGATCCGGTGGGGCTTGGCGGCCACCGCGTCGGGTGGTCACAAGATGTGCGAAGAAGGCCTCTTCGCCGAGGCCAAGGCAGGCAAGGCCATGACGCCCGCCATGCGAACCCATTGCATCGGATCATGGGGGCACCAGTTCAAACGCGTCGGCCTGCAGGGCCACCCGGCCTCTGCGTTTGAGGCCAAGGCGCGGCAGATCGCCTCCACCGACGCGTTCTACCTGCGGCCCTACATCGACGTGGAGATCGACCCCAGCACCAACATTCTCCACGCCTACGTGCTGGTCATGAACCACGACTGGTATCCCCGCTCGCCTGACTTTCTTCCGACGGCCGTTATCGGCCCTTCGCCGTTAGGCAAGGGCAGTGCGGTGGTCGGGGTCGAGCACGGCGGGCGCTACCACGCCGCGTTGCGATTGAAGCCGGAAGACGCGGCCGAGCTGCGACGGGTGGGGCGCGACGCCACGGGAGACCGAATCTTTTTCAAGGTCGTGGAGGGCAGGTTGAAGCCCAACGGCCTGCCCGACATCGTTCTCCAAATCGACCGCCTCGAGATCGGCTACAAGAACCAGATCATCGGCATCACCCCTTCCAAAGACAAGGACGCATGACATGAAGCACGCACTGATCGTGGCCGCAGCAGCGGCACTTTTGACCCTGACGGCCTGCTCTGGCGACAAGGGCCCCACGAAGGAGGACGGGGTGAAGGTCGTGGAAGGCTTTTTCACCGAGCAGGGGAGGCAGGCAACCCTCCAGCGCTCTTGGCGGTTTGAAGTGACCGACGCGGGCGGCTTGGATCTCGACTGCGAGAAGAAGCCCAATGGGGATCAAGAATGCATGGTGGGCGGGTCGGTAAAGGCCCTGGGTTACATCGGCGGCCAGCCCACCAAGGATGAGCCGAGCACCCTCAAGCCGAAGCTGCGGGCCCTGTTCCGCCCGCAAGGCGAAGGTTGGCAAGTGGTCGAAGTGACCGACGAAGGGACGTCTGCGGGCTAAACGGGCCGCAGTCCGCCGCTTGACTGCACGCCGGTCCCGATCAAGCGTGCAGCCATCCAACAGGGGAGGACCATATGAACCGCTATCCGTCGCAGCAAGTTGTGTATGCGCCGCCGGGCCCGTCCGCGCTGATCCTCCCTGGCGTCATCTTGGCTCCGTTGGGCTTGGTTGGGCTGGCGGCCGGCCTGGAGGTGATGAAGCGCGACTTCTTCATCGGCGTGGTCTGTTGTGTGCCCGGTGCGCTCGTCTTCGCGTTTTTGGCATTTTGCCTGGCGCTCCACATCCGGGCTCAGCGGCTCTGGGACTGGCACGTCCGCACGGGGCGGATCCCGTATTTCCGGAAGCACGGCTTCCTGAAAGGGGCACTGCTCGGGGGCGGGTTGGGCGTGGTGGCGGTGGTGGCGGCTGCCGTTCTGGGCTTCAAATATGCCGATCA
>NZ_JBVHSO010000030.1:0-12168 GCF_055566335.1 Streptomyces sp. NPDC027672 | reverse complement strand
TGGCGGTGGAGCCCGGGGAACTGGCCTGGCGTCCCTCGGTCTGGATGCGTGGTCTGGCGTCGCTGCCGGTGGAGTTCACCCCGTTCGTGAACTAGGCACCGCGAACCAGTCCTCCGCGCCCGGGCGGGCCCCGGGCGTGGAGGGAGCGATTTCCGTCAGGCCGTGACCGGTGTGAAGCGCACGGGCAGCGTCTTCGGGCCCCGGGTGAAGACCCCTTGCTCGACGAGGTCGTGTCCGTCCGCGAGGCGCAGGTCGGGCATGGTGTCCAGCAGCTGGTTCAGGCCCACCTCGATCTCCGCCTTGGCCAGGAGTGCGCCCACGCAGAAGTGCCGGCCGAGTGCGAAGGCGAGGTGGCCGGCAGCGGCCGAGAAGGCCGATGTCGTGGCAAGGTCGTCGCGGAAGATGTCGAACCGGTCGGGGTCGCGGTAGCGCCGCTCGTCCCGGTTCGCCGCGCCGATGAGACAGGTGACCGTGGCGCCCGCCGGTATGGTGCCCCCGGTGACCTCGACGTCGGTCGCCGACTGCCGCATGATCATCTGGACGGGCGGTGTGTAGCGGAGGGTCTCCGCGAAAGCGGCGGGTATCAGGCTCCGGTCCGCGCGGACGGCCGCCAGCTGGTCCGGGTTGTTGAGAAGGTTCGCCAGAATGCCGGCTATCGCCTTGTCGGTGGTCTCACCGCCCGCCGCGAGCAGCAGGCTGCAGAAAGCCTTGATGTCCTCGTCGCTCATGCGCACACCGTCCACCTCCGCGGCGCACAGGGTGGACAGCAGGTCGTCGCCCGGGTTGGCACGCCGTTCCCGGATGACCGGAAGCATGTATTCGGCGAACTCCGCGCGGGTGCGCTCACCGGCGGCGGCGACTTCGGGGTCGCCCGAGAGGTTGCCGAGGAAGGCGATGACGGCCGTGTACCAGCCGTGGAACCGGGCGTGGTCGGCCTTGTCCAGCCCCAGCATGTCCGCGATGACGTTGACCGGGAAACGGGTCGCGTAGTCGCTGACGATGTCGGCGGATCCGGAGTACCGGAAGGTGTCGATGAGCTCGCGCGAGTTGCGCTCGATGACCGGCAGGAACTTCTCCTGCAGATCGCTGCCGCGGAACGCGGGGGCGACCAGGGCCCTGCGTACCGCGTGTTCGCGGCCGCTGAGCTGGAGGATCGTCCTGCCGTGGACCGGTTCGAGCTGCCAGTTGTAGTTGTCGGTGGTGAACTCCGCCTTCTTGTCCTTGAAGACGCGTTCCACGTCCTCGTAGCGGGAGATGATGTAGCTCTGCGTGGCCTCGTGCCAGATCAGGGGTTCTTTCTCCCGCATCACCGCATAGGCGGGGTAGGGGTTCGCGGCGAACTCGGGTGACAGGATGTCCGGGAGGTGGTGGGCAGCGGACACGGAACTCCTCAAGTCAGATGCGTGACCATCCCCACAAGGTTATGGATCTTCCAGCCCGTCAAAAAGATGTCCGGGGCCGGGAGATACTGCTACCGCCGATTCGACCAGGGTCCGTCTGCAAAGATCACCCGGTCGTGGATCATGGTGGGGTGACACTCCGTCAAGGACTCAACGACCGTGAAGGGGACTCGTTCACCCTGCCGAAACCGCGGGCCGCAACGGACCGGCCCCGGGTGCCGGATCGGCGGGTCGTCAACAAGATGGTCTGCAAGTTCCGTACCGGCCCCTCGTGGCGTGACCTGCCGGAACGCTACGGACCCTGGCAGACGGTCTGCACCCGCTTCCGCCGCTAGGCGATCGACGGGGTGTTCACCCGGGCCCTGCAGCAGGTGCAGGCCCAGGCGGATGCCGGAGTCCCACCAGCACCGGGCCGGCCACGCCGCCGCCCCGACCATGTGATCGCGGACAAGGCACAGCTCTCCCGGCTTCCGTAGCCAGCTGCGGCGACGCGACATCGCGTACACGATCCCGGAAAAGACCGGCCAGCAGCGGCACCGGCAGCATCGCGGGGGCTGCGGTGGCCGGCCACCAGGCTTCAGGCGGGAGATCTACCGCCGACGCGACCGCGTCGGACGCTGCCTCAAACACCTCAAGTGCTTACGAGGCATCGCCACCCGGTACGAGAAGACCGCCACCTCCTGCGAAGCACCGGTCACACTCGCATCAATCCTGCTCTGGGCACGGTCGGCGCCGGCCACCAGCGCGGCGACCGCCGCCGGCCGGCGGACGGCCTCCGCCAGCGCTGCCGCGCCCGCCAGCGCGGCGAACAGGTCGGCGGCGAGCAGCGGCAGCGGCGCGGCGGACCGCGCGGGCGGCCGCCGCGATCCGTTCGAAGACGGACCCAGTGGTGATCGGCCCCGGACGGGATGGTGGCGGGGTGGCGGGCCCGCGTTGCGGTGCCCGCTGAGCTCGCCGGGGACGTCGGCGGGCGGCGCGAGCGCCGGGTGGTGGACGGGGTAGTGCGCGAGCGGGTGCTGTTCACGCCGGCGCAGCACCGTGCGGCGCTCGATGTCGAGTATGCGCCGTCCCTTCCTCGGTGCGTGGTGATGCTCGGTGGTGCTTGTCGGTGTCGTCCGGGTCGGGGGTGTGAGGGCCGCCGGAGAGCGATGACATTCGCGTCCGGCCCGGGGCCGCTTCCCGCCCGGCGGGCAGCTGAGCAGAAAGCCCGGCTGCTGCTCCCGCCTGGCCAGAAGCGCTGCTGACCGGCCTTTTCTTGCGGGTCAGAGCCGTGTGGCGTGGACTGCATGACAGTGGATATCAAGGTTGTCCGGGCCGGTCAGGTGTACCGCTACCACCTGCGCGAGACCGTCGTCGGCGACGGCCGCCGCCCGGCCCGCACGCCGAGGGCGGCCCGCACGCCGAGGGCGGCGTACGGGGCGAAGTCGGTGCCTTCGACGCTGGAGACAAGACGGCTGGCTCCTGCTTCCCAAGCCGGACTGGAAACCCAGCGCGCCGACGGACAGCCTGCCCACCGATGCGACGGTCGGCGGCTGGCAGCCCGGCGAGGAAGGGAGAGCCGGGCCATTCCAACCGAATCCCCGCTACATACCTGACGACAAGTCAACGCCTACCGACCCGATGCACGAACTGCTGTGCCTAGCCGCATCCGGCCAAGGAGACGGTACCGGCGCTCAGCTCTTGTCAACGCTCCCGAAACACCGTTGTGGAGCTCGCATGCGATGAGACCGATCACCTTCTGGTAGGGCCGTCACCAGACGGAGTGACGTGCGCGGCGGTTGTTACTGCCGCGGTACACAAGCGACGGCTGGGCGGGGCTCACTGGGTGTCGGTACGGGGGAGCAAGCTGCCCGACATCGTTCCCGCCGACCTGGACATCCTGATCAGCCCAGGAGATGCTGCGCAGATCCGCCTGCTGACTGCCGCCTTGCGGGAAAGCGATGCTTGGGTGTGCGGCCGGGCCAGCCGGCCTGGCCGAACCCGACGATGGGCAGGTCCCGCTCCTGGAGCGGGGTCAAGTCGATGTCGGGCTCGGGCCGTACTCCTCCGGCCATGGGGGCCGACGGAACAGTCTGTATCGGCCAGAATGATCAGGCAGTTACTTGCCCTGTGCGGCTGCGGCCCGGGTACGGATCACCAGTCGGGCCAGGCAGCGATCTCGCGAAGGCTCAACTCCTCGTCGCACACCCTCCGATGAGGAAAATTGGGCAGCCGGAGCCCGTCCGGCAGGATGCCGGTAGGACAAGCCGATACGCACGGCGCGCGAGACGACGTGCCCGAGGTGCGGCCGGAACACATGGATGATCCACATCCCCGTGGTGGGTGACGTTGATGTTCGCCGCTGCGAGGAGTGCGACGGGGAGGTCGAACTCGACCTCTGGGTGTATGCAAAGCCGAGCGAGGCGGCACTTCCCGGCGCCGGGTGATGATCCGCATTCAGCCTTCGACGGGCTCGCTCGCCACTGGTCCGGGGACGTTCCACCCGGACGCATCAATGCGGGCGGACGTGCGGACATGGCGGTTCTGCCACCACTGACACTCCGGTCCATGGGGAGGGTGTCGGCACAGAAGCCCCGGGCTGCCGTCGAACGGCTGTCCCGGCTGCGCGAGGACGAGGCGCTCACGGCCGCGCACGTGCGTATGGTCGCGGAGGGCCTTGCGGTGTCGGAGCGGACGGTGTGGCGCTGGCTCACGCCGCCGAAGCCGGCCGCGCCCGCCGTCCGCCCGCGCTACGAGCCGAGCGAGACCGACCGGGCGGCGCTTCGCTTCTACCGGGGCACCGTCGCCGCGGTGGTCCGCGCCCGGCGCGCGGTGACCGACGGGGACGGCACGACGGCCGGGGCTCCGGTGCCCGACTTCCTTGCCGAGGGCTGGGCGAGCGCGAAGCCGGTCGCGGAGCGCACTCTGTACCGGGCGTTCACCGACGGCCCGCCCCCGGCGGAGCGCGCGGCGTGGAAGTCCGGGGAGGCCGGGCGCCGGGCGGGCCCGGTCTACCTGCGCCGCCCCGACGCGCCGCGCGGCCGCTGCTGGGAGATGGACCACATGCAGCTCCCGCTGCGTGTGCTGCCGCCGAAGGGCAAGGGCGCTCGCGCCGTGGCTGACCACCGTGGTGGACGACGGTACCCGGCCCTGCTCGGCTGGGCCGTCGCCACGCCCCGACCTCCGGCACGGTCCTCACCGCGATGCGCATGGCGCTCACCCGCGAGCCCGACCTCTCGCCGTTTGGCGCGGTGCCCGAACTCGGACCCATCGACCGCGGCCTGGAGTTCGCTGCCGGCGCGGTCACAGAGGTCCTGGGCGGCCTCACCGTCGTCATGCACCGCCTGCCCGCGTCCACCCCGCACCGCAAAGGCAAGGACGAGCGGCTGAACCTCACGATCAAGCAGATGCTGATCTCCCAGCTCCCCAGCTCCCCAGCTCCCCAGCTCCCCAGCTCCCCGGCTCCACCGGCGGCCCGCGCGACGCCGCCGGGCGCCTGTACGGGCCGGTCAAGGACTCGGTGGCCGCCCAGCGGGCCGCCGAGACCGCCGCCGAGGGCGAGGGCCCGCCGCGCCTGGAGCGGTTCGTAAGTCGTCTCGCCGACTGGGCCCGCTGGCCGGGCACCCGGAACGGACGCCGGACAGGATCACAGCCTCGGACAGCAGGCGGGCGCGAGAAGCCAGCGTCGCGGCACATGGAACGGCGGTGGCCGGGCGGGCCGGTCGCGGTGGCCGGCTGCCCGCGAGCCCGGCGGCCGGGCAGGGGCCATGCGGGGTCGCACTCGGGGCCGGCAAACCGCGCGGGACCAGGCCGGCACGGGGCCGGCCGGGGGAGAGCGCAGGCGCGCCATGGCCGACCAGGACAGGCTGTGGCGGACGGCGAGCAGTTCCTCCGGTCGGCGCGCGGGGCGGCACGCACGGGGCGGAGGCGGAAGCAGCGGGATGGCGGGGCCGGGCATCTCCATAAGCCGGTGGTCCATGCGGCCGGTCGGGAGGATTACCAGGACCGTCGCGTACCCCCAGTTGCACCTCATCGGTGAACTGTGAGGTGTCACCGACGGGGCCGGCCTGATGGCCCTCGGCCATCAGGTGCGCTGTCTCGTGCACGGCCTTGGCCAGGACGTCATACTGCCCGGGGCCCATACGGGCCTTGAGCGTCTCCACGCAAAGAGAAACGTTGTCGACCCTGCGGTCCTCCGAGCCGGAACCGTTCACGTCGTCCATCTCGACAGCCTGGCCCGGGAGGCGGCAGGCGCCCAGGCCCGTACACGGGGTGGCGCAGCGCGGCGCTGCTGTTCCTCGCGGGCGATCTGCCGGACGAGGACGTCCCGGTCGATGTACGGAGCGACGGCCGCGAGGACCAGGCGCTGGAGTTCGGCCGGCTCCAGCACCCCACTCCCACTGCACCGGGCGCCGGGGGGCGAAGCCGTACCGGTCGGCGAAGGCCGGCCACCTCGGGTCACCTGCCTGCCCGGTCGCGGGCAGCTCGCAGGCACGGACCTGGGCGTAGGCCAGCAGGACCGCCGGCCACCGGATCCGCTTCCGCGCCCTACCGGTACTCGTACCCCTCAGCCTGCCTCTGCCACGGCGGGCAGGGGCCCGGCGGCCGGCCGCTCTCCCCGCTCGACACGGACGAACTGCGCCCCACCGCCGCCTACATCGCCGCCCGCGGCGTGGCCGCCGGCCGCGGCACGCTGCCGGCCGGGCCAGTCCGTCATCAGGGGCAGCACCGCGGTGGCGGGCAGGCCGAGCCACGCGGCGGCGCCCGGCGAGCCGGAGGCCAGCGCCGCGTTACTGCCTCCTCGCTGCCGGGCGCCCTCATCTCCAGCCGAGGCCGGAGATGCCCGGGTGCGGCGGGAACCCGGTCAGCGGACTTCCGTGAGCCTGCCCGTGGCCACGTCGAAGACGAAACCGCGGACGCGGTCCTTGTGGACGACGAACGGGTCGGCCTTGATGCGCGCGACGGACTGCCGTACGTCCTCCTCCAGGTCGGAAAACGCCTCCGCCGCCCAGGGCGGACGGATCCCGGTGTCCTTCTGGACCGCGTCCTTGAACCCGTCGTCGGTGAAGGTCAGCATGCCGCAGTCGGTGTGGTGGATGAGGATGATCTCCTCGGTGCCAAGAAGGCGTTGGCTGATGGCGAGTGAGCGGATCTCGTCCTGGGTCACCACCCCGCCGGCGTTGCGGATGACGTGCGCCTCGCCGTCGTTCAGACCGAGGATCGCGTAGACGTTCGGCCGGGCGTCCATGCAGGCCACGACGGCCAGTCGGCGGGAGGGCGGCAGCGGGAGCGGACCGGAGAAGGTCTCGGCGTAGCGGGCGTTGTTGGCGAGCAGTTCATCGGTGACGGACATGAAGGACCTCGGTTCTCTCGTACGGGGAAGGGCACGGACAGGGTGATGGCGCGGAGCGGGATCACGAGGCCCGGCTACAGAAACCGTCGAAGAGATACACACGACGCGAGGGCCAGAAGCCCGTCAACGCCGTGACCGAGGTCGGCATCACACCAGTGAACTCCTCAACGCCGGGCCAGGCAAGAGAATGAATGTTCGGCGCCGGGGCCACGACGGCCATCGGACCGCCGTAAGATCCGCGGCCGGGCAAGCCCCGAGCGAGTCAGGCTCCGTCCCGCTCCCGGTCCCGGGACGGAGCCCAGGCCGAGTGCACCCATCCCGGCCCCGTGGGCAGCGCCGGTCCGGCGGACAGAAAGCGGCCGCGACTGCCGGAGACGGGATTCATACTGGCTGATGGAGCGGCCTGGACGGCCGGCACCACGCCCGCCCACTCCATGCCCAGCGCCGCCAGGGCGGCGCGCTGCTCCGTCGTGAGCTTGTCCCGCCGGCTCTTGGTGTTCGAGAGCCACACGCCCAGTCTCACCGGCACCGGCTCCGCCTCGCCGTCGACCGTGATCTCCACGACCGCGCCGCGCGGGACGGCCCGCTGCCCCTCCTTCTCCACCCACTGGGCCAAGGCAGCCAGGCCCCGCTGGAACGCCGCCTCCGCCTTGCTCCCGGCCTTCTTCGACCCCTTGAGGGCGGCGGCCGGCACCGGACGGAGCTCCGCCGGAGCGGCGGCCGTCACGGGGAGGGTGGCGCCCCGCACG
The DNA here is from genome assembly GCF_055566335.1 of Streptomyces sp. NPDC027672. Classification (NCBI taxonomy): domain Bacteria; kingdom Bacillati; phylum Actinomycetota; class Actinomycetes; order Kitasatosporales; family Streptomycetaceae; genus Streptomyces; species Streptomyces sp. NPDC027672. The sequence goes on along the minus strand of NZ_JBVHSO010000030.1, from coordinate 4,687 downwards.
CCCAGCGCGGTCAACCTTTCCCGCTGTTCGGGCAGGAGCTGTGCCCAGGTGCCCGGTTCCTGCTGCCTCCACCGCCAGGTGCCGATGTCGTCGCCGTCGAAGGCGACGCCGGGTGCGATGTCGGGCAGGTGGCCGTCGGCGTCGACGAGGTCGGCGAGCACCCGGTAGTGGCGCTGCCAGTTGAGCGGCCACGGGCAGTTCCAGTCCGGGTCGATCGCGGCCAGCTGCTGCGCACGCTGCGCCGCGCGCTTCGGGTCCTTCCCGAGGCCGCCCTTACGGCGCAGGTTCGCCATGTGCTGCCCGATGGGCACCATCGCCTCGCCCTCACCCCACACGGCGTCCTGACGCGGGGCGAGATGCCCGGTCGCCCGCCGGTAGGACCGCAGCGCGGCCAGCTTGCCCTCCCACGCCTCTTCGCCCGGCTCCCACACCATCCCGGCCTCGAGTGCGTCGAGCAGGGTCTTGCGCCGCTCTTCCAGCTCCCCGGCCCGCAGTGCCTTGCGCTGCTGGTGGACCCATCGGCCCAGCGGAAACGCCTTCGTCGCCCCGACTTCGGCCTCGACGTCGTAGGGAACGGCGTAGAGGCCGGTGATCCCGTTCTCCGCCCGCCAGCGGAGCAGGGCCTGGTAGCCCTCCAGCCACACCAGCGACTCCGGCCGGTACACCCGGGTGCGCAGGAACGCGGCGATGACCGCCGCGTCGCGCGGGCTGGAGAAGTGCAGCAGGACCGACTCGGCAGCAGCGTCGGTGTCGTCCTGCTCCTGGTCCTCCCCGTCGCCCTCACCGCCGGCCCCGACGATCCGCCCCTCTTCGTCGCGCCGGACGTGGACCTTGCGCTTGCCGCTCGTGAGCGCACGGGAGGCGAGCTGCTCGACGAGTCGTTCATCATGCGAGCGCAGGCCCTGGAGCACGGCTACGAGGGGGCGGAAGCTGGCGGAGGCGACCATGTCCTGCGGGTCCTCGCCGGGCTGGAGGAAGACCGGCACGATGATCCTGGCGACCTTGGCGGAGCCGTCCTTGTCGAGGCGGAGAGCGCGGCCGATGTTCTGGACGATCTCGACCTGGGAGCCGCGGGTATCGGCGAAGCAGACGGCCTCGACTCCCCGTTCGCCGGTGATGTCGACGCCTTCCCCGAGCACGCGGCAACTGGCGAGGAAGGCGCGGTGCACCCGGCGCCCGGCCGCGTCGATCCCATTGGCGAACTGCCGCAGCACCTCCCGCCGCTCGGTCACGAGGTGGTCACCGCACAGCCACGCCGACCACACCCGGTCCGGCGCGACGTGGCGGCCGGCCTCGAGTTCGTAGAACTCCGCGTCGATGGAGGATTTCGGCAGCTTGCCCGCGGCGGCCAGGTCCTCGTCCGTGGCGTCGTTGACGTACAGCTCGGCAGCGGTCTCCGGGAGCTTGTCCGCGAACGCGGCGGCCTCCTCCACCTTCTGGTGGAACGTCATGACGGTGCGCAAGTTGTGAGCGGCGGCGTGCTCCAGGAGCGCGGTCTGCAGCAAGGCCAAGCGCCGGCCACGCCGCGCCTCCTCCGACTCACCGAGGACGGGGGAGGGGTCGCGGATCTCCAGCACGTCGATCTCGAACCCGGCGAGGATGCCCCGCTCGATCGCCTCCGAGAGTCCGAGTTCCGCGAGCCACGCGCCGTACGTCCCGCTCGGGTCGTCGGCCATGGTCGCGATCTCCGCCTCCTGGCCGTCCCCGCCCTTCTGTGGCCGGGGCGCCGTCAGGATGCGCGGGGTCGCGGTCAGGTAGAGCCGGAAGTCGGCGGGGATCCGCTGGTTGTCGTGGATCGCCGCCCACGGCCGGCCAAGATCACCGGCGGTTGAGTGGGCTTCGTCCACGATGGCGAGGTCGAAGCCGTCCATGCGCTGGCCGTAGAGCCGGTCTCCGCCCGCCAGAGCGGCCTCCAGCGGCCCGCGGACCGTCCGCTGGCCGGTCGGGTCCTCCGGGTCCTCGCGGTCCACGAGGGAGGCGTAGGTGGCGAACACGACCACGGGCCCGGTCCCGGCCCACAGCGCGAGCTGGATCGCGTTCGAGGTGGTGCGCACCCCCAGCGAGCCCAGCACCGGGTCGTTCTCCAGCGAGCACACCGCCACCATCGGCGCCCTATGCCCGACCGCACGCCACGCCTGGGCGGTCTGCGCGAGCAGGTCCAGGGTCGGCACCATGACGAGGATCCGCCCGCCCGGGAAGCACTCCAGCGCGCTCGCGGCGGCCGTGATCGTCTTGCCCGATCCGGTGGCGGACACCAGCGTGCCCCGCGCTCCCTCGACAGGCACAAAAGATCTTGCAAAGAATTTAACCCATTTCCGAATACTCGTTTTCTGGGTCACCTGATGTTCCCGGAGACTGATCACAAAACTCATCCTTTTCTTTTCCCGGGAAACATCAGATTCCTCCACCACGAGCCCGGAGAAGCCGCAGACCCGGCGGACGCAGAAACAGGCCGCGGGTACCTGCCGATCCCGCCGCGCGCGGGCAGCTCGTCCTCGAAGTCGCAGGCGGCTACGGCTTTGAAGCCGCTGCGCCACAGTGCCTCGAGCATGGCCGTGACGGCCTGCACTACTTCGGCCGGCGCTCCCGCGGAGGCCTGGCACTCCAGCACGGTGGGCCATTCCAGAAAGTCGAAGGGATGAGCACGCCGGCCCGTGGCGTAGTCGTTGGGCTCGCCGTGCACGCGCACCGGCCCGACGGTCAGCGCCGGACCGTCGCCTCCGAGGCCGAGGGCGTCTCGTAGCCGGGTCATGACCCGCGAGGCGGCCACCGCGTCCACGTAGATCGAGGCATCGCCGTAAGCGAAGTTCGGGCCGAAGGGCGAAGGACCGTGATCATTCCCCACGCGCACTCCCTGTCCCTGGGTCTTCCGGCGGTGTGAGGGCGTGGAAGCGCTGGAGGAGCCGCCTGGCTGGCTCGTGGTCGTAGCTCTCGGCGATCTGCAGCGGAGTCTCTCCGTCGACGGCCGGCAGGCGCGGGTCGGCGCCGTATGCCAGCAGGATCGCCGTGCTGGCCGTGTGCAGGGGGTGTCCCGTCTGGAGGTGGCTGTCCCCTTCCACGTCGATCGCGTGAGTCAGCAGCGTGTGCCCGAAGCACACCTCGTTCGGATCGCTCCCGGAGTCCAGGAGCATGGAGAGGGTCTCGTAGTCACTCATCTCCACGGCCTTGTGCGCGGGCGTCCACGACTCCCCCTCAGTGGAAGGACCATGATCACTTCCCCCCGTGCTCCCTGGAGTGTTCGCCGGTGTGAGGGCGTGGAAGCGCTGGAGGAGCCGCCTGGCCGGTTCGTGGTCGTAACTCTCGGCGATCTGCAGCGGAAGTTTCCCATTGGCGGCCGGCAGGCGCGGGTCGGCGCCGTATGCCAGCACGATTGCCGTGCTGGCCGTGTGCAGGGGTTGCCCCGACTGCAGGTGGCTGTCCCCTTCCAGGTCGATCGCGTGAGTCAGCAGCGTGAGCTCGACACACACCTCGTTCGGATTGCCCCCGGAGTCCAGGAGCATGGAGAGGGTCTCGTAGTCACTCACCTCCACGGCCTCATGCGCCGGTGTCCACGGCTCCACCTCCAGAAAAGAGCGAGGCCCCAGCGCATCGCGATCCATAGTGCCCTTCCCCTCTTTATCGGCCCTCCTGGGCCGTGGCCGTCAGAGCAGCGGACGGACTATGGTCCTAACGCACCGAGACTGATATGCCCCCCGGAACCCTGCTACCGGGTGCCACCTATTTACGCCAATGCTACATGCTGCATCACATCAAGATGCAGATTTGTGAGGCCCCTCCACGAGATCCCGTCCAACCTGATGGTCATCGCGCATCGGGGTACACGGTGCCGCATGGCACCGAAGACCGAACGTATCCAGTTCCTGCGGGCCGTGCGGCAGCTGCACCGCGTCCGCTCCTTCTATGCTGCGGGCGTCCTGCTGTGGGCGGTATCGGCCGCCTGGACCGGCTGGCAGGCACCCGGGAGCGGGCAGATGTGGGTGTCCGTCCTCCTCCTGGCCGTCTTCACCGCTCTCCTCGCCACCGCCGGCCTGTCCCTGCGGCGTCTCCCAGTTCCCCCGACAGGCCGGCCCGCGCATCACGCCGCCTTGCACAAGGCGGCAAGTACCCGCCACGTCCACGCCTGAGGAGCCGTCAGCCTGCCTGCACCATCCGCCAGACCACTTCGCAGGCGCCGCCCATGCCTGTAGGGGCGATGGCCGGGCATACGGGCTTCACTTCCTACGAGAGAGGCCCAACCATGCTCGGCATAGTCGCAGCAGTGCTGTTCTTCATCGGGTTCCTCATCAACGCGGCCCAGATCAGCACCAATCACACATTCTCGTCAGCCAATGTCATGCTCCTGGGGCTGACCGCTCTGGCCCTGCACGTTGCGGGAATCGGCAGCACCTGGTCCCGCAGACGCTGACCCAGACGCCAGCCCCACTACCCCGTGGTAGCCAGCCAGAAAGACCGGCCACAGCCCCACCCTTGCTACTGCTCGGGCCGCAGGCCCGTTGGCCGGCCCCGCGCAGCGGGGTTGGCCTTGTGGCGCGAAGCGCCACCCGGTGACCGGAGCGCAGCGAAGGCACCGCATGCGGGGGACGCAGTCCCCCGCATCGCTCCGGGGGAGCGCAGCGGACGGAGCGTCACCCGCCTGCGCAGCAGGCGGGTGTGCTGACCGCGGAGCGGTCAGCCACCGCTTCCGCGG
>NZ_JBVHSO010000029.1:0-13589 GCF_055566335.1 Streptomyces sp. NPDC027672 | reverse complement strand
AAGGGCGCGTGTCCCCCCCACGCCTCGGCTGCTCGTAGCAGTCGACTCCCCAAATGGGGAGTGAACGGCGACAGCCCCGGGGATCGCACCCCCGGGGCTGTCCAGGACCTGAATCGGAGGACCTGATGCAGCACATGATGACACGCACGATCCCCGCCCGAGCGGCCAGCACCTGCCCGGTCTGCGAGGGCACGTCCGAGACCTGTCGGTGTACCGGCGACGTCGCTCCGCTGGGTCGCCCGCGTGCGAGTGTCGCCGACGACATCCGCCGCGAGGACGACCGCAGCGGACACGACGGGCGCGGCTACGAGCGGGACGAGACCGACCGCTTCCACCAGCTGGCCCGTCAGTTGACGGCCGAGGGCGACGGCCTGGCCGCCGCCGCCGGCCGCCAGGCCCGCCGGACCCTCGCGCAGATGGACCCGGGCACGACCCGGCAGCCGGTGCTCCTGATGACCTGGCCGCTGATCTTCACCCCGAGCGTCCCGGCCGGTCCGGTGGCGGGCCGGGCGTGCGGGGACTGCGGCGGTGCGGGCGGCAAGAGCGTCGACACCAGCGGCAACGGGGTGAGTCGGCAGCACTGGCAGACCTGCACCTCGTGCAGCGGTACGGGGGTGGCCCGATGACCGTCGCCGTCACCAGCCTGACCGACGCCGAGCGCGAGGAGCTCAGCCGGAAGAACGCCGAGCAGAACGCGCGGTCGGAACGCAACCGCCGCTGACCCCCTGGCATCACCCGTCGCCCCGCCCCTCTCCCGGGGTGGGGGCGACGGACGATGCCGGGGCCGCGCCCCGCTCCGGCCCAACCGGCCACCACCCCACGCGAGCAGCCCCGGGACGCACCCCGGGGCTGCTCCATAACGGACCCCTCCGGAGGCCCTGATGAAGACCCTGTCCGTCGTGAAAGCCGTCTACTCCCCCGCCGCCGACCTGCCGGTCAACACCAACTGGAGGGTCGATGCCGCGTGCCGGGACGAGGACCCCGACCTGTTCTTCCCCACCGGCACCACCGGCCCGGCCATCGTCCAGGTCGAGGAGGCCAAGGCCGTCTGCCGTCGCCGATGCCCGGTCATGGAGACCTGCCTGGACTGGGCGCTGGACAACGGCGTGCAGGGGGTGTGGGGCGGCACCGACGAGGAGGACCGCCGCCGAATCCAGCGCCGGGCCGCGCGCCTGCGCCTCAAGCAGCAGGCCGCCGCCGCGTGAGTGGGCGCAGCCTCTACGACCTCTACATGGCGGCCGCGGCGGCGGTCCGCGAGCACGACGCCACGTGCGCCACATGCTCGCCGACCCGCCGCTGCCCGCCGGGCCACCGCCAGTTCGACGAGCTCGTCCGGCTCCAGGACAACTACCTCGCCCAGCAAGCGAAGCGCCCCTGACCTCACCGCCATACGGGACACCGCCTCAACTCGTATCCCGCACCAGCTGTTTCGCACGTACCGGCCGCCCGCACGACGGGCCGCTGACCCTTTCGCACGCCGCCGGCCCGGGCCACTCCCGGAACCGCCTCCCTCTCAGAGGAGAGCCCATGCGTACCAGCACCCACCCCGACACCCCGCCGAACAGCACCACGCTGCCCGCCTCGCTGTGCCAGCACACCCCGCCGTGCCCGAGCGCGGACAGCCCCGACCGGGAGGCCGCGCACGTCGTGGCCGCCCACCCGGAACAGGGCTGGAGCCTGCTGTGCAACGCCGTCCTCCTCTTCGACGACACCGGCGAGCTGCTCCCCGACGGCCAGGTCGTCGCCCCGTACCGGCCTCTCGCCACGGTCTGACGGCTGCCTGATCCGCCCGCCTCGCCCGCCCCCTTCATGGGGGTGGTGCGGGGCGGGCGGTGAAGGGGAGCCGGACAGCCCGGGATCCGCCAGATCTGAGAAGAGGCCCACATGCCCAACACCACGCCCGTCGTGTTCACCGAGGCCACGCTGACCGCGGCGCAGGAGCTCCTGGCCGAGTCCTACGGGTCGGTGTGGATCGGCCCGTCCGGGGAGGAGTCCTCCGGCGAGGCCGTGGCCCGCCATCTGGAGGCCGCCGTCGCGCTGCTCGACAAGGACGGCTGGAGCCGTATCCACACCTACACCCGGACCCAGTCGAGCGGCGGCGCGGACGCCGACCTCGCCGACGACGAGTCCATGACGGTCAAGCAGATGCTCCGGGCGCTGTTGCGGTTCGTCCGCACCGAGGTCGAGAGCGACATCGACCTCGACCCGCGGCGCACCCTTTCCACCGCGCTGCGCCACGTCGGAGAGGACGGTGTGCACGGCGACACGGACACCGCCGTCGTGGCGGGTTATGTGCTGGACCGGCTGATCCAGTCCCACACCGGGTCCGCCTCCGCACGGGCCACGGCGTGGTCGGAGCGGCAGCACCGTACCCACGCGGACATCACCGCCCTCCTGTGCGCCGGTGCCCGCTTCGCCCGCGCCCACGGCCCCACCGCGGTCTCCGTCCGGGCTGCCTGATCCTCAGCCTTCACCGCGTACCGGCCGGCCCCGCCAGCACCACGGCGGGGCCGGCCTGACGGCTGCCTAATCCGCCCGCCCCGTGTTTCGGCTTCACCCCGACCGCGTTTCGTCTCCGCCCGGCTGCGTTTCGGGAGCACCGGCCGCCCACTTCGGTGCGGTCGGTGCCCCTGCCGTACGACCGGGCGGACGACGAGGCGCCGGGGCCACGGGCGGTGAGGCTCACCGCCCCCGTTTCGGTCCCACCCCACCCCGTTTCGGGGGCAGCGCCTTGCGTTTCGCGCCCGCCCTGAATCCCTCATTCCGGAGGCCCTGATGACGATCACCGACATGCCGCAGACCGCGGCCGGACCCGACCCCCTTTCGCCCCCGCCGACCCTCGTTTCGGAGACACCGGACGCCGTTTCGGCAACGCCCGCCACCGTTTCGGAGACACCGGATCTCGTTTCGGAGACGCAGAAGCGGAATCCGGACGACGCCCTTCCCGTTGTCCCGCGCGGCCCGCTGACGACTACGCAGAAGCTCACCGTCGGCGGGATCGTCGTCTTCGCCCTGGTGCTCGCCGGGATCGGCCTCTACCTGTCGTTCGCGCACGTCGCGAGCTTCGCGCACAAGGAGCTGCGCTTCGGGTCGCTGGACAAGGGCCGGCTGTTCGCGGTCGGCGTCGACGTCGGCATCATGGTGATGATCGCGGTCGACCTCCTGATGGCCTGGCTCAAGCGGCCCATCACCTGGATCCGCTACCCGGTATGGCTCCTGACCAGCGCAACCGTCGTCCTCAACGCCGCCTCCGCCGCACCGAAGAACCGGCCGTGGATGCTGGTGGACTACGTTGCCTCGTTCGCCCACGGCGTCGTGCCGATCCTGTTCATCATGATCGTGGAGGTCGGCCGGGACGCGATCGACCGGATCGTTCGCCCTGACCGGGCCGAACGTGATGCGATCCCGCTGATCCGTTGGGTCCTCGCGCCCCTCGCCACGCCCCGGATCTACCGGCGGATGCGGCTGTGGGGGGTGGCCTCCTACCCGGAGATGGTCCGCCGCGAGCAGGACCTCCTCGCCTACGAGCAGTGGCTCAAGCGCAAGTACGACGGCGACCTGTCCAAGGCCTCCGACGACGAGCGGCTGCCGATGAAGATGGCACCCTACGGCTACACCGTCCGCGAGGCCCTCGCCATGCCTGACCAGCAGGAAGCCGAGGCGGAGGAGCGGGAGGAGGATGCCGAGCGGCGGCGCCTGGAGGCGACGACGCGCAAGGAACTCGCCGAGAAGCGGGCCGAGGCCGAACGCCTGGAAGCCGACGGCCAGCTCGAAACGGTCCGGGCCCGGGTGGACAGCGAGAAGGGCATGGCCCGCGCGCAGTCCAAGGCCCAGATCGCTGCTGCCGAGCGGGCCGCCGAGCGGGACGAAGCGGCGCTGGAGACCGCCGTCCAGGCCGAGGCCCGCACGCGCCGGGCCGAGGCCGAGCGCCAGGAGGCCGAAGCCCGCGAGGCGGCCGCCGACGCCGACCTCCGTACGGCCGAGCTGGAAGAGGCCGCGGCGCAGAAGCGGAAGGAAGCTGCGGAGGCCGACCGGGTCGCCGCCGCCGAAGCGCAGGCCATCGAGACCCAGGCCATCGCCGAAGCCCGCAAGGCTGCCGCCGAAGCCGACAAGGCCGCCGCCGAAATCGGAGCGGCTGTTGCCGAAACGCGGCGGGCCGCTGCCGAAACGGCGCGCCTGGAGGCGGAGGAGATCGAGCGTCAGGAGGTCGCCGCCGCCGGTATCGAGGCCGCCCGCAAGGCTGCCGCCGAAACGGCGAGGGCCGCTGCCGAAACGCGGCGAGCTGCTGCCGAAATCGAGCGGGCCGCGGTCGAAGCCGAGGACATCGCACGGCTCAAGCCGCGCGAGCGGGGGCTGCGCAAGGTCGCCCGGATGATCCTCGCCGTCGGCGGCGACGCCGAGCGTCTGCCGCTCGCCGACATCCAGCACGAACTGCTGCTCAACTCCCCCGGCACCGCGTCCGAGTACCGCGCCGAAGCCGTCCAGCTGCTGGCCGACGGCTACGTGCCGGGGCAGTGACCTGCACAAACGAGCCTTTCGACGGTTCCACCGGCCCCCGGGACGAAGACAGCGTCCCGGGGACACGGTGAAGGCGCCGAAGCGCCGGTTCCACCCTGCCACCCAGCCCGCCGAAAGGGGGTGAAACACGTGAACAACACCGCCCAGGACGCCCCGTGGAACAACCCGCCCGAGCGGAAGAAGCCGCTGCGCCGCAAGCGCGCCGAGAAGCTCGCCCGCCGTGCCGAGCACTGGGGCCGGCGCCTGGAGGAGGCCCGGGCCCAGGGCCCGGACATGGTCGCCGCCGTCGCTTTCGACCGGCTCCGCAAGGCCCTCGACTCGCTGCCCGCGGACGCCCGCGAGCGGGCCTTCGAGGACGCGGTCAGCACGCTGGACCAGATCCGCGAGCGCCACGCACAGTGACCGGCCCGGCTGTGACAGCCGCTGTGACCGGAGCTGTGACGAGCCCTGTGACCGCCGAAAAACCCCTCACCCGTACACCCACGCGTACCTGCGCGCACAAGCGCGTGCGGGCGCGCGCGAGAGTACGACGCTCTGTGACGCCCTGTCAAACCCCTGCACGTGTCCCGGAAGGACGAAGAGACCATGATCGAAACCGCTGTGACGGCCGCTGCCGGAGGCGCCTGCGCCGGGTCGGCCGCGCTCCTCTACTACGCGGAGAAGCTCCCCGGACTGGCCAAAGTCACCAACAAGCTCCACACCGACCGGGCGCAGGCGGTGCTCCTCGCGACGGCGTCGGCGGCGATGGTCGCGACGCCGGCCGGGGCGTGGTGGAACGAGAACGTGAACGCGCTCAACGACTGGGCGACGTCGTCGGTCGGTGAGTGGACCGGGCTGATCGTCACCGGGTTCCCGGCGCTGTTCGTCACGTTCATGTTCGCCAACGACCTGGTGACCCGCCGGGTCGAGCACCGCACGCTCGCCCTCGCCGCTCGGGCCGGAACGACCACTACTTGGAAGGCGATCCGCCAGCGTCTGCCCGCCCTGGCGCGTCTGCACCGCGACGACGAGAGCGTCCTGCTGTGGCTTGTCGACGACGAACGCGATCAGGGGGATCCTCTGCTGTCAGCCCTGGTCACGGTCGGCGACCGGCAGATGCACCCACGATTCCCCGCCATCGCTGAGCAGCTCGGCGTTACAGCCGGACGCTATCCGACGCAGCAGCGCTCCACCTGGAACTACGAAGTCCTGAAGTCTCATCAGCGCTGGCGCCACCGGAACTGATGCTGAAAGTCTGCTCCCCACGCACGTGAAATTGGTCCCATCGGCATGGGCGCGGTCGCGCTTGCCCCCTCCGTGATCGCCGGCCAATGGGCGCGATTACCTGGCGAGACCAGAACTGTCCACCGGGTGCTGGGATAGCCTTGTCGTCACGGCAGGAGAAAGCCAATGGTCGATATGTCGGATTCGGTGAAAGTGCTCGAGAATCACACTTTCCGACTGTAACGCTGCAGGTCAGGAAGCCTGCTCCCCGCACCCGCGGGGATGGCCCCCCGAACCGGACACGAAGGCCGCCGGGCCCGCTCTGCTCCCCGCACCCGCGGGGATGGCCCCGAGGTGAAGGGCCGGGCCACCCAGCTCAAGGTCTGCTCCCCGCACCCGCGGGGATGGCCCCGTCGGCGCGATCCTCGCCGAGAACAGCCAGGTCTGCTCCCCGCACCCGCGGGGATGGCCCCCTGCTGCACACCCCGCACGCCCCGGGAGAGTCCTGCTCCCCGCACCCGCGGGGATGGCCCCGAGCGGAGCAGTCGACCGGACACGCAAGCGGCCTGCTCCCTGCACCCGCGGGGATGGCCCCATTAAGGCCCAACTTGCTCCGACAACGGAGGGCTGCTCCCCGCACCCGCGGGGATGGCCCCCGGTCGGCAGGCGAGGGGGGTGCGTCCAGGACCTGCTCCCCGCATCCGCGGGGATGGCCCCCCTCCAGGCGCTCGCCCTGGAGTACGGCGTGACTGCTCCCCGCACCCGCGGGGATGGCCCCGTGAATATGGTCGAATCCGGGCCGGTGGCGGCCTGCTCCCCGCACCCGCGGGGATGGTCCCGCCGGACGCGCCGACCGCGAGGCCGAGGCCCGCTGCTCCCCGCACCCGCGGGGATGGTCCCGCGCGTTAAGGAGAAAGAAAAATAGGGGTCCACTGCTCCCCGCACCCGCGGGGATGGTTCCACAGCGCGCGGCGTGCCGGTGCGGGCGAGCCCCTGCTCTCTCTTCCCCCCCGCCGGGCACGGGAGCAGGGGCCAGAAGGCCCGCTCCCCGCGCACGTGGGCCTGGCGGGCCAGGTCGACACCGGATACCTGGCCGCCGCTCACGACTGCCCCCAGGTGGAGTAGCTGAGGTTTAGGTGCCCGAGCCCGTATAGGTGCTGCGCCTGGTCGACCAGTTGGTTGCTGAACAGTCGCCTCGCTGATGGCTCGCTGTAGCGGTCGATGTGGTCAAAGACGACGCTGTGGTCCTTCATCGCCCGCACCCGCCAGTTGCGCACCTGGTCGGGGGTCAGGTCCTCGAGGACGAGCTCCTGGTCGTCGTCGACGTCGGCCGTCTCTGGACACAAGGCCGGAACGACGGCGGCAGCGCGCGGGGCGGGCAGCATGACCGGTGCCGCCGGCGCGGCTGGGACCTCACCGGCCGGCTGCTCGGCGGCGGCTTCGGCGCGGGCGGCTTTCGCTTCGGCCTTCTGGGCGCGGTACTGCTCCCACTCGGCCGCCTGCGCCCATGCCCTGGCCGTGACGGTCTCGTGCAGTTGACGGTCGGTGACCGCCCGCCGCTCGGTCTCGGAGGCTCCGGGCATCGCGGCATCCACGGCGGCCGCGACCGCGTGCCGGGTGGCACGGCTGTCGGCCTGCCGGTCCTCGCAACGCGGGCAGTCCCGGCCGGAGTCGAGCAGCGAGCCCTCATCGCACCGCGGCTCCGCGCACAGCCGGATCTGCGGCAGGCCCCGGCCGATCAGCCAGCCCACCGGGTCCATGATCGGGCCGCCCAGCCTCATCTGGTTCTCCAGGCGCCGGGCGAGCCGGTCGGCGAGGATCTGCGGCGCGTCGACGGAACCGGCGAACCCTGTCACCCGGGCCAGCTCGGCACGGACCTTGGCCTCCACCAGACACCGAGCACCCTGGCTTTCCAGGCGAGCCCAGACCAGCTTGACCGGGGCCAGGACAGCCCGCAGATTCAGCGACGGCAGAGCCACCCTCCCCCGCTGCTGCCTGCCCTGGCCTTCGCCCTCCAGGACCCGCTCGTTGCCACCGGCCACGGGCCCGCACCTGCCCTTTTCGCCTTCGACGACCGGGGACTTCCTCGGCTGTTCCCCGCGCAGCGGGCCACCCCCGCCACCGACCAGCGTCAGCCGGGCAGCGGCATCGCCGTCCAGGGCCGGGTCCTCGCGCTCGCACGCGTGGTCCGGCAGATCACCGGACCCACCACGGCCTTCGCCGGAAAAACCACCAGAGAGTGAGAGAGAAGAACCGTGAGTAGCCCGGGAAGGGTGGTCAGTGTGAAGGGCTGCCGCAACGCGGGGGTCTGCAACATCCGCCCCATCCGCAACAGGTGCATCGCTGACCTGCGGATCTTCATGGGACTGCGACGGTTCACTACGCCCTGCTGCAACTCCGCGCTCTGAAAACACGCCTTCCAGTGCCTCCGCACGGTCCTCCCGGGCCACGTCGGTACCACCACGGCCATGCGCAGCGGCGACCGCCGGCACCATCAGCCGCGACCGATTCGCGAGCCCGGACGCCGTCTCCAGACGCACCCGGAACACCAGCTCCCGTCCCTCCAGCCGTCCGAGGATCCCCGCCGCCGCAGCGGCCGTGCACCCCATCAGCCGGGCCAGCGTCGCCGCCGCCCGGCCGCGCTTGGTGTCCACGCTCCCGCCGCACAGCCGCACCCGCCCGGACTCCCGCGCCTCCAGCACCAACAACAGCAGCGCGAGGCGGTCCGTCGCCGCGCCCCGGCCCGTACGCGAACCGATCAGCCCGGCAGGCGATACCCGGCCATCCCGGTGCTTCCACCCGGGCCCCATCACGGCCTCCATCAGCCGCTTCAGCGTCACGTACTCCTTCTTCGCCAGCCTCAGCGGGTGCCCGAGCACGCTCTGCGCGTCCCACAGCGGCACCACCTTGCACTCCAGCCCGTCGTCCTGGCCGTAGTCGCCCGGCGCCGTCTCCACCAACACCACGCCCGAGCGGCGCAGCCCCGGAACGACGTCGGAGGCCATGTACGACACGGACGCCCCGATCCACCGCCCCAGCTCCGAAGTACGGATCTCCACCACACCCGTCTCCGACGGCGTCCGCGACGCCAGCACCAGCACCGCCAGGCGCACCGCGTCCGACGCCCCGGCCAGGCCAGTCGTGTCCAGCAGCGCGTGCACCGCACCACCCAACCGGCCGCGGGCGTCCTGGCCGAGCGACAGCGGATGACCCGCCGCCCGCTTCGGGACCGGCCCGGCCTGCGACGGGACAGACCGCAGCCGATGCCAGCCAGCCCCGCCAACGAACTTACGGGGGCGTGGGAGTGCGCCCGGTGCCGCCACGGCGCTCACTGGTCCACCGCGCTGGCAGCCGCCACCGCGCGAACGGCGGGCGGGAAAGTACTCGAAAGGGTGTAGGGGCCGCGTCTGGCCTTCCCTCCGAGCAGGAAGCTGGCGGTGACGTTGGTCACTCCGGAGGCGCTCGGAGGCGCGAGAACAGGCTGGAAGAGAGGTGTGCGGGCATGCCGATGCTGGCAGGCACGCAAAACGTCGTGCACAATGGCTCCCGTGACGCGGGGCTTCCTCGTGGCACGACGAAGCCCCTGATAAGGGCTTCGGTTTCTGGTGAAACCTTGTTGAACCGCTCGGCCGGGTGGCACCGGACGGGCAATCCCTTCAGAGGGGCCCTGGCAGGCTCCTCCGGTGTCAGAAGGGCGCTCCAGGCGAGGTGACGACAAATCACCTCGCGGCTCGGAGGCCCGGGGCGGCAGACCCGTACGGGTGCCGCCCCAGAGGGACCTACGTCATCCCAACCCCCTCAGCAGAGGCGCGGGGCGGGGCGTTTTCGGGCAGCACGAACACCCCGTCGAAGGACCAGCGACCGATGCAGTCGCTGAGCCCACGGCGGGGTGCGGTGTGTGCGCGTGCGGGTACGGGTACCCTGAACACGTCGCCACCTCCTGTCTCGTAGGAGTGAGCGGCCGGCCAACCGACCCCCATCGCAAGGTCGCTGGCCCGAGTGGTCCCTCCCGGTTGCCAAGCCGGTCGACGGGGCCACTCGCATTTTCGATCTACGTCAGACGCCACCCTACCGCCCTGGACTGATACGTCTGGCGTTTGGGAGTGACGTGTCGATGAGCCCCCGCACTCTAATTCTGACCACACATCAAGAAGCAGCAGGTGCAATGTTTTCACTGCTGCACCAAGCTCTGCTCGCTCGCGGGCCGGTGCTTCAGGAGCCGAACGGTGCATGCTGAGGTCCGTAGGACGGCCGCGATGACGCCGTGGAGCGGAGGATGGCCTTTCTGCGGCCGAGCATAGCACGGCCCCTTGATCGCGCGGAGGTGACAAGTGGCGGTGACATTCCAGATGTCACCGGCAGTCGTCACTTTGCGCAGCGTCTCAAGGGGCGCACGGTGTGTGCCGTTCACACAAGTCGATCCACGTCCCATGGGGAGGCGAACGGCGCATGCTGAGTTCTGTCCAGCGGTCGCGAATCGGAGCAGCGCGGAGTGCGGTAGGTGCTCCACGGCTCCTCCTTCGCAGCGTTCATGGTGATCGGAATCAGCGGCTTTCTTATGCGTTCTACGGAGCGATCTCCGAGGCGGCGCGGCGGGCTTGGAGCACGTACGCGTACGCAGCCCCGAGGTGTCCGTACGTGCGGTCGTCGTCGATGAGCGCCGACTCCGCCGATTCGGCCGCGCGCTTCAGTTGGCGAGCGACGGAGGTCGGGATCCCCGCGGAGGCGAACTTCCGCAACGCCTCCGCCACCTCCGTGAGGCCGACGCCCTCGGGAAGGCTGTTCGCCCCTTCGACGTCCGCGAGCGCGGGAATCCACCCCGTGTCTTTATCCAGGGAGCTGCGGAGTTCTTCCACCACCTCGGCGGCGCTGAGGCGCTGCTCATTCATTTGGGGGTCCGTTTCGAGAAGTCCAGACGGGCCAGCGGCGGCGCCCCGGCGGGGCCGGGACGCCGCTCGCGAAGGGGTGTCAGGCGAGCGGAGCGGCGTAGCGCAGCTTCCAGCCCTTGCCTAGAACGTGCTTGGTGATCTCGACGACGCGGCCATCAGCTGTCGCACCGATGTGGTTGATGGTCAGAACCTCAGCGCCCTCCGGCAGACCGAGGCGGGTGGCTTCCTCCGAGGTTGCCTCGCGAAGCTCGATGTCCTCCGTGGCCGCGTCGCCCTGGTCGTACCCGGCTTCCTTCATCCGGCTGATGATGCCGCCGACGCCGGTCTCCACCTGCTCGATGCCTGCGGCCTCCGCGACGTCGGCCGGGATGTACGTGGTGACGAGCTGGATGACGCGCTCACCGTCGAACATCTCGCGAGACCGCACGACGACGTCGCCTTCGACGCCCAGGAGCTCCGCGACATCCGCCGGTGCGGCGGCACGGCTGACGGTCACCTCCGTGCGGGGGCTGCGGCCGGACCGGCGCAGCTCAGCGTCGAACGCTCCCCGGGCGCCGTTCTCTTCGCGCTGGCCGGTGGTGTACCGGGTCCGCGCGTCACGCAGGATTACGCCGTTGTCGTCGATTCGGTTGCTAGCCATGTGCTGAATGCTCCTTGCTGGTGTGGTGGTGGATGCTCGGTCCGCCCTGGCGCTTGCGACGTCAGCACGGAAGCTTGCTACTCACCCGGTTTCCGGCGAGTCGATGACCCACTCGTACGCGAGCTTCCATTTCGAGCGGGGCAGCACATGGAGGCAGATCTCCACGATCCGACCCTCGGCAGTAAGCCCTTTGTGGGTGATCTCAAGGACTGCCTGTTCAGCGGGGATGCCGAGCGCTTCGGTCTCCTCCTTCGAGGGAGACCTGACTTCGATCTCCTCGCGGAGACGTACCTGCCGGAAGCCAGCCTCCGCCATGCGGGACTTGCTGCCGCCGGTGCCGGTCTCGTACTCGGCAAGCACGGGGCAGGCGTCCATGACGTCTGGGGGGAACCAGGACGTCGCCACCTGGACGACCTCCAGCGCCTCAGCGTCACCAGGAATGCCGACCGGCATGATGCGCTCGCGCTTCAAAGTTTTCGCACGGTGGTGCATATCGAAGATGTCGGCGACCTTCTTCGGTGGGACGTCCCGCCCGATCGTGACGATGGCGTCCTTGGGCTCGAGGCCCATGGCCCTCATCTCGGCTTCGAAGGCACCGACGGCGCCGCCGGCCTCGCGCAGCGCGGGCAGGTACCGCCTGGTGCGGTCGGACATCATCTTCCCGATCACCAGGGACACGAAGGTCCCCTTGCCGCGCCGAGAGAACACGAGACCTTCGTCCTCCAGGAGCCCGTAGACCTCTCGGGCGGTCTGGTAGGCGATGTCGTGCTGCTTCTGGAGTTGCGGGACGCCGGGCAGGCGGGACCCCGGCGCGAGTACGCGCCGCTCGATCTTGTCCCGGATGTCGGCGGCGATCCGCTCAACCTTCCCGGGCTCTCTCTTCGTCACCATCCCCTGCCCTTTCGATCCCAGCGCAGCAAGCGTGTCTCGCTGCCGGGTCCGCACAGCATTGCATGTCTAGTTGTTTCCCGAAAGCCGGGTGCGACACGGGCCGGATTCGAAGGCGATTAAACGCCTATGTGTCGCCGGAAAAACGCAGGTCAGGGTTTCCGTTGTGAAACTACTTAGCTAGACAGGTTGACGAGACCTATGGGAGGGGGCTCTAATCAAGGTGCTCCCAGCGCAGGGCGAGTAGCTGAGCGCAGGGAGTAGTCACGACTTGCACCACCGCGAAACACGCAGGTGTCACGGTCCTTCGGGATGGCGGCAGTGGGGTTGAGCTTTTGCTCCCCCGGCCAAGGGCGTCTGTACCGAATAGCTCCACCTGATTCGAACAGCGCTGCTGCGCTGTCTGTCCGTCAGGAACATCCGGCCGCAAGGCCGGCCCTGGCACGGCAGAGAGAGCAGCACTCGCTCCACTCGCAAGAAGGAGATCGTGATGGCCTACAAGCGACCCCCTCGGACCCGCACCAAGCTCAACAACCATCGCGAGGTACTGCTGCTCAGCACCATGGCCCCGGAGGACTACAACGTTCGACCGGGCGAGACGAAGTCGATCGCCTGCCCGGACTGCCGCACCTGGCGCCGGATCATGGGTGACACCGACCTCAAAATTCGCGAGCACTGCATCTCGGACAAGGTCGCGGAGGGTGAGAAGCACACCCTCTGCCCTGGTAGCCACCAGTCGATCCGCGTCGACATCGACGTTCGCCGCTGGCAGGTCAAGCAGGACCGCCTCCTCCGCGAGGCGATGCCCCAGGACAACCGCCGTGCGGCGCAGCAGTTCCACAAGCCGCTCCCGGCCCCGGCCGCTCCGGTCTCCCGGATCAAGGCGGAGGTCACGCTGGAAACGGCCCGCCAGTCCTACCTCGCGCACCGCAAGGGTTGCGCGCGGTGCGTCGGCGGTCAGCACTGCACGGACGGCGGCATCCTGGCCCGCCGCTACGTCCTGGCGCTCAACCAGGAACCCGGCTGCCGCGCCGTTCAGGCTAAGCAGGAGCGCCAGACGCGGCGCACCGAGCGGAAGCAGTCGGCGCCGGCCGTCCGCAAGGAGCAGTGGGCCGGCGTGCTCTACCAGGTGCGGCAGGCCGACCAGCGGCGCCGCACGATGCCCGAGGGCGCGGCCCCTGCCGAGGTCCCCGAGGTACCCCTGGACCGCTTGGTCCCCCGTCAGGTCGCCGACCGGCCGGACGGGGGTCCGCTCACGTGCGAGCGCTGCGGTGCCGCCGAGTCCAGCCTCGCCGACGCGCTCGACGCCGGATGGTGCCGGATCACCCGCCGCCCCCACTGCGGACGCTGCGCCGGCCGTTTCCCGGCCTGGACGCGGACCCCGTTCTGACCGCGAGTACGGATGACGAACGACCGAGGCGGGGGGGGGGAGGAGGGGGGAGGGGGGGGGC
>NZ_JBVHSO010000028.1:0-18466 GCF_055566335.1 Streptomyces sp. NPDC027672 | reverse complement strand
TGGGTGGCTTGTTTTTGTGTTGGGGGGGGGGGAGAGGGGTGGGCATGAAGGGGGGGGGGGGGGTGGTTTTCCCCCCCCCCCCCCCCCCCCCGCTGCGGTCACTCGCCGGCGAGGAGCTGCCGCATCTCCTTGATCTCGGCGTTCTGCGCGGTGACGATGGCGTCCGCCATGGTCCTGGCGGCGCCGTAGCGGCCCTTCTCCTTCTCCGTGGCGGCCATCTTCACGGCGCCCCGGTGGTGCTCGACCATCAAGGACAGGAACCGGGTGTCGAAGTCCTGGCCGGTGGTCTTCTTCAGGGCAGTCAGGTCGGCGTCGCTCATCATCCCGGGCATCCCCGGCATCCCGGAGTGCCCGGAGTGGTCCATGCCGGCCATGGGAGCCTCCTCGCCCCAGGACTTCAGCCAGCCGGTCATGGTGCGGATCTCCGGGTCCTGTGCCTTCTCGATGCGGGCGGCGAGGTCCTTGACCCGCGCGGAGGAGGCCCGGCCGTCGGCGAGCCGCGCCATCTCCAGGGCCTGCCGGTGGTGCGGGATCATGCCCTGCGCGAAGGCGACGTCCTGGGCGTTGTGCGCGCCGGCCGGAGCGCCCGGCGTGGCGGAGGCTCCGTGGGCGGCGTGACCGCTGCCGGTGCCGCGGTCGTCGCCGGTGCCGCCACAGGCGGTCAGGACGAGGGCGCCGGTCACGGCGAGGGCGGCCAGGGCGGCACGGCGCGTCAGGTTGGGGGTGGTCATGCGGGAACTCCTGTTGCGGTGAAGGGATATGGGCACGCGTACGCACGACCACGCGGCCCCGCGTGCGACGGGGGGCGTGGCCGGGAGGCCCTAGGGTCTTTCGTTTGGATCAGGCCGGATCAGGGAGCGAGGTCTGGTGCCGTGCATCGCAAGGCGGAGGAGGGCGCCATGGCGGAGCCATGGCAACCGACGACAACGCCGCGAGGTGCGGTGCCAGACCTCGCGAGCCCGGCATGATCCAAACGGGAGGCCCTAGATCCGCAGGAGTTGGAGTTCGGAGAGGTCGGGTGGGGCGCGGGCGTCGTCCGGGTCGGTGGCCGGAGCGGGCAGCGGGCCGCGGGCCGGTGCCGGGCCGGTCGCCGGGCCGGGGGCCGGCAGGGGCAGGCGCGGGCCGCCGTCCACCGCGCCCGAGGCGCAGCTCGGGTCGGCGTGGTGCAGCCGGTGCCCGCCGCAGTGCCCGTCTCCGCCGGGGCCGGCGTCGACGGCGCCGAGCAGCGCAGCCGCCATGCGCCCGCCGTGGACGTGCTCCACGTGTCCCGCGCCGCCGCCGGGAGCGAGGGCGTGCATGCCCAGCAGCCCGATCAGCACGGCCAGAACGGACAGCGCGCGGTACCGCCGTCGCGGTCGCCTGGGCTGCTGTTCCGTGGTGCGCATCGGGGCCATCGTACGGGGGCGTGCCCAGCGCGCGGACGGGGCCCGCCGACGCGGACGCGCTCCTCCCGGCGCGGCGACTCGTGCCGGGCGAAGTGCACCACGCGCCAGGGGGCCGCCCTGCAAAGTTCCAGGTGGCCGCCCCCAAAGAAGTACTTTGAGAGTCTCAAAGTACAAGTGTTAACGTGTTCGATATGAAGACAGCTGTGCGCCCCCGTCAAGCCATGAGTCCCCTGCTCGTGGTGCGCCTGCATGTCGACCTGTGCCGCTGTATGTCCGCGGTCTGTTGCCGCGCGGTCTGACCGGCATCATGCAGCGGCGCCGCCCGTAGCGCGCGTGCGCCGCCCCCGTCCCCGCCCTTCCGTATCCCCCGATACGCCCTCACTGGAGTGTGTCCGTGTCCGCGTCCGCGAGCACCGAAACCCCCGCCCAGCGCTCCCGGCGCATACCCACGGTGCCCTTCTGGGCCCAGATCGTCGCCGGTCTCGTCCTCGGCGTGGTCCTCGGCTGGATCACCCGCAGCTACGACGTGCAGTGGCTGTACACCACGCTCGACAAGATCGGCCACATCTTCGTCCAGTTGCTGAAGCTGGCCGTCGCCCCGCTGGTCTTCTTCGCGATCCTGGTGTCCATCACCAACCTGCGCAAGGTGAACAACGCCGCCCGGCTGGCCTCCCGCACCCTGCTCTGGTTCATGATCACGTCGCTGATCGCGGTCGCCATCGGCCTCGTGATCGGTCTGGTCACCAACCCGGGCGCGGGCACCGGCCTCACCCCGAAGGACGGTCAGAAGCCCCAGTACGCCGGCTCCTGGCTGGACTTCCTCACCGGCATCATCCCGACGGACGTCATCACGCCGTTCACCCAGCTGAACGTGCTGCAGATCGTCTTCATGGCCGCCGTCGCCGGCATCGCCGCCCTGAAGCTGGGTGAGAAGGCCCAGCCGATCCTCACCCTCAGCGAGTCGGTCCTGGAGCTGCTGCAGAAGGCCCTGTGGTGGGTCATCCGCCTCGCCCCGCTCGGCACCGTCGGTCTCATCGGCTACGCCATCGCCGACTACGGCTGGAACCTCCTCGGCAAGTACGCCACCTTCACCGTCGACGTCTACGTCGGCTGCGCCCTGGTCCTCTTCGGTGTCTACCCGCTGCTGCTGGCGACCGTCGCCAAGGTCAACCCGGTCCAGTTCTTCAAGGGCGCCTGGCCCGCCATCCAGCTGGCCTTCGTCTCCCGCTCGTCCGTCGGCACCATGCCGGTCACGGTCAAGGTCACCGAGCGCCTCGGCGTGCCGAAGGAGTACACCTCCTTCGCCGTCCCGTTCGGCGCCACGACGAAGATGGACGGCTGCGCCGCGATCTACCCGGCACTCGCCGCCATCTTCATCGCCCAGATCTTCGACGTGCAGCTGGACGTCGGCGACTACCTGCTGATCGCCTTCGTCTCGGTGATCGGCTCGGCGGCCACCGCCGGTCTGACGGGTGCCACGGTCATGCTGACGCTGACCCTGTCCACGCTGGGCCTGCCCCTGGAGGGCGTGGGCCTGCTGATGGCGATCGACCCGGTGCTGGACATGATGCGCACCGCCACCAACGTCGCCGGCCAGGCCCTGGTCCCGGTCGTCGTCGCCGCCCGCGAGAAGATCCTCGACCTCGACGCGTACAACTCGGCCTCGGGATCCCCGGTGGACGACGAGTACGGCGTGCGCGACGCCGACCAGCAGGGAAGCGTGCCGGCCACCGCCTGACGCCCCCGTCCCCAGGAAGCGCCCCCGCCGGCCGGCGGGGGCGCTTCGCCGCGTAACGGCCCCGAACCGCCGCCCCGGACGGGGGACGCACCCTACGGCAGCCCCGGTTCAGGGGGCTGTCAGGACGGTACGGCGGGGCAGACGGTGCCCCGTGACGGCACTGTCAGGTCGGTGAGGTAGCCGTCCACGGCGTCCTGCATGCACGGGCCACTGGTGACGCTGCCGTGACCGTGGCCCGCGTAGGTGAGGAGCACGCCGCTACGACCTAGCTGCCGGGCCACCGAGACCGCCCACGGATAGCCGCTGGCGGGGTCGTGCAGCGCGTTGGACACCAGGACCGGCGGGATGCCGTCTGCGTCCAGGCGGTGCTGCGGGTTGGCTGTCGGTGCGCCCAGGCACGCCGCTGTCATGTGGAGCGGCAGCACGTAGGGCAGGTCGGGAGCGGTTCGGTTCATCATGGCGACGAGTGAGGCGTACTCCCGGTAGTCGCGCACGGGCAGGTGCCAGTCCGAGCAGAAGACCGGAACGGCCGGGGGCAGCGGCGCGGTCGAGGTGGGCGACGCGGGCAGTGGCTCGCCGGCGTCCATCTCCGCTATCGCCGTGGCCAGGCCGGCGTAGTCGGCCTGGTAGAACTTGCGGAACGCGACTGTGTTGACCAGGTCCGAGGACGACAGCGGCACGCCCGGCTTCGCCGGGTCCTCCAGTTCGCCGCGCCCGGCCCGGGCCAGCAGGTCCTGCCAGACGGCGCGGACGTCGCGGCCGTGCAGCGCGCAGTCCGCGGCACCCTCGCACCACTTCACGAACTCCCGGAAGGAGTCCTGTGCCGTGGCCGCCTCGGCGCGCAGGAAGTCACGAGTGGTCGGGACGCCGTGGTCCATGACGCTCTCCAGCACCATCGCCCGCACCCTGCGGGGATAGGTCTCGGCGTACTGCGCGCCGAGCACCGTGCCGTACGAGCTGCCGTGGAAGGTCAGCTTCCGCTCGCCGAGGGCGGCCCGGAGAGCGTCCACGTCCCGCACCGTCTGGGCGGTGTCGAGGTGGTCGAACACGGGGCCGGTCCCGGCCCGGCAATCGGCACGGAGTCGCCTGTTGTACGCCAGGGTGGCGTCGAAGTCCGCCTGGCTCTTCAGCTCCGGTGACGGCCGCTCGGCAAGGATGTCGCCGGAGCAGGTCACCGGGTTGCTGCCGCCCACACCGCGCGGATCGAAGCTGACGATGTCGAAGCGGCGGCGGACCTCGGGGCTGAACCGGTCGATACCGCTCACCACGCGCTCCACTCCCGAGTCGCCCGGCCCGCCGGGACCGAACACCAGGGAGCCGACGCGCGCGCCCGGATCGGTGGCCTTGCGGCGGGCCACGGCCAAGTCGAGCCTCGGCCCGCCCGGACGGGCCCAGTCGACCGGCACCGAGAGAGCGGCGCACTCGGCTCCCGGACGGGCAGTGTCGCCGCACGGTGCCCAGTGCAGGGTCCCGGTGGCAGACGGCGCCGCGTGGACCGCCGGAGCGACGGTGAGAGCGGTGGTGACGGCCATGACGGCCATGACGGCTCCCACAGCCATGGCCGTGCACCGCGCGGCGATGCACCGCGGTGTGAATCTGCCCCTTGACGGCATGAGCCCTCCTTGTGACGAGAGTGGTGGTGTCACGCATGCGGACCCGGCCGGGGCACCGTCGTCACGTTAGGCGTGCTGTCGGCGGTTCGGCGTTCCTGTCAGGGACGGTTCCGGGTCGCATCGGGGACTGTTCAGGGGCGCGACCCTGCCCGCCTGGAGGGGGTCACCGACGCGACGGACAAAGGATCAGCATGAGTGCTGCCGAACATGGCTACAGATGACGAAAGGCGCACACCGGTCCGCGTCCAGGATCGTTCCGGGCGGAGCCGGTGGAGTGAGGAGCGAGCCGTGTTCTACTACCTGCTCAAGTAGTGGCAAGGATCTCTTTGCCCAGGTCAGTGGGTGTGTAGCAAGCTCGGTGTCAGCAAAACCTCAGCATGAGCACGGAGACAGCACCACCTTGGCAATCAAATCGCTCGCGCGCGGCATGGGCACCTACTCGAAGAGGTGCGATTGCGTCCGCCCCACCAGCTGTCCTCACCCGTACACGATCCGCTTCCGCAACGCAGCTGGTCGGCAGACCGAAGAGAGCGGATACCGGACCCAACAGGCTGCCATAGACCGTCTCACCGAGGTGTATCACCAGAAGCGGTCAACGCCGCAAGCGGCAGCGCAGGAAGCACACGTGCTAGGCCAAAAGCAGTTCAAGGCGTACGCCGAGGACTACGTCGCCAAGCGCCGCGACTGGAGCGAGTCAAGGAGGGCCAGCGCACGTTCATCGCTCAACAAACACATATATCCCGAGTTTCAGTCCCGCCGGATAGATACCTTCACACCATCTGCCGTCGAGCGCTTCATCGAGACGATGGAACGCAACGGGGTTGGACTTGCCGCACAGGACCAAGCCTTTATTGTACTGAAAACCGTTCTGCTCTCCGCTCACCGGAGAGGTGCAATCCCATGCCATCCGTTGACCGATGTAATACCTCCTCAATACAGCGCTGAACGCGCGGTGGTGCCGAATTATGACACCATCCAGCTCATCAAGAACCAGTCACCGGACCCCAGGTTCCGGCTGGTGACCGACCTGATGTCAGGTATGGGGCTACGCAATGGCGAAGCGCTCGCAGTCAATGTGAAGAACATGGTAGCTGACGACGTCTATCGGGTAACCGAGCAAGTGAGTGCCAAAACGAACCAAGTGACAAGGCTGAAGCACAGGGAGTCCGGCGAGTTCCGCGAAGTACCCATGCCGCAGAAGACACGTGACGCAATCACAGAGTACTCGCGGGAGCATGGTACATTTTCGGGCGGGTACTTGATTGCGGGAGCCAACAAGACCGGCTCTTCTCCGTTCATGACGTATCGGTCACTGAACCACGCTTGGAAGCAGGCAACGAAGGGGTTGCACGTTCCCGAAGGGCTCGTCATGTACGGGTACCGTCACTTCTTCGCCGCCAACGCCCTCACCAACGGGATACCTATCACCGAAATCACCTACCGCATCTATCGCCATTTGATGCCTTCATCCATCGGCCGGGCAGCGAAGATCTTGAACATGGCGCTCTAACCGTCCGATGAACGGCAAAGCCCCTGGCGACGGTGAAGCAACTGCCAGTCCGCCAGGGGCTCTGACTCGTCACGAGATGCGGCGCTGCTCCAGCCACTTCAGCACCTCAGACCGCTTGAACTTTATCTTGGCGTTTCGCCCTTCGCCAAGTTTGTACGGCGTCAGGCCACAACGTGCCGCATCCCTGTAGACCCAAGTGACTGACATGTTCAAAAGCTCGGCCGTTTCCTGAGCACTCATCAGGTAGGGGGTCACTGCACTCCAGACTGTCGATTCAACCGTGGTCTTGCCTATTTGCAGGACCACGCGGACACCCCTCTAGAGTCCGAAGAAACGCCGGTTTACCAAACCGGAAGATCGCAGCTACAATGCGCTCCAGAACGCGAGCCGACAGCCTCATGTCCTGTGTCAGCGAACCGACTACCGCACGGCCACCTCGTCTGCGCGCTGATGACGACTGGTCCGCGATCGGTCTCTTAGACCGTGTCCTACGTGGCGGTGGTTCGCTGGTCAGGGCATGGGGCGGGGTACGTGGAGTTGGATTGTTCCGGACGGGCTGTGGGAGATCGCGAAGCCGCTGATCCCGCCGCCGAGGGTGCGGCCACAGGGCGGTGGAACACAGGACACGCCTGATGAGACGCTGTTCGCCGCCATCATCTACGTGCTGGTCAGCGGCTGCGCCTGGCGGGCTATACCGCCCTGCTTCGGGGGGTCGAAGTCGACCGCTCACCGCCGGTTCCTGATCTGGCCGAGAGCCGGTGTCTGGGGCCGGTTGCACGAGGCAGTGCTGCACCGGCTCGACGACGCCGGCCTCGTCGACGTCACCCGCGTCGTCCTCGACACCGCCCACGTCCGTGCTTAGGACGAACAGCGGGTCAGATCCATCCGTTGCGGACGGCGTGCAGGGCGAGTTGGAACCGGGTGACGGTGCCGGCTCGCTGGTTGAGCTGTTCGAGGTTGCGGGACAGGGTGCGGCGGCTGATGCCGAGCAGCTCCGCGATGGTTTCGTCGGTGACGCCGGCGCCGAGCAGTTCCAGCATCCGGACATGGATGGGGCGCAGCGCGGTCGGGACTCGGTCGCTGAAGTGCATGGGGAACGCCGAGCGCCAGGAGGTCTCGAAGAGCCCGGTGAGCGCGGACAGCAGGCTTGAGGGGCGCACCAGAAGCAGGGAGTTGTTGACCTCGGCCTCGACGAAGGACATCGAGACGATGGCCAGCCGCCGGTCGAAGAGGGTGAGCTTTACGGGGACGGTGGGCAGCACCCGGGCCTGCTCGCCTGCGGCGATACAGGCTTGGATGTTGGCGGCGTAGTAGGCGTGGTTCTGTACGGCGGACTTGGAGTAGACGACCCGGTACTCGACGCCGCGTTGCAGGTTTTCCAGCTCCATCGGGTTGGCGCCGGCGGGGATGTGGTAGGGCGGGGAGTCGAAGCGGAGGACCTGTGATTCCACGGTCCTTTCGGCGTGCCGGATCCGGTCGGTGATCTGGGCGCCGGTGATCACCTCGACGAGGTCGTCAGTGGCCTGCGGGCATACCGAGCGCCGGTAGTCGCGGTAGGCGTTGGCCGCGGAAGTCTGGGCCTTGCGCAGTTCCGCCGCCCGGGTGTGGGACAGGTGGTCGAGGGCGATGGTGGGATCCACCGGAACGGCTTCGGACCGGTCCGGTGCGCAGGCTGCTGCCAGGCCGAGTTCGACGAGACGCCCCAGGGACTGCTCGGCCTCATCGGGCTTCCATCCGAGGTGTTCAGCCAACTCCACTGCGGCAGTACGGCCGGTACACAGCATGGCCAGGTAGAGTCCGGCCTCCCGAGCTGCCAGCCCGAGACAGTGCAGATGCGCCAGCAGGTCGTCGTCGCTCATGAGGGTCCCTTTACACCGAGGGCGGACGTGGCTGCCTGGAGGAGGGGCGGAATTCCGTCGTTCCGGATGCGATGGTTCTGGCCGAGATGGTGGCACGGACGGGCCGCTTTGGAACAGGTCCGGGACGGGGAGATCCGCACCGGCCTCCGCGCGGTGAATCTTTCCGGATGCCGCTTACCTCGCCTGACTCCTTTCAGCCACTGGCAACAAGTCGCCACCACGACGTCGCGCCGGGGGGTACACCAGGGCGAGCCCGGATCATCGCCGGGGCCCAGCCTCCCCCCTCTTTTCTGGAGCCGACGTGCGCCCACGTGCCCGCAGACCCGTCCTGGCCGCTCTTGCGGCAGCCGCCCTCACCACTTTGGCCGTGCAGCCCTCCCACGCAGCGCCGGCATCCGCTGCCGGAGGCGGGGTCCGGCCCGTGGCTGGAGCCCTTGCCGACCGGTACATCGTGGTCCTCAAGGACACGGCCGGGCCTGCGGCCTCGGCACGGGAGGAGGCCACCCGGCTTACCCGAGCACACGGCGGGAAGATCCGGCATACCTACACCACGGTGCTGCACGGGTATGCGGCCGAGATGACCGCAAAGGAGGCGCGCCTGACCGCCGCCGACCCGGCGGTGGCCTACGTGGAGCAGGACGCGGTACAGCACAGCTCCACCACCCAGACCGACCCGCCGTCCTGGGGCCTGGACCGCATCGACCAGCGCAGCCTGCCCCTCGACCACGGCTACACCTACGCGACCATGGCGAGCAACGTCACCGTGTACCTCGTGGACAGCGGACTGCGCACCACCCACACCCAGTTCCAGGGCCGGGCGAGCATCGGTGTGGACGAGGTCGGTGACGGCCGAAACGGGCAGGACTGCCTGGGCCATGGCACCCATGTGGCGGGGACGGTGGGCGGCAAGGACTACGGCGTGGCCAAGGGAGTTAAACTCGTCGCGGTCCGCGTGACCGACTGCAACGACAGCGCGAGCACCTCGGCGATCATCGCCGCCGCGGACTGGATCACCGCGCACGCGGCCAAACCCGCCGTGGTCAACATGAGCATCAACGGACCGGCGAGCAGCAGCGAGGACGCGGCGATCAAGAAGTCCATCGCCTCCGGCGTCACCTGGGTCGTCTCCTCCGGCAACGGCGGCACAGACGCCTGCAAGAACTCCCCGGGTGACATCGACACCGCGATCGTGGTCAACAACTCCGACTCCAGCGACACCCGGCGCTCCAGCTCCAACTACGGGCCGTGCACGGACCTCTTCGCGCCCGGCACGTCCATCACCTCCGCCTGGAACAGCAGCGATACGGCCACCAACACCATCACCGGTACGTCCATGGCGGCCCCGCATGTCACCGGCGCCGCCGCCCTGTGGCTCTCCGCCCACCCCACCGCCACCCCCGCCGACGTCCAGGCCGCACTGATCAACAGCGCCACGACCGGCAAGATACAGAGCGCGGGTACCAACACCCCGAACCGGCTGCTCTTCACCGGCGCCACTACTTCTGGCAGCGCGGTGTTCTCGGATGACTTCGAGTCGGACAAGGGCTGGCAGGTCAACGGTGCCGGCAGCGACACCGCGACGTCGGGTGTGTTCGAGCGGGGCATCCCGCAGCAGACCACCTCCACCCACAGCAACCAGGTCAAGCAGCTGACCGCGGCCTCCGGTTCCTACGCGCTGACCACCGGCGCGGCGGCCGGCGCGGCCTACGGGGACAACGACCTGGACGGCGGCAAGACCACCGTCTTCTCCCCGCAGATCACCCTGCCCGCCAACAGCGCGCTGACCCTGCACTTCACCTACAACGTCGCCAACGGCGACAACTCCGGCACCGACGACTACCTGCGCATCCGTGTCCTGGACGGCAGTACGCCCACCACGGTGTTCGAGAAGACCGGATCGGCCAGCGAGGTCACCGGGCAGTGGCAGACCGCCACAGCCGACCTGTCCGCCTTCGCCGGCAAGACCATCCGCGTCTACCTCGAAGCCGCCGACGCCGGCACCGCCAGCCTCTTCGAAGCCCAACTCGACAACCTCACCATCACCCAAGGCTGAAAGGCCCACCGGACTCCGCCGCTGCGACGCTGAGCGCACCAGCGGCGGTGCGGCACCACCCGTCTTCCCTTCCCACCCTCATAAGGAGGTCAGCACTCATGCGCCGCTTGCGCATCGCAGCCCTGGCCGGGGCTTCGGCCCTCGCCCTCCTGACCGGAGCAAGCCTGCTCTCGTCATCCCCGCAGCCCGCCCCCACAAGCCTCTCGGCGGATCCCGTCGCCTCGGCCGTCCCTCAGTTCGACCACGTGGTCGTCGTGATGTTCGAGAACAAGAATTACTCGACCATCAAGGGCGGCTCCAGCGCCCCCTACCTCAACTCCCTCGCCTCCCAGGGCACGCTGTTCACCAACGCCTTCGGCGTCACCCACCCCAGCCAGCCGAACTACATCTCCCTGTTCTCCGGCTCCCAGCAGGGCATCACCAACGACGACTGCATCAGCAAGACCTTCTCCACCGGCAACCTCGGACAGCAACTCCTCAACGCCCACCGCACCTTCAAGGGCTACTCCGAGGGGCTCCCCAGCGCCGGGTACACCGGCTGCAGCAGCGGCAACTACCGGCGCAAGCACGCACCCTGGGTGGACTTCCCCACCGTGAGCGGCCCTGCGTACAACGTGCCGTACTCGTCGTTCCCCAGCGACTACAGCAAGCTGCCCACGGTCTCGTTCGTCATCCCGAACATGTGCAACGACATGCACGACTGCTCCGTGGGCACCGGTGACACCTGGATCAAGAACAATCTCGACGGCTACGTCCAGTGGGCCAAGACGCACAACAGCCTGCTGATCGCAGACTTCGACGAGGACAACTTCACCTCCGTCAACCAGATCTACACCGTCTTCGCCGGCGCGCACGTCAAGGCCGGCTACCAGTCGAACACCCAGATCAACCACTTCAACGTCCTGCGCACCATCGAGGACATGTACGGTTTGCCCGCCCTGGGCAACGCGTCCGGCAAGTCGCCCATCACCGACGCCTGGACGTCCTCCACATCCGCACTGGCCGTCACCGATCCCGGCGGTCAGAGCAGCACCGTCGGCCAGGCGGCCTCGCTGCAGCTGGCCGCCTCCGGGGGCAGCAGTCCGTACTCCTGGTC
Organism: Streptomyces sp. NPDC027672; assembly: GCF_055566335.1. Lineage (NCBI taxonomy): Bacteria > Bacillati > Actinomycetota > Actinomycetes > Kitasatosporales > Streptomycetaceae > Streptomyces > Streptomyces sp. NPDC027672. The sequence continues at coordinate 7,212 of NZ_JBVHSO010000028.1, read as the reverse complement.
GGCCACCGGGCTGCCCGCCGGGCTGTCGCTCGACTCCACGACCGGACGGGTCACCGGCACTCCGACCACCGCCGGTACCTCCACGGTCAAGGCGACCGTCAAGGACGCCACCGGCGCCACCGCGTCCGCCTCCTTCACCTGGTCCGTGACCGCCTCCGGTGGCACCAGCACCGTGTTCTCGGATGACTTCGAGTCGGACAAGGGCTGGCAGGTCAACGCCGCCGGCACCGACACGGCGACATCGGGCGTGTTCGAGCGGGGCATCCCGCAGCAGACCACCTCCACCCACAGCAACCAGGTCAAACAGCTCACCGCGGCCTCCGGCTCCTACGCGCTGACCACCGGTGCGGCGGCCGGCGCAGCCTACGGGGACAACGACCTGGACGGCGGCAAGACCACCGTCTTCTCCCCGCAGATCGCCCTGCCCGCCGGCGGGCCGCTGACCCTGCACTGCACCTACAACGTCGCCAACGGCGACAACTCCGGCACCGACGACTACCTGCGCATCCGTGTCCTGGACGGCAGTACGCCCACCACGGTGTTCGAGAAGACCGGATCGGCCAGCGAGGTCACCGGGCAGTGGCAGACCGCCACAGCCGACCTGTCCGCCTTCGCAGGCAAGACCATCCGCGTCTACCTCGAAGCCGCCGACGCCGGCACCGCCAGCCTCTTCGAAGCCCAACTCGACAACCTCACCATCACCCAGGGCTGACCAGTAGTCCCCTGATCGGCTGGAGGCCGGAACCGCTCCCCTCGGTCCGGCCTCCAGCACCCCTTTTTTCCGACCGCCCCCGAGGAGGCGAACCCGGCCGTGTATCTGTCCACCATCGACCGATCCAGAGGAGACGGCACGCGCCGGGGCCCGCGCGCAACAGCCGCCACAGTCGGTGCCAATGTTCTGGCGCTCGGGACGGTGAGTCTGCTCACCGACGTCTCCGCGGAAATGGTCACCGCCGTCCTGCCTTTGTACTTCGTCCTCACTTTGCAGCTCAGCCCGGCCGCCTACGGTCTGATGGACGGCCTCTACACCGGCGCGACCGCCTTGCTGCGGCTGGTCGGAGGGTATGTGGCCGACCGCTTCCGCAGGCGCAAGACGGTCGCCGCGGCCGGCTACGGCATCTCCGCCCTGGCCAAGCTGGGTCTGGTGGCCGCCGGATCCTCCCTTCCCGTACTCGGCACGGTCATCGTCGCCGACCGGGCCGGAAAGGGACTGCGCAGCGCACCACGCGATGCGCTCATCACCCTGTCGGTTCCCGAACCGGTGCTCGGCCAGGCGTTCGGTGTCCACCGGGCCATGGACAGCATGGGCGCCTTCGCGGGGCCGCTGGCCGCGCTCGGTGTTCTGGCTGCCGTCGGGACGACCAGCCCGGCGGCCTTCGACGCACTGTTCGTCACCAGCTTCTGTGTCGCAGCCGCCGGGCTGCTGGCCTTGGCCGTGTTCGCCCGCGACCGCCGCGACGAGCAGCCCGCTGCCACCCCCGTCAGTCTGAGGGCCGCCGCCCGACTGCTGCACGCCGCCTCCGTCCGCCGACTGCTCTGTGCTGCCGGGCTGCTGGGGCTGGCCACCGTCGGTGACGGCTTCGTCTACCTGCTGCTGATGCGGCGCGAGTCCGTGTCGACCGGCTGGTTCCCGCTCATGGCCGTGGGCACCAATCTCGTCTACCTGCTCCTCGCCGCTCCGCTCGGGGCTTTCGCGGACCGGCACGGCCGCCGCACCATGCTGCTCGCCGGCTACGGTGCGCTCGTCGCGGTCTATCTGCTGCTGTGCAGCCCGCTGCCGGGCATCCCCGTGACCATAGCCGTGCTCTGCTGCTACGGCGCGTTCTACGCCGCCACCGACGGAGTCCTGATGGCCCTGGCCGGCCCCCTGCTGCCGGCCGGCCTGCGCACCACCGGCCTGGCCTGCGTGCAGACCGTCCAAGCTCTTGCCTACTTCGTCTCCTCCGCCGCCTTCGGGCTCGCCTGGACGACATGGGGAACCACCACGGCGACCGCGGCCGCCGCGGTCACCGCGGTCCTGGCCGTCACCGTCACGGCCGCCGTCCTGGCAGGCCGCACACAGCAGGAGGCCGCCGCGTGACCAGCCGCACCACCCGCATCACGATCCAGATCGCCGCAGTCACCGCACTGGCCCTCGTAGCGGTCCTGGCCATCGTGATCGCCAAAGGGACCGGATCGTCCGCCCAGGCAGCGACCGGTCAGATCTCCCTGGCCCCGGGACCCCGCCTGGTGGCACGCAGCACCGCCTCGGACAGCACCGGTCGCCTGGTCTCCGTGTCGGCGGACGACCCCGCCGGGAAGCGCACCGTCTCGTCCCTGTCCTGCGCACGGGTGTACGCGGCCGGCGGCACCGGTCTCTGCCTGCGCCTCGATCCCGGGCTGACGACCTACCAGCTCGCCGTACTCGACACGCACCTGAAGACAGTCCGGGAGATCCCACTGGTCGGAGTGCCCAACCGGGCCAGGGTCTCGCCCAGCGGCCGGATGGTCGCCTGGACCGTCTTCGTCACCGGCGACTCCTACAACGGCGGACGCTTCTCCACCCGCGCCGGCATCCTCGACACCCGTACCCAGGAGCTGATCCCCACCCTGGAGGACTGGTCGGTCACCGTGAACGACAAGCCCTACCGGGCCCGGGACCTCAACTTCTGGGGTGTCACCTTCACCGCCGACGACCGTCACTTCTACGCGACCATGTCCACCGCCGGCCACCGCTACCTCGTCCTCGGTGACATGGCCACCCACCACCTGACAGCGCTCATGGACAACGTCGAATGCCCCTCGCTGTCTCCCGACGGCACCCGCATCGCTTTCAAGTCCGCCCGCGGCGGAGACCCCGCCCACGGCTGGCGCCTGTCGGTCCTCGACCTGGCCACCCGCCACGTCACCGCACTCGCCGAGACCCGCAGTGTGGACGACCAGGCCGCCTGGATCGACCCGCGGACCGTCGCCTACGCCATCCAGCGGGGCCGGGGCCACTCCGATGTGTGGAAGGTCCCCGCCGACGGCACCGGAACCCCCCGCATCCTCATCCCCGACGCGGAGTCCCCCGCCGCCCTCGGCACCACCACCCAGGAGGCCCAGTGATCAGCGCTTTCGATCTCTTCACCGTCGGTATAGGGCCTTCCAGCTCCCACACCGTGGCACCGATGCGCGCCGCCCGCCTCTTCGCCACCGCCCTGGCCTCAGCGGCACTTCTCAACCGCGTCGAGTCCGTACGTATCGAGCTGTACGGATCGCTCAGCGCAACCGGACCGGGCCACGGCACCGACAAGGCGGTCCTGCTCGGACTCATGGGCGAAGAACCGGCGACCGTCGACGTGCAGACGGCCGACGAACGAGTCCGCCGACTGGCCCAGGACCGGCGCGTCCCTCTGCTGGGTGGCCGGCCGGCCGACTACGACCTCGTGCTGCACGCACACGCCCTGCCCCGGCACCCCAATGCCCTCACCTTCACCGCCTGCGACAACGACGGGCATCTCCTGCACACACAGACCTACTACTCGGTGGGCGGCGGGTTCCTGCACGGCGAGCAACCCGCGCCCGCCGCCGACGGGCTGAGCGTGCCCCACCCCTTCGGATCCGCTGAGGAACTCCTCGCACAGACAGGAGACCGCCGGATCAGCGATGTGATGCTCGCCAACGAGGTCACATGGCGCCCCGAGGGGGAAGTCCGCTCCGGCCTGCTGGCCATCTGGGACATCATGCGGGACTGCGTACGCCGAGGCTGCGAGAGCGAAGGCATCCTGCCCGGCGGCCTGAACGTCCCGCGCCGCGCCCCAGGACTGCGCCGATCGCTGGAACAGGGAAGCTCCGGTGAGGACCCGCTGCGGATCATGGACCGCGTCGCGCTGCACGCCCTGGCCGTCAACGAGGAGAACGCCGCCGGTGGCCGGGTCGTCACGGCCCCCACCAACGGCGCCGCCGGTGTCATACCCGCCGTCCTGCACTACTACTGTCATGAGGTCCCCGGAGCCGACGACGAGGGCATCGTCCGGTTCCTGCTCACCGCGGCCGCCATCGGCAGCCTCATCAAGGAGAACGCCTCCATCTCCGGCGCCGAGGTCGGCTGCCAGGGCGAGGTCGGCTCGGCCTGCGCCATGGCAGCCGCAGGACTCGCGGAAAGGCTGGGAGGCACGGCCGGGCAGGTGGAAAACGCCGCGGAAATCGCCCTGGAACACCACCTCGGCATGACCTGCGACCCGATAGGCGGTCTCGTGCAGATCCCCTGCATCGAACGCAACGCCGTCGCGGCCGTCAAGGCAGTCACCGCCGCCCGCATGGCCGTCCAAGGCAACGGTCAGCACATCGTCTCGCTGGACGCAGCGATCACCACCATGCGCGAGACCGGCGCCGACATGAGCACCAACTACAAGGAAACGTCCCGCGCAGGCCTCGCCCTCCACGTCATCCAGTGCTGACGGCCGCGCATCCCGGCAACTTCCCACGGTCGCAGGCAACTTGCCTGCGACCGAAACGGTGCCAGTGAACCGCCGCCCGACACGCTGCGGTGGGCCGTCCCCGCGCGTTTGGGTCACTCACCGCTTCTCGTGAACGCCCTGCCCGCGGTGCACATCGACGTCACCTACCACCACCCCTGGCCACCTGACGCCAGCTGCGGCACATGGCCACCGCCGCAGCCTTCCAGCCGATAGGAGTGAGGCACCGCCCCACGCTGCGAAGGAGACGCCGCCCCATGCACGCTGCTCAGACCCGATTGACCCTCGAGGCGACCCTCGCCGCAGTCCCTGCAGCGCGCCAATGGATCTCGACGGAGGTGCGGGCCTGGGGTGTACCGCTCGACGACGACCTGGGCTGGCGCCTGGAACTGGTCGTGTCAGAGCTTGTCACCAACGCCGTGCTGCACGCGGGCGGCCGGCTGACCGCCTCGATCGCTTTGGAACACGACCTTCTCCTCGTCGAGGTCCACGACGGCAGCACTACTACCCCGCGGCCGCGCGCGGCGGGCCCCTACGACGAAACCGGACGCGGACTCGCCCTCGTCGCAGCCCTCTGCCTGATCCATGGCAGCGAACTCACAGCCTCCGGCAAGCGCTGCTGGGCCGTCCTGCCACTGCGGTCATGTGCCGACAACACCGACACCACACCCGACAGTGAAGCGCTGTGCGCCTCAGACCGCTGGACCGTCACCCCCGCCGGAGCACAGCTGCTGGCCCGGTTGTTCGCACCCGAAGAGCACACCACACCACCCAGATGCGCTCAGCAGGGTGAAGCCGACCTGGTCGGCTGAGCCCAGGCACCGGAACAAACCTGGAGCAAACTGCCAGCAACGGCATCCAGTGCGTCGAACACGCACTGGATGCCGTTGCTGTAGTAGGCCCTGTGACGCCCCCTGTGGCCGGGGGCTTCAGCACGCCCTTAGGTTGAAAGCACCACCCACTGAGCGAAACAGGGATCCGTCCAGTGTGCGGTGCTCGCCCGAGGCCGTCAGGGAAAGGAGCCAACGTCAGACGAGGTCACCCGCCGCCGTGAGCTCTGCAAGACGGACCAGCGTGCGCACCGCGCTGCCGGTGCCGCCCTTGGGCGTGTAACCGAACGGGTCGTTGTTGTTGAAGGCGGGGCCCGCGATGTCCAGGTGCGCCCAAGGGATGCCCTCGCCGATGAACTCGCGCAGGAACAGACCGGCGGTCAGTCCGCCGCCCAAGCGCTCACCCTTGTTGGCGATGTCGGCAGTGGGGGAGTCCAGACCCTTGCGCAGGTGCTCGGGCAGCGGTATCGGCCAGGACTCCTCGTCGACCTCCTCCGCCGCTTCGTGGACCGCGGCGCGGAAGGCGTCGTCGTTCGCCGTGATCCCGAAGGTACGGCTGCCCAGTGCCTGCGCCATCGCGCCGGTCAGAGTCGCCACGTCCACGATCGCGTCCGGCTTCTCCAGCGAGGCCGCCCACAGCGCGTCGGCGAGCACGAGCCGGCCCTCGGCGTCGGTGTTGAGGACCTCCACCGTCATACCGCTGAACATGCGCAGCACGTCACCGGGCCGGGCGGCGGAACCCGAGGGCATGTTCTCGGCCAGCGCCAGCCAGCCGGTGACGTTGACCTCCAGGCCAAGGCGAGCGGCGGCGACGACGGCGGCGAACACTGCGGCGGCGCCGCTCATGTCGTACTTCATCGTCTCGTTACGACCGACAGGCTTGAGCGAGATGCCGCCCGAGTCGTAGGTGATGCCCTTGCCGACCAGCGCCAAGTGCTTCTTCGCCTTCGGGCTGACACAGGACAGCTTGACCAAGCGCGGCGCCGATGCCGAGCCGGCCCCGACATCCAGGATGCCGCCGTAGCCACCCTCCGCGAGCGCCTTCTCGTCCAGCACCTCGACCTTCAGACCGTGCACCTTGGCCGCGTCCTGCGCCAGGGCGGCGAACGCGGCCGGGTTGAGGTCGTTCGGCGGGGTGTTGATCAGGTCCCGAGCACGGTTCAGCTCCTCGGAGACCACTGCGGCACGCGCGATGGCCGCCTTGTACGCCTTGTCGCGAGGCTTGCCGCCGAGCAACACGACCTCGGCCAACGGCGCCGTGCCGTTGCCCTTGTACCTGTTGAAGGAGTACGCGCCGAGCAGGGCGCCCTCCTCGACCGCGCAGGCGTCGACGGCATCCTCAAGCGGCAGCGCAAACGCGGCCTTCTTCACTCCGGCCAGCGCACGTGCGGCCACACCGGCGGCCCGGCGCAGCCCTTCGCCGTCGTAGCGGCGGTCCTTCTCGGGCTCTGTCCCCAGGCCCACCGCCACCACGAGCGACGCCTTGAGACCGGGCGGTGCGGGCAGCTTGGTCACCTCGCCCTCGGCACCGGAGGCACCGAGGGTCTCCAGGATGCAGGCGAGCCCGCCGTCGTAGGCGGCCTCGACAGCCTCGGCGCCCGGTGCGACGATCAGGTCCCCAACCCTGGAGGCGGTGCCCCTGACGACACCGACGACGATCGCGTCGGCGGACACGTCGGATGCTGCGGCGGTGCTGTGAGTGAAAGCAGTCACGGTAACGAATTCTCGCTTCCCTGTGAAAGTAGTGTGGCCTCGCGGCTAGGTTCTGTCTCTTTGGTCAGCGTTGGGTCCAGATGAGGATGCCGGCGAGGTGGAGTGCTGCCTGGTAGGCGATGGCGAGCTTGTCGATTCGTGAGGCCAGGCCGCGCCATTGCTTGAGGCGGTTGATGCACCGCTCGACGGTGTTCCGCTGCTTGTACGCCTCGCTGTCGAAGCCGGGCGGA
>NZ_JBVHSO010000027.1:0-26804 GCF_055566335.1 Streptomyces sp. NPDC027672 | reverse complement strand
TGGCGGTGGAGCCCGGGGAACTGGCCTGGCGTCCCTCGGTCTGGATGCGTGGTCTGGCGTCGCTGCCGGTGGAGTTCACCCCGTTCGTGAACTAGTGCCGCATCAGGCAACGTTTGCCTCGTCTGCCAGACTGCGCGGGTGATCATCAGACTCGCGCGAGAGCAGGACTTCCCTGGTGTTCTTGGCCTGGCAGCCGAGGTTGAGCACTGGTTCGGCCCAATGGTTGAGAGTTCCGGTTTCCATAGCGCCGTGGACAAGCACATTCGCCGGTCCACGGCGCTCGTCGCTGTCTCCTCGGGATCGGATGTCCTCGGTGGCCTGCTGTTTGGTGGCAAGGCCCCGATCTACCAGGTCCACTGGCTCGTCGTCTCGGAGAAGGAACGCGGGAAGGGCGTCGGCCGTGCGTTGCTGGCGGACGCGACACGTAGGTTCGTGCAGAGTCCGGGCAGCATTGAGGTGATTACCTTCGGGGCCGACCACCCGGGCGCAGTTGCCAGCGGTGCACGCGTCTTCTACGAGTGCCTCGGTTTCAGCCCTGCCGAGGCCGCCGGTCCGGGCCCGGAAGGCGGTTCGCGGCAGGTCTATCGCCGGGCCGTCACCTGAGTCAGGCAACGTTTGCCCTGGCGACAACCTTGCGTAGGCGTCCATCGCCGGTGTGCTTGTTCCGCCAGATGATGTAGCGGCGGATCATGCTGCCCTGCTCCTTGTGGCTGGCGTGGTCGGTGCCGTCCAGCGCCAAGTAGCGCAGGGCGGTGAACTGGGCCTCGATGCGGTTCAGCCAGGAGCTGTTGGTCGGGGTATATGCGAACTCGACGTTGTTGGCCTCGGCCCAGTCGCCGACACGGGCGTCCTTCTTGGTGGTCAGGTGTGGGGAGAAGTTGTCCAGCACGATCGCGATCCGGATCTTCGGCGGGTAGAGGCTGCGCAGATAGCGGCAGAACTCCAGGAACTTCGTCCGGTTCTTCTTCGGCCTGATGTGGCCGTAGAGCTTGTCCCGGGCCAGGTCGTAGGCGGCGAACAGGTGCCGGACCCCATCCGGGCGGGTGTAGGTCGCTCGTCTGCGGGGCCGGGGCTCCCGGTCGGGGTCCTTGTGCTTCCCGCCGCGCCCGGCCCACTGCCGACCGGGGTGGGGCTGGAGGTTCAACGGCCATAACTCATCCAGGCAGAACACCACATTGGGCTCGTCGTCCTCGGGTATGACCTCACCGTCCGCGATCGCGTACAGGTGCTCGACCCGGGCCTTCTTGGCGGGATAGTCGGGATCCCGGGAGGTCTTCCAGGTCTTTATGCGTTGAAACGAGACGCCCTCCTCGCGGAGCAGGATGCGCAGGCCCTCGTGGCTGATGTCGTCGACCACCCCCTCGGCGACCAGGAAGTCGGCCAGCTTGGCCAGGCTCCAGGTCGAGAACGGCAGGCCGTGCTCGGCCGGCTTGGGCTTCGCCACCTTCTTGATCTCGCGCCGCTCGGGCAGGGTGAACCTTCTGGGCCTGCCACCCTTGTACTTCGGGTAGAGCGCCGCGAAGCCGTCGGCATTGAAGTTGTGGATCACGTCCCGGACCCGGTCCGCGCTGGTGAACGTCACCTCGGCGATCCTCGCCACGGGCATGCCCTGCGCGGACAGCAGCACTATCTGGGCCCGTCGCCAGGTCACTACCGACCCGATGCCTCTACGGATGATCCGCAGCAGGCGCTGCCCCTCGGCGTCATCGATCTCGCGGACGCATACTCGTTCTGCCACCCGACCAGCCTGGCGACACCGCACCGTTGGGCCCAGCACCCGAACGGCGCGTCACGTCACCACGGGGCAAAGGTTCTCTGACACGGCACTAGCGAGCGCCGGTGAGCACGTCGCCGCTCGCTGGCGGCACGATCCGGAGGAGGCCGTCGCCCTGGTCCAGCAGCTGGTGGCCAGCGGCGAGTTCACCGAGGACGAGGTCCTGGACGACGCGGTCGACTCCGCAGCGCTGACCGGTCTCCTGACGTTGCAGGAGGTGCGCACCGCGTCCGACCCGAGCGCGGCGGCGGAACTCTGCCGGAGCACGGTCCACCACCTCGCGCTCGTGGTCACCCTCGCCAGCGCCGACCTGGACTGACCCGGCCCGCCGGTGAGGGGCGAGCGCCCCGGATGCCGAACGCGACCTGTGACGCTCACCGAGCGTCACACCCGGAGGTGTCATGCGTCTCACTCCCGCCGCCGGTCGCGTGGCAGCAGACACCTGAATGTCTGAAATAGCCATGTTCTGAGGGCGGAACGGCCCCGGAAATCCCTCCCGAGGCGTTTGCGCGTGACAGGCGCGACAGTGTGACAACCCCTCTCGGGGTGATCACGCTCCGTGTCCTCTGACCTCGCAGTTGGATCGACTGCCGTCGAAGCCTGAGCCCCGCGTTCTATCTCCTGCGCGCCCTGCTAAGCAGAAACGCCACGCCAACGATGAGGATCAAACCGATGGCGATGATCCAGAAGGGCGGGGAGCCCTGCCCCGCTCCTTTGGCCAAGTGCTGCATGTGCGACATGTCGTTTCCCGTCCTACCCCAGCGATAACTGACTGCGGCCCGGCATAGGTGCCCTGTCAACGCGTACCCCGTGAACCCGTCCAGCTTCGATGGCAGGCGGTCCAAGTTCACTGGCAGAGGACACTCCATGCGGGGGTCGAGTCGGGGGGATCTGCCGGGCCGAGGCGTCGTGGTGGCTGGAGCGTCCCGGAGACCTGGTAGCCGTCCCCGGGATCGACCACGACCAGCGGGAAGTACGTGCCGCGCAGCCAGCTCAGCGGCCACCAGGAGTCGCCCATCGTCTCCAGCCGGTACCGCCGCCACGGGAGCGCGAAGGGCACCTCGCAGCGGTAGGTCTCGCCCACCCGGACGTCCTTGGGGCGCATGCCTCCAGGGTCCTCCCCGCCGGGCGCCGCCGCCCGCTGCCGGGTTTCGTCCGTACCGTCCCGGAGCGCCCCGCGCCGGCGCTACCGTGAGGACACACGCCAGCAACCCCGTCCAGGAGCCCCGGATGAGCCAGCAGCCGACCCCCGCCCCCGACCGCCAGCCCCTCGATGAGAATGCCGCCGCGTCGATCCGCGCCTACGCGGCCGACCAGCGCGCGAAGGTCGATGTCCTCGCCTCGGTGCTGGAGGACATCGCGGAGCACGGCTACCCGGCCGCGGAGTCCGGTGTGCTGTGGGAGGAAGCCCGGGACGCCCACCTGGAGCGCCTCGCCGGCGAGCAGCCCCGTGTCGCCTGAGCACGCACCGCGCCGGTCCCAGGTCGTCCTGGTGGAGCCCGCGCTGAGCCAACTGCAGAAGCTGACGGCGTCCGAGACACATCGCCTGGACCGCGCGATCGTCGCGATCAGCGTCAACCCCGAGCTGGGTACCCCGGTGCCCGACACCCTGCTGCGGGACTACGTGGACGACGTCGACGGGGTCCGGGTGATCTACTACGTGACCGCCCTCCGGCAGATCACGATCGTGGCGTACGTCGAAGCCTGAAGCAGCAGATGCGGCAGCGCCCCGGACCGCAACGGATCCGGGGCGCTGCCGCATCTGCTGCATCTGCTGCACGGCGGGCAAGGGATGCTGCACCGCGAGGCCGGCGGCCGGGCGGCACACGGGTGCTGCTCGTGCAGCAGCGCCGGGTGCTGCAGCAGCGGATCCGTGCAGCATCCGGCCGGGAGCCTGCTGCACGACGGTCAGCTGCTGCCGGTGGCCCACCACTCCATGGGGCTCGGTTCACGCCCGGGGGACGGGCGGCCCGCCGCGAGCAGCAGCTCCTCCGCGCGACGGCGTCGTCGTACGGGACGACGGAGACCAGGGGGCCGCGCAACATGACCGGCACGGACCGTGACGGCGCGGACCGGGACTGAGGCGAGGCGACCGAGCCGGATGGCGGCATGGCAGACCTGGTGGCTCGGCGGCGCGTCCCTGGTCCTGCTGCTCGTCGTCAGCCGCTCCCTGTAGACCCCGGCGGGGCCGGGCCGGGACGTCACATCCCCCGGCCCCGCCGGTCCGTGTCATCCGTCGCCCGGCTGCGCGGAAGCATTGCCGGCCGGGCTTACACCCACCACCGTTGGAGGCGCCCGTGAGCACCACAACCGTGAGCACCTCGGCCAACAACCCGACCCCCACCCCCAGCACAGCGGAGGTCTTCGCCTTCGCGGACCTGCAGATCAGCACGGCGGCCGTCGAACAGTGGCCGCACGCCGACCTCGATCTCGGCGACCAGGTCCCCAGCGTCACCGGATACGTGCTCCGGATTCGCGTGGACGGCCGGCCTCTGTACGCCAAGTACTCGCTGCCCGGGGTGTCCCTCGTGTCGCTGCTGCGCGCGCTCGGCTACCGCATCGCCGCGAAGATCATCGAACAGGCGACCGGCAACTCCTTCGGTGACGAGGTGACCAGCCGGGTGATCCGGCCGCTCCACCTGAACCACAATCCGTCCCCGAGGGCGACACCCGGATGCCTCGGCCGGCCCTGCACGGCTACGTCATCGACTCCACCGGTCAACCCGTGGACGTCAGTGAACAGGGCGACGACGCCACCGCCATCATCTCCACCGCACCCGACCTCGACCGCTTCATCAGTGCCCTGTTCAGCGGTCGACTGCTCGCCCCCGAGCAACTCAACGAGATGTTCGCCGCCCCGCTCGCCAGCAGCTGGCCAGTTCGCCCTTCTGCATGCCGCCCCTGGGACGTATCGGGTCCGTGCCGGTCACAGCCACTCGTCGAGGACTGCGGCCGGCACGGGCAGCGGCCGAGCGGGCAGCGGCCGCTCGGCCGCTGCCCGTGCCGCGGTGCCGTCGGGGGGCCTACGCGTGGCAGACACCGCCGCGGACCATCGCCAGATGTTCGGCGACGATCGGCCGGGCGGCGCGAGCGGCCGCGCGGACCTTCGCGTCGGTGCCCGAGGAGATCTCGTTGTCGATCAGCTTCAGGGCCTGCGTGTGCCCCTCCGCCTGCGCCTTGAGCCAGGCCGGGTCGTAGGCCGAGGTGCCGGCGTGCGCCTTCACCGCGGCCAGTTGCCGTTGCTGGGCGGCGGTCGGCGCGGCGGGCAGCGACACGCCCTTGTTCCGGGCGAGCATCCGGCCCTGGGCGTCGAGTTTGGTGTGGTCGCGCACGAGGACGGCGGCGACCCGCTTGACGCAGGCGGTGGTGGCGTGTGTCCGGGCGTCCTGGCCGGCGGCTATCTCGGCGAGGTTGGACTGGTGGATGGCCTGGAGGAAGTTCGTGTCCTTGCCGGCCGGCGCCGCGGCCGTCGCCGGGGTGGCCGTGGCGGTGGCGAGGGCCAGCAGCGCGGTCGCCGCGGCCGTACCGCACGAATGGGAGAGTCGCATGGGGTCCTCCACCTGTCGGTGAGCCGGAGGGAAGAGGCCGGAGGCGTCTTCCACGCCACCGCTCGGGCCCGGCCCAGGCGTGGCTGTCACTCTCGTCATGCTGACGGCACGCATCGGCCGTCTGCTCGCCCGTTGCGCCGGAAGAGTTGGGTTCCGGCCCCCGTTCCGCCCACGGTGACCTGCGCGGACGATGCCGTACCGGCAGAGGCGGCGATAAGGCCGATCGGGTGAATCCGGTCGTGGATCCGTATGCCTGCCCAGCCGGCCCTCACCCCCCCGGTACGAGGCGGTCGGCCCCGGTTCCCGGCCGCGCCGCTAGTCGCTGGCCTGCATGAGCAAGTCGTCTCGGATGTCGTCATAGCGTTCCTGAGTCTCACGGATGATCGAGGCGAGGAGCATGACGGCGATGATGCAGTGCCCTGGGCTCAGGTGGGACAGGGGCAGATGGTGCACAACAGCGTGCCGGGAGAGGGTCGTCGGGACCGCATCGCCCTTACCCGGGTCGTACGGGGTGTAGAAGGCAGTCAGCGGTGCCAGGAGGTACTGGTGCTTGGGCAGGTAGTCGTTCGGTTTCTTCTTGCCAGCCTTCTGCAGCCTCCCGTGAGCATGCAGGAGCGGCAGACCGCGTTGGCAGCCGTCCTTGACCGGTTCCGGAGGCGCTGCCGTTCGGGGGACGGCCCCTGCACCGGGCCGTGGCGTTCGGCTCACCCGAGGTCGCCGCGGAGCTGGCCGGGCGCGTCGCCGACATCGATGCGCTGGAGGACGGTACGACCGCGCTGTGGGAGGCGGTGGTCGGGCACCGGCCAGAGATCGCACGCGTCCTCGTCGCCGCGGGAGCCGGCCCATGGCGGCCGGTGCTGGCCGGCTGGCCACCGGGCCGGCTGAGCCTGGCCGGTTCCATACCGGACCTGTTCCTGCTGCCCGAGGGCGAACGGGTGCTCAGCGAGGCGGAGTCCGCGGTGGTGCGGGAAGGCCGGCGGCACATCGCGGCCCTGGCCGATGTCGGCTACTACGACGGCACGGGACTGGCCTGCGTGGCCGGCATCGACGCGCAGGAGGCCGTACGGCGCCTGGCAGCGGTGCCGCCGGACGCCGGGCTGCTGGACGACCCGTATGGCGCCGACACGGACGACAGCCTGCGCATCGTCGGGGTGACGACCGTACCGGGCGGTTGCGTCGTCGCCCAGCCCTGGGGGTACGGGCCGCAGATGCCGGGTGTACAGGCCCTGCTCTCGACCGGCACTACTGGCAGCACTGACCGGAACCACTTCCAAGGGCGCCCCCCCCGCGTCGGCCGGAGCCGGAGCCGGAACCCGGAGTCCGGAGCCTGGCAGGGCGGGGCCGCCCATCGGTGGCGGCCCCGCCCGTCCCGCTTGGCGGTCAGTACAGGTGGATGTAGCCGTGGCAGGAGTCGAAGATCGTGTGGATCGTGACCTTCACGTACGGGTGCCGACGCTTGGCGATGGCCACGTCCTTGGTCAGCGAGTCGTAGACCCGCGGGAAGTTGCGCGCCTCCATGCTGAGCTTCTGGATCGTGGTCCTGCCGCCGTCCGCGCGCCAGATCGCCGAGGCCGTCATGAACTTCAGGCCCTCCTTGTCACGCAGGTACGTCTCGCGCAGCATCGTGCGGTTGTTGTCGTAGTCGCGGTACCACACCTTGACCTGGCCGCCGCCGCAGCTGAAGTACTTGTAGTGGTCGACGGACGGCCCTGACGGCCGTGGTGGCGGGAGTGCGGGCCGCGTCGGACCGCACGGACGAGTGGGACGCGGCGGCGGCGCCGGAGTGGTGCGCGGGCGCTTCGACGGCCTGCGCGGCCGTTCCGGAGACGACCGCGGCACCGCACACGACGGCGGTCAGGGCGAGCGCGGCGCGCTTGATGGTCTTCATGGCGGGTGTTCCCCTTCTTCGTGACTTCGTGTCTTCGTGCCGGACATCGGGCGCGGCCCCCGAGGCGGGGTGCCAGCGCCTCGCAACCGAGTCCACCGCGACCGCAATTGAATGGCAGGCCCCTGTGACCAGGCGGATCAATGGGCGGGCGGCGGGAACCGGCGAGACGGCCCGCGTCGTCGCTAGCCTCGGAGGTCAGTGGAAGCCGGCGGAGGCCGTACAGGTGGGCGACGGGCCATCCGGCCGCGGCGTGCAGCGGCGCTCGGTCCGACCGGCGGGGCGCCGCCGCACGGCGCGGCGCAGGGAGTACAGACACCATCACCGTTGTCTGCTTCTCAAGCAGCGGCGCACCCGCGCATGCTGGCCGATGACATTTGGTCGGGTGGCTCGCGGGAGATCATCGATCTTCGGCCCTTCCTATGGCGCCTTGGATAGGATTCTCACTTTTTGAGCAGGCACATTGACATATAGATTCCCCTTTTCGCCGCATTGGTCACCTTGAAGGGGAGGGGTGGATTCCGGCCCGTATGCGAAGGGATTCGGCGGGAATCGCGCGGATCTTTGTGCGAATCCTGTGGCAACGTGTGCGGGCCCGGTGATCACTGGGATCACTGCGGCTCATCTTCCTGTGGGGGGAAGCATGCGTACACGTGCCTGGGGCACGTCTCTTCGGCGTGCCCGGAAACGATCCGGATCGACAGCGGCGGTGGCGGTGGTGACGGCGGCCGTGCTGGCCGGGGCCGTCCTGCCGGCCGCGGACGCGACCGCCGCCGACGGCAAGCCCGTCTCCGCGTGGGGTAAGAACAGCCCGCGTTTCACGATGCCGGCGGTGAAGGTCGGAGCGAACCGGCCGGTGAAGTCGCAGCCGTCGAGGAACCCGACGGACGAGGTCTACCTGCCGTGGCTGCTCGAGCAGCGGGAACACGCCAAGAACGCCGCGTACGGCAAGGCGGCGAAACCGGCCGGCGTGGCGGCGGACCCATCGGTGCTGAACCTGGTGCCGGAGGGCCAGGGCAACGTGCCCTGGCACCGCTACACCAGCTTCGCCATCACGGACGCACTCACCGCGAGGATCGACTACTCGACCGGCAACCTGATGCTGACGGCGACGGCTTCGACATCGCCGGCGTCGGCCAGCGCCTGCGGCTGGCGCGGACGTACAACTCGCTGGACGCCCCTTACGGCCGTGTCTCGCAGCGCTGGTGGCAGCAGTACGAGCGCTATCTGTCCCTCTCCGGCACCGAGGTCATCTTCTACGACGCCTCCGGCGCGACGGTCCGCTTCAAGAAGAACAGCGACGGCTCCTTCACCACCCCGAAGGGCTACTCGGAGGACCTGAAGAAGAACTCCGACGGCACCTACACGCTGACGAAGTGGAAGTCGGGCGCGAAGGAGACCTACGACGCGAGCGGAACGCTGACGAAGGTCACCGACCGCAACCACGGCAGCGTCACCGTCACCCAGAACACCAGCGGCGGCTTCAAGCTCACCGAAACCCGCTCAGGCCGCTGGATCGACCTGAACAAGGTCAGCGCCTCCCTGTGGCAGGCCAAGGACAACACCGGCCGCACCGCCGCCTACGGCCTGGACACCGACGGCAACCTGACCACCACCACCGACACCGAGGGCAAGACGGTCACCTTCGGCTATGACACCTCCGGCCGCATCAGCAAGATCGCCACCGCCGAAGGCCGGGTCACGGTCTTCTCCTACGACGACGTCAACCGGATCACCTCGATGCTGCGCGCCACCGGCTTCAACGCCTCCGGCAGCACCGGCCCCACCTGGACCTACGTCTACACCAGCGAATCGGCCACCGCGGCGGGCAAGACCACGGCCACCGACCCCGAGCTGCACGCGACGCAGTACGAGCACGACAGCGACGGCCAGGTCACCGACGTGACGGACGCGCTCACGCGCAAGCGGTCGACGAAGTTCGACGCCAACCACAACATCGACACCGTCACCGACGCGATGGGCTCGGGCACCACCCCGGGCAACGTCACCGACTACGGCTTCGACAGCCGCAACAACCTTCAGACCGTGAGCCTCCCCGGGCAGTCGGCATCCCAGCCGGGGCCCAAGACGGTCAACAGCTGGCAGACCATCGCCGGCGGGGACGTGCCGAAGGACTCCACCAACGCCGACGGCGAGAAGACGTCCTTCACCTACGACAGCGTCGGCAATACCACGACGGTGGCCCAGACCGGCACCGGCGGCGGCAGCGTCTCCTACGACTACAACCCCGCCACCCCCACCTGCGGCGGCTTCGAAGGCCAGCGCTGCGACCAGAAGACGAAGATGACGTCATCGAAGACGGTGCAGACCG
Source organism: Streptomyces sp. NPDC027672 (assembly GCF_055566335.1). Classification (NCBI taxonomy): domain Bacteria; kingdom Bacillati; phylum Actinomycetota; class Actinomycetes; order Kitasatosporales; family Streptomycetaceae; genus Streptomyces; species Streptomyces sp. NPDC027672. Next base: position 17,265 of record NZ_JBVHSO010000027.1, on the reverse strand, counting down.
ACTTCCACTACGACACCAAGGGCAACCTGGACTGGGCCAAGGCCCCGGCGCCCCTGGGCAAGACGACGTACACCTACGACGACCTCGGCCGCACCAAGACCGTCACCGACGCCCGCGGCGTGACCGTCACCTACACCTACGACAACCGCGACCGGATCCGCATCGTCGACACCACCAACAAGGCCCGTGTGCAGTACTGGTACGACGGCGACGGCAACCTCTCACAGCGCACCGACGGCACCGGCACCGTCTCCTACGAGTTCGACCCGCTGCAGCGCGAGACCGTCCGCCACCTCCAGGACGGCTCCCAGACCCTGCTCGCCTACACGGCGGCCGGCAACGTCGACTACTACCAGGACCCGGCCGGCAAGACCGACTACACCTGGAACGAGGTCAACAAGCTCGCCGAGCTCAAGGACCCCCAGGGCGCGGTGACGACGTACAAGTACAACAACAACGACGTCCGCACCACGACCACCTACCCCGGCGGGGCGGTGCAGAAGGTCGACCCGGACAACGCCAGCCGCCCCAAGAACATCAAGGTCACCTCCGCCCAGGGCACCCTGGTCAACCTGGCCTACACCTATACCTACGGCACGAACAACGCCACCGACGGCACCAAGATCCGCACCATGACGGACAACGTCACCGGCCGCAAGCGCACCTACACCTACGACGGCGCGGGCCGCTTCTCCTACGCCAGCGAGGTCAAGGACGGCAGCATCGTCGACTCCTGGCAGTACTGCTACGACCTGGCCGGCAACCTCACCTCACAGGGCACCGACCCCGGCTGCCCTCGCGGCACCACCTACACCTACAACGACGCCCAGCAGCTCACGTCGAAGTCCAGTTCCAGCGGCACCTGGTCCTACGACGCGGTCGGCAACGAGACCGCCGGCGCCTCCACCGACGACTACCTGCGCACCGGCGAGACCTGGACCGACCACTCCCAGATGTCGTCCATTACGGTCAACGCCCGGACGTACGCGGGTCAGTACGGTTCCACTGACCAGAGTGAACGAATCAAGTCGGCGACACGCTCTTCCACAACGGCCCGCTCGGTCTGTCGGCGAAGTCAACTGCCGGTGTGGACATGGGCTTCAACCGTGAGCCCGGGGGCACGTTGAATTCCATGACGACCGGGGGCAAGAGCTGCTACTACCTCACCGACGCGATCGGCTCCGTGATCGGTCTGGTCGACGTGGACGGCAACAAGGTCGACAACACCTACACCTATAGCCCCCGCGGCGTCCACCTGCTCGCCCAGTCCTCCGAGCCGGTCGAGCAGCCCTACCGCTTCGCCGGCAACTACCAGGACCCCACCGGCCTCTACCACCTCCAGGCCCGCTACTACGACGCCAACATCGGCCGCTTCACCCAGCCCGACCCATCCGGCCAGGAACAGAACCCCTACCTCTACGCCGAAGGCGACCCCGTCAACCGCATCGACGCCAACGGACTGCTGTCGTTCGATATCGGCGGATAAGCCTGCCTCTGGGTGTGCGGTGGTGCGGGGCTGTCCATCAACAATGACGGAAGCGTTCACCCGTACCTGTCAGCGGGAGTTGGGACGCCTGGCGCGAGCGTCGATGAAGTTTGGCGTCCGGTTCCGCCGATCAAGGATGGACTGGAGAAGCCGCCTGCGGCTTTGGTCCGGCAGAACTGTCTACTGCCACGGACGGTTCGGAAGGAGTCGGTACGGGCGGCAGCACCGGAAAGTGCTCTGGCACTGTCAAGTACACCTTCTGACTACATGGAGGATTCAGTGCAAGGACTTGCCTCCTTGGCGACCAATCGACCTGATGGACCTTCTTGGTCGCCGTATTTGGCCATCGGCCTGTTCATCGTGGTGGCAATCACCATAGGGGTGCTGTACGCCCGGAAACGCCGTCAAGGAAAGTAAAGAACCGGGGGGGGGGCACTCATGGGTGCCCCCCGGGTACTCTCGAAGAGAAGAAGAGTGAAGTATTGCGTATCGCTGTGGGTCTACTCGTAGCCTTGTTCGGAGCGGCGGAAGCCGTATTCGGTCCAGACTTCGCTGCCCGCATCGGCGGCCGGGCCGATGGGAGATTCAGTCGCAGTAACACTATAGCCTTTCGATTGATTGGCTCCGTCATCGCCGTATTGGGTTTGCTGTATGCGTTTAAGGTGATCGGGTGAAACGGCAAGCGGCGCACCGGCACCGTCGTACGCCGCGGCGGCCGTGATCCGCTCGGGCTCGGTACGGCGATTGGCGTGATGATGACCGAGTGCGGCATGGTCGCCCCGGCCGCCGGCGGCAGCGTCCTCGCGCAGTTCGACGACATTCTCGCCGCGGCCGAGCCGGTCACATCCAGGCCGTGGGCTTCGACGCGGACACCGGCTGGACGTCGCCCCCGACGCTCCCGCGTTCGGCACGAAGCTGCGCTGGAGCGCGCCGAAGCTGGTCGCGGCCGCCAACGATAAGGCGCGCGGCCGTCCGCACGCTGTACGTCCTGGCGCCCGCGCCCGTGAAGGCCGGCCCCGCCACGGTGGCCGCCACCGCGGCCCCTAGCCGGCCGTGCCCGCCGCGCCGGTGCAGCGACGGACCCCGCCGTGCCATGGAGGCGCACCGTCATGCCGTCCGGCCGTCCAGGGTGGACCCGGCCATCGCGGAAGCGGTGGAGTAGCAGACCGCCGCGATGCGGGAGCTGAGCCGCCGCTTCCCTGAGCCGGACATCGTCCCGGACGACGGGCCGGCCTCGATCGAGACCACCCGGGCACAGCGCGCCCGCGACGGGAACGGCCCGGGGAGTGGGACGGGCACAGTCCGCAGGCGGCGGCACGGCAGCGTGCGGGGAAGGCACGGCCAGAGAGGGAGCTCGGGCAGCAACGGCCTTGGACCGCATGCGGACGCGCGACGGCAGGGGACGCCCGGGCCGCCGCCCGCTGTCGGACCGCTCCGGGCCGTTGCCTTGCGTCGGGCGGCGGCCGTTGTGCCGTGCCGGTCGCCCTTGTGCCGTGCCCGTCGTCCACGCCGCCGTACGCCGTGTCGGGCTCGACGGGGATACGGCGCCTCGGACAGCAGGCGGATGCGAGAAGCCAGCGGTGCGGCGCGTGGAACGGCGGTGGCCGGGCGGGCCCGTCGCGGTGGCTGGCTGCCCGCGGTCCCGGCGGCCGGGCAGGGGCCATGCGGGGCGATGGTGTCGCACTCGGGGCCGGCGGGCCGCGCGGGACCCAGGCTGGCACGGGGCCGGCCGGAACGGCGGAGGCCGGGGGGCCGCGCGAGCGCGGGCGGGCGCATGGGCGCGCCATGGCCGACCAGGACAGGCTGTGGCGGGCGGCGAGTAGTTCTCCCCCTGGGGCGTCCGGAACGAGCACCGGACGAACCACAGTCGGATACCGCCCGACCCGGTCGACCAACGCCGACCGCGGCAACTCGGAGGGCGGCATCGCAGGAGGTGAGCGACGGCGGCGTCATCGGCCCACCGGCTGGGTTGGCCGTCCGAGCCACCGCAGCAGCCCGGTCGCTGAAGCGCATGGCGGCGTACTCAGCTGTGCAGCCCGGCCTCCCACCTGCGCCGGCGCAGCTCATAGTCGCTGAAGAGGTGTCGGCTCCGGTCGAGCAGCTCGCCCACTTCCGCTTCGCGGCCCCGCCCGTCCGCCGACGGATGCCAGCGCCGCACGGATTGCCCGGCCCAGGTACGCAGCTTCGCATCCGAGTCCTCCAGCAGGGCGACCGCGGCCCGCAGTCCCACGACACCGCCGCGCGCGTCGAGCAACCGGAACGCGGCGATGCGGACGTGCCGCGGACGTGCCGAGCGGATGCGCTCCAGTAGCCAGTCGGCGGGCAGCTCCTTTGCCCAGGGCAGCAGGGCAACGACGCTCTCGCGGACGACACCGGCGGCAGGGTCGTCGAGGAGCGGCTGCAGCCGCTTCGCGTCTACGCAGTCCAGTGTCCGCAGTCCTGCCACCGCCCGCGCCCGCACTCCGGCGGTGGGGTGCGTGAGCAGCGGCCACAGCAGGCCGGCGTCCGTGCGGTTTCCGCACTCGGCCAGCCCGATGACCGCGCCGGGCGCGAGCTCGGGGTCGTCCGGTGCTGTGCACCGTTCCCGGTACCAGGCCGCTGGGTCGCCTCCCCGCTGTCGTACGACGTAGCGGGCACAAGCACGCACGAGTGCGGACCGGTCGCCGAGAAACGGATCCGCCCGATCTGACCACCCCGCCCGCCGTAGCCCGGTGACGCCGGCCGAGCGGGTACGAGGGTTACGCGCGGACAGGAGGTGAGGCAGGACATCCTCGTACGCCTCCTCGTCTCCCAGAGCCGTGAGCGCCGCTGTGGCGCACAGGTCCTGGACCACGGTGTCCTCGTCTCGGGCGGCGGCGCGGGCCAGCTCGGCGGGACAGAGCAGCCGGCCCTCGACGGCCAGCCGATAGGCGAACCGCCGGACGAGGCGGTCGGGGTCGGTGAAGAGAGCTGCGAGCTGCCCGCGGGATGCCCGGCGCAGGATCTGACCGAGCATATCGACGCCGAAGGCACCGCGGTCACGGCGTCCGACGCGGAGGATGAGCGACGCGTGAGCGGAGGCGGAGTCCGCGTCCAGGGCCTCGCGCAGCAGGTGCCGGGCGCCCTCGCGTACCGGGCCGGCCCAGTCGGCGCAGCGGATCACGACCAGCGGCAGCAGACCGGGGTATTGGGCCGCATGGCGCACCGCCTCCTGACGGATCCGCCCGTCGCGATGGCAGAGAGCGAGTGCGAGCAGAGACTCGTCGAGCTGCGACAGGTCGACGGGCAGCGGGGCGGACCTTTCCCACTCCGTCATGAAACGTCCAGTATGCCAAAGACCTTCACGGGCGCTTGAGTCCAGCGCGAGCCAGTCACCGGGATCGGCGACATCAAGCGTGTTCCGAAGCGGCGCACCTCCCGCGAGCCGCATCACCGCCGCTGTCTCGGCCTCCACGTCCCCCAACATTCCTGCCCCCTCCAACAGCCGTGTTGGATGATCGTAGGGTGCTGGTAGGCGCATGGCGCCGGAATATGGCCCGTGGTCGCCGAGTAGCCACCGCTGTGCGCGAGGACGGCCCCATTTTGTCGATCAGCAAGCAGCGCGGCCGCAGGCCGGTGGCCGGCGCCCCGGTGCGGGTCGGGGACGGCGCGGGCCAGGGCAGCAGCGGGGGAGGGTGCCTCTGCCGCCGGAGAACCTGCGGGCTGTCCTGCCCGCGCCGCGTCCGGCCGATGCGCCGGCACGGCTCGAGCGACCATGATCGCCATAGCCGGAGCAGGCGCGTGCGCGGCGCAGCGGTGACAGCCCAGGGCGGCACGGGCGTAGCAGCAGGCGACCGCGGGGGCGACAGTCCGAGACCCTGCGGGGCGCGGTGGCCGGATTCACCTCGTCCAGCACGACGGCGTGCGGCCGCGCGGCGGTGGGCGGCGAGGGCGCGACAGCCCCATGCCGGCGCGGACCGGCCGAGGAGCCCGCAGGCGAGGCGAGTAGCCGGGCGGCACACCGGGCCGGGCCCGGGGAGCGCGGCTACGACGGCTGATCGACACAGGGCGGGAGGGGCAGCAGGCCGGCGGCCGCCGGGAGTCGGACGGCGGCACGGCTGGCGCGCGGCACGCGGCGAGGACCGGCCGGTTGCGGCGCCGGACGGCGGGGAGCGGCAGCTGACCGGCGGCGAGCACGGCCGAGGCGGTTGCGGATGGTGGCCAGACCAGGACCGGAAGACAGCGGCACGGCGAGCCGGCACGCGACGGCCGGGAGCTGGACGGCGAGCCCGACACGGAGGAAGCGGGGCGGGCTCGAGGCGGCTATGGCGCGGACGCTGGCACCGACGGTGGCGGGAGCCGGACGGTGGACGGCGAGCAATGCGCGGCCAGGCCCCGGCCAGCGGCCAGGCCCCGCGGCTCCTGGCAGACAGACGGGGCGGCGGCACAGCCCCGGTGACGGACCGGCCGAGGAGCCGCAGGCGGCACACCGCCGGCGGGCGGCGGAGCCAGGGCCGAACGGCGAAGACACGGCCGGACGGTGGCCCGGGGGCGCCAGCACACGGCGGTACGGCCCGCGCGTGGACGGCCGGGCGCATCGGCGGTCAGCAGCCACGCGGCCAAGCCCGGCAGAGACGGACCCGGACGAGCAGCCGCAGCGGACCGGCTACGACCGCGGAGGTGCCGGGCCCGCCGAGGCCCGGCGGCAAGAAGTCGGGGAACCTTCCCCGTTTGCAAGTCCTCCCCGCCTCCCTGAGGACGTCGCCGAGTTCACCAGTCTGCTCGCGCCCGGCGGCGCCCAACGTTCGCGGTGGTCAGGCCGTAGGGGAGCGGGTAGAGGTGATCACGACGGATGTGTAGGGCATGGTGGCGTGGCCGCCGAGCTTGTCGATCGCGGACCCGGCGCTGTCCAAGACCTCCGCCATTTTGTCTGCGGGGAGTTGGGTGAGGCCGCCGAAGGTGGGGAGCTGGTCGAGCCACTCCTCTCGGGAGTAGGTGCGCTCCCAGGTGAAGCGCCACTGTTCCGGCTCGCTGAACCTGCCGGTCTGCCGGATGCCGTCGGCGATTTTCGCGAACAGTGGCTGGTAGGCGTCCACGGCCGGCCCTCTCAGCAGGCCGGGGTTGAACGGGGAATCGGGATCGACCCGTCGGAGTGTTTCGGCGAGGGCGTCGATCACCTGGGCCGGGAGCTGAGGGACGTGGTGGAAGGGGGCGAGTCGGCCGCCGGGCCGGAGCACCTGGGCCGCCTTGGCCGCGCCGGCGACGGGGTCCACCCAGTGCCAGGCGGTGCCAGCGATGACCGCGTCGAACTGCGGCCCGGCCGGCTGCCAGTCCTCGAACCTGGCGACCTCGACCTCGACACGGCTGTGTCGCGCGAAGGCGGCCATCCGCTCGTCAGGCTCGACACCGAGCACCGTGCAGCCGGCCGCCTGGAATTGCCGGGCCTCGATGCCGGTCCCGGCTCCGACGTCGAGGACGCGCCGACCGGGGCTCGCCGCGACGATCCTGTCCACCAGGGCTTGGGGATAAGGCGGTCGGGCGCGGTCGTAGCGTTCGGCGTCCACTCCGAACGACTGAGCCGTCTGCCGGTGGCGGTGGGGCTCGGGGCCGGACTTGTCCGGCTGTCCCTGCGATAAAGTGGGCATGCGCCCACACTAATGGGCGATTGCCCACTTGGTAAGGCGGGGCGAAGCGGGAAGGGAGACAATGCCGTCGGGGGTACACATCCACAACGTGCGCGGCCAGTTGTTCGAAGCTGCCGAGCGCGTCCTGCTTCGGGACGGGCCCGACGCGTTGACCAGCCGGGCCGTCACGGAGGAGGCGAAATGCGCCAAGGGTGTGCTGCACCGGCACTTCACCGACTTCGACGCTTTCCTGGCAGAACTGGTCCTCGACCGCGTCCGCGGCGTCGAGGAACGGACCACGATTCTGCGTGCGGCCGCCGGCTCCGGGAGCGTCGTGGACAACCTCGCCGACGCGCTGCGGGACCTGTTCGGGCCGGTCACGGTGGCCATTCTCGCGCTCATCACCTTCCGCGACGGCCTCCGCGCCCGGCTGCGCGAGGCCGGCCTGACCGGCCTCCCACTCGCTGTGCACGGCACCGCCATGATCGCCGCATACCTCACCGCCGAGCGGGAGTCGGGGCGCCTGGCAGGTGACGCCGACATCGACACACTTGCCCCCACCCTCGTCGGGGCCGGGCACCTGCTGTTCGCCGACCGGACAAGCGCCCCACCGCGGCCCGTCGCCGTCCGCAAGATGGTGATCACCGTCATCGCCGGCGCCTTGCGACCACCCCAGCCGTAGGTCGGGCCGTGGGGCAGGTGACGGAGGATTACGCTGCGTCCAAGAGGCTGAGCAGGCGCTCTGCTTCGTGGATGAGAGCGGTGCCCGTGCGAGTGGCTGCAAGGGGGCTCGGGCAGGACGGGCCGGGCCACGCGCCTCCAACCCATGGCGTCTGCCTCCGATCCCGCGTGAACCCGCGTAGCGAGTCCCGAGCCCCGCAGACGGCATCGGGAGTCTGCCCCCTCTCGCCATGGTCACGCCCCCGGGCCGTAAGCTGCGGGCATGGGGCGGGGCAAGACGGAAGATCCCAGCGGGCGTCGGCGGCTCACCTGGTCGAACAACGAGTGGAATCGGGCGGCTGCGCTGTGCGCGGGGCAACTGCCGCTGGTGTGGTTGGCGTGGTGGTTTGCCATGGAGGCAGGCCGCGACGACTACGACCAAGGTGGCGGCGCCTTCCTCGGCGTCTTCTGCGTAATGCTGATCCTGCCGCTCCTCGGCCTCCTCCACGCGACCGTGCAGATCATGCCCGCCGCGACCCTGGCCCGCCTGCGGCCTCGTGCCGTCCGGGGCCCGGAGTGGGCCTGGCATCTGGGCGGATCCGTGCTGATCAGCACGGGGTGGTCGGCGCTGGGGTATGCGTTGTGGGACTGGCCGGCCGTCGACACCCTCCCGTGGTTCGCCGGCGTCGGCGCCCTGCCGGTGCTGGTCCTCGCCCGCCTACGCGGACGCCCGTGGGGGTCGTGGGGTGTCTGGCACCGTTCGGCGGGCGCGAGTTTCGTCCTCTTCGTCGTGTGTGGAGTGTCGGTGGCCTCGCTGGCCGGCCATTACGAACCACCTGAGCTGTCCGACGGGCAGCTCGTCGGGGACTGGCGCGGCGCGGACGGGGGTGTGCTGCGGCTGGCACCGGACGGCCGGGCCGAGTTGACCCGCGTGCCGGCCCACAACGACGTCGACGAGGACGGCGACTTCTCCCTGTGCGACGGGACCGGCACGTGGACGCGCCAAGGGAGGAGTGACTTTCGGAACACCGGCCGCGACGGTGTCCTCGTACGCCTCGACGGCGAGTGTGGCCAGGAGACGTACTGGACGATCGGCGGCACCGAGCTGAAGCCGGAGCTGTTTGTGCTGTTCGGCGACCCGGACGGTGGGGAGCTGCGCATCATGACCCGGCGTTGGACACGTCCAGGCCGCCTCAGTCCGGCAGCCGGGACGCTCGTCCCCGCCCCCCAGCGCCCCGCCCCCGGCGATCACCGTTCGACCAGCTGCGCATCCTCACCCCCACTAGGCAGCGCTGTCCTAGGGGCCCCGGTCCTCCGGTTGGACGGCGCAACGGCGTGAGGCGTGAGGCGTACGTCAACGATCAGGGCGCACAGGCGTCGTTGGTGGCTGCCACGGCCCGCTCGAACCGACCGGTACCGGATCGACACCCTCGGCCTGTACCTCTCACCCTCCGGCTGCGTGTGGCTCCCGCTCGGGCACGGCAGCTGGGAGTCGTACTGCTCCGCGGAGTTCGGCATCAGCCGCGCGCAGGACCAGCTGGCCGGTGGAGGAGTACCTGGACCTGCTCGGAGCCTGCCGCCGCGATCGCCACGATCGGCCCCCTGCCACCCGATCTGAGGCAATCTCTGACCTGGGATCAGGGCACCGAGATGGCCGCCCACCGCGGCTTCAGCATGGCCACCAACGTCCCGGTCTACTTCTGCGACCCCGGCAGCCCGTAGCAGCGCGGCCCGAACGAAAACACCAACGGCCTGCTCCGCCAGTACTTCCCCAAGGGCACCGATCTGGCCATCCACTCTCGTGTGCACTTGGACGCCGTCGCCGCCGAACTCAACAGCGGACCACGCAAAACGCTCGACTGGGACACCCCAGCCGAGCGCCTCGCAAAGATTCTGGAGACAGCCAGTTGATCACAGTGACGCGACGACCGCCGGAATGTGCCTCTCGGCGGTGGGAGGTGTCACGCGGGTAGCGTCATCCCCAACAAGCTGACGCGCTATAGCCCGCGTAGTTGGCGTTGTAGACGTAGAACCAACCGTTGCCGTTCGATGTCCCGCAAGCGGTATACCGGCCGCCCAGGATGACGCTATTTGTGCCACAGGCCCACGTCTGCCCCTTCAGGGCAGTGGTCACCACAGCGGCACTGGTACTGGTATCGGTGCGGATGACCACGTTTTCGAACGTTGTCGCCTTGCCGTCGTTACAGGCCGAGTTGGTCATGGGCTGGGGCGAGCCATCCGCCGCACCCGCAACTCCCGGAAGGGCAAGGCCGACGACGGCGGCAACCGCCAGCGTGACAGTCAGCCTCGATCGCATGATCTTTCCCATTGAGTCCCCTTTGATCGACATTTATACCGTGAGCACCGACAAGTAGGGCCCGAGTTCCGCACCCCGTCAAGCGCCCTGTATGAGGTTGACCTGTTTTCAACGTGAGCTCGTGGTTGAGGAACTGGAGACTCATCGGCCGGGTGCAGCCGCCAGGAGCTGGACGCTGCTGCTGCCGAACTCAACAGCGGCCCACTCAGCACGCGCCAGCGCCTGCATACATTGCTCGCCACCACACGTCAGTGATCACGTGTTGCGACGATCCCCGGAACCCGCCCCGCGAGCCCGACCATGACCCCTTGTCCGCCTCTGCTACCGCCCCGGCCACGGTCGCGTTTCTGCACCCTTGTGTGTAGCTGGTCAGTGACCAGTGAGAGGTAGGGCCCGATCGCTCTGGATCTGTGCGAGGGGCGGCGCTGAAGCTGTACCGGTCGATCATCGGGCGGGCGATCGCAGCGATCGAGGAACTACGAATCACGGCCTGTAGGAAGACACGGCCGGGGTTTCCCGCCCCGGCGCACTCCAAGGCTGGTACCGATCGTCACCCAGGCAGCGGGGGCGGGCCGGGAGCTGGGGGCGGCTGTGCAGCGCCGTCGAGGACCTGGCCGAGCCGGCCGAAGCCCGCGGGCCGGCCGCGGCCGCCGCCGCGCTCGCCGCAGCGCCGGACGCCGGCGACGGAACGGCTACGCGATGGTCCTCACCCGCCTCGTCGCCGAAGGCGCGGCCGCCTGGACGGGCGACGTGCCCGCGGTCCTGAACGCCCTCAAAGTGCCGGGAGTTCCGCGGGTTCTACCTCGCCGCGGCCACCGGCCACGCCGGCCGCCCCGGCGCCTTCCCCAGCGGGGCGCTCGCCGGCGCCGTCACCGCGGCGCTCGGCCTCGTCCGCACCCTCGGCCGCGGGCCGGGGCGATGGGCTGCTCTTCACCGACCAGGCCCTGTCCGACCTGCTCACCACCGCGTGGCGCACGGACACCGCCCTGGACGCCGCGTCCATGTCACCGGGCCGGCCCGGCTCAAGCTGGGGGCCGAGCTGAAGAAGGCGTACAGCACGGGGCCTCGATCCATACCCTCGCGCACGGCTGCGGGCGCTGTACGGGTTCGTCCACCGTCTGCTCACCGAGGCCGAACCACCATGCGCACGCGCTGCGGACCGGACACCCGCCGTCGACCCGCACGCTGACCAGGCCGGCCGGCGCCGGAACCGGCTGCGGATCGGCTGGTTCGCGTCCCAGGTCTGCCCGGTGGGCTCTACGGTGCACCAGTGAGCTGATGCCTTCGGCTGGCGGTGCACTGCCCGCCGCCCAACTGCCGGCGGTCGACGAGGCCTTGGCCGCCGCGCTGCGCGCGCAGGGCACGGTCGGCGTTCGGGCGCTGGGTCTGCTCCGGGACGCGCGCCGGGTCCTGGCCGGCACCGGGCTGGAGCGGCCGGCGGAGGTCGCGGAGTCGTGCCCGCGCGGCGCGGCGGACGCCCTGCTGAGCCTGCCGGGTGCCCCGGACGCGGTGGGCTGGAAGTCTGCGGCGAAGGACCTGCTTGCCGCGGTGGAAGCCCCCCGGCCCCGTCCGCCGCCGTGCGTCGGACGCCGCGTTCAGCCAAGTGCGGCAGACGGCCGAGGTGCTGCGCGGGCAGCTGACGAGTCCGGGGGGCTTGCACCGGGCCCGGACGGCGGGGATCGCCGAGCCGCTGATGGGCGTGGCGCTGAGCAGCTACCTCGAGCGGGCTCTGCAGAACGCCCCGGCCCCGACGGCGCGCTCGCCCGCGCCCGCGCGGGCCGGTCCGGCGCCGCTCCCGGCAGTACCCGGGTGGCCGGCCGAACCCGTGGCGCTCAGCGCGCCTTCGCCGCCGCTACTTCTGGTGAGTGGACACGGTGGACCCCACCCCGCACCCGGTGGGCGCGATGGGCGGTGTCGCGCCGGGAGAGTGGAGCCCACCGTGGGGATCCACCCGATGGGAGTGGAGTCCACTGCGGAGTGCACCGGGTGGGAGTGGGCTCCACCACGACATCGGGTGGACTCCACTCGGGCGCACCCGGCCGGTGGGAGGTGCGGGACATCGAGGCATCCGGTGCGCGCACCCGTCCCGGTGATGCGCACCGTGCGGTGGCGATGAACGGCATCGAGCGCACCGGTGCGCGCACCGAGGACGTCGCGCATCCCCGGCCACCGCACCGTGGTGCGCGCGCGAGGCGGCGTGCGCGCACCGGTGAACTCGGCCCCGCGCACCGGTGCGCGGGGCCCACCCGGCCGGGATGCGGCGGCACCCGCGACCTCCCCGAACCCACGCCGTGTGATCTGCCGCACATTAGGGGCCCGCATAGCACGCATTCGGGACTTCGAGGTGACCGCGGTCAAGAGGGTGTGTGATAAAGGAGCCCGGCTTCACCCGACCCTCCCAGTGACGGAGCCACCCCCGCCCTGGGTGCCGCACCACACGACGTGAAGCGCACCATCAGGAGCGCGCGGCGCGCCGAACCGCGCACCACCGGACGGAGGGTGCGCGCACCGACCGCACCGGCGTAGCGCCTTGAGCACACCGCGCTGCGCGCCGCCGCCGTGGGAGTGGAGTCCACCGTGCGGAGTGGACTCCACAGGGTGGACTCCACCGCGCCGATGGGCGGACAGGGTGGCCTCCACTTGATGCGCGGCATCGGGTGGGAGTGCACGACTGCGGGTGGGGGAGTGGACGGCAATCGGGGCCCACTGTCTCGGCAGGCCGGGCACCCCCTTGTCCACCTCCGCTGCCTCCGGCATCACCATCGAGAACGGACAGCGCCCGGGGGAGGAGAGATATCCGTCCCCGGGCGCTGCCCCGGCGGTCCGGTTCAGGCCGCGGCCGCCGGCTGCCCGGCGTAGGCGTCGCCGCGGATGTCGGGGAGGAACTGGTGGACCTGGTCGACTTCCTGCATGCATTCGATCAGGAACCCGGCCGCGATCCGGGCGGTGTGTGCGCCGCCGCCCGCGAGGCACCACCGCTTGAGGTACCGGCTCGCCACGGTCACCAGCTTCCCGGCGGCGTACGCGGACTCGCAGTCGGCGTGCTCGTCGGGCACGCCGGTGAGGTAGCCGGCCAGCAGCAGCGCACCGAACTCACCGATCAGCCGCGCCAGCTCGGGGCCGTCGGCGTGGAACTGTGCCAGCGCGGCCTTCTCCTCCTCGCTGCCCTGCTCCTGCCAGACCAGCTCCACGTAGTCGCAGGCCCGCAGGATCTGCTCCGGGGCGAGCTGGGGCATCTTGGGCGACGTCGTCTCCATGACGGCTCCTTGCTGTTCGCTGGCCGGATGCCTGGTGCGTCCGGCCGATCGCCCTACGGTGCGCGCCCGGCCCTGTGGACAGAGACCGCGCTCCAGGAGACGGGGCCGGGTGTGACCCCCATCACGGACAAACTCGGACTGAAAGGGGCGGTCAAGGAGGAATCGGACGCCGGTTGTCGGTGGCCGTCAGAGCGCGGACAAGGGGTGGCTTCACACGGTGGCTCCGGCCCGTGCGCCAATCCGCGCGCGGGCCGGACGACCGCCGTCCCGGCCCGCAGGCCGGAGAAACCGGGGACACCGTGCCCGCCGATCTCACGCCCGACCCCGCCCACGAACACCACGCGGCCCGTGGCCGCCGGCCTTCCGAGGACATCAACCAGGTCCCGCAGGCCCCCTCCACGGGCCCCTCCATCGCCCCCTCCACGGCCACTTCGCCCGCCGGGCGCATCTGCGCAGGTCAGCCCCGGAAGTCAAGGTCCCACGACGCGTTCGACAACCCTCCTAGGCCGGCACAGGTCTGGAAGCCGACCGGAGTGCGACGCAAGGAAGTGCTGAGGGCTCTGGGAATCTTCCAGCGGGCTACCGCCGATCAGCTCTGGCGGATGCTGCGCCCCGCGGACCGGCACGACCGGATCACCAGGGACACCCTGAACGCGTTGAAGGAGTCGGGCCTGGTCCGGGTGGAGACGCGACTGGAGTCGGGACACCAGCTGTGGGTGCTCACCGAGAAGGGCCACAAGGAAGCCAAACTGCTGCTGCCCAAAAGCGTGCGGATCTCCGCGCTGCGCAAGCTCCGCCTCGACGCCAAGGGCCAGCCGGTGAAGGACGACGGCTACGACGAACACGCCGCCGCGGTCACGACGACCGCGGCCGTGCTCACCGGGGCCGGGTACGGCACCCCGCTGTCCTGGCAGACCGAGATCGCCCACCGCCTGCCGTACGGCTACACCCAGTACGCCGACCTGACGATGCGCGCCCCGGACACCGGGGTGCCCGCGATGCTCCTGGAAGTCGACCGCGTCAACGAGCCCGTCGACGACCTGGTGGACAAGCTGCGCCGCTACACCGACTGGTTCGAGCTCCTGGCACCGAAGGCCGACGCGGCCAAGGAGCGGGCGGCCCGGGGCGCGGCGGTGCACGCCTTCCGGTTGTGGTCGCGGATCTACCCGGCGACGGGCGGCGAGGGCTACGTGCCGGTGGCGTTCGTGTTCACGGGCAAGACGGAGGCGCAGCGCGAGAACCGGATGCGGCGCCTGGAGCAGAGCGCCCGCCGCTACTTCGCCGGCACCCCGTACCGGGGTGAGGGGTTCACGGCGGTCGACTACCACCAGGCGGTGCCCTGGTCGTGACCGAGCTGGAGCGGATCACCGCTGACCCGGCCGGGGCCGCGGGCAGGGTGTGGCGCAGGCTCGGGCGTGAGGAGTGGCAGACGCTGAGCGAGGCCCTGGACAACCCGGACGGTGAGCGGCTGTACCGGGTGGAGCTCCGGGAGGCCCGCCGGCGTCAGGCGGAGTGCGAGGCCGCGCACCGGGAGGCGCAGCGGCCGGTGTGCACGCGGTGCGGCACCAAGTTCACCGACGACCGCTGGCGGGAGACCACGCGGTCCTCGTGGCCCGGCGCATGGGACCGGCTGTGCGGGCCGTGCGCGATGCAGGCCGCCGACCGCGCGGAGGCTGAGCGCGTCGCGCGCCGCCAGGCGGAGGAAGCCGAACGCGCGGCAGCCGAAACGCCGGCCGTGAAGCCCCGCAGCCGGTTCGGCATCGGGCGCCGCCGGTAACGGACGGGCACGGAGACCGGCGTGGTTGTCGGTGGCGGCTGGAAAGCTGATCGCATGAACGGAGACGAGCAACTGCTGAACCGGCGTGTCTACGGCGCGGATCATGACGACCCCCATCCCGGCCCGCTCCCAAACCGGACCTACGCCGAACTGGTCGGCGGGCCGCTGGACGGCCTGCTGCTGGACATCCACGGCTGGCGGACCGGGGAAGTCGACGACGGCGTGGCCCTGGCCACCGAGCTCTCCCGGTGGCCCGGCGGCCGGGCTGTACGACCCGCGTCCCGGCGAGTCCCGCGGATCGGGGCCCGGCGTCAGCTGCCGCTTCTACTGCCCCGGCGACACACCTTGACGGCCCACCGGTGCCGCCGTTATCTACGGCCTTTCCCCGGTCGGCTGGCTGGCGGTGTTCTCGTGTCGAGTGGACGCTGCTGTCACCCGGAGCGGAGCTCGCTCATCGCCCCACCTGGGAGATGACCTCCGCTGATGGCCAGACCGGCCAGGCTGTGGTCAACCCCGACCATGGCCTCGAGCGGGGTGGAGTCGGTGTACGGCCCGTGCCACGCCGACGCCGTCGCCCGCGAGAAGGCCGCCGCCGAAGCTGCCCGCCTTGAGGCCACCGCGCCGCCGGAGCCGCAGGACGGCCCCGAGCCGGGCCGGGGCCGCGGCTGGTTCCGCCGGCGGACTTAAGGGCTGCTGTTCGTGGCGGACTGGCTCACCTGCGGGCGCCCATCACTACTCGGGGCGCGCTCGTATTGCTACGGCAGACGGGCAGGTAGCGCTCTGTGAGCAGGGTCGAGTGGCGAGGGTGGAACCGGAGGGGGCGTTGGCCTGCTCGGGCACGATGACTAATCGGCCCGGGGCGCTGTGCGGTCAGCAACCCAGGACCACACCGTGGTCAACTTGGTCACGACCACCGCTGATAGTCGCTGTAGTTGCACGGTTCCAGCCGGACGCCCTGGGAAAGACTCCCGTCCAGACAATTCTGTGTGCCCTCGTGGGTGATGTAGTCGTAGGTGTCCCAGAACCAGTCCTGGTAGCTGCTGCCGTTGCACGCGTTCAGCCGGACGCCCTGGGAAAGACTGCCGTCCAGGCACTTCCCCGACTGGACATGGACAAGGCTGTAGCCGTTGTAACTCCAGTTCTGGTAGCTGCTGCCGTTGCAGGTGGTCAGCCGGACGCCCTGGGAAAGACTCCCGTCCAGGCACTTCCCCGACTGGACATGCTTGATGGGCGTAGCGGTCGGCGCTGCCTGCGCGAGAGAGGCCGCAGCCACGCTCAGGACGAGAGCGGACGCGACGGAAGCCAAGGAGCCAATAGCGCGGTTGATGATGATCTCCGCTCGCTGGGGCTTGTTGGTCATGTCGATGGCAGTGTTGCGCCGGAGTTCACTGACGTCGACACCTACGACGAACATGGCGAGAACGCCCTCGCAGACGGCCGAAGATGTACCTGGCGGTAGCCTGAGCAGCCGCGACCACAAGAGCGCTGTGTCCGGCGCGTGCCGGGCCGGCAGCGGTGATGCCGGTCCGCGCCGTGCCAGTAGTGACCTGAGCGGGTGCGAGCCTATGGGCGGGCTAGCCCGCGGTACGCAAGAAGAATGCCCGCGCCCCGGGCCGCCCTTCTGAACGGCGTGGGACGCGGGCGCGCGGAAGGGACCCGGAGGCTTACGCCGGTACGGGTGCCGGATCCGGGCGCAGTGCCGCAAGCGGAGAGCGCCGGCCCTTCTCCACCGTGCGCAGCTGTTCCCAGTCGACTTCGGGGTGGACGGGGAGGACCGCGTCGACGGAGGCGGTGGTGTAGAGCGCGACGTCGACGGCCCCGGCCCGGCTGGTGCCGAAGCGGACCTCGATCGACTGCGGGGAGCGGACCCATCCAAGCCGAAGCATGTGATCGAACTCGACTCTGCGCACCCCCAACCGGGCGGCGGCCTGCTCGGGCCCGAGCGGGGCGTCGGCGGCGACCAGCTCCGCCAGGTCCTCGCGCCGGCAGACTTGGTCGACCTGGTCGGGGTGGTGCAGCGTCCCCTCCGGGTTCGCGCTCAGGTCGACCAGGAGGCCGCGGTCGACGAACCGGCGCACCAGGAACGCCGTCACGGCTCCCTTCCCGCAAGTGGTGACGGCGCCTATGCGGAGCGCCATGCCCTGGACGCAGCCCGGCGCGCCGAGCGGTCGTAGCGGCGGGCGGTT
>NZ_JBVHSO010000026.1:0-32752 GCF_055566335.1 Streptomyces sp. NPDC027672 | reverse complement strand
CTACGAGAAGACCGCCACCATCTACCTGGCCGGACTTCACATCGCGGGCATCTTCCTCTGGTCCGCCCGATGATCCAAACGAGACTGCCTAGCCTTGGCCTGACCCGGGCGCGGGCACTGGCCCGTCCCGCCGCGCGGGCGCGTGGCGGCGCCGCTGGGGCGTTGGGGCCGGCCTCGCCGGTAGTCGGGCCCCTCTCGCCACCTGCTTCGCCCCGCGCGGGCGTGGCCGGGCCTGTCGGGTGGCCGTAGTCCTGCCTCGCCCCGGCCGGGGCCGGGTGCGTTCCTCTCATCCGTATCGCCGTGCGGACGTGTGGCCAGGCCCGCAGCCGCCGGGGTGTCCGTGGCGGCGGCTGTCGGGCCGTGGCGCGGGTCGGAGGGGTGTTCGCCCGGAGGGTTCGTGGAGCGGGGTTGTTCTCGGTGGGGCGCGACGCGCAGTCGTGTACCCCGTACCTTTCGCCCGGTGTCCCGTGGCTACTCTGGAGGCATGGACTACGTCTCCGCGCTCGTGCCCCCGGTCGTCATGGCCGCGTTCTTCATCGGTGTGGTCAGGGTGATCGTGAAGACCCAGGGCGGGGCCGCCAAGGCCAAGGAGGACGCGGCCGTCGACGCCGCTCTCGCGCGCGTGGAAGCCGCCTCCGCGCGCCCCGCCGACGTCTGAGCCACGCCCGGACGGCACGCGGTCCGCGCCCCGCGCCCGAGCAGGCGGGCGCGGCCCGTACGCGCCCTTTTTGCCCGCGTTTGCCGCCATAGCGCACGTCCGGCACGCCATTGCCGGGATCTCCCACTATTGTTCTGAGCTGTGCCTCGCCCATTGGGAGAACTCGAAGACGCGGTCATGACGCGGGTGTGGAAGTGGAACCGCCCGGTGACCGTTCGAGAAGTCCTGGAAGACCTCCAGCAGGAACGGTCGATCGCCTACACCACGGTGATGACCGTTTTGGACAATCTCCATCAGAAGGGCTGGGTGCGCCGGGAGGCCGAAGGCCGGGCCTATCGATATGAGGCCGTGTCGACACGCGCCGCCTACGCCGCGGCCCTGATGAACGAGGCCTGGTCGCAGAGCGACAACCCGGCCGCCGCTCTCGTCGCCTTCTTCGGCATGATGAGCGAGGAACAGCGCCAGGCCCTCAGGGACGCCGTACGCATCGTCCAGGGGCCGGAAGAAACCCGGGAAGCGCCCCCGGCCCGGCAACGCGAAGCCCCGGAAGCCCGGCAAGAGGAGAACCCCGGCTCGGCGGAGGACGCGGCCGGGCGATAGCGTCCGCTCATGTCAGCAGAGCGTCCCGAAGTCTCCGCAAAAGCCATCACTGTCCGGCGGGCCCGGACCGGCGATGTCCCGGCCGTCCGCCGCCTCCTCGACGCCTACGTCCGTGACCGCATCCTGCTCGACAAAGCCATGGTCACGCTTTACGAGGACATCCAGGAGTTCTGGGTCGCCGAACGCGACGACAACGCCGAGGTCGTCGGGTGCGGCGCGCTGCACGTCATGTGGGAGGACCTGGCGGAAGTGCGGACTCTGGCGGTGAAGCCCGGCCTCAAGGGCGCCGGCGTGGGCCATCAGTTGCTGGAGAAGTTGCTCCACACCGCGCGCTGGCTCGGCGTTCGACGCGTTTTCTGCCTCACCTTCGAAGTGGACTTCTTCGCGAAGCACGGCTTCGTGGAGATCGGGGAGACACCGGTCGACACCGATGTGTACGCCGAGCTGTTGCGTTCCTATGACGAGGGCGTCGCGGAGTTCCTCGGTCTCGAACGAGTGAAGCCGAACACCTTGGGCAACAGCCGGATGCTTCTGCATCTGTGATCCTCATTGCCCAGGTGCCCTATGTCCGAAACGCGCATGTTTCCGGACGCGGGCGGACCGCTGAGGCTCTCCCGAGGGTTTGTGTTTTTCCGGCAAAAGCGGTTTGCTTTCCGACGTACTGCAGTACTGCATATAACAGGGGCGGCGAAACGGCGGACGCCGCACACCCCCTGCCCCCTCAACGTTATCGATGAAAGGAAATGCGGTGGCACAGAAGGTTCAGGTCCTTCTTGTCGACGACCTCGACGGCGGCGAGGCGGACGAGACGGTGACGTTCGCGCTGGACGGCAAGACGTACGAGATCGATCTCACGACTGCCAATGCGGACAAGCTGCGCAGCCTTCTTGATCCCTATGTGAAGGGCGGGCGCCGCACCGGCGGCCGTGCTTCGGGCGGGCGTGGAAAGGCGCGTGCCGCTTCCGGCGGCAACCAGGACACCGCGGCCATCCGCGCCTGGGCGAAGGAGAACGGCTACGAGGTCAACGACCGCGGCCGGGTTCCCGCGTCGATCCGCGAGGCCTACGAGAAGGCCAACGGCTGATCCCGCCGCCCGGCGGGACACCCGGCGCGCACGCGCCGCAGCCGGACGCGGTGACAGTGCGCTGCCACCGTGTCCACCAGGCGCACGAGATCGGGGGCGCTCCCCGCGCCCGCGTTCCCCGCGGCCGATCCGGCCGCCACACCCGGCGTACCCGGCGCACCACCTGGCATGCCCGGCATGGCCGGCAGCGAGGTCCCGGCCCCGGGTCCCGGTCCGGGGGGCCGCAGCCACACCGCGGCCCCCTGCGCGGACCCGGCGGCCTCCCGCGCGAAGGCGCGCCGCCCGGGACCGGCCGGCACCGGAGCTTGAAGCGTGCCGCCCGGCCCGAGGACGCGCAGGTCCAGCGGGACCGGGCCCCATTCCAGCCAGTCCAGCAGCCCGGGCAGTTCCTCGGCGCTGCCCGGCGCCACCAGCAGCGCCATCCGGTCACCCCGCAGGAGCACCGGTGAGTCCGGCGCGAGATGCCGGAGCGCGTGCGCGCCCGCCTCGGCCGGCACGTCCAGCGCGTCGAACCGCACCCCCGTGAGCAGCCGCAGCGGCCGTCCGGGCACGGTCGGCCACCCCAGTTCGTTCTCGTACCAGTGCCGGGCCCGGGCCTCCGGGCCGGCCGGCGGGGCGCCGGCGGCCGGTGCGCCCGGTCCGGAGGGCCGGCGGGGAAGGGGGAGCGCGGATGTCAGGGGGACGGAGCCAGCCATGCCGGGTGCAACCGCCGCGAGGCCGTGCGGGTTACGCTGGGTGTCCTGTCGGCTGCGCACCGTGCCGGGAATGGGGAGGCGCGCGGGCCCGGGGGGACGCAAGGTTGTTCGCCCGTAGCGGAGGGAACCGGTGCGCTCGGCATGGAGTGTCGGTGCCCGCGGGTAAGACATGCCTAGTGGGAGGGGGCGACACGCAGAATGGGCCGTCTCACGTTCGCCAACGGCGTACTGGCGAGTGGGGTAACTGCCTGGCCTGCGGGAACATCGTCTCGCACCATCGGGTTGGAGCAGATGTCGGCGTTCGGGGTCAGGAGGCCATCGACGGTGTCGGCAGTTGGAATGAGCGGTCCCCGCTTGCGGGACTAAGCTGCGGAAGGACAGGGAGGGGAAGTTCCCCCCACTGCCTGACCGCTCTGAGGAGCGATTAACGATGTTCGAGAGGTTCACCGACCGCGCGCGGCGGGTTGTCGTCCTGGCTCAGGAAGAAGCCCGGATGCTCAACCACAACTACATCGGCACCGAGCACATCCTCCTGGGTCTCATCCACGAGGGCGAAGGTGTCGCCGCTAAGGCCCTGGAGAGCCTCGGCATTTCGCTTGAGGCGGTCCGCCAGCAGGTGGAGGAGATCATCGGTCAGGGCCAGCAGGCCCCGTCCGGCCACATCCCCTTCACCCCCCGTGCCAAGAAGGTCCTGGAGCTGTCGCTCCGCGAGGCCCTTCAGCTGGGCCACAACTACATCGGCACGGAGCACATCCTGCTCGGCCTGATCCGCGAGGGCGAGGGCGTCGCCGCCCAGGTCCTGGTCAAGCTGGGTGCAGACCTCAACCGGGTGCGGCAGCAGGTCATCCAGCTGCTCTCCGGTTACCAGGGCAAGGAGACCGCCACCGCGGGCGGCCCGGCCGAGGGCACCCCCTCGACCTCTCTCGTCCTGGACCAGTTCGGCCGGAATCTCACCCAGGCCGCTCGTGAGTCCAAGCTGGACCCGGTCATCGGGCGCGAGAAGGAAATCGAGCGGGTCATGCAGGTGCTGTCCCGCCGCACCAAGAACAACCCGGTGCTGATCGGTGAGCCCGGCGTCGGCAAGACCGCCGTCGTCGAGGGCCTCGCCCAGGCCATCGTCAAGGGCGAGGTGCCCGAGACGCTCAAGGACAAGCACCTCTACACGCTGGACCTCGGCGCCCTCGTCGCCGGCTCCCGCTACCGGGGTGACTTCGAAGAGCGCCTGAAGAAGGTCCTCAAGGAGATCCGCACCCGCGGCGACATCATCCTGTTCATCGACGAGCTGCACACGCTGGTCGGTGCGGGTGCCGCCGAGGGCGCCATCGACGCGGCGAGCATCCTGAAGCCGATGCTGGCCCGCGGTGAACTCCAGACCATCGGCGCGACCACGCTGGACGAGTACCGCAAGCACCTGGAGAAAGACGCGGCCCTGGAGCGCCGCTTCCAGCCCATCCAGGTCGCCGAGCCGTCCCTGCCGCACACGATCGAGATCCTCAAGGGCCTGCGCGACCGGTACGAGGCGCACCACCGCGTCTCCATCACGGACGAGGCCCTGGTCCAGGCGGCCACCCTGGCCGACCGGTACATCTCGGACCGCTTCCTGCCGGACAAGGCGATCGACCTGATCGACGAGGCCGGTTCCCGGATGCGCATCCGCCGGATGACCGCTCCGCCGGACCTGCGCGAGTTCGACGAGAAGATCGCCGGCGTCCGCCGCGACAAGGAGTCCGCGATCGACTCGCAGGACTTCGAGAAGGCCGCCTCGCTGCGCGACAAGGAGAAGCAGCTCCTGGCCGCCAAGGCGAAGCGGGAGAAGGAGTGGAAGGCCGGCGACATGGACGTCGTCGCCGAGGTCGACGGCGAGCTGATCGCCGAGGTCCTCGCCACGGCCACCGGCATCCCGGTCTTCAAGCTGACCGAGGAGGAGTCCAGCCGTCTGCTCCGCATGGAGGACGAGCTGCACAAGCGGGTCATCGGCCAGAACGACGCCGTCAAGGCGTTGTCGAAGGCGATCCGCCGTACCCGCGCCGGGCTCAAGGACCCGAAGCGTCCGGGTGGTTCGTTCATCTTCGCCGGCCCGTCCGGTGTCGGTAAAACCGAGCTGTCCAAGGCGCTCGCGGAGTTCCTCTTCGGTGACGAGGACGCGCTGATCTCCCTCGACATGTCGGAGTTCAGCGAGAAGCACACGGTCTCGCGTCTCTTCGGCTCGCCCCCCGGCTACGTGGGGTACGAGGAGGGCGGCCAGCTGACCGAGAAGGTGCGCCGCAAGCCGTTCTCCGTCGTCCTCTTCGACGAGGTCGAGAAGGCCCACCCGGACATCTTCAACTCGCTGCTGCAGATCCTGGAGGACGGTCGTCTGACCGACTCCCAGGGCCGGGTCGTGGACTTCAAGAACACGGTCATCATCATGACGACCAACCTCGGCACCCGGGACATCTCCAAGGGCTTCAACCTGGGCTTCGCGGCCTCGGGTGACACGAAGACCAACTACGAGCGCATGAAGAACAAGGTGTCGGACGAGCTGAAGCAGCACTTCCGCCCCGAGTTCCTCAACCGCGTCGACGACGTGGTCGTCTTCCCGCAGCTGACGCAGGAGGACATCCTGCGGATCGTCGACCTGATGGTCGACAAGGTGGACGAGCGCCTGAAGGACCGGGACATGGGCCTGGAGCTGTCCCAGTCCGCCAAGGAGCTGCTGGCCAAGAAGGGTTACGACCCGGTGCTGGGCGCCCGGCCGCTGCGCCGCACGATCCAGCGCGAGATCGAGGACACGCTCTCGGAGAAGATCCTCTTCGGCGAGCTGCGCCCCGGTCACATCGTGGTCGTGGACACCGAGGGCGAGGGCGACACCGTCACCTTCACCTTCCGGGGTGAGGAGAAGTCGGCACTGCCGGACGTCCCGCCGATCGAGCAGGCCGCGGGCGGGGCCGGACCCAACCTGAGCAAGGACGCGTAAGCCTCCTGCGGTCGGACCGACGAGAGGGGCCGGTGCCTTCGGGCACCGGCCCCTCTCGTCTGCGCGCCCGCGCTCCGGCCGCCGCCGGGGCGCGGGCGCCCGCGGTGCTCGGCTACGACAACCGGCCGTCGTAGTCGGGCAGTTTGTACGTCTTCTCGGCGTGCCCGCCGGACAGGTCCGAGGCGTTGTTGCCGATGTTCGCGAGGATCGTGTAGCCGTCGTCCTCGATGCCGGCGCGCTGCGCGGTCTTGTAGGCGGCGACGTCCTTGAAGAGGTCGGACAGGCCGCGCACGCGCAGCCCGGAGACGTCGTAGCCGTCGTGCCGGAGGTTGTACGCGGTGGGCCAGTACAGGACGCCGGGGCGGGCGGTGACGAAGAAGAGCGAGACGCCGTGCTCCTGGGCGTAGCGGGCGACGGCCAGGACGGGCTTGTTGGCGGGCTGCGGGTAGCTGAAGCCGAAGTCGGTCTCCAGCGCGGTGTTGTCGATGTCGAAGACGACCGCCTGCCTCTCGCCGGGCCGGGCGGCGGCTATGCGCTGCTTCAGGTACGGCAGAGCCTGGTCCATGACCGCCTGGCAGTCCCGCTGCCAGGCGGCGTAGTCCACCTTGGCGGCGGAGGCCGGGGCAGGGGCGGAGCGGGCCCCAACGACGGGCGTGGCGGCCCCAACCGCGGGCGAGGCAGCCGGGGCCGCGGGTGAGGCAGCCAGGGTCGCGGGCGAGGGGCCCGTGCCGGTCGTAGCGGCCTCGGCCGGGGCGGTCAGGGTGGCCAGGGCGGCCACGGAGGCGGCGGCCAGGCAGACGGCGGTCACGGGGCCGCGGCGCGCCCGGGGGCGGGTGGTCGTCACGTGGGGGTCCTCTCACGTCCGGACGCGCGTCCGGACGCGTCCTGAATGTCAGGGACATGCTCCGAGCCGGGGATGGCGAGCGGGGAACCGCAGGGTTACCGGACGGTAGGTGCGGAGAGGCCCGCGTCACAATTCCGGGGCCGCCTTTTTATCCCGCCGGTGATAAGCGGCACAGGCGGTAAGTAGCCTACTAAGGCACATCGTGAGTGGAAATAGGCGGATAAAAGGGACATTCACGCCTGAAGGCCCCAAGGGAAAACCCCGTAGTCAGAGGGGGTGTCCGTCCGGCGGAGCGGGTGTCAAGAGCCGGGTCGTTTCGGGGTCATCTACTAGATGATGCCGTAGATGGGGCTTTTGTCAGGGCTCGGGGTGGTCGGTTACCAAGGGATGGCCGCTTCGGGCAGATGTCTTTGTGGACGTCTGTGCGCCGGGTGGCCCACAAGTCCCCGAGTACACGAGGTCACGATGTTCCGACGCTTCACGTCCCGCTCTTCCCGTACGTCCTCGCTCCGCAACCGCGTGGCCGTCCTGGCCGCCGGAGTCGGCACCACGGCCGTGCTGGGCACCGGGCTCGCGAGCGCCGCCACCGCCCCCGCCACCTCCTGGGTCGACCCGGTGAAGACGTACACCCTCTCCGCCAGCTTCATGCAGGCCGGCAGCCACTGGGTCGCCAAGCACAGCGGCCAGGACTTCGCCGTGCCGACCGGCACCGAGGTCCTCGCCGCGCACGGCGGCACCGTCGTCAAGGCCGGCCCGAACGGCGCCGGCGACGGCCCGGCGTACGGCAACGCCATCGTCATCAAGCACGGCAACGGCACCTACTCGCAGTACGCGCACCTGTCCCGGATCGACGTCCGGATCGGCCAGGTCGTGGGCACCGGCCAGCACATCGCCCTGTCCGGCTCCACCGGCAACTCCACCGGTCCCCACCTGCACTTCGAGATCCGTACGACCCCGAACTACGGCTCCGCCGTCGACCCGGTCGCGTTCCTGCGCGCCCAGGGCGTCAAGGTCTGACCCGGTTCTCTAACGCGTCTCGCGGGCGTGCCGGTGCGCCTGCCCGACCATGTCCAGGGCGACTTCGAGAACGGCCTCGCGCCTCTTCTCGGAGTCGCCTTCGAGGTCCTGCATCACGAACATCCCGGCGTGCAGCGTGAACAGCGCGCTGACCGAGCGGACCTGGTCCACCAGCTCGGACTCGGGGTCGACGAGGATGTCCCGCAGTCCGCGCATCCGGTCCTTGAAGATGTCGCCGATGCGCAGTTCCCGCACCGTCGCCTGGTTCTCCTGCATGAAGCGGAAGAGCGGTTCGGCGCCCGCGAGCGCCTCGCTGTAGCGGCGGATGATCTCTTCTTTGGTGGCCAGCGTGTGCGGCTGCCCTCTGCCCCAGTCGATCAGACCCTCGATCGGTTTCGTCAGGTCCTCGAAGAGGCTGGCGATGATCTCTTCCTTGGTCTTGAAGTGGTAGTACAGGGCCGCCTTGGTGACGTCGAGGCGCTCGGCGATCTCCCGCAGGGAGGTCTTCTCGTAACCCTGCTCCGCGAAGAGTGCGAGTGCCACGTCCTGGATGCGCTGGCGGGTGTTGCCGCGGCGCTGGTGCTTGGTGCCGTCCATGGTGAGGCCCATCCTCGTACTCCTCGCGCTCCCGAGAAACTTACTTGACGCCCGGCTAGTAGCGCGTCTACCGTCCCAGTGTAGTGATAACTAGCCGGGCGGCAAGTAAGTAGCCGCCCAGGGGGAAACGGGACAACGATGGCGGACACGGTTCAAAGCGAAACATCGGGCAAACGCCCCAGGAGCGTACGAGTAGTGCTGCTCGCGCTCATGATCGCGATGATGCTCGCGATGCTCGACAACATGATCGTGGGTACGGCGATGCCCACGATCGTGGGCGACCTCGGCGGCCTGGAGCACCTCTCCTGGGTCGTCACCGGCTACACCCTGGCCACCGCCGCCTCCACCCCGATCTGGGGCAAGGTCGGCGACATGTACGGGCGCAAGAGCGCCTTCCTCAGCTCCATCGTGATCTTCCTCATCGGCTCGGCGCTGAGCGGCATGGCCCAGGACATGGGCCAGCTGATCGGGTTCCGGGCCGTGCAGGGACTGGGCGCCGGCGGTCTCATGGTCGGCGTCATGGCGATCATCGGCGACCTCGTGCCGCCGCGGGAGCGGGGCAAGTACCAGGGCATGATGGCCGGTGTGATGGCGCTGGCCATGATCGGCGGTCCGCTGGTCGGCGGCACCATCACCGACAACTGGGGCTGGCGCTGGGCCTTCTACATCAACCTGCCGCTGGGCGCGGTCGCCCTGGCGCTGGTCACCGCCGTACTGCACCTGCCGCGCAAGCGGTCCAAGGCGGGCATCGACTACCTGGGCGTCGTCCTGCTGACCGTCGGCATCACCGCCATCGTGCTCGTCACCACCTGGGGCGGCAGCGAGTACGCCTGGACCTCCGCGCGGATCATGGAGCTGATCGGCATCGGCGTGGCCGCGCTCATCGGGTTCGTGTTCTGGCAGACCAAGGCCGCCGAGCCGGTCCTGCCGCTGCACATCTTCCGCAGCCGCAACTTCACCCTGATGGCGGTCATCGGCTTCATCACCGGCTTCGTGATGTTCGGCGCCACGCTCTTCCTGCCGCTGTACCAGCAGGCGGTGCAGGGTGCCTCCGCGACCAACTCCGGTCTGCTGCTCCTGCCGATGCTCGGCGCGATGCTGGTGACCTCGATGGTGGCCGGCCGGATCACCACCAACAGCGGCCGGTACAAGATCTTCCCGATCGCCGGCGGCGTCCTGATGACCGTCGGGCTGTACCTGCTGTCGACGATGGACACCGACACGACCCGGCTGACCTCCGGTGTCTACATGGCCGTGGTCGGCGCGGGCATGGGCTGCCTGATGCAGATCACCATGCTGGTCGCGCAGAACAGCGTGGAGATGAAGGACATGGGCGTGGCGTCCTCGTCCGCCACCCTGTTCCGTACGCTCGGCTCCTCCTTCGGCGTGGCCATCATGGGCGCCCTGTTCAACCACCGCGTCCAGGACGTGATGGCCGAGCGGGTCGGCTCGCGGGGCTCGCAGCTGACCGCGAAGTCGGCGCAGCTGGACGCGGCGAGCCTGGCGAAGCTGCCGGCCCAGGCCCGCGAGGCGTACCAGCACGCGGTGTCCTCGGGCACCCACTCGGCGTTCCTGCTCGGCGCCGTCATCGCGGTGCTGGTGCTGATCGCGGCGGTGTTCGTCAAGGAGGTGCCGCTCAAGGGCGGCCCGAAGGCTTCCGGTGAGGGCGCCGAAGCGGCGCCGCCGGCCGTGATCGAGGCCGTCTGATCCGGTCCGGGGCGGACGGCCGGCGACCCCGGGTCGCCTGAGCCGCCCGGCCCCGAAGGCCCCGGTGCGTGTCCGCCGCCGGGGCCTTCGGCCTGTCCCGGCGGACCCGGGAGCGGGACCCACGGCGCCCCCGCCGACGGCTGCCGGCGACGCGCCCGCCGTACTTCTCCGTCGGCCAGCGGCTCGCCGGCCTGCGGGTACGGCTTGAGGACCGGACCCTTCCGCGGGTACGGCCTGCGGACCGGCCCCTCCGGCGCGCCGCCGCCCGGCCCCGGACTCACGGGAGCATCGGATAGCTGCCCGTGTTGGTGGGGGCGTGTTCCGGCAGCCACAGCACGGCCACCGCGCCCTCGGCGGGGATGCCCGCGGGCGCGCCGACGGGCCGTACGTTGCGGAAGGTCAGCCGCGCGCCCAGCACCCGCGCCTGGCCGGCCGCGATGGTCAGCCCCAGCCCGTGGCCCTGCCCGGCGCGGTCCTCGCTGCCGGTGCGGAACCGGCTCGGCCCCTCGGCGAGCAGTTCCTCCGGGAAGCCGGGGCCGTGGTCGCGCACCCGGATCACCCGGCCCTCCACGGTCACCTCGACCGGCGGCCGGCCGTGCCGGGCGGCGTTGGCGAGCAGGTTGAACAGCACCCGCTCCAGCCGCCGCGGATCGGTGGTGACCTCCGACTCGTGCACCACCCGTACGGTGATCTCCGGGTCCTTGGCCGCCACCCGGCGCGAGACGAACTCGCCCAGCAGGAGGTCCTGGAGCTCCGCCCGTTCCGAGGCGCTGTCCAGCCGGGCCACCTCCAGCACGTCCTCGACCAGCGTGCGCATCGCCTTCGCCCGGTCCAGGACCAGTTCCGTGGGCCGGCCGGGCGGCAGCAGCTCGGCGGCCGTCAGCAGACCGGTCACCGGGGTGCGCAGCTCGTGCGCGATGTCGGCGGTGACCCGCCGCTCGGCCTCCAGCCGCTGGCGCAGCGCGTCCGCCATGGCGTCCACCGCGCGCGCGAGATCGTCGGTCTCGTCCCGGACGACACCGCCGATGGCCTCCCGCACCCGGACGTCGGTCTCGCCCTTGGCGACCCGGTTCGCGGCGGCCGCCGCCTTGCGCAGCCGGCGGGAGAGCTGGCCGCCGATCAGCACGCCCAGCGCGCTGCCGCCCAGTACGACCGCGACCGAGCCGATCACCAGGGCCTGGTCCAGGTCCTTGAGGATGTCGGTGCTGCGGTCCGGCAGGTGCAGGTGCACGGAGAGCACGTGCTCGCCCTTCACCGGCACGGCCGCCCAGATGTCGGGGTCCTTGTCGTGCTGGGAGACGTCACTGGCCCGCCGGCCCCGCGCGACGCTGGCGCGCAGCGCGGCCGGCAGCTCCGGGTCGTCGACCTTGACGTACGGGAAGACCGGACCGCGGTTCAGCTCGTAGTTGCGCTGGGCCAGCAGCAGCCGGTCGACGGCCAGGTCGCGCGCGTTGTCCAGCATCGAGACCCGGGCCGCGTTGTGCACGACCAGGCTGAGCACGACCGCCACCAGCCCGGCCACCAGCGCGATCGCCGCGCTCAGCTTCCAGCGCAGCCCGGTGCGCAGGTCCGCGCGCTCCATCCGCCGGACCGGATGCCGAAGTATCCCCCGCATACCGCCGCTCCGCTCAGGCCTTCAGCTTGTAGCCGAAGCCGCGGACCGTCTCGATCCGGTCCTGGCCGATCTTCTGCCGCAGCCGCTGCACATGCACGTCGACGACCCGGGTGTCCCCGCCCCAGCCGTAGTCCCACACGCGTTCCAGCAGCTTGTCGCGGGAGAGCACGGTGCCCGGCGCGGAGGAGAACTCCAGCAGCAGCCGCATCTCGGTCGGGGTGAGCGCCACCGGCTGCCCGGCCCGGCGCACCTCCATGCCGTCGGTGTCGATCTCCAGGTCACCGAAGGCCAGCGTGCCGGTGACGGCGGAGCCGGGCTCGGCCGGCTGGGCGCCGCCGGCGTGCCCGAAGCGGCGCAGCACCGCGCGGATGCGGGCCACCAGCACGGCACCGTCGAACGGCTTGGTCACGTAGTCGTCGGCGCCCGCCTCCAGGCCGAGCACGACGTCGATGGAGTCGGCGCGCGCCGACAGCATGATCACGGGCACGGTCGACTCGTCCCGGATCCGCCGGCACAGGCTGACCCCGTCCAGGCCCGGCACCATGACGTCCAGCAGCGCGATGTCGGGGCGGTCCGCCCGGAACGCCGCCAGCCCCGACAGGCCGTCGGGCATCGCGGTGACCGCGAAGCCGTCCCGCTCCAGGGCGAGCTGGGTGGCCTCACGGATGACGTCGTCGTCCTCGACGAACAGGACGTGGGTCTGGTCTGCCATCCCGGTGCTCTCAGTCCTCGTGGTGTGCGTGTGGTGATCAGTTGGCCGGCACGGGCCGCGCGCTCTGGCCCGCCGGCTTGCCGTACTCGTTGCGGGTGGGTTTCCCGGGGACGAACCGGCCCGCCTTCCAGGTGTACGGCGTCACGATGTCACCGGACGGGCTGGAGATCGGGTCGTCCTGGTCGTAGTACTGCCGGGTGACCGACAGGGTGCCCTGGTCGATCTCGGCGTAGACCGGGGACTCCTCGCTCTTGAAGACGTTCCTGAACACGCCGTCGTCGTCCCGGTACACGTACGAGCCGATGCCGACCCAGTCGGCGCAGGTCATCACGTTGACGACGACGTCCTCCACCGGGGCGTCGGTGAGATCGCCGTACGAGACGTCGACCTGGTAGTTGTCGCCGTCGCACGGCTTCAGCTCCTGCTTGACCGCCTCCGACACCGACGGGTCGCCCTTGAGCAGCGCCACGGCGTCCACCCGCCGGAACGTGCCGGTGACGGGGCTGGCCGAGGGGGAGGCGCCGGCGTCCGCCACCGCGGAGGTGTGCGCCGGGCCCTCGTCCCGGGCGCCGGTGCCCCCGCTGCCGCACGCGGCGGCGAAAAGGCCGAGGGCGGCGAGCGCGGTCCCCGCCGCGATCACCGCCTGTGCACTGCCTCGGGCCCCTCGGGACCCGGCCCCGGTCAGGCCGCGCAACGCTCCCGCTCCTCACGCTCCAGCGCGCGTGCGTCCAGATCGCGGGCCTCCAGCTCCTCACGGAGCCGGGCGAGCGCCCGGTGCAGCGTGCTCTTGACCGTACCGGCCGACATGCCGAGGGCCGCGGCCGTCTCCTCTGTGGACATCTGCTCCCAGTGTCGCAGCACCACGACGCTGCGCTGCTTCGGTGCGAGCACCTTCATGATGTCCATCAGCAGGGCCCGGTCGGCGTGCTGCTCGGTGGAGTCCTCCACGGAGGCGTCCGGCAGCTGCTCGGTGGGCACTTCCTCCAGCTTGCGGGCACGCCACCACTCGGTCCGCGTGTTGATCATGACCCGGCGCAGATAGGCGTCGGCGAGCCGCTTGTCGGCGATGCCGTCCCAGCGGCCGTACGTCCGTACCAGCGCGGTCTGCAGCAGGTCCTGGGCGTCGACCGGGTCCGGCACCAGCCGGCGGGCGCTGCGCAGCAGCGCGTCCTGCCGGGTGCGCACGTACTCCTCGAATTCGAGCACCTCGCCCTGCGCCATGATCGACCGCCTCCGTTCCCCGTCGTGCCTCCGGCTCCTGCCGGAAGTCCCGCTGTCCCCGCGCCCGGTGGTCCGCCGGGCACGAAGAAGAAGCTACGGAGCGGTTGTCACGGGGCTGTGCGGACCAGCCTGCGGCTGGCAATCGGCTATCCGTCGGTTGTGTAACGGATGAGGGAACGGGGTAGGAGGAGCGGGCTATTTGCCCCTGTGTGGGGCGATTTGCCCCACCTGGTCTTTCGTAACGTACGCGCGGGGACTGTGATCTGGCTGTGCGTCAGCCCAGCGGCAGCCGGTACAGACCACCGGGCAGCGGTTCCACCAGGCCGTCCGCGACCAGCCCGTCGAGCGCGCGGGCCCGCTGCACCGGCTCGTGCCACACCCGGTCCAGCGCCGCCTGCGGCACCGGCGTGTGCGCCTCCCGCAGCACGGCCAGCAGCTTGCCGCGCACCTGCCGGTCCGTGCCGGCGTACGTCTGCCCGCGCCGCGGCGGCCCCGCGTGCTCCGGCTTGCCCGCGAGCCGCCAGGCGCACTGGGCGGCGATCGGGCACCGCTGGCACCCCTCGTTCTTCGCCGTGCACACCAGCGCGCCCAGCTCCATCGAGGCGGCGGCCCAGCGCGCGGCGGTCCGCTCGTCCGCGGGCAGCAGCTCCCGCGCCAGACGCCGCTCGGCGGCCGTGGTCGCGTTCGGCGGGTACCGCACACCCGTCACCGCCCGGGCGATGACCCGGCGGACATTGGTGTCCAGCACCGCGTGCCGCTGCCCGTAGGCGAACGACGCCACCGCGGCGGCCGTGTACTCGCCGATGCCGGGCAGCGCCAGCAACTGCGCGTGATCCGTCGGCACGTCGCCGCCGTGCCGTTCCGTTATGGCGACCGCCGCGCCGTGCAGGCGCAGCGCGCGGCGCGGGTAGCCGAGCCGGCCCCAGGCGCGCACCGCCTCGCCCGGCGCCTCCTTCGCCAGGTCGGCGGGGCGCGGCCAGCGGACCAGCCACTCCTCGTAGACGGGCAGCACCCGGTTCACCGGGGTCTGCTGAAGCATGAACTCGCTGACCATCACACCCCATGGACCCGCCTCCGGGCGGCGCCAGGGGAGGTCACGGGCATGGGCGTCGAACCAGGCGATCACGGGGGCGTGGAGCTTCTCAGTCATGGCCTTCCGATCCTGCCACGGGTTGGCGGATGGGCGGCGTGAGCGCGCGGTCACCGAGCGTGCCGATACGTGAAGAACCGCACCGTCCAGTGCAGTTACCAAAATGATGATCGGGAAAAGTTGGCCGTGGCGCGGCGGGTGAAGCGAGCGCGCGCGGTGATCTCTCGTACAGTTTGGGCCGTGGGATCTCTGCGCAATCCGGTCGGGCCGCTTCCCTCCTCCATCTACTGGCGTCGGAGGGCCGTCATGCTGTCCGTGTTCGCCTTGCTGGCGCTGGTGATCACGTGGATCGTCACCGCCGGCGGCGGGGGCGGAAGGAAGGACACCGGCGGGGCGGACGGCAAGAATCCCACCCACACCATCACGCCGGGGCCCTCCTCGTCCGGGCCCGCGATCAGCCAACGCCCGGGCGGACGCGACGAGTCGGGCGGCGGCGACGGCGGCTCCGGGTCCGGCGGCGGCTCCGCTGACGGCGGCGGTTCGGCGGGGACGGCCGGCAACTCCGGCGGCTCCGCGGGCTCCTCGGGGTCTGCCGGCTCCGCGGGCGGTACGGGCGGTGCGTCCGGCGGTGGCGCCGTCGCCGCGGCCGACGCGCTCCCGGGCTCCTCCGCGCTGCCCGACTGCACGTCCGGCGCGGTGGTGTTGAACCTGCGCAGCGTGCGCAACTCCTACTCGCCGGACCAGACGCCGACGTTCGAACTCACCGCGAAGAACGCCTCGTCGGCCGACTGCAAGGTCGATCTCGGCCCGAAGAGCGCGGTGTTGACGATCACGCCGGCGGACGGGGACGACGCGTACTGGGCGTCGGACGACTGCCCCGAGGGCCCGGGGAGCCTGGTGTTCCGGGTGCCGGCCGGCCAGACGATCACGTACACCGTGAAGTGGGACCGCAAGCCGAGCACCGCGCACTGCGGGACGCCGTCCGGCGGGCCGGCGAAGACGGGCACCTACCTGCTGGAGGCCAAGGCACCCGGCTTCGCCAAGGCGCAGGCTTCCTTCGTGCTGTCGGCGGACTAGCGGTACCAGCCGTACGGCCCGGAGCATCCCCGGCGGGGTCGGCCGGCGGGTGGCCGCCGGGTCAGACGTACCGCTCCAGGATGGAGGACTCGGCCAGGCGGGACAGGCCCTCCCGGACGCTGCGGGCCCGGGCCTCGCCCACGCCGTCCACGGCCTGGAGGTCGTCCACGCTCGCGGCCAGCAGCTTCTGCAGGCCCCCGAAGTGCTCCACCAGCCGGTCGATGATGGCGCCCGGCAGCCGCGGCACCTTGGCCAGCAGCCGGAAGCCCCGCGGTGACACGGCCGAGTCGAGCGACTCGGGAGACGCGGTGTAGCCCAGCCCGCGCGCCACCGTGCCCAGCTCCAGCAGCTCCGCGTGGGACAGCGCGTCCAGCTCGGCCAGCGCCTCGCCGACCGTGCGGGACCGCTTCGCCGTCGGCTCGGGCACATAGTCGCGCACCACCAGCTCGCGGTCCGGCTCGACGCCCGCGATCAGCTCCTCGAGCTGGAGCGCGAGGAGCCGGCCGTCCGTGCCCAGCTCGACCACGTACTCGGCGATCTCGGTGGCGATACGGCGGACCATCTCCAGCCGCTGCGCGACCGCCGACACGTCCCGGACCGTCACCAGGTCCTCGATCTCCAGCGCCGACAGCGTGCCCGCGACCTCGTCCAGCCGCAGCTTGTACCGCTCCAGGGTGGCCAGCGCCTGGTTCGCGCGGGACAGGATCGCCGCCGAGTCCTCCAGGACCCGGCGCTGACCGTCCACGTACAGGGCGATCAGCCGCATCGACTGGGAGACCGAGACCACCGGGAAGCCGACCTGCTTGCTCACCCGGTCCGCCGTGCGGTGCCGCGTGCCGGTCTCCTCGGTCGGGATCGTCGGGTCCGGGAGGAGCTGCACGCCCGCGCGCAGGATCTTCGACAGGTCCGACGACAGCACGATGCCGCCGTCCAGTTTGCACAGCTCGCGCAGCCGGGTCGCGGTGAACTCCACGTCCAGCACGAATCCGCCCGTGCACATCGCCTCGACCGTCTTGTCGGAGCCGAGCACGATCAGGCCGCCGGTGTTGCCGCGCAGGACCCGCTCCAGGCCGTCCCGCAGGGGCGTGCCCGGTGCCACGGCGCTCAGCGAGGAGCGCATCAGGCCATCGGTACCGGCACTCCCACCGGACTTTCCGGGAGCTGCTGCCCGGTCGTTGGCTGCCACTGCACTCCTCCGGTCGCAGGTTCTGACGCCCTCCCGCACCCGCACTCGGTTCGTACGGACGGGCGAGACCAGGGCAAAGTCTACCGGCGCTCCTCCGCCTCCCGTGGGGCCTCCCGGCGACGGGAGCGCGGCAGAACCCGCAGCGCGTCCCCCATGTCGGCGACTTCCAGGACCTTCATGCCGGCCGGCACCTTCCCCGGATCGGTCGGTACGAGCGCGTGCGTGAAGCCCAGCCGGTGCGCCTCGGAGAGCCTGCGCTGCACGCCCGTGACCCGCCTGACCTCGCCCGCGAGACCCACCTCGCCGATCGCCACCAGGTTCTTCGGCAGCGGGGTGTCGCTCGCGGCGGAGGCCAGGGCGAGCGCGATGGCGAGATCGGCGGCGGGCTCCGACAGCTTCACGCCGCCGACCGTCGCGGAGTAGATGTCCCGCTTGCCCAGCGCGCTGATCCGGCCGCGCTGCTCCAGCACCGCGAGCATCATCGACACCCGGGAGGTCTCCAGGCCGGAGGTCGTCCGCCGCGGGGAGGGGATCTGGGAGTCCACGGTCAGCGCCTGCACCTCGGCCACCAGCGGGCGGCGGCCCTCCAGGGTGACGGTCAGGCAGGTGCCCGGCACCGGCTCGGCGCGGCGGGTCAGGAACAGGCCGCTGGGGTCGGTGAGGCCCGTGATGCCCTCGTCGTGCAGCTCGAAGCAGCCGACCTCGTCCGTCGCCCCGTACCGGTTCTTCACGCCGCGCACCAGGCGCAGCCGCGCGTGCCGGTCGCCCTCGAAGTGCAGCACGACGTCCACCAGGTGCTCCAGCAGGCGGGGGCCGGCGATGGCGCCGTCCTTCGTGACGTGTCCCACCAGCAGCGTGGACATGCCGCGTTCCTTGGAGGCGCGGATCAGGGCGCCGGCCACCTCCCGGACCTGGGCCATGCCGCCGGGCGCGCCCTCGATCTCGGGCGAGGCGACCGTCTGCACCGAGTCGAGGATCAGCAGGGACGGCTTGACCTCGTCCAGATGCCCGAGGACGGCGGCCAGGTCCGTCTCGGCGGCCAGATACAGATGGTCGTCCAGGGCACCGATGCGGTCGGCGCGCAGCCGCACCTGGCTCGCCGACTCCTCGCCGGTGACATAGAGGGTGCGGTGCTCGGCACTGGCCGACTTGGCGGCCACGTCCAGCAGCAGGGTGGACTTGCCGACGCCCGGCTCGCCCGCGAGCAGCACGACCGCGCCCGGCACGAGCCCGCCGCCGAGCACCCGGTCCAGCTCGGGCACGCCGGTGGTGCGGGCGGTGGCCTGCCGGCCGTCGACCTGGCCGATGGGCACCGCGGAGTGGGTCACCCGGCCCGGCGCCGTCGTCCGGACCGCGGGCGTGCCGTACTCCTCGACCGTGCCCCAGGCCTGGCATTCGGGGCAGCGGCCGAGCCACTTGGCCGTCTGCCAGCCGCACTCGGTGCAGCGGTAGGACGGACGGTCCTTGGTGGTCTTGGTACGGGCAGCCATGCGGAAACCGTAGCCCCCGGCACTGACAACGGGACCGGGGGACCGCCGCCGGACGGCCCGGGACACGGAAGAGCGACCCGGTCTCGGCCACCAGCCGTCGGTATCCGGACGCGGAACAGAGCGTTCCTGTCCCCTTATGAGGGATCGTTTCACCCGTACGGATTAAAAGTGCTCAAGGTGCCCGAAGGGGCACTCCGCGGCCGCCTACGGTCGCACGGGTGATGAGCAGCAGTCCGGAGACCACCGCCGCCCGCAGGACCGGAGCGCACCGCGCGTCGCGTGCGGCGGAACGTGAGGCGCGCGAGGCCCGTGCGGCGCGTGAAGCGCGCGACCGCGCCGCCGCGCGCGCCGTCGCCGAGCGCACGCCGGCGCGCTACGAGCCGTACCTGGACGGCCTGTTCACCTACTGCCTGTCGGTGCTGTGCGACCACGACGCGGCCACCGCCGCCCTCGGCGACGCCCTCGCCGTGGCCGGGCGCCGCGGCCACCGGTCCGCCGCGGCCGCCGACGACCCCAGGGCCTGGCTGTACGCGCTGGCCCGCTGGGCCTGTCTGCGCGAGCTGGCCGAGGCCAGGCAGAAACGTCAGGCCACCCACGCGGCGGGCCGTCCGGGCGGCGCGGGTGCGGCCGGGACCGGAGCGGGCGCCGGGGCGGAGGCGGCCGGCCAGGGCGCCGGAGCCGCCGCCGCGGAGGCGTCCCCGTCCGCCGAGGCGCGGGAGCGGCGGCGCCGCGAACTGGCGCTGCTGGCCTGGCCGGAGGCGGCCGGCACCACACCCGAGCAGCGCGAGGCCCTGGAACTCGCCGTCCGCCACCGCCTCGCCGCCCACGAGGTCGCCGCCGTCCTCGGCCTGGAGCCCGCCGCCGCGCGGGAGCTGCTCGCCTCCGCCGCCTGCGAGGTGGAACGCACCCGGGCGGCCCTCGCCGTGGTCGACGCGGGCGGCTGCCCCGGTGTGGCCCACCTCACCGGCGACAGCCGGCTGGTCCTGAGCACGGCCCTGCGCCAGGAGCTGGTCCGGCACGTCGACGACTGCCCGCGCTGCCGCCGCACCGCCGAGCGCGCCGCGTCCGGCCACTGGCCCGGTGCCACGGTCACCCCGGCCGAGCTGCCGGTCCTCCAGGCCCCGCGCACGGCCCTGCGCACGGCGCCGGTCCGCCTCCCGCGCGCGCGGGGCGCGGCCGTGCCCCGCTTCGACCGGCGCGGCTTCCCGATGGACCCCAAGGACCGCGCGGCCCGCCGCGACCGGCTGCGCGCGCGAGCCGTCACCACCACGGTGGTCGCCACGGTCGTCGCCGCGCCCGTGCTCGCGCTCTGGGCCGCCTACCGGGACGGGCCGGCCGGCGAGGACGACGGCCGCCCGGCGACCGCGCGCGAGGCGCAGAGCCCCGAGGCGCTCGGCGGCGGCCCGGGCGGCGGCTACGCGAACGCGGGGAACGCCGGCGTGAAGCCGGGGCCGCGCACCGGCGCGGACGGCACGGCGGACGTGTCCGTGGAGGTGGTCGGCATCGGCGGCGCGGGCGGGAAGGACGCGGCCCGGCTCGCCGTCAGCGCGGCCAACGACGGCGACACCACGCTGATCACGCTCACCGCCTCCGGAGCCTCCGCCCTGCGCTGGTCGGTGTCCACCCCGGCCGCCTGGCTCTACTTCAACCGGTCTGCGGGCACCCTCGGCCCCGGCCGGACGGTGACGGTCCGGGTGTACGTCGACCAGTTGCGCGAGCCGTCCGGGCACTGGCGCGCGCGGGTGGCGGTGGCCCCGGCGGGCGCGGTGGTCTCCATCGACGGTTACGGCACGGCACCGGCCCGCCCGGCCCCCCGGCCGTCGCCCGTCCCGCCCTCGCCCCCGCCCGGCACGCCTCCGGGCAGCCCGCCGGCCAGCCAGGCCCCGCCGTCCCCGGAGCCCACGCCGGCCCCGACGACCCCGCCGCCCACCGAGTCCCCGGCCCCGACACCGACCCCGTCGGACCCGGAGACACCGAGCCCCGCGGAAAGCTAGGACCTGTCGTCCGGATCATGCCGGGCTCGCGGGCCCTGGCCGGCGGGCAGCGAGGGCCCGCCCCCGGTCACGGCGCCGGGTCGGCCGGGTGCGGGGCCACCAGGGGGAGCTGGGACGCCAGCCGCTGGGCGCACAGTTCGGCCAGGCGGTCGTAGCCGGCCTTGCCCATCAGCTCCGTCAGCTCGGCCCGGTAGGAGACGTACACCGGCTCGCCGGCGCCGTGGGCCGAGGTCGCCGAGGTGCACCACCAGTGCAGGTCGTGGCCGCCCGGCCCCCAGCCCCGCCGGTCGTACTCACCGATGGACACCTGGAGCACGCGCGTGTCGTCCGGCCGGTCGATCCAGTCGTAGGTCCGCCGGACCGGCAACTGCCAGCACACGTCCGGCTTGGTCTCCAGCGGCTCCCGCCCCTCCTTGAGGGCCAGGATGTGCAGCGAGCAGCCCGCGCCGCCCGCGAACCCGGGCCGGTTCTGGAAGATGCACGAGCCCTGGAAGGGCCGGGTCTGCCGGGAGCCCTCCTCGTCCTCGGCGATCCAGCCGTCGCGCGTGCCCTCGGCGTGGTGCTGCCAGATCTCCGGAGTGAGCCGCGCCACGTGCCCGGCGACCCGCTTCTCGTCGTCCTCGTCGGAGAAGTGCGCGCCCAGCGTGCAGCACCCGTCGTCCGCGCGGCCCGCCTGGATGCCCTGGCAGCCGCTGCCGAAGATGCAGTTCCAGCGCGAGGTCAGCCAGGTCAGATCGCAGCGGAAGACCTGCTCGTCGTCGGCCGGGTCCGGGAACTCCACCCAGGCGCGGGCGAAGTCGAGCCCCTGCTCGTCACTCATCTTCGCCTCCTTGAGGGCTTTGGCGGCTTTCGCTCCGGCTTTCAGGACCTTGTCGGCCTTGCCGGGTTTATCGCTTTTGCTGGAGTTCGCCTTTTTCGTCTTTGGCACTCGTCCAGGGTAAGTGGCCGGGTGCCACCGGGAACACCGAGGACGGAGGTTCTCG
This sequence comes from Streptomyces sp. NPDC027672, assembly GCF_055566335.1. NCBI lineage: Bacteria > Bacillati > Actinomycetota > Actinomycetes > Kitasatosporales > Streptomycetaceae > Streptomyces > Streptomyces sp. NPDC027672. The sequence continues at coordinate 11,226 of NZ_JBVHSO010000026.1, read as the reverse complement.
CAGTAGCGTTCCGCATATGAGACTCGGTGTCCTGGACGTGGGTTCGAACACGGTGCATCTGCTGGTGGTGGACGCCCACCCCGGCGCCCGCCCGCTGCCCGCGCATTCGCACAAGGCCGAACTCCGCCTCGTCCAACTCCTCGACACCGACGGGGCCATCGGCGACGAGGGCGTCGACCGGCTGATCGACGTCGTACGGGACGCGCTCCAGGCCGCCGAGGACAAGGGCGTCGAGGACCTGCTGCCGTTCGCGACCTCCGCCGTGCGCGAGGCCCGCAACGCCGACGCCGTCCTCGCGCGCGTGGCCGACGAGACCGGCGTACGGCTCCAGGTCCTCAGCGGAGCGGAGGAGGCCCGGCTCACCTTCCTCGCCGTACGCCGCTGGTTCGGCTGGTCCGCCGGGAAGCTGCTGGTCCTGGACATCGGCGGCGGCTCCCTGGAGATCGCCTACGGCATCGACGAGGAACCGGACACGGCGGTCTCCCTGCCGCTCGGCGCCGGCCGCCTCACCGCCGGCCGGCTGCCCGGCGACCCGCCCGCCGCGGCGGACGTCCGCGCCCTGCGCCGGTACGTCCGCACGGAGATCGCCCGCACGGTCGGCGAGTTCGCCCGCTTCGGCGCCCCCGACCACGTGGTCGCCACCTCCAAGACCTTCAAGCAGCTCGCCCGGATCGCCGGCGCCGCCCGCAGCGCCGACGGCCTGTACGCGCAGCGCGAACTCAAGCGCGAGTCCCTGGAGGCCTGGGTCCCCAGGCTGGCCGGCATGACGGCCGCCCAGCGCGCGGAGCTGCCCGGCGTCTCCGAGGGCCGGGCCGGCCAGCTCCTCGCGGGCGCCCTGGTCGCCGAGGCCGCGATGGACCTGTTCGGCGTGCAGAGCCTGGAGATATGCCCCTGGGCGCTGCGCGAGGGCGTGATCCTGCGCCGCCTCGACCACATGGGCCCGGTGTGACCTGCCCGGAGGGACGCGCGGGGACCGGCCGGGAGCCCGCCGCGCACCCGCCCGCATGGCATACCTCACACCGGCGAGCAGCCTCCGGACACCCGGGCGGGCCGACGCCGTAAGGTGTCGGAGTGGTGGCTGAACGAACGGACGTGGACGTGCGCATCGCGCTGTCGACCGCCTCCGTCTACCCGGAGTCGACGGCGACGGCCTTCGAGATCGCCGCGCGCCTCGGGTACGACGGCGTCGAGGTCATGGTGTGGACCGACCCCGTCAGCCAGGACATCGAGGCACTGCGCCGCCTGTCGGACTACCACGGCATGCCCATCCTGGCCGTGCACGCCCCCTGCCTGCTGATCACCCAGCGCGTCTGGTCCACCGACCCCTGGACCAAGCTGCGGCGGGCGCGGGCGGCGGCCGAGAAACTGGGCGCCTCCACCGTCGTCGTCCACCCGCCGTTCCGCTGGCAGCGGCAGTACGCCCGGGACTTCGTCACCGGGATCTGGCGGATGGCGGACGAGACGGACGTGCGGTTCGCCGTCGAGAACATGTACCCGTGGCGCTACCGCGACCGCGAGATGCTCGCCTACGCCCCCGACTGGGACGTCACCCACGACGACTACCGGCACTTCACGGTCGACCTCAGCCACACGGCGACGGCCCGCTCCGACGCCCTGGACATGGTCGACCGCATGGGCGACCGGCTCGCGCACGTCCACCTCGCCGACGGCCGGGGCTCCGCCAAGGACGAGCACCTGGTGCCCGGCCGCGGCACCCAGCCCTGCGCCGAACTGCTGCACCGCCTGGTGCGCACCGGGTTCGACGGCCATGTCGTGCTGGAGGTCAACACCCGGCGGGCCATGTCCGGCGCCGAGCGCGAGGCCGACCTCGCCGAGGCGCTCGCGTTCACCCGCGCCCACCTGGCCGCCGCGGTCCGGGTGCCCCGGCGATGACCCAGCCCGCGGCCCCGCGCCGCCGTGGCCGCCCGCCGCGCACCGAGTCCGCCGGCACCCGCGACCGCATCCTCACCGCCGCCCGCGAGGAGTTCTCCGCGCGCGGCTACGAGAAGACGTCCGTACGCGGCATCGCCAAGGCCGCCGGCGTGGACGCCGCGCTCGTCCACCACTACTTCGGCACCAAGGAACAGGTCTTCGAGGCGGCCATCGAGGTCGCCTTCGCGCCCGCCCTGCACGCGCCGGAAGCGATCGCCGACGGCCCGCTGGACGAGGTCGGCGAGCGGCTCGTCCGGTTCACCTTCGGCATCTGGGAGGACCCCGCCACCCGGACACCGCTGCTGGCGATCCTGCGCTCGGCCGTCACCAACGACACGGCCGCCGCCGTCTTCCGCCGCATGGTCGCCGCCCAGCTCGTCAGCCGCATCGCCGCCCAGCTCCGGCAGCCGGACGCCGAGCTGCGCGCCGAGCTGGCCGCGGCCCAGCTGGTGGGCTGCGCCCTGCTGCGGTACGCCGTCAAGGTGGAGCCGCTGGCCTCGGCCGACCTGGAGCAGCTCGTCGCCCGCCTCGCTCCCGTCGTACAGCGCCATCTGACGGCTCCGTGAAACAGCCGTCCCGCGATACGGACACCTTGTCCCGCCAGCTGGATGACCGGCGTACGCTCGAAGCAGCCACACCCGTCTGAAGGAGCGAGCGACGATGCCCCAGCTGAGGTCCCGCACAGTCACCCACGGCCGCAATATGGCGGGCGCCCGCGCCCTGATGCGCGCCTCCGGTGTACCCGGTGCGGACATCGGCCGCAAGCCCGTCATCGCGGTCGCCAACTCCTTCACCGAGTTCGTGCCGGGCCACACCCACCTCCAGCCCGTCGGCCGGATCGTCAGCGAGGCGATCAAGGAGGCCGGCGGCATCCCGCGCGAGTTCAACACCATCGCGGTCGACGACGGCATCGCCATGGGCCACGGCGGCATGCTGTACTCCCTGCCCTCCCGCGACCTGATCGCGGACTCGGTCGAGTACATGGTCGAGGCGCACTGCGCCGACGCCCTGGTCTGCATCTCCAACTGCGACAAGATCACCCCGGGCATGCTGATGGCCGCCCTGCGGCTGAACATCCCGACGGTCTTCGTCTCCGGCGGCCCCATGGAGTCCGGCCGCGCCACCCTGGTCGACGGCACGGTCCGCACCCTCGACCTGGTCGACGCGATCTCCGACGCCGTGAACGACAAGATCTCCGACGAGGACATCCTCCGCATCGAGGAGAACGCCTGCCCGACCTGCGGCAGCTGTTCCGGCATGTTCACCGCCAACTCGATGAACTGCCTGACCGAGGCCATCGGCCTCTCCCTGCCCGGCAACGGCTCGGTCCTCGCCACCCACACCGCCCGCCGCGCCCTGTACGAGAACGCGGCCCGCACGGTCATGGACCTCACCCGCCGCTACTACGAGCAGGACGACGACACCGTCCTGCCCCGCACCATCGCCACCTTCCAGGCCTTCGAGAACGCCATGGCCCTGGACATCGCGATGGGCGGCTCCACCAACACGATCCTGCACCTGCTGGCCGCCGCCCAGGAGGCGGGCGTCCCGTTCGGCCTGGACGAGATCGACGCCGTCTCGCGCCGCGTGCCCTGCCTGGCGAAGGTCGCCCCGAACGTCGCCAAGGACCGCACGTACTACATGGAGGACGTGCACCGCGCCGGCGGCATCCCGGCCCTGCTCGGCGAACTGCACCGCGCGGGCCTGCTCAACGAGGACGTGCACGCCGTGCACAGCCCCTCGCTGGCCGACTGGCTGAAGACCTGGGACATCCGCGGCGGCTCGCCCTCGCCGGAGGCGGTGGAGCTGTGGCACGCGGCGCCCGGCTGCGTCCGCTCCGCCGAGGCGTTCTCCCAGTCCGAGCGCTGGGAGGCGCTGGACGAGGACGCCGAGAACGGCTGCATCCGCTCCGCCGAGCACGCCTACTCCAAGGACGGCGGCCTGGCGGTCCTGCGGGGCAACCTGGCGGTCGACGGCTGCGTGGTGAAGACGGCCGGCGTGGACGAGTCGATCTGGACCTTCGAGGGCCCGGCCGTGGTCTGCGAGTCCCAGGAGGAGGCCGTCCAGCGCATCCTCACCCAGGAGGTCAAGGACGGAGACGTCGTCGTCATCCGCTACGAGGGCCCCAAGGGCGGCCCCGGCATGCAGGAGATGCTGTACCCGACCTCGTACCTGAAGGGCCGCGGCCTCGGCAAGACCTGCGCCCTGATCACCGACGGCCGCTTCTCCGGCGGCACCTCGGGCCTGTCCATCGGCCACGCCTCCCCCGAGGCGGCCTCCGGCGGCACCATCGCCCTGGTCCAGGACGGCGACCGCATCCGCATCGACATCCCGAACCGGACGATCGAGCTGCTGGTCGACGACGCCGAGCTGGCCCGCCGCGCGCAGGCCCTGAACGGGGTCTACGCCCCGAAGAACCGCGAACGCAAGGTCTCCGCCGCCCTGCGCGCCTACGCCGCGATGGCCACGAGCGCGGACAAGGGCGCGGTCCGCGACGTGTCCCTGCTGGGCTGACCGCCGGCCGCCACAGCCGACGCCGCAGGGGCCGCCTCCGCTTGGAGGCGGCCCCCGCGCCGTCCGCGGGCGTTCACCAGGCCGCCGGCGCCCGGCCGTCCACGGTGAAGACGGTGCCGTCCGGCGCGGCGGCGCAGACCCGGTCGCCGACGGGCACCGGAGACGGCGGAGTGCTCACGACCCGCGCCGCGTGGGCGCCGAGCCGCGCGCGGGTCTGCCCGACGAGCCGCCCCGCGCGGGCGTCGACGGCGAGCAGCCGGCCGTCGCTCGCGGTGAAGTACACCCGGCCGTCCCGCACGACGGGCACCGAACCCCGGCTCACCGACGTCTCCAGGTGCCACAGCCGCCGGCCCGCCGCCACGTCCACCGCGTCCAGCGAGCCGCCGGTGGCCAGCACATAGGCCACGTCCCCGTGCACGGTGGCGTGCGCCCCGTCGAGCACGACGGGCAGCGCGACCCGGCGGACGGTTCCCGGCCCGGGCGTGTAGCGGACGATCTCCCGGGCGCCGTAGCCGCTGTCGACGGCCAGGAAGTACACCGAACCGTCGGCCCGGGCGCCGAACGGCTTCAGCCACCCCCGCAGCCGTACGTCCCACCGCACCCGGCCGGTGCGCGGGTCCAGCGCGCTCACCCGGGTGCTCGACCCGTCGGCCGCCGTCCGCGTCGCGTACGCGCTCCCGTCCGCCGCCCCGGGGAAGGTCACGAAGGACGGCGCGCCCTGACCCGGGACCGCCGTCCGCCACCGGGTGGCGCCGGTCGCGCCGTCCACACCGGTGACCGTGCCGTCGGCCCCGGTGAGCAGGGCCGTGTCACCGGCGTACCGGACCGTCGTCCCCGTGGGCAGCCGGCGCCGCCACACCTCCGCGCCGGAGGCCGGGTCCAGACCGGCGAGCCGTGGTCCGCCGTCGGTGTAGGGCTGCACCAGGCCGCCCGCGACGACCGGCGGCCCGCTCGGGGACCGGGTGCCGACCGGGTGCCGCCACAGCAGCCGGCCGTCGGACACCGCGAGCGCGAAGACGGCACCGGGCCGCGCGCACAGCAGCTTCCCGGCGCCGTACGCGCACAGCGGCATGCCCGCGCCGCCGGCCGCCGGCCGGGCCGTCCAGCCGCCGGAAGCCGCCGCCAGGTCCGGCGCGCTCCCCGGCTGATCGTTTCGTCCCGAGACCCAGACACCGGCGAGGGTGCCCACCAGCGCCAGCCCGAGGATCCCCGCCGCCAGCACCACCGCGCGCCGCCGGCCCACACGCCACGCGGACCGCCACCAGGCCACCGCGGACCCGGGCCCGGTCTCGGGCCCGGTTTCCGGTCCGGCCTTCGGCCCGGTCCCGGGGTCGCTCTCCGGTCCGGTCCCCGGTCCGGTCGCCGGTCCGGTCCCGGGGCCGCTCTCCGGCCGGCTTCCTGAGCGGGTCTTCGCCGAGGAGACCGGGCCGGACCGCGGCGCGGCTCCTGCCGGGGACTCGCCCGCGGACTCCTTCCCGCCCGTGCACTCCGCCCCGGTCGCGGACGCTGCCCCGGTCGCGGATTCCTCCGCCGGCCCGTCCCCGCCCGCCCGCTGTGCCGGTATGAACGCCTGGGTGTCGTACGAGGCCGCCACCGAGCGCAGTTCCCGCATCAGCTCGTCCGGCGTGGGCCGGTCCTCGGGCTCCTTGGCGAGGCACCGCCGCACCAGCACCGCGAGTCCGTCCGGCACGCCGGTCAGATCGGGCTCGTCGTGCACGACCTGATAGGCCACGACGTACGGACTGTCGGAGTCGAACGGCCCCCGTCCGGTCGCCGCGTGCACCATCACCGAGCCGAGCGCGAAGATGTCGGCGGCCGGACCGACCTCGCGGGGCCGCCGGAACTGCTCGGGCGCCATGAACGGCGGCGTGCCGATCAACTTGCCGGTCTCGGTACGCAGTTCGCTGTCCGTCGGCCGGGAGATGCCGAAGTCGATGACCTTCGGGCCGTCCTCGGCGAGCAGCACGTTGCCGGGCTTCAGATCCCGGTGCACCACGCCGACCCGGTGGATGTCGCGCAGCGCCTCGGCGAGCCCGGCCATCAGCCGCCGCAACTGCTCCGGCGCCATCGGCCCCGTCCGCTTCACGTGTTCCGCGAGGGTGGGGCCCGGGATGAACAGGGTGGCCATCCAGGGCCGCGCGGCCTCCGGGTCGGCGTCGACCACGGGCGCCGTGAACGCACCGCTGACCCGCCGCGCGGCGGCCACCTCCTGCCGGAAACGGCCCCGGAACTCGGGATCCCGGGCGAACTCGGCGTGTACGACCTTCACCGCGAGCCGCATCCCCGAGGTGCTCCGGGCCAGGTGGACGACGCCCATGCCGCCGGAGCCCAGACAGGACTCCAGCCGGTAGTGGCCGCCGTACTCGGGAAGTTCCGCTTCCGCGCTCGTCCCGGTGTTGCGCCGTGGCGCCATGGACCACCCCCGTGCTCTTCGTCCGTGCGCGCGACGCACGGAGCCTAGTCGAAGACTCGTAAGGGACAGAGGCGGCTTGCTAGCGTCTGGGGGCGAGTCGCGCGCGGCCGTGCCGCGCCGGCTCGCACCGAGTTCGGGGAAACAACGGGGGAGGACCACTTTCATGTCTGTCGAGCGTGCGCAAGAGACGACGAGCGCGGCCGGGGGCCAGGACGGGACGGCCACGGGGGCGGTGGCGGCCGTCCGCACCTACGCCGTCGCCCCGGGCGTCCGGCTGAACGTCCGCAGCGGCCCGGGCACCCAGTACAACCTGGTCCGCGTCCTGCCCGAAGGCGTCAGCGTCCCGATCTACTGCCAGACACCCGGCACGACCGTCACCGGCCCCTACGGCACCACCAAGATCTGGGACCTCATCGACAGCGGCGAATACGTCTCGGACGCGTACGTCCACACGGGCAGCGACGGCTACATAGCCCCACGCTGCAGCTAACCCGTCCCGGCACCGGGTTCTGGCCCACGGGCCGGGTCTTGGCCCACCGGCCGGGACTGGCCCGCCGGCCGAGCGTGGCCGTCGGCCGAGCGTGGCCCATCGGTCTGGTGCGGCCCGCCGGCCGGGCGCGGCTTATCGGTCTGGCCCTGGTTCGTCGGCCGGGCGCGGCTCGTCGGTCTGGTGCAGCCCACGGGCCGGGACTGGCCCGCCGGCCGGGCGCGGCCCATCGGTCTGGTGTGGCCCGCCGGCCGGGCGCGGCTTATCGGTCTGGCCCTGGTTCGTCGGCCGGGCGCGGCTCGTCGGTCTGGTGCAGCCCACCGGCCGGGTTTTGGCTCACCGGTCTGGCGCGGCCCACCGGCCGGGTCTGGCCCACCGGACGAGGGTCGCCCATCGGTCTGGTGCGGCCCGCCGGTCGGGCGCGGCCATCGGTCGGGCCTTGGCTCCTCGGCCGGGCTCGGTTCATCGGTCCGGCCCCGGCCCGCCGGTCCCGTCTCAGCTCGCCGGCCTGGCGCGGCCCACCAGCCGCGGTCCCACCTCTTCGGCCCGGCCCCGGCAGGAAGACCTGGCCCCGGCCCCCATCGGCTCCGCCCCGCCTCGTCGACCCGGCCCCGGCACGGAGACCTGGCCCCGGTCCGTCGGATCTGCCCCGGACGGGAGGTGGTGGGTGGGCGGAGCCATAATCGAGGCGTGAGCGACGACGTGAGCGGCACCCCGGACAGCCCGGCCGGTTCCACCGGCGAAGCGGCGCGGGGCGAGGGCCCCCGGCCCGAGCCCCTGCGCTTCTTCGGCACGTCCTGGGTGCACCACGACAACGGCTACGCGGCCCGCCGCGCCGGTGTCGCCGCCGGCTCCCTCGCCGCTGCCGCCGCCTCCTGCCTGGTGCTCCGCCTCGCCTACGACGGCATCCGGATCGCCGACACCGGCTCCCTGGTGTCCGTGCTGGTCGTCGTCATGTTCGCACTCTGCAGCGCCCTCGCCTTCCGCAACACCTGGGAAGGCTTCGGCAAGCGGCACGACCCGCAGCGCCAGGCCTCCCTGCGCGGCCTGCTCGCCATCGGCTTCGTCGGCTCCCTCCTCGCCTACTTCTTCCGCTCCCTCATCGAGGCCCCGGGCGAGAAGCTGCACCGCGAGGAGTACGAGCAGGCCCGCGAGGCCCACGCGCGCCGCACCACCCGCCGCACCGGCAACCCGTCCCGCAAGAAGCGCCGCCGCTGAGCCACGCGCCGCCGCCGGCGCACCGGCCGAGCCGGGCTCTTCGACTCCGCCGCCCAGTACGCCGGGAACCGCCCCCCCCCCGCTGCCGGCCCCGGCACAACCACCGTGCGCCGCCCCCGTTCCGCTCACCGGACAACCGGCCCGCGCACCGCCCGCCGGTGCCAGACTGAGCCGCATGAGCCAGAAAGTCGCAGTCCTCGGCACCGGCAAGATCGGCGAAGCCCTGCTCAGCGGAATGATCCGGGCCGGCTGGGCGCCCACCGATCTCCTGGTCACCGCCCGCCGCCCGGAACGCGCCGAAGAACTCCGCGCCCGCCACGGAGTCACGCCGGTCAGCAACACCGAGGCCGCCAAGACCGCCGACATCCTGATCCTCACGGTGAAGCCGCAGGACATGGGCACCCTCCTGGACGAACTCGCCCCGCACGTGCCCGCCGACCGCCTGGTCATCAGCGGCGCCGCCGGCATCCCCACCTCCTTCTGCGAGGAACGCCTGCCCGCGGGCACCCCCGTCGTCCGTGTCATGACCAACACCCCGGCCCTCGTCGATGAGGCCATGTCGGTCATCTCCGCCGGCAGCCACGCCACCGAGCAGCACCTCGCGCACGCCGAGGAGATCTTCGGCGGCGTCGGCAAGACCCTCCGCGTCCCCGAGAGCCAGCAGGACGCCTGCACCGCGCTGTCCGGCTCCGGCCCGGCCTACTTCTTCTACCTGGTCGAAGCCATGACCGACGCCGGCATCCTGCTCGGCCTGCCCCGCGACAAGGCCGCCGACCTCATCGTCCAGTCCGCGATCGGCGCCGCCGTGATGCTCCGCGACAGCGGCGAGCACCCGGTCAAGCTCCGGGAGAACGTCACCTCCCCGGCCGGCACCACGATCAGCGCCATCCGCGAGCTGGAGAACCACGGCGTACGCGCCGCCCTCATCGCCGCCCTGGAAGCCGCCCGCGACCGCAGCCGCGAACTCGCCACCGGCACGAAGGACTGACCGGCCCGCCCCGCACCCCGTGGGCGGCCCACCCGCCGCCCACGGAAGAGGGGAAAGTGCGGGCGGAGAACGGGCGCGCGCCCGGCCGGCGGACCGGACCGCACCGCCGTAGCGCTTACCGCGCCACGCTCAGCGAACTCTCCGCCACCGGCGGCAGCAACCCGATCGCCCGGTAGGCCCTGTCGACCGTGGGCCGCGCCACCGCCCGCGCCTTCTCCGCGCCGTCCAGCAGCACCCCCTCCACATACGCCGGATCGGCGCACAGCTCCCGGTGCCGGGCCCGCACCGGCCGCAGCACCTCCACCACGGCCTCCGCCGTGTCCTTCTTCAAAGCGCCGTACGAGTCGTACCCGTCCGCCAGCGACGCCGGATCCCCGCCCGTGCACGCGGCGAGGACATCGAGCAGGTTCGCGACGCCCGGCCGGTCCTCCCGGTCGTAGACGACGTCCCGGCCGCTGTCCGTCACGGCCCGCAGCACCTTCTTGCGCACCACGTCCGGCTCGTCCAGCAGATAGACGACCCCGTTGCCCGAGTCGTCGGACTTCCCCATCTTCCGCGTCGGGTCCTGAAGGTTCATCACCCGCGCCGCCACCTGCGGCAGCGTCGCTCTCGGCACCACGAACGTGTGCCCGTACCGCTCGTTGAACCGGACCGCCAGGTCCCGGGTCAGCTCGACGTGCTGCGCCTGGTCCTCGCCGACCGGCACCTCGTCCGTGCGGTACGCCAGGATGTCCGCCGCCATCAGGACCGGATACGTCAGCAGCGACAGGCGTACGCTCCCGCCGCGTCCCCGTTCCCTCGCGGCCTTCTCCTTGTACTGGATCATCCGCCGCATCTCACCGTCGGTCGCCACGCACTCCAGCAGGTACGACAGCCGCGTGTGCTCGTCGACGTGGCTCTGCAGGAACAGCGTGCACACCTCGGGATCGAGCCCGGCCGCCAGCAGCAGCGTCGCCGTCTGCCGGCTGAGCCTGCGCACCCGCGCCGGATCGTGCTCCACGGTCAGCGCGTGCAGGTCCACCACACAGAAGAGCGAGTCCGCCCGGTACTGGTCGACCTCCGCCCAGCGCCGCATCGCCCCGAGGTAGTTGCCCAGGGTCAGGTGCCCGGTCGGCTGAATCCCGCTGAAGACCCGAGTCATCTCCACTCCACCTTCTGGTCGGGGCCGCCGCTCCTGCGGCCGGCCCCCGGTTCCGGAGGGAGAGAGGAGAACGGCCGCCGAAGCGGCGGCCGTTGCGTGCATACGTGCGTGCGGCCGCCGTCAGGCGGCCCACCAGAAACGGGTGCACGTACGCGTCATCACGCCCTCCACCGTACGCGCCGGGAGGGTGTCCCGGGCAGAGTTGACACACCTCGCACCCGTGCGTACTGTTCTCCGGGTTGTCCGACGTGAGCGCCGACCTCGGTCGGTCCCCGGACAGCCACTCCACAAGCACCACTCACTCTCTCGACGCCCAGGTGTCGACTGTATTGGCGTGTGTATTTGCGGAATGAGGAATCCGCGTTCGAAAGGACGCCGGCCCCGATTAGCTCGGGAGCCAGGAATCCGCTAAAGTCTCACTCGTCGGAAGGGCCAACAGCCCGGAAGACAAACCCCCCTGACTGGGAGTCAGACGCCGAAAGGATCTGATAGAGTCGGAACCGCCGGAAAGGGAAACGCGGAAGCGGGAACCT
>NZ_JBVHSO010000025.1:12753-36809 GCF_055566335.1 Streptomyces sp. NPDC027672 | reverse complement strand
TCAGAACTACGAGAACCTGTCTCTGTACTCGCGGGGTAGTGGTGAGACATCGTCAGCCAATCCAGAGCTTGCTTATGGGCTGTACACGCTCACCTTTACCTTGCCCGCAGCGGTCATTCCTCAGGTCGCACTGAGAACGCACGACCAGTCGAAGTACATCGGCATTCTGGGTGTATCCATCAGTGGCAACACATACACCTTCCTGATCCGCACGCAGGGAGGGCCGGTAGCCTTTGACTGGTTCGTCTTCACGCTTCCCACCTACATCGCATCCAGTACAAGAGGCCTGAAGGTTTGGCGGCAAAGCGACGGCCGGCTTGTGTTCGACAGCGGCATGAGCTGGATGCGTGTGGCAGGGCAGATCGTCAATGGCCAGGGTGGTGGGCAGCTTGATCCTTCTCGAACCTATGCCATTGCCTTCTGCGGTGCCGCGATGAACCAGTCTCGGCAATGGATCAACAATCCCGAGACGCAGCCCGCGCAGGTGGACCAGTACACCTACATTCCGGGCGCGCGTATCTTGAATGGAGTGTTTTCCTCAGCCGACATGACAGTGTTCGTGCAGCAGTCTTCGCCAGGAACGCCGTCGGACATTGGCTATATCTCCAACGGGGTGTTTGCGGTTCTGGCTCTGGATATTACGGGCTACTGATCAGCCGGTCTTTAGTCCGACCTTCTTGGTAGCGCGCGTATTTTCCGAATGCGACGTAGCCGCGAGGACGCTTGAAATTCTCTGCGGAGAAGCCTCGCTGGCTTCCCTCGTCGCTGGTGGTGGTGTGGAATGTCACGCCTGTCGAAGCATAGCCGGCTACGGTGTCAGTCAGGTCGATGTCGCAGCGCTTCCATGTGTTGCTGGTGCCGAGCCTGATACTGAAGCGGTCTTCGGCCTGTCCGATAGCACCGCAAATTGAAACGCGACGGGCCTCGGTGACCTCGATCGCCTTGGGGCTGATCCGTGCCACGAATGCGTCCATGGACTCGCCAGGCGCGGAGACCTCTTCATAGAGAAAAGTGGATGGATGTGCACCGTTGGCCAAGGCTGCACCAGAAACAGCTGCTGCGGCCAGTGCCGCGGTCAGAATCATTACGCGCATGACGCTCTCCCTGTGTTGTGCTGCGAACAGGGTCGAGATTACGCCCAAACCGGGGCATGCGCCTTACAGAAAACCGTTCGCGTTTAGCCGTCGCGAACGTGATCTCATGCGACCGGCTGCAGCAGATCCTCGCGATTGTTCCGCGGCGTGTTCACCGCGCGGCTTACCCGGTAGGCCTCCATTGCCGGCGGCTCGCTGGCCAGCAGCATGGCCATGGCGTCGTCGGGGCCGGCGGCCATCCACTCATCGATCTGGCCGGCCTGCAGCCACACCGGCATGCGGTCGTGGATGTCGGCCGAGACGCCGCTGCTGTCGCCGGTGATGATGGTGAAGGTGCCCAGGTTGCCGTCGGGCAGCAGGGGGCTAGTGTCCTCCCACAGGCCGGCGGCCAGCAGCGGCCCGGCCGCGTGGATGAACCAGGGATCTTTCTTCTCGTCGATCGGGCTCACCGACCACTCGTAGTAGCCGGCCATGGGGATCACGCACCGGCGCTTCTTGAACGCCGACCGGAAGGCGGGCTTGGTGGCCACCGTCTCGATCCGCGCGTTGATGGTCGAACCCTGCAGGCCCTTGGCCTTGGCCCAGAATGGCAGCAGGCCCCACGCCAGCCGGGTGACCTGCCGGCCTTCGCCCCGGTCCAGGATCACCGAGGCGCGCTGTGTCGGGGCAAGGTTGTAGCTGGGCTGGATCTCGGCCAGGCCGTGGGCAAGGTCAGCCAGCCCCGGCTGGCCGAAGTCGATCACGGGGAGCTGGACGAATCGGCCGCACATGGACGGTTCCTGGGGGCAGGGCCTGCTCTGGTACGCTCAGCAGGCCATCTATAGGGAAGTGGATCCATGTCGGAGTACCCCGAGGATCATGAAATTCGTGTCAAGTGGAGTTGGTTCCAGATAGCAATTGTGGTGGGGGCAACCGCAATTCTCTGGCTCGCGTTTTGGCTCTTGATCGCACCTGGGCATGAGCGGGTGAAGACAATACTGACCCTGGCAGGCCTGAACATCGACATCGTGGGGGTGGTCTGGGCGTCGTTGACTCCGCCGTATTTCGGCACATTTCTCGATGGGGGGCTGGTTGAGTACAAGCGGCAGAAAGCGCAGGAGGGGGCCTTCCGCTTCGGCATGTCTCTGGTCGCCCTGGGCTTCCTGTTGCAAGGGTTGGCCACGATCCTGTGAAGGGTTAAGGCAATGGTCTGAGGATCTGAGACTGCAAGTCGTATCCTTCCGGCCATGCGCTCTTCCCACGGCTTCCGTACTGCCCCGATCACCTCTGGCTGGGTCCAGACGGGTGAGCGCTGGGCGCTCTGGTACAACGGCCGGGAGACGGCCAGCGTTACGCCCGATGGCGGTCCCGGGGTCCGGCTATGGATGGAAGGCCAGAAGATGTGGCAGGTGAAGGAAGTGCGCGCGGCCAATGTCCGGCAGGCGAAGCGGTACGCCGAGCGTTGGTGTGCGGCCAGGCTGTATCCCGAGCTGCCGCTGCGTGAGGCCGTCGCCCGACTGACCGATAGCACGCCGATCCAGTTTCCCCCACCACTGCCTGGTCTGCCTCCGACCCGCGAGCAGCAGCAACAGGCCCGGCGCCTGGCCGAGGCCGGGGCGAAGGAGGTCGAGCGGATCAAGGCGGCGCTTGAACCGCGCAAGCCGCCGGCAGAGACGAAACCCCGAGCGAGGGACGTCCGCAGCAAAGCGTGGGTGAGGGCAGGGCTGGAGCAGATGCGCAGGGGTGTTTGAGCGCAAATGGACCCATGCCGGTCCCATGCACTTCGTAAGTCGTTGATTGATCGGGCGACGAAATCCCCCTCCTAAGGGGAAGGTCGCCCGTTCGAATCGGGCCGGGGTCACCACAATCAACAACTTAGGCAGACTCAGTGGTGATCATTTCCCACTGTTTCCCGCATATCCACAGGATTTGGTCCCAGTGGTCCCAGCGGCGCGGATCAGTACCGCAGCTTCGCCACTGCGCCGTCGTCGCCCTCTGGCGTCAGGTGGGCATAGTACTTCTCGGTCGTGGCGTAATCGGCATGGCCGGCCAGGATCTGCACCCGCCGCAACGGAACCCCCGCCATGACCATGTGGGCGCAGAACGTGTGCCGTAGCCGATGCAGGCTACCGCCGATTCCCGCTCGCTTGGCATCCGATGCGAACCAGTCGGACACCGTGTCCTTGTGCACGGCCACCAGCGGATCGGGTAGGTGGCGCAGCGCCCAGCGCGCATACCGGTTCAGCGGCACCTCGCGCCACTTGCCCGACTTGGTGCGCCCTTGGCCATCTTCGTCTGGCTCGCTCTCGACCCTGAGTTTGCGCCCGGTCACCGAATCCTTGCCCAGCCCAACCAACTCGCCGCGGCGAAGCCCCGTGTGTGCCATGAACAGCCACAGGGGCGCCCGACCGGGGTTTGCACGGTACAGCTTGCGCATCGCGGCCCGGTCGTAGAATCGGACGGCCACGCTACGGACCCCGCGCGGCGCCTGAGTTTCCTCCAGCGGGTTGAAGTCCAGTTCCTTCCACTTCACGCCACGCCGGAATGCGGCCTGCAGCCTGCGCACTTCCTTGCCTACGGTTTCCGGGGCCACCTTGTCCTTGGTCAGGCGGTCCGTCTTGTAGGACTCCATTTCCATCGGTCGCAGGGTGTCGATCGGTCGGTGGCCGAAGCGGGCAATGAACAGCCGGACCTCGCTCTTTGCTTTGCCGTGTGTGGTCGGATGCTCCGCCTTGTACCAGTCAAGGTACGCCTCCAGGAACTCCCTGACAGTTGGCAGCCGGGGGAGGATGCGCACCCCATGGGTCAGTTCCGCTTCTTTCGCTGCTCGTATGCCCTCAGCTTCGCGTGGGCTGACGCGACCAATGGTGACACGGCTTCGCTTGCCGCCTTCCCGCCAGTTGAGGTACGCGGCGCCGTCCCGCCAGAAGATTGTGACCTTGACCATTGTCTGGAGCCGTAGATTGCAGAGTAGAGGGCGGCCTTCTCGTAGAGTTTCTTGCCCATGAAATTTCGGGGTTCGACGCCGTAGTCGGCGATGTTCGAATCGAACTGGCTTCTGGAAACGCCGCAGTAATGTGCGGCCTCGTCCACGGTCAGCCAGTCCTTTCCGACGATGTCTAGCTTTTCAGCAGCTCCCATCGGGTCCTCCTTCAGTTCGTGGCCAGCGCAGCGCGCAGCTGCTCGGTGGCATGGTTTGCGGCGTCGCGCAGGCGCAGGACCTCAGCGCGCAGGCGGATCACTTCATCGGCCGCGACCACCAGCTGCTCGCGCAGCACATCCTTGGCCGGCTGCTTCATGCGGCGCGGTTCGCGGGGGAAAAGCTGGTCAGCCATGAGCGCACCTCCGCCAGCACCAGCGAAGCCCCTTGCGCGCGGCGCGGCATGCGCGGCTGATCGCCCACAGGGTGGCGATGCCGGCCAGAAATCCGGACAGGGCGAACACGTGGACCATTGCAGCGGTGAGCAGCTGGTCAGCCATTGAGCACCGTCGTGTCTGTGGTGATCGCCTTGATGGACGCCACGCCCACGACGCGGATCCCGCGCTTGTCTAGGGCGCCATGCAGCTCGGCGAGTGCGCTTGCGGCTGCCTGCCGATACACCTGGGCCAACTGGCAGCCCTCGCCCCAGGAACCGGCGCGGACCTCCACGGTGACCTGCACCAGGGCGGATGTGGACGTGCGGATGACTGGCTTAGCCATTGCCCACCGCCTGGCTGTCGATCAGGGCCAGCAGTCGGTTTGCCTCGGCAATGTCCTTGGCGAACACTCCATCGTAGTCGCCATGCCCCTCCACCCACTGCTGCATATCGGAGCGCCACTCCTCGATGGGGCGACGGAACTGTCCCAGGTCCACCGCCTGCGCGGCTGGGGCGGCGTAGAGTGTGCGGCGTTCCCACTCGGCTTCGTCGTATCCGGGGAACGGACCACGGTCGTCATACTCGCGCTTTGTCACCTTGCGCCAGCCTTTACCCTCTCGAAGAAGGCGCGGGCGCACCTGATACATGGCCGGCTCCCCCACCGGCTGGCGAGCGGCGATAGCCTCACCGCGCTGGTGCAGCATCATGCAGAAGTTGGCGACGTCGCGAGGGTCGCCCTTCTCCACGTGGTCGCGCAGCATGCTGCTGAGGTCATCGGCGCTGCACTGCGCGGGGTCTTCCCAGCCACCTCGGCCCTTGGCACGGGCTGCGGCCATCTTGGCCTTCATGGCGGCGGCAAACGCATCCACGGCCAGGTCGTCCGGGTGCTGATCGCTTACCGGCTGGCGGGCGGCGAGGGCGCGCTCCACGTCTTGCAGCTTCACCCAGCTGCCGGTGTCGTCACGGTGCAGACCACGGTTGCCGTTCGCATCGTCGGCCAGTCGGTACAGCGGAAGCGATGCCAGCGCATCCTGACTACCCGGGGAGGGCTGGGCGGAGAGGGCGCGCGTATTCCAGTGTTCTGCCATCGAGGTCCGCAGCCAATCGATTCCGTAGCGGAGGGTGCGCTGGTTCCGCTGGATGCATCCCATGCTCTTGCACTTCAGGGTCAGTCCGTTGTCCTTGTACGGCACGAACTCGGCACTGCTTCCGCAGAACGGACAGGGAAGCAGCTCGCGTGCCCACGCCTGAAATTCAAGCCTATCCAGCTCTGCCTGATCCCCCAGCCTCACCATCCCACCGGGCTGCACGTCTGCCAGGGTCTTGTCGTTGGTATTCATGCAACCTCCTGCAGTTGGGAGGCCTGTTCGGCCTCGATCAGGGCATAGCCGATGCGGTCGACGCGTTCGCGCAGCACGCGGCGCGCTTTCAGCAGCTCCATTGCGATGAACCGGCGGTGGTCGTTGAGCTGGAACGTCCGCGTCTCGATGTGCAGCTTTCCGGCCAGGTCGCGTCGGAACAGGCGGTAGGTGAGGACGTGGCCGCCCAGCACCTTGTCGATGGACCGGCCCCAGGCGAAGCCCTCGGTGCGCTTCGGTAGCCGGCGGTCGTAGCGGTGGTGGGTCATGCGACCTCCGGACGGGCAGCGATCAGCTCGGCCCACAGGCTCTGCATGTCCGCATCCTTCATGTCGCCTTCCGCGCGCCACATGACGTCCAGCATGGGCTCGGGCAGCACCGCCGGCATCAGCACCCAACCATCGGGCGGCGTGAGGGCGGCGATGATGGCGGCATGGCATACGGCCATAATCGGGCCAAGCTGAGACCCGGCGCGGATTTGTGCTGCCAACTTGGCACGGATTTGTGCTGCCAACTTGTAACCTTCGATCTTTTCGATTTCCGCAGCCAGCAGCTCCCGCGCCCGCTTCTCGATAGATTCCTTGCTCATGCGTGGCTCCTGAAAGGCTCGCGCCGCACCGGGCCGAACCAGAGATTGACGTGATTGTTCAAACGCACCTGCAGCGGATCGCGGCGCAGGGGGCGCAGCGGGTCGTGCAGGCGGCGCTCGGTGTTCCGGCAGGGCGCGCACGCGGCGGTGGCCTTGCCGTTGATCAGCGGGAAGAACCGCAGCGGCAGCCGGGCCGCGCACTTCGTGCAGGTCTTCATGCTTCGGTCCCCAGGTAGAACGGGTCGATCTTCCAGCCGGCCTCACGTGCTGCACGCAGCCGCAGCTCGTTGGCGTCGAACTCGTCCAGCTGCAGCGCGGTGATGGCGCCCTCGACGTGGTGCGGTTGCAGCGGCCGGTCAGTGCGCTGGAAGACGCGCCACACACTGAAGGGCTTGCAGCCCCACGCGGTGGACAGCGCGCCCAGACTCTTCCCGTCTTCGTGCACGTATCGGCGCACCAGGTCGCGGGCGGTGGCGTTCGGCGGGATCGGCTTCCGCATGGCAGCCTTCACCCCTGCGCGCCGGCCGCTCACGCTGCCACCTTCAGGCCGAACACCTGGCGCGCGGCGTGGTACTCGCGGAGGAAGCGGTCGAGGTGGCCCTGCAGCTTCTCGGTGAAGCCGTCGCGGTGCACGCGCACGATCAGGGCGTCGTAGCCGGGGCAGTACGACATGAAATCCCACCACTCGCGTTCGGTAATGATCAGGCTGCCGTGCACCTGGGGCTTGTGTTCGTCCGGCACACCGCCGGCGCGCAGCCACTTCACGTGGGTGGGGCCGTCGGGACATTTGATTTCCAGCCCGCCATCCAGCTGGATCAAGCTGTCCGGGCTGCAGCCGAGCGTGCCGGCATCGTTGAGGATGAACCCGACCTGCTGCGGCACCACCTCGCGCTCGAAGGCGTACAGCTCGCGGGCGTCGTCCTCGAGGAATTCCCCGCGCTCGGTGTGCCGGTTGCCGGTGAAGGACTGGCCGGCGTCCGGGCGCACAACTTCGTCGATCAGCTGGTTGATGTAGGTGTCAGCGGCAGCCGCGTACTCGCCCTTCTTGGGGGTGATGATGCTGCCGAACTCGCTGGCGGTCGGCACGCCGCGGCGGGCGGCGTACCATTCCGGCGATCGCTGTTCGAAGGTCAGGATCTGCGCCATGGGTCAGTCCTGCGGCTTGGTCGCAGCGGCGGCGCGGTTGAACGCTTCGCGCACTTCGGGCGGTAGATTGGACGGCTTCCCACCGTAGGCCTGCAGCACCTCGGCCTTTCGCTTCGTGTAGTCCTGGTGGGTCTTCAGGCCGTCCGCCACCTGCACCCATTCCTGGGCGATCTCGCGCGCGATGCGCTGCTGCTCGCTCTCGCCGGCGGCGTTGCCGTCGTCGTCGTCGCCGATCGTCAGGTTGAAGATCATCATCACCAGGTAGCGCCGGCCGTAGCTGATGGCCGAGCCGCGCCCGTGCGTGGTGGTCTTGTTCTTCTCGCCCTTGATGCCGACGTTGTCGATCGGGGCGTCGTAGGTGTAGGTCTTCGAGTACCCGCCGTCGTGCATCACGTCGCAGACGATCCCCACGTGGTCGGCCAGTTCCGAGCGGTCGGTGCCGAACGACAGGGAAAAGCCGTGGCGGGTGTAGATCGGAGTGATGAGGCGGTTGATATCCTCGAGCAGCGCATACCGGCTGTTGGTCTGCTTGTTCTTGCCGCGCTTCTGGATCGCCGGCATTTCCTTCTGGCAGGCCTTCATGGCGTCCGCGTAGGCGCGGGCCGCATCACGGTCCTGCATTTCCTTGTGCATTTCCCACATGCGTTCCAAGCGCTCGACACCCTGATCGGGGAGCAGCAGCGCCTGCTGCAGCGCCGCGGCAAGGCCGGTCGCCTGCTGGCCTTCGCTGGTGGTGGTGATGATCTGGTTCATAGATGCCTCGGGTTCGAATAGGTGCCCGGCTTTCGGAGCCGCCGCCGGGCGGGCGGGTGCGTCCTTGCGGGGTCAGAACGGGAGGTCTTCGCCGTTGTCGGTGGTGATTTCTTCGCTGGTAGGCGCGGCTTCCGGTTCGGCCGGCGTGACCGTGCAGCTGGTCACCGACTGGATGCCGGCCAGCTGGGCTTTCAGATCGTCCAGTTCCTTGGTCAGCTTCTGGTTCTTCGTGTACTCCGCGTACCACTGGCTGTTCCTTTCGGACGCTTCCTTCTGGGCCTTCTCGACCAGGGGATGGGTCGGCTCCAGCTCGCCGCCTTCGGTGTACTCAATGCGAACGCCTTCCTCGGCGCGCTTCCAACCGCTCGTGCTGTAGTGGCCGTCGCGTTCGAAGATGGTCGCGCGCGCCATCAGTTCAGCGGCCAGGCCGGCGCTGTCGCTGGGCAGGATGATGGCGATACGGTCGTTGCCGCCGACGGTGATCTTGATCTTCATGGGTCTGTCCTTGGTCTCTTGGAATGAATGCCGGCGTCGTGGAATCCCGGCCGGCGCGGGGCCCGTGAGGGCGGGGGAATGCGTTACGCGGCCAGGTCGGCCTGCTGCGGGGCGGCGCTCGGCGGCGTGAGGGTCAGGCGCACCTCACCGCGGCGCCATGCGGAGATCAGCTCGGCGTCTTCGTCCTCGTCCAGCAGCACCGAGACGGTGAAGCCCATGGCCACGCTGCCGCCTTCGAGCGGCTTCCAGGTGATCTTTTTCACCTTGGCGTCGGCGAAGAACACCGCCTCGATGTGGTCCATCAGGGAGCCGATCGACAGCTCGTAGCCTTCGAACTTCCCGGTGATGTCCTGCTCGCCCAGCAGCGGCAGGTTCAGCGCCACCAGGTCGGTGCTGCCTTCCATCGGCAGGTTCTGCTGCTGGCCCTTGTCGGCCTTCTTCCAGAACGCCGGCAGGATGGCCGGGTCGATGGTGTTGAGGATCGTGTTCGGGGCGTTCAGCGAGAACTTCAGGTCGGCAGCGGCCGCGTCTTCGTCGCCGTGCTTTTCCTTCCGCAGGTTCAGATGCGAGAACACCGCATCGTGTTGATCGAGTTGGAACATCGGTGGTGCCTCTCGTAGGAGCCGGCCGCGCCGGCGGGAAGTCAGGACCAGGCCAGCGGCCAGCACATCGCCCAGCCAAGGCCGAGGACGATGGCGATGCAGCCCAGGAAGGCGAGGAAGTCGGCGGCGTTACGGCAGCCGATGGCGGTCAGAAAGCGCATGGGTCCTCCGATTCGCAGGCCACCAGAGCGGCGCGCAGGCGGTCGCCTGTGATGACTACGTCGACCAGGTCGCTGGAATCCAGGTAGGCGCGTGCTGCGGCGAAGACTTCGGCGACGCGGCGATCCTCGGCGGTCAGTTCGTTGAACAGGTCCAGGTGTGCCTTTCCTACGCGCTCCCGGCGGACGCTCGCGCTGTTCTCCACGTCCGTGGCCTCGGAGACCAGCAGGCCCAGCAGGGTGAGGGTGCGCGGCGTCACGACAGCACCGCCTGCACCAGCACAGCGGCCAGCACGCCCAGGCAGAACGACAGGGAATTGGCGACGACAGTGGCCACTACGTGGTGGCGATGCTCGCGTTCGGCGGCGGTCATGCCGCCACCTGCTGCAGCGCCATTTCCAGCAGCTGCGCGTCGATTGCGGCGGCCTCGTCGCGGGCCAGCCGGTACAGGTCCAGCAGCACGCCCGAGCCCATCAGGTCGGCCGGGTCCGTGTGGTGCAGCCGGTGCAGCGCCAGCGACACCTCGGTGTAGTGGGTACCGCTGAAGGTGCCGGCCGTCTGTTCCTCGGCCGCCCGGAGCTTCGCCGGGTCGGTGCGGTAGGCCTTGGCCAGGTCCTCGGCCTGCTCGGCGCGGTATTCCTGACCGAAACGCGGATCTTCTTGGTTGTCCCAGTTGCGCTGGGCGCTACGTACCCGGTCGCTGTATGGCTGCAGTGCCATGGTGAACCCCGTCATATGGCCCGGGTGGGCCGACGGGACTAAACTATGGCATTCCATAGATCATTGTCAATGGGATCCCATAAATTTCTTCCACGGGCACAGAAAACCCCGCCTTGGCGGGGTTGAGAGCTATCCGATCTGCTGCTTGAGCGCTATTGGGTGGAACTGAGCCGCTTTGGGTCAAATCCCGACACGTCGAAGGTCGCCGTAAGTGCGCCCTGGTGGAAGACGTTCACCTCGATCCTTACCGTTTTTGCCTTGGCCAGCTGCGATGAGAACCTTTGGAAGCCCGGGATGAAGACGGTCTCTGAGCTGTTGTCTGCAGGATCAGTTCCGGTCAGCGTCATGGCAGGGCCGTCGTCGAATCTCACGCGAACGGAGCAATCGCCATAGGAATGGCACAGGATCTGGCCCTTCTCTACCGAGAACAGGATGTCGTTTCCCCAGC
Organism: Streptomyces sp. NPDC027672; assembly: GCF_055566335.1. Taxonomy (NCBI): domain Bacteria; kingdom Bacillati; phylum Actinomycetota; class Actinomycetes; order Kitasatosporales; family Streptomycetaceae; genus Streptomyces; species Streptomyces sp. NPDC027672. The sequence continues at coordinate 26,110 of NZ_JBVHSO010000025.1, read as the reverse complement.
GAGGATGTTTCCTCAACGTCAGCCGTGCATGCTGCTTCCCTTGGTAGGGGAACTCAAACTCAAAGCTGTTCGTGCTGGTAACCGATGCAGAGTATCCAGTCTTGCTAGTCATATCGTCCTTGAAGGTCGAGTACGACCACTGCTTTCCAATGCTTTCAGCTGCAAGCTTGGCTGCTTCTTGGTTCGCCGTTTCCTGCTGAGACCGTATCTGCTCAAGGAGCGTCTTAGCCTCCGTTGCCTCTGCGGTGGCAGGGTACTTTTCGATCAAGTATTCAGCGCGCACCGCCCTAGTGGCCAGGGGTATCGATGGGTCTTTCACGTCTCGGAGCAAGTTCTCCTGCTCGCTCTTCAGTGCGCGGCTCGCTGAACCTCCACCCGTGCTTGTCTTATTTCCGTGGACTCTTGGCAGGTTAGATAGGATCAGCAGCACAATCACAAGGCCCACAACTACAAGTACAGCCGCTAAACAGCCGTTGCGGACCGATTTTCCCTTCACTTCTGCTGGTGATTGGTAGCTGGGGATCGAAGGTGAATCAAGTGAAGCCTGCGGGAACCCGCAATGAGGGCAAGCGGGCGCAGCGTCGCTGACTTTTCCACCACACTCTCGGCAAACGACTAGTGCCATAACGTCTTCCTCAAGTAGTGAACAAGGGTTCAGTCAGCCCAACCGCCTATCCAATGAACACGACCAACGACGGTGATTTGCTCCCTCTTTGAATCCATCGGCCTCGGCTTTTGCCAGTTATGGTCGCCTCGAGGGTTGTCGCTCGCAAAGTAAACGCCTGCTTCCAGCACCATAGCGCGCTTGACGTAGTACTCAGGGTTGGCGGCGCCGTGAACCTGGACAAGGTAGAGCGCTCCGTCCACCACCCTTGTATCTGAGGTGTCAAACAAGATCGCGTCTCCGTCCTCGATGGTCGGTTCCATCGAGTCGCCCTTGCCGTAGTAGACAGCCAGATTGCGTCCATAGATGCCCCTGCGCCTTAGGCTGGTCTTCTTGAACTTGAGGCTGTGGGTCTCCGCATACTCTTCAGCTTCGGCACCTGCTGCACCCAGTCCCACCGCCTGGGAGTAACCGGTGACGTCAGTGTAGTCAGAGTCATCAGGTCCAACTTCGGCGACCTCCATCGCCCCCTTTCCGGTCTGAAGCCACTTGGCGGAGACCCTGAGAGCCTCCGCAATCTGAGGTAGCTGGGTTGTACCCGCCTGGTCGTTGTTCTCAATGCCGGCAAGCGTCGGGTACTTGATCTTGGCTGCCTCAGCCAACTGGGGCCGAGACAGGCCACGTATCCGGCGAGCTTCCTTAATTCGTTCACCAATCGTGTTCATGACTGCGAGCATTACGGAAACCCATTATGGGATGCCGTTGACATGAATCTATGGCATCCCATAGTCTTGGGCGACCCAACAGGAACGCGCACATGGAAATCACCTGGGCAGACCGAATCAAGGCGCTCGAACAGCGCGGCTGGTCCCTGACCGAAATTGGCCGTGCCATCGGCAAATCGCCTCAGACCGTGAGCGACATCAAACAGGGCAGGACTAAGGAGCCCGGCGGTATGGCTGCCGTGCAGCTGCATCACCTGTATGCCACTGGCGCGAAGCCTGCGGCAGCAGCGCACTGACGTGCGCACGTCAGCGGCCAGCGGCAGGGAAGGGCAGCACCACCCCCAGCGCCATCCCTGGCGCTCGGCGGGGCTGGCGCAGGCATCGCACCACATCCCGGCCTTTGACCCTCCTGATCACGTACGACCTCCCAGCCATGTGCACCAGCCTGACCACATTCGGTGCCCACAGCAGCCTTATTTCCTTTCTCGCTCGCTTCTCCATGCCGCGCATCTTGCGCTGGCGTCGTAACGCAAACCACGTTCACCGAGACCGCCCATGAACATCACAGACGCCGCACACAAGACCGTGAAGGACTACCCCGGTGGTAGTGAAGCGCTGGCCGTCCGCATCGGCATGTCCGCCGCGGTGCTGCGCAACAAGGTCAACCCGAACAACAACACGCATCACCTGACCCTGGCCGAAGCCAGCGAGATCATGGGCGTGACCGGTGACGACCGCATCCTGCATGCGATGGCCGCTGAGCACGGCTACACCCTCCAGAAGATGGAGGCCGAGGGCATGGCCTCTGTTATGGCCTCCATGCTGGAGAACGCCGCCAAGCAGGGCGCGTTCGCCCAGGCGCTGCAAGACGCTTTGTCTGACGGCCTGATCAGCGAGAACGAGATGAAGGCCATCAGCAGCGCCGGCACTGCGCAGGTGGAGGCCATGATCAACCTGCTGGCACGCCTGCGGGCTGTGACCGGCCAGCGTGGGGTAGGGGCATGAACCGCGTAGCCAATCCTCTCGCCCACGCTATGTGGCTGGTCCGGCAGCGCTGGCACATCGCCGGTTGCCTGCAACTCCTGCGAGGTGCGTGATGAGCACTGATGCGCGCCTGAGCGTCGGCCTTCCTGGCCACCCCAAGACGAAGAAGTTGATCCGCCGTCTGGACGCCTCGGCGGGCTGGTCCCTGGTGTGCCTGATCCTGTGGGCCCGCGCAAACCGGCCCGATGGCGACCTGTCCGGTATGTCAGCGGAGGACATCGAGCTGGCCGCTGATTGGACCGGCGAGAACGACGCGTTCGTCCGCGAGCTGGCGTCCGTAGGCTTCCTGGACGGCGTGGAAGGGGCCTACCAGTTGCACGACTGGGCTGATCACCAACCGTGGTCGGCAGGGTCGGACCTGCGTTCACTGAAGGCGAAATGGAACGCGGTGAAGCGTCATCACGGCGAAGCTGAGGCTGATCGACAAGTGCCCGAGTATGCGCGGATTCGTGCTGCAAGCTCCGATTCGGATGCTAGTAGCAAGAAAATTGATGCTACTAGCAATGCTGGTAGCAGTGATGCAGCAATGCGCCCAGCAGCTTCTAGCAATGCTCCGTCTCCGTCTCCGTATCCAAAAGAAGAAAAGCCCCCCCATACCCCCCCGGCTGACGCCGAGGGGGCAAAGCCCGGACGACGGAAGCGGGAGAAGATCACCTTCGCCGCGTTCCTCGACCTGTGCCAGGAGGCGGGCGAGTCGGCCATCCCGCGGACCGATCCGATCTTCACGTTCGCCACGGATACCGGAATCCCGAGGGACTTCCTGCACCTGGCTTGGCGCGAGTTCGCCGCCCGGCATCGCGACAGCGGCCGGATGCAGAAGGATTGGCGGGCCCATTTCCGGGACGCCGTTCGCCGCAACTGGTTCAAGCTATGGTGGTTCCCGGCGACCGGACCCTGCGAGCTGACCACGGCCGGCGTGCAGCTAGCCCGTGAGCGCGACGCCGAGCGTGCCCGGGAGCAGGATCAGGAGCAGGCCGCATGAGTGCTCAGCCTGCCTACCGCGACGACTACGGCCATTTGCCGGTGCCCCCGCATTCGATCGACGCTGAGCAGTCCGTCCTGGGCGGCTTGATGCTGGCGCCGGAAGCGCTGCGCGAGGTCCGCGACTTGCTGACCGAACGGGACTTCTATCGTAGGGATCACCAGCTGATCTGGCACGCCATTTGCGATCTGGCCGATCGCGAACAGCCCTTCGACACGGTGCTGCTGATCAACTGGTTCGAGAACCAGCGGCAGCTGGAGCTGGTTGGCGACGGTGCGTACTTGGTCGAACTGGCCAGCACCACGCCGTCAGCGGCCAATATCCGCGGCTATGCCGAGGTCGTGCGCAACAAGGCACTGCTGCGGGGTGTGATCGAGCGCGCGACTGAGATCACCAACGATGCCTACGGCACTGCAGACGAGGACGCCGATGCGCTGGTGGCCAGCGCCACAGCGAAGTTCGCCAACCTGAGCGTGCAGTCGGGCGGCAACGGCGGCCTGGTGATGGTGCGCAGCGATCTGCAGGGCATGTGGGAGGAAATGGAGGCCCGGTTCGAGGGGACCGCCGACCTGGGGCTGGTGCCGCCGTGGCAGAACGTGGCCAGGAAACTGCCCGGTCTGGAATCCACCGATCTGATGATCCTCGCGGCTCGGCCGTCGATGGGTAAGACGGCCAACATGCTGGAGTGGGTCTACAGCGTCGCGGCGCAGGGCAAGCACGCTGCGGTGTTCAGCCTGGAGATGGCGCGCAGGCAGCTGCTCGCTCGGCTGATGAGCATGCACTCGGGCGTGCCGCTGTCGCGCATGCGGGTGAAGGGCGAGCTGACCGACGACGATTGGCACAAGCTGAGCATCGCCCGTAATTTCCTGCATGGCCTGCCGCTGGCGATTGACGATTGCGGCTCGCTGCCGGTGGATTCGCTGGTGGCGCGCGCTTCCAGGATGCACGCCAAGGTCAAGGGCGGCTTGGGTGTGGTCGCGGTCGACTACCTGCAGCTGCTGTCGGGGCCGGCCAAGGCCGGTAATCGGACCGAGGAAGTCTCCTACATCTCGCGCACGCTGAAGAAGCTGGCGAAGACCCTAGGCTGCCCGGTGATCGCGTTGTCGCAGCTCAACCGCTCGCTGGAAACGCGTACCGACAAGCGTCCGGTGATGGCCGACCTGCGCGAGTCGGGCGGCATTGAGCAGGACGCCGACGTGATCGCCTTCATCTACCGCGACGACTACTACACGAAGGACGCCTGCGGTGCGCCGGGTATTTCGGAGTTCATCTTGGCAAAGAACCGTCAGGGTGAGACCGGCACCGCGTACCTGCGCCACCACCTCGAATGCAGCCGGTTCGAGAACTACCACGGCGAGAAGCCGAACTACACCCTGAAAACCTTGGTGCGGGATACCGCTGGCGACGATGACGGTGGGTTCGACGCGCCGGCACACCACCGCAGGAGTGGCAAGGACCGCGCCGCAGGAGATCGCGCATGACCATGACCGCAGCAGCGAAGAAGATCCGCGCCAAGCGCGCGCGCCGTCCGATCTACATGGTTGTGACCAAGCTGATCGATCCGGCCACCGGTGAGCTTGTTGGGGCGCTTGTGCCGGCTCATGACGTCGACCAGCGCCTTATGCGTGAGCGCAAGTTCAAGGTGGGCCGCGAGGTCCGCGCTGAACTGAAGCAGCCGCGCGAAGGTTGGCAGCATCGCCTGGTGCACAAGATCGGCCAGCTGATGGTCGACAACGTGGAGGGGTGGGAGCAGCTGGGCAGCCACGACGCGGTGAAGCGCCTACAGCGCGAGTCGGGCACCTGCTGCGAGGAAATGGAGATTGACGTCCCCGGCGTCGGCCGCCTGATGGTCAAGCAGGCCGAGAGCCTGTCGTTCGACGAAATGGAACAGGACCGATTCCAGGTCCTGTTCGATGGGATCACTGAGCACATCGGCCAGCGCTACACCCACGTGATGCTCGACGACGTGCGTGCTGAGTTCTGGGAAATGGCTGGCCAGAATCGGAGGGCTCACTGATGCTCAGAAAGGCGATTATGCGTCCTTTCCATCGACTCCAGTGCGCGGGTGATACCAATCTCCAGCCGCTTCCAGAGCTCTCGCAGCTCCTGGATAGTCACATTTGGCCCAAGGAGCTGAGGTTGGAACGACGGATGGGCGAGGCTGTCGGAGATCTCGTCGGCGGTGGCTATCAGGTCCACCAGAATTTCGGCTACCTCGCCAAGCATCACCAATTCATCCGACGTCCCCTCCCAGCGGATCTGTTCGAGTGTCTGTCGCGCACAGGCGATTTCCTTCTCTTCGTTCTCGAATTTCTGGCTTGCGAGCGATCGAACTGCGCGCCGCCAGCGTCGGAGTTCGCGGGCGGCGATGACTCTGGCGAGCGCCATCTCCCGGCGGCGTCTGACGATTGTCTCTCGGCTTTCGCGATTTCGCTCTGCCAAGTCTCGGGCGGAAGTCTGCTTGGCCTGGTAGATAACGGTGCCAAGGAAGGTAGCGACAGTGAGGATTGCTTGCGCCCAGCTGGCCGCAGAGGACCACCAATCGAGGGGATGGCAGAACAGGTTGAGCGGAGAGCAATAGATAGTCTCCGCCACATTAACGTCGATCATGGTCGGTCCTTGGCCTGGGCAAGGAGTGCAGCATGAAGCGCGGCCGCTCTACCGGCAAGCCGACCCTTGCCCAGCAGCAGCGGATGGATGCCATCACCGAAATCGGCTGCATCGTGGCCCATACCTTGGGCATCGACCTGGGCGACAGGCCTGTACCTGCCGAGGTACACCACCTGACGGTCGGCGGCAAGCACGGCGCCAAGCGCCGTGGCCACGATTTCACCATCGGGCTGAACCCCTGGTCCCACCGCGGCGAGCCATTCGGCGGCATGTCCGCTGCGCGGTGCGAGGAACTGTTCGGCCCGTCCTACGCCCGCCAACCCCGCAAGTTCCGCCAAGAGGTCGGCAGCGACGACTACCTGCTGGACCTACAGAACACCTTGATCGAGAAACACATGAAGGAGACCCGCCAATGGCAAGCCGCCTGACATTTGGCATCGACCCCGGTCTGACCGGCGCCATCGTGACGCTGCTGGACGGCGAGCCTGGCCCGATGGTCGACATGCCGGTGATGGACGGGGAGGTGGACGCGCGCGCCGTTGCCGCATTCCTTCGACAGCAGCGAGACGCCAATCCTGGCGCGTCGATCGCCGTCGCTCTGGAACGGATCCACGCCCGTCCGATGCGCAACGGCGAGGGCAAGGCCATCGAGGGATCGGTGGCCAGGCACAACCTGGCCGAGGGCTTCGGGCAGCTAAAGGCAACCGTGCGGCTGCTGGGCCTGCACCTGGTGTTGGTGCAGCCGTCGGTATGGAAGCGCCGATTCGACCTGTCGGGGAAGGGCAAGGACGCCGGCCGCGTGCTGGCTATCCAGCGTTTCCCCGCTGCGGCGGTTCAGCTGCAACGGAAGAAGGACAACGGCCGGGCAGATGCGCTGCTGATTGGTCTGTACGGCGACAGCCTGATCAGGGGTGGCGCATGACCACAGCCGAGGCCCGCACGCGAAAGCGATACAACGCCTACTTGCGCCGGCATGGCGTGTGCGCCGTCTGCACCATGCGCGAGCGCGGCAGCAGCCCGGCGCACTGCCAGCGCCGGCCGGACCGGCAGGGCAGCTGCGACACCGATGGCTTGCTGCCGGTGTTCCGATTTGACGAGAACGTGCTGAAGGGGATGCGCAATGGCGACTGATGACTACCTGGTGCAACAGCTCCGGGCCTGGGGCCATGCGCAGGCCAACCGCTTCGCGCTGACCTACGCCGACCGTAGTACCCACGTGCTGGAGAAGGCCCGAGACATGGCGCCCGGCACCCGGGAAAGGGCCCTGCGCGACCTGGTGGGCCGAGACGGTTCGAGCCGCCGGCGCTTCATGGCCGACCGCAGTGGCGTGGAGGGCATGGGCATGCTCCCGGCATGGGCGGTGGATCCGGTGCGGTCGACGAACGATGCCGACAAGCCGCACGACAACCCGGAGATTGCCGTGGACATTGGCATCCCGGACGACCTGCGATGGATAGAGCAGGCGCTGGCTTCGATGATGCGCCAGCACCCGCTGCGTGCCCTGGTGGTGCACACCGAGTACACGGTGTCGGCCAGCCAAGCGGTGAAAGCGCGCATGGTGGCGGAGAAGTACGGCGGTACGCTGTCCGTCTGGCAGTACCGCCGTGAGCTGCAGCGTGCCGTCGACTGGATCGGCGGCGCGCGTGCGACAGCGGCTTAGGTCAACCCTGCTGCGGTCTTGGCTTCGAGCTGGGTCTTCATCGCGAGGCCCTCATCGTCAAACGCAGCTTGGAGGGTCTGGCCGCCGACCAGCATCACCTGGACAGTGAACCGGCCGGGGAACTGGTGGGAACCAAGATCGGACACGGACGAGACGGCGGAGATGTGTTCCGGCCGGATGTTGTAGCCGCCAAAGAAGAGAGTCATGGAAATTCCGTTTATTTAAGGTCCGAACTTCTTACGCGGTCCAATAGCGCTTGACAAGTTGCACAAGCGCGACCACCATTTCTGCGAGCGTCAAGAATTGTCCCTGAAGCCCCGGCCCCGTGTCGGGGCTTCTGCGTTTCCGGGGCTGCTTTTCCTGCGGGCGTGGGCCAGTGGTCTAAGCCGCCGAGCTCATAACCCGGAAGTCCCCGGTTCGAATCCGGGCCCCGCAACCATCTACGCCCGTCCACCCTCACCGGACCCATTCGCCGAGCCTGCCGGGCTGCGGTGACGGGCACCCTATCGCCGGAGATCCACCCATGTCACAGCTACCGCTGCCGATGACCGCGGCGCAGTGCCTGCAACACGTGGTCGTTCCGGCCCTGGCGCTGCTGGGAGCCGCCCGCTACGACTCACCCGAGGCGCGTGTGATGCTGCTGGCCATCTCCGGGCAGGAATCCGGCCTGGCCCACCGCCGACAGGTGAAGGGTCCGGCCCGTGGCCTGTGGCAGTTCGAACAGGGCGGCGGCGTGCGCGGGGTGCTGAACCACCCGTCGACCCGGGCAGCGGCCGCGCTTCTCTGCGGCGCGCGCGGGGTCACCGCGACGCCGGCTGCCGTGTATGCCCAGCTGGAGCAGGACGACATCCTAGCCGCTGGGTTCGCCCGGCTGCTGCTGTTCACTCTGCCCAAGCGCCTGCCGCCGATCGGCAACGTCTCGGTGGCTTGGTCGCAGTACCTGGACGCCTGGCGTCCCGGCAAGCCGCACATCGACCGTTGGCCGAGGAACTACCGCGCCGCGGTTGAGGCGGTAAGGGCGTGACGATGGAAGCCCAGCCGAGCCAGGACGGCCGCACCAAGATCTCCCTGGGACCGGTGGAGCGTTGGATCGCCCTGGTCATCGCCGGCGCCATCGTCAGCATCGGCTACTGGCTGGTGGGTTCCATGCAATCGGTTCTGACCCAGCAGCAGGTAACGAACCAGCAGATCACCGGCCTGCAGCAACAGCTGCAGATCATGAACACCCAGCTGGCGGACGTCCCGGCGCTGAAGCTCGAACTGGCCAAGCAGGCCGTGCAGGTCGAGCAGAACAAGTCCGACATCCGCGAGCTGAAGCAGCTCAGGGGGCTGAAGTGAAGAACGTGAAACTCACCCGCGACCGGCGCCATTTCTGGCGATTCTGGTCGGTTCGTTTGTCGCTGCTGGCCGGCATCATCAGTGCCACCGCGCTTGGCATCATCGGCGCCTACATGCTGCTGCCGGCGGACTGGCTGCCGGTGGTGCACGACGGGTTCAAGCAGACCGTGGCCTACAGCGCCTTGGCATCGGCTGGCCTGACGTCGTTCCTGGCTGCGGTATCCCGCATCTTCGTGCAGCCCAAGCTGAGCAATGGCGATGCTGATCCCTGACCCGCTGCGGCCCTACGTGGGCCTGATCCGCGCAGGGTTGTGGGTCGCCGCGGTGGGTGCCGTCCTGCTGATGGGTGCCCGGCTCGGATCGGACTATCGAGCGAAGAAGGACCAGGCCCTGATCGCCGCCGCCGAGAAGCAGCGCGATAAGGCCCAGGCCAGCTCTGACGAGAACCTGCGCGCGGCCAACGCCTGTGGCCAGCTGCTGCAGGAGGTGAACCGCCAGACCCAGCTGGCCATCGACGAATACGCCCGCCAGCAGCAGGCAGCCCAAGAGTCCGCACGGCTCGCTGAAGCGGCAGCAGCCCAGAGCCAGCGCCGCGCGACCCAGGCCGAGCAGGCCCTGCAGGCGGCCAAGACCCAGCCGGGATGCCGGCAGCAGTTGGAGCAGAACCTATGCGACGCCATTCCGTTGCTGTGATCCTGGCTGCGGCCATGCCGCTGTGCGGGTTCGGCAGCTGCAGCAAGGCCGAGAAGCCTGACCTGCCCAAGGTGGTGTATGTCCCGGTCGAGCGCACTGTGGCTGTGCCGGCGGCGCTGACCGCCCGCTGCCCGGCGAAGCGCGCCACCTCCCGCACTGTGGAAGCCGTCGTCGCTGCATACAACGCCAACCTCCTGACTCTGGAGGACTGCGATAGCCGGATGAGCGCGATCGAGAAGCTGGCTCCGGCCAACGAACAGAAGCAGGTGAAGCCGTGAGCCTTTCCGACCGCCTTCGCCGCATCGAGCTGCAGCAGGAAGAGCAGCGCAAGGTCACCGCCCGGCTCGAAGAGAAGGTCGATGCCCTCTTGGCGGCACTGGCAGCTGAGGGAGAGGAAGAGCAGGGCGAGCCAGCCCGCAGCCTGGACGGTGAGCTGGTGCCCGGCGAGCGCGACCAGTCCCAGAGCCTCGGCTGATGGCGAAGGTCACCACTCTGGCACCGCGCATCGCCAGCGCACCCAGCAGGCTGAAGCCGACCGCACCGGTGGCACCCACCTACGGGAAGGGTAGAGGCGGCAGGCCCTGGCGCAGGAAGCGGGATGCAGTCATGCAGCGGGACCAGTACCTGTGCCAGCCCTGCAAGCAGCAGGGATGCATCACCGAAGCCACTGAGGTAGATCACATCGTCAACGTTGCCGAGGGCGGCAGCGACGACGAGACGAACCTGCAGGCGATCTGCACCGAATGCCATGGGGTGAAGACCCAGGCAGAGGCAAGGCGAGGTGCGGCGCGACGTTGAACCGACCGCGTGGAACCAAACGCGACGCGACGACTGTTTCACATCGGCGGTAATAGGCCCGGGGGGAGGGAGAAATCTTCAGGCCCTTTGCCACGGACACCCGCCGCCCACTCATTCAGAGGTTTTTTTCTCGCCCCGGAGATTTCACCGGAGCGCCTTTCGCAGCAATTAACGGCTGACTCGACATGGCACGACCCGCACACAAGCCGACCAAGGCCACGCAGCTGAAGGTCGCCGTCGCTGCCGGTGGCGGCATGCGGCACGAAGAGATCGCCAACGCGCTGGGCATCACCATCCCAACCCTGCGCAAGCACTACGCCACCGAGCTTTCCTCGGGCGCGTCCCTGAAGCGAATGGAGGTCCTCGCGGTGGCCTTCCGGTCGGCAACCAAGAAGGGCAACACGTCGGCGGCCAGGCTGTATCTGCAGCACTCCCCGGAGTTCGAAGTGGCGCCGGCAGCGCCTGAGCAGCAGGCGCCGGAAGCCCCGAAGCCGGAAGGGAAGAAGGCCCAGGCCAACGCGAATGCGGTCGGTGCTGAGGTTGGTACCGGGTGGGAAGGGCTACTGGGCGAGAACGTCACACCCATCCATCGGGCAGCGGGTAAGTGAGCTGGGACCTTTCCTGCCGGGACTGGTGGGAGCGTCTACAGGCTGGGCAGGTCCCGGTCGGCAACCTGCCGCTGTGGAACGACCAGGCTGAGCGTGCTGCAGCGATCTTCGGCCGTCTGCGGCTGGCCGATGTGCCGGGCACGCCGACGGTGGCGGAAGCCGGTGGTGAGTGGTTCCAGGAAGTGGTTCGCTGCATGTTCGGTGCGGTGGACCCGGCGACCGGGCAGCGCGAGATTCGCGACCTGTTCGCCCTGGTGCCGAAGAAGAACGCGAAGACCACGTTCGGCGCACTGGGCATGGTCACCGCGGTGCTGCTCAACAAGCGCCCGCGCGCGACCTTCCTGATGACCGCACCGGTGCAGGACACGGCGCAGCTGGCGTTCGACGCCGCCGCCGGAGCGATCGAGCTGGACCCGGTACTGGATGCCAAGTTCCACATCCGCCACCACCTGAAGACGATCATCCACCGCGAGACGAAGGCCTCGCTGGAGATCATGACCTTTGACCCCGGCGTGCTGACCGGCATCAAGGTGTCTGGCGGTGCACTGATCGACGAGCTGCACGTCTGCGCGAAGAAGTCGAAGGCGCCGCAGGCGCTGCGGCAGATCCGCGGCGGCATGGTGCCGTACCCGGAAGCGTTCCTGTGGTTCATCACCACACAGAGCGATGAGCAGCCGGTCGGGGTATTCGCCGACGAACTGCAGAAGGCCCGCGACATCCGCGATGGCAAGCGGGTCGGCAAGATGCTGCCGGTGCTGTTCGAGTTCCCGCAGGAGTTGCAGGAGTCGAAGGATCAGCGGTGGAAGGACCCGCAACTGTGGCCGCTGCTGAACCCGAACATCGGCCGGGCCATCACGCTGGAGCGCATGGTCGAGGAATTCGACGACGCGGTGGGGACCAGCGAGGCCGAGCTGCGCAGCTGGGCCTCGCAGCACCTCAACGTGCAGATCGGTGTGGCACTGCACCAAGGCAGCTGGGCCGGCGCCGAGTTCTGGGAGGCGCAGGCGGACAAGCGGATCACCCTGGACGGGATGATCAGCCGGTGCGATGCGATCACGGTCGGCATCGATGGCGGCGGACTGGATGACCTGCTCGGCCTGTCGTTCTGCGGCAGGGACAAGCACACGAAGCGGAAGCTGCTGCTGAGCCGGGCATTCGCCCATCCCAAGGCGCTGAAGCGCCGGAAGAGCGAAGAGACCCGCTACGAGGATTTCAAGGCTGACGGTCACCTGATGGTCGGCGCCGAGGAAGAAGAAGGCGCGACGGACCTGCGCGAGATGGCGGCGATGGTGAAGCGGGTGGCCAAGGCCAGGCTGCTAGCCGGGATCGGTGTCGACCCTTCTGGCTTGGGCACGGTGCTGGACGCCCTGGCCGCCGAGAAGATCGACGCCGAGCTGATCGTCGGCATCCGGCAGGGCTGGCAGCTGACCGGCACGTGCAAGGTGTTCGAGCGCTGGCTGGCTGATGGCTTGCTGACGCATGACGGCTCGCGGCTGATGGACTGGTGCGTGGGCAACGCCAAGGTCGAGGCGTCGAAGAACGCGCTGTACGTGACCAAGGCGGCCAGCGGGGTCGGGAAAATCGATCCCCTGATGGCGGCGATGAACGCCGTCGAGCTGATGTCTCGGAACCCCGAGCCGCAGAACAAGAAACTCGTCCTCATGACCTTGGGTGGAGCCCGATGAACAACGAGAACCGCGCCTACAGCTTGCTGGAGGTGAAGAACTACGACGACGACCAGCAGGTCATCACCGGCCTGGCCACGACGCCGGAGCCGGATCGCTATGGCGATATTGTCGAGCCGCTGGGCGCCAAGTTCGCCGCCGAGTTGCCGCTGCTCTGGCAGCATCGTCACGACAGCCCGGTGGGCATCGTGAAGTTCGGCAAGCCGACGGCGAAGGGCATCCCGTTCACCGCGAGCGTGGCGAAGATCGCAACGCCGGGCGCGCTGAAGGATCTCTGTGACCTGGCATGGCAGTCGGTGAAGGAACAGCTGGTGCGCGGCGTGTCGATCGGCTTCCGCGCGCTGGAGTACAGCTACATGGAAGGCGGCGGCATCCGGTTCACCGAGACCGAGATCTACGAGCTCTCCCTGGTCACCATCCCGGCCAACGCCGCGGCGACCATCCAGACGATCAAGGCCATGGATACCGGCGCCCGGCGTCCGGTGAACTACGGCGTCCCTCTCATCCAGCGCCAGGCGGCAAAGGTCGAACGACCGGCCGACGGCGCGGTGAAGTTGCTGCACTGAAGCACCGGGCCTGACGGCCCTGCGGGGTGGAACCCGCTTCTCAT
>NZ_JBVHSO010000025.1:0-12743 GCF_055566335.1 Streptomyces sp. NPDC027672 | reverse complement strand
CACTGCCCGGCGTGGAACCCGGGCCGAACGGCTGCGCCTACGAAAGAGATCCCAAAAATGAACATCGCAGAACAGTTGGAGAAGCTCCGCGCTACCCGTGCCGAGCTGGAAAAGCAGCTCTCCGCCGTCATGAAGAAGCCGGCCGACGAGCAGCGCTCGCTGAACACCGGCGAGCAGGAGGAGTTCGACTCGCTGAAGAGCCAGATCACCTCGATCGATGGCGACATCGAGCGCTACGAGCACCTGCAGGCGATCCAGGCCAAGTCGGCCACCACCGTTGCGACCATCGTCAAGACGCAGGGCTCGGCTACCGTCGGCGCCGAAGGCCGTACGCTGGAACCGGCGCAGCTGAAGACGGTCGACAAGACCGATGCAGGCATCGGCTTCGCCCGTATGGCCCGCTGCCTGGCCGTGTCGCATGTCCACCACCAGAATCCGCTGGACGTGGCGCGCGCCATCTACCCGAACGATGAGCGCCTGCACGGCATCATCCAGGAGAAGGCCGCGGTGCAGGCTGCCAGTACCGGCAACGCGACCTGGGCCGGAAACCTGATCACCGATGGCGGTGTGGCCTTCGCCGACTTCGTCGAGTGGCTGCGTCCGCGCTCGCTCCTGGGCCAGGTCTCCGATCGACTGCGCAACCTGCCGTTCGATACCCCGGTGCTGGTGCAGGGTTCGGCCGGCACCGCCAAGTGGGTCAAGGAAGGCGCTGCAAAGCCGCTGACGAAGTGGTCGTACACCCGTGCGAAGCTGACCCCGCTGAAGGTTGCTGCGATCGCTGCGGCGACCAAGGAAACCATGATGCGCGCCACGCCGGCGGCCGATGCGCTGCTGCGCGACGAGCTGGGCCGGGCGGTCAACCAGACCATCGACACGCAGTTCATCGATCCGGATGCAGCGGCCGTCGCCGACGAGGCACCCGCCTCGATCCTGAATGGCGTGCCGGCGACCACGGTTCCGGCTGGCAGCGATCCGGACTCGATCCGCGCTGGCGCTGCGGCGCTCATGAATGCCATCGCAGGTTCGAACCTGTCGTTGGCGGGCTCGTTCTGGGCGATGTCGGAGCGCACCGCAATCGCGCTGTCGCTGATGGTCAACCCGCTGGGCGCTTCCGAGTTCCCGGGCATCAACTTCACCGGCGGCACCTTCCTGGGCCTGCCTGCGTTCGTGTCGGCGTATGTGCCGGACGATGAAGACGGTGCGGTCATCGCACTGATCAAGGGCGACGAGATCTTCCTGGGCGACGAAGGCGGCCTGCAGGTTTCGATGTCGGACCAGGCATCGCTGGTGATGGATGACGCGCCGACCATGAACAGCACCACGCCGACTGCGCAGCAGGTTGTCTCGCTGTGGCAGACCAACAGCGTGGCCTTCCTGGTCGAGCGCTTCATCAACTGGCAGCGTCGCCGCACGCAGGCCGTCGCCTGGGCCCGCGTGAACTGGGGCAGCGGTTCGGTTCCGTCCAGCTCGTAACCGACACGTGGCGGGGCCTTCGGGCCCCGTCACCTCCCACGAATTGCGAGGTTCCCATGAGCAAGGTCGATATCGTCGGACGCGGCGGCCGAGTGATCAGCGTGCATCATCGTGTTGCTGCGGCGCTGGAGCAGCGCGGCGGCTATCTGCGGCGTGACATGGTGGCGCAATCGCCCGTCGCGCCGAATCCGGGCGCCAAGGCGCCTGCGCCTGGAAAGGCGAAGAAGAAGGCCAAGAAGGTGGTGGCCAAGGCTGGCCAGCCGAACAAGGACGCATCCGTATGACCGGTTTCTCGCCCCGGGAGTTGGCCATTGCCGCTGGCGTGCGCCGGCATGGCGTCGACTACCTCAAATCGCTGTCGCCGGTAGTTGCCGCGCCGGGGCGGGACAGCTGGCATACCCTGACCGTGCAAGAGCCATTCACGGGTGCGTGGCAGCGCAACATGGAAGAGCGCGCGACCACTGTCCTGACCTATCCGACGCTGTACGCCTGTCTCAACCGCATCGCATCCGACATCGGCAAGCTGCCTTTCGTGCTGAAGACGGAGGACGCGAACGGCGTTTGGCGCGTCGAGAGGAACAACACCGCCTACGCCCCCGTTCTGCGCAAGCCGAACAACTACCAGATCGCGCAGCAGTTCCGCGCAGCCTGGATGCTGTCCAAGCTGATCCAGGGCAATGCCTACGTCCTGAAGGGCCGCGACAATCGCCAGGTCGTCAACCGACTCTGGGTTCTCGATCCGTGCAGCGTGCAGCCGATGGTGTCCGACAGCGGAGAGGTCTTCTACAAGCTCAACTACAGCACCGGTACGAACCTGCTGCCGGAGAACTATCCAGGCACCCAACTGATCGTGCCGGCCAGCGAGATCATTCACGACCGGATGAACTGCTTCCATCACCAGCTGATCGGCGTGCCGCCGCTGTGTGCGGCGCACTGGCCGGCGGTGAAGAACATGAAGATCCTGAAGGACTCCACCACCTTTTTCTCCAACGGCGCCAATCCGGGCGGAATCCTGACCGCGCCGGCTGGCATGTCCGACGAGGACGCGCAGGCAGTGAAGGACTACTGGAACAGCAGTTTCCAGGGTTCCAACGCCGGCAAGGTGGCGGTGGTAGGCGCCGACATGAAGTTCACCCCGTTCGCTTTCAAGGCGGCGGATTCGCAGTTGGTAGAGCAGATGCGGTACTCCGACGAGCAGGTGTGCCAGCCGTTCGGCATCCCGCCATTCAAGATCGGCATCGGCTCCATCCCTGCGGGCATGAAGGTCGACGACATCAACCAGCTGTACTACTCGGATGCGCTGCAGGCGCACATCGAGGGCATCGAAGAGCTACTGGATGAGGGCCTGGGAATTTCCCGCCCGATGGGGGTGGAGCTGGATCTGGAGCCGCTGCTGCGCATGGACGTGGGCAAACAGGCGGACGTGCACACCAAGCTGACCGGTGGTGGCATTGAGACCCCGAACGAGGGCCGACTGGCGTTCAACCTTCCGCCGCTGGAGGGTGGCGACACCGTCTACATGCAGCAGCAGGACTTCCCGCTCGACCAGGTCCGGCAGAACAAGATCGCGGCCGAGCCCGAGGCCGCACCGGTGGCGCCGTCCGTCGAGACCGACGACACACCGCCTGACGACAGCGACGAGCTGCGCGCGCTGCAGCAGGAGAATTTCATGATGAAGGCCCTTCACGCCGCGCGAGCCGAGGTATTCCGCAATGACTGACCCCATCGACTTCGGCAAGGAAATCGGCGGCCTGATCCGGGAGGCGATCGCACCGGTGAAGCGGGAGCTGGAGGAGCTGCGCGAGCGGGCTCCGGAGAAGGGCGACCCCGGCCAGGATGCGGAGCCGGTGGACGTGGATGCGCTGGCCGACCTGGTCGTGGCCAAGCTTCTGGAATCTCCGCGCCTGCAGACGTTGGTCGACCTGGCCACCGCCGATGCCGTCTCCAAGCACTTCGAAGCCAACCCGGTGCAGCACGGCCGGGACGCAGACCCCGCAATGATCGAGGCAAAGGTAAAGGCCGCTGTCGACGCGCTGCCGGTGCCGAAGGATGGCCGTGACGCGGGTCCAGTCACCGAGCAGCAGCTGGCTGCGGCGGTGGCCAAGCACCTGACCGAGAACCCGCCGCAGGCCGGCGCCGACGGTGTCGGCCTGGCCGGCGCCATGATCGATCGCGCCGGCGAGCTGGTAATCACCACCACGAAGGGCGAGACGATCAGGCTGGGCAAGGTCGTTGGTGAGGATGGCCAAGACGGCCTCAGCTTCGAGACAGCCACCGGCGACTACGACGCCGAGCGTGGCTTCGTCATCACGCTGGGTGCCGGCGACCGCCGAAAAGAGTTCGTGCTGCCCTACATGGTGCACCGCGGCTTCTGGCGCGAAGGCCTGGGCGTGAAAGCGGGCGAATCGATCACCCACGACGGCGCGCTGTGGATCGCCAAGCGGAGCAATGCGTCGAAGCCCTGCCTGGAGAACGATCAGGACTGGGCGCTGGGCGCACGCAAGGGGCGCGACGGCAAGGACGGCAAGAGCGTGCGCGTTCCGGCCGAGCCCGTGCAGCTGGGTGGCAGCCATGCGTGAGTTCGTCACCCCGGCGGACGCCCGCGAGCAGATGCGCATCGACAGTGACGCTGATGACCGCTGGCTGGCCATCTGGATTCCGGCCGTGTCCGAGTCTGTGGCAGCGTGGCTGAAGCAGGAGTGGCGCCTGTACGTGCTGCAGCGCGACTCTGATGGGGAACTGGTCCGTGACAGCGCAGGCCGGCCTGTGCCGGCCGAGGACAGCAGTGGCGAGCCGATCCTGCACCCTTCGGTGATCGCCGCGACGCTGCTGGAGCTGGCCTCGCAGTACCGCTTCCGCGAAGGCGAGGGTGACAACGTGGTGCCGGCCGATGCTGGCCACGGCTACGTTCTGTCGAAGGCCGCCACCGCACAGCTGGCGCCGCTGCGCCGCACGACGGTGGCCTGATGAGCAACGTTGCCAGCGGAACCCTGCGGCACCGGGTGCTGATCCAGCAGCAGGTGACGACCAGGGACAGCGATGGTATCGAGCAGACGGCGTGGGTCGACGTGGCCACCGTATGGGCGTCTGTCGAGCCGCTGTCCGCCCGAGAGTTCATCCAGTCCGGGCAGACACAATCGGCGGTCACGGCACGCATCACGATGCGCTACCGCGACGGTCTGCTGCCGTCGATGCGCCTGGTCCATCGCGGCGAGATCTTCAACATTGCCGGCCTGCTGCCGGACAAGGCTTCGGGGCTGGAGTACATCACCATTCCCGTCTCGGCCGGGGTCAACGACGGCCAATGATCGAGATCGACCTTCTTGGACCAGGCCCGAGCGCATCGGCATGCCTGGCCGAGCGCCTGCGCGGGCGCCGCGTCGGCGTAGTGGGCAATGCCTTTGAGCTGGCGCCGTGGGCGGAGTTCCTGGCGGCCAGCGATCGGCAGTGGTGGGACAAGTACCCGGAGGCGCGGCAGTTCGCTGGAGCGCGCTACAGCAGCCACCGGATCGGCGGAGTGATCCAGCTGCCCGGGGCACTGACCAACTGGAACAGCGGTGTTCTGGCGCTGGCGGTTGCCGCCCACCTGGGCGCGACGCTGGTTCGACTGCACGGCTTCGACATGCACGGCAGCCACTTCTTCGGACCGTACGCCAACGGCCTGACCAATACGGCGCCGGCGCGGCGCGAGATCCACAAGCAGCAGTTCGCCCAGTGGGCGAGGCAGAACCCCCACGTCCGCGTCGTGAACTGTACGGCCGGCTCATCTCTCAGGTGCTTTGAATTCGATGAACAGATTGCCGCTTAACTCGGTGCGCGGTCGCATCCGCGCCTACATCGAGAGCCATGCAGGTGCCTTGGGCGATGATGTGCTGGAGGTCGGCAGCCGCATCCATGACCCGGCGGCCTGGTGGTGTACGAACCGCGATCTGGCTACCGGCCAGTGGACCGGCATCGACATGCAGGCGGGCGAGGGCGTCGACCAGGTGGCCGACATCCACGACCTGCCGACCGAATGGACGGGGCGCTTCAGCGGCATCGTGTGCTCGGAGGTGCTGGAGCACGTGGCGCGGCCCTGGCTGGCGCTGCCGGAGCTGCGCCGGGTGCTGCAGCCGGGCCGTCTGTTGGTGATCACCACGCTGTTCGCCTTCCCGGAGCACGGCTATCCCGACGACTACTACCGCTACAGCCAGAGCGGCCTGCGGCTGCTGCTGGCCGATGCCGGCTTCAGCGACATCGCCACCGAGTATGCCGGCGAGTTGCCGATTGAACTGAACGATCACGGTGAGCGCGGGGTGGCCCGTCGCCGGCTGCCGATGCACACCTTCGCGGTGGCGCGATGCTGACGCTGCTGACTGCCACCGGTGCCCGGCCGGCTGCCTGGGCGCTGTGCGAGCGCTGGATGGCCAGGCAGGACTACGCCGGCCCCGTCCGCTGGATCATCGTGGACGATGGCCCGGAGCCGCAGCCGGTAACCTTCCGGCGCGATGGTTGGCAGTTGGTGCTGGTGCGCCCATCGCCACACTGGGCACCCGGGCAGAACACGCAGGCTCGAAACCTGCTGAAGGGGCTGGCCGCAGTCGATCCGGCCGACAGCCTGGTGATCATCGAGGACGACGACTGGTATGCGCCGGACTGGCTGAGCACTGTCGCCGCCGAGCTACAGCATGCCGAGCTGGTGGGCGAGCACCGCGCTCGCTACTACAACGTGAAGCAGCGACGCGGACGCCAACTGGTGAACACCGGCCACGCCAGCCTGTGCAGTACAGCGATGCGTGGATCGGCGCTCCGGGACTTCGCCGACGCCTGCCGATCACGGCCGAAGTTCATCGACCTGGAGCTGTGGCGCCGCCCCCGCGACCGCCGGCTATTCGGTGGCCACCGTGTCGTGGGCATCAAGGGTCTGCCCGGTCGCGGTGGCATCGGCATGGGGCATGACCCCGATTTCAAGGGTGAGGCCGACGCCAGTGGCGCGTTGCTGCACGCCTGGATTGGCGAGGATGCCGAGGTGTACCTGTGAAGGTCGAACTTCAGATTCATGGGATCGATGGCGTTCTTTCTACGCTGGAGGCGTTGCCAGCGGAGGTTGTGAGCAAGCGGGGCGGCCCCGTGAAGTTGGCACTGGCCAAGGGGGCGCGGCTGCTCCGCGATCAGGCGAAGGACAACTTCCGTCGATCTGCAGCTATCGGCGGGGTCGACAGTACCGACACGACTGTCAACAACATCATCGCCAGTCGCGGAAAGGCGCCTGTAGGAACAAAGGGTGAGCGTCAGCTGGTGCGGGTAAAGCGCAAAGCGTTCGTGAACGCGCATGGATCGAAGACGACCACTCGCAAGGCCGCCCAGCTTATGGAATACGGGTCCAGTACCCAGCCGGCCTATCCGTGGTTGCGTCCGGCCGTCCAGCGACGAGGAACCCAGATCATCGATGTGATCACCGAGGACCTTTTGAAGAGGCTCGACCAGATCACCAAGCGCCTGGCCGCGCAGAACGGAGGGCGCCGCTGATGTTCCCGAAGGTGTATCGAACTATCCGCACCGCGGCGGTGTCGGCGATCGTCGACGACCGCATCGGCCGGCACGGTGAGGTGGCGCAGACCGAGACCCGCCCCTACATCGTCTGGCAGATCGTGACGGGTTCGGCATTCGACAACCTGAGCGCTGCCCCTGGTGGCGATTTCACCACCGTGCAAATCGACTGCTACCACGCGACCGACGCAGGCGTAGAGCAGCTGGCAAAGACCGTTCGCGCCGCGCTGGATGGCGTGCTGATCGTCAACCGTGTCGTGGTCAACAACCGCGACCCAGATACCATGCTGTACCGCGTCGGCCTCGAAGCCGACTTCATCGACCAGCGCTGATTGCTGGTCATCCGTTATGCCGCCCTCGCGCGGCCCTTCAGAGGAAACTGCCATGACCGAGGGCGTCGTTAAGACCCAGGGCACCCATCTGTTCTTCGTCAACCCGAATGCGGCCGGCGGCCCGGCGATCGTGAAGTTCGCCTGCCCCACCGGCGCTTCTGGTCTGGGCGGCGCTGCCGACCAGATCGAATCGACCTGCCTGGATGCGACGGTGGACAAAGAGTACCAGCGAGGGTTGGGCAACCCGGGCCAGGTGTCCATTCCGTTCAACTACATCCCCAGCGACGCATCGCACGATGCGCTGTTCAAGCTGAAGGACACCGGCGAGAACGTGAGCTGGTACATCGGCCTGAGCGACGGCACTGCTGCGCCCACGCTCGACACCGAGGACGAGTTGGTCCCTCCGCTGGCAACTGCACGGTCCGGCTTCCTGTTCAACGGCTACATCTCCGACGTGAACATCGACATCGCCACGAACGAGATCGTGCGCGGCACGGTTACCGTCCAGCGCAGCGGCGGCGTCACCCGCTACGGCAAGCCGCTGGCCTGAGTCTTCACAACCGCCCGGCGCCCCTGCGGCGCCGTGGCGAAACATCGCTACGGAAATAGCCCATGACAGAGACCACCAACACTGCAGCCCCGCTGCTGGATCCGTCGCTTTTCATCTCCGATGACGTGCACGAACGGGAGGTGATGCTGGCCGACGGAAAGAAGCACACCTTCTACATCCGTGAGCAGGAAGCCGGAGTTCTGCGCGGGTTCTTCGCCGGCCAAGCAAGCGAAGATGCGGACAAGCAGGCCGAGACCATGGCACGCCTGATCGCCAAGTCGATCTGCGATCCGGAAGGAAACCCGGCTCTTTCGCTGGCTCAGGCCAAAAGGCTGAAGTTCGCTGTGCAGATTGCGCTGACCAAGGAAATCAGCGAGGTGCACAGTTACCAGGGAAAGGAGACCTCGCCCGGCGAGGAAGCGGCGAGTGGTTCCGATACCAGCTCGCTTTGAGCCTTGGCAAGACGCTCGGCGAGATCGATGCGATGCCCGCAGCTGAACTGGACGGCTGGCGGGCCTTCTACGAGCTCTACCCGTTCGACGACCTACACCGATTCCATCGACCAGCTGCGGTCGTAGGAGCCACTTTCGGCGGCAAGTTTGAAAGCATCCTGACCTTCCTCGCGCCAAGCCCAAATGACCCCGAGCTAAGCGACGCTGACCGCGACGTTGCCAAGGCTCTTGGCTTTTAACAACCGGATCTAATCATGGCCACTGCAGGCTCGATCGTCGTTGATCTTCTGATGCGCACGGGGTCGTTCGAGACCGACACGAACCGTGCGTCCAAGCAGATGAAGAAGCTGGGCAAGGACTCCACCGACGCTGCTGCTGACATTGGGAAGGCCTTCGGCAAAATTGCAGGAACCGCTGTGGGTGGCTTGGCGGTTGCTGGAACGGCAGTTCTGAACTGGACCCGACAGCTCGTTGATGCGTCAACAGAGCTGGAGAAGTTCTCTCGCCTTTCCGGAACCAATGAGCAGGTGTTCCAGCGCATGGCGGCCGGCGCTGCCACTGTCGGCATCCAACAGGACAAGCTGGCCGACATTTTCAAAGACACGCAGGACAAGCTTGGCGACTTCCTGAGCACCGGCGGCGGTGCAATGAAGGACTTCTTCGAGCAGATTGCGCCCCGGGTCAACTTGACGGCTGACGCGTTCCGGAACCTTAGCGGCCCCGAAGTCCTGCAGAAGTACTACAAGGCTCTAGAGGATGCCGGGGCGTCACAGGCCGACATGGTCTTCTACATGGAAGCGATCGCAAGCGACTCGTCGTTGCTCGCTCCACTCCTGGCGCGAAACGGTGATGGATTCCGTAAGTGGGGTGATGAAGCTCAGCGCCTTGGTGCGGTACTGGATGCGGATACGCTCGCATCCATGAAGGCGGTGAAGGAACAGTCGAACCAAATCCAACTGGCGTTCCAGGGCTTGAAGAACGAAGTGGCGGCAGAGCTGCTGCCTCAGTTCAAGGAGCTGACCGCCTTCCTGGGCTCCGACCAGACGAAGAGCGCCTTCACCTCTGTCACCAGGTGGGTGGGCGACTTGGTTGCGGAGATGGCAAACGGCGCCGTTCTTATCGTGAACTTCATCGACAAGGTGCGGCAGCTTCGGAATCTGGACGCAGGCGGTTCGGTTGGAGCCACGGGAGACGCCGCCCTAAACGATCGGCTTGCCAATCTGAATGATCAGATTGCCAACGCCAAGCGGCTGGCAGATGCTGCGCCGTTCGAATCAACGCGACAGGCGAACCTTCAGATCCTTGAGGGATACAGAAAGCAGCGGAGGGAGATAATCGAAGAGTTGAAGCGGCGTAGCGGTCCGCAAGTGACGTTGATCGATGACGGCCAGATGCTTCCCGAATCGGCGCTCAAGCCTGCCGCCTCCAAGGCCGGGACCTTTCGCGCGAAGTCCGTTGACAAAGAGGCAGAAACGTCCTCCAAGAAGCTGTCTGATGCGATCAAGTCAGCCAATGACCAGCTAGAGCGTCAGATCGCCCTGTTCGGCGACAGCTCGGAGCTGAGCCGGGTCAATTACGAGATCCAGTCCGGCGGCCTGAAGGGTATCGACGCGGCAGCGCAGTCTGCGCTCCGTTCCAGTGCCTCGCTGCTGGACATGCTCGGCAACATCGACGAAGCCGAGTCGATCATGGGCGAGAGCGCCCAGAAGTTCGCCGACGCCTTCGACGGCATGTTCGGTATCGACGACGACACTAGCTCGTCGGTGGAGCAGACCTTCGGGCAGTGGAGCACCTACGCCGACCAGGCCGCGCGGAATATGCAGGACGCCTTCGCCGACTTCCTGTTCGATCCGTTCTCCGAAGGCTTGGGCGGGATGGTTCAGAGCTTCGCGAAGACGCTGCAGAAGATGGCTGCCCAGGCGGCTGCGTCCCAGATTTTCCAGATGATCGGGAACTGGGCGAACAGCTACAACGGGGCCGGATCGAGTTGGGTCAATGCCATCGGCAGTGCCATTGGTGGAACGTCTGGAGGCCGCGCCGGCGGCGGTCCAGTGGCAGCCGGCAGTATGTACCGGGTGGGCGAAGGCGGTCGGCCTGAGCTGTTCGACCAAGGTGGTAAGACCTACCTGATCCCCGGCGATGCTGGATCCGTCCGTCCGATCACAGCCGGCCTGCCCGCATCTTCGCTGAGTGCTGGAACCGGGATGAGCAACACCTTCAACACCACGCTCAATGTCACCAGCGACGGTGCGAGCAGCACACAGCAAGGCACCGGCAGCGACCAGGGCCGGCAGGTGCAGCAGGCATTTACGCAGATGATCAACCAGTGGGCGGTACAGCAGTCGCGCCCCGGTGGTCTCTTCCACCAGATGAGTACGCGCAATGGCTGAAGTATTTTCGTGGTGCGTTCGCACCGAGATCAACGGCTCTGGTGACTTTCTGGTTCGGGAGGCGCAGTTCGGCGACGGATACAGGCAGAGCGCATCCGACGGACTCAACAATGAGACACAGCAATGGCCGATCTCCATTGTCGGCCGAGCGGACAAGATCCGGGCGGCGCTGGAGTTCCTGCGCGCGAGGAAGGGGGGCGTCTCGTTCCTGTGGACGCCCCCGCTAGGCGTGCAGGGGTACTACCAGTGCAAGTCGTACTTGCTGACCCCGCACGGCAATGATGTCTACACGCTCAGCGCCACCTTCGAACAAACTTTTCAGCCGTAAGGACGGACCATGGCCCGCCAGATCATCGACACCACGACCGACCATGGGGCCTACAAGGGCGACCCTGCGAAGGTTGCCTTCGACAAGGTCAATGCAAACGACGCAGAGCTGTACGCACTGGTTGCCGGCCTGACTGCGGTTGGCGGCAAGAACATGCTCATCAACTGCGGTTTGCCGATCAACCAGCGGGTGTTCTCCGGTGGTGCGCTGGCAGCGGGTGCATACGGGTACGACCGCTGGAAGGCTGGCGCGGGCGGCTGCAACGTGACCATCAACGCGACGACAGGTGTGTTCACCCACACCAGCGGGCCATTGCAGCAGATCGTGGAGGCCCCGGTGCTGGCGTGGGGGCAGCCGTTGACCATCAGCGTGGAGAATCCTAGCGGAACCATTGCCGTGAGCGTGGGCGGAGCCACTGGCACTATCACCTCCGGCACCGGGCGGCGAGGCGTGACTCTGACCCCATCGGGCAGCGGCAACATGACGGTCCAGCTGACCGCCACCGGCGTCACCTACAGCCGTCCGCAGCTGGAGCGGGGGAGTGCTGCCACGGCCTTCGACGCTCGGCCCGTAGCGGCGGAGCTGGCCATGTGCCAGCGGTACTACGAGAAGAGTTATCCCATGTCTGTTGCACCGGGCGTGGCGCAACAGTTGGGGCGCCGTGGCGGTGGCCAAGCGGGCGTGGCTGGTTCTGCGATGTACTTCGTCCAGCCATATCTGGTGCAGAAGCGTGCTGTTCCAGCGCTCACGATCTACAACCCCAGCAACGGCGCTGGTGGAGGCGTGGCAAACGATAGTGGCGCGATCGTGATTACCCAGCTGCCGTACTCGTCTGATAGCGCCTTCGAACTGAACTGGACGAACGCGGCCGGCCGCTGGGGCGGCTGGTTCCACTACGTCGCTGATGCGGAGCTTTGACATGTACGAGCTGACGAGCAACCCCGATATCCTGAAGTGCACTGAGACCGGCGCCTTCATCCCCCGCGACAGCTATCTGTGGCCGGCGGAGTGGCTGGAGGCCAACACCCCGGCGCCGATGCCGCCGCCCTACGTCCTGCACAGCCCGGAGCACTACCAGGCGATCCGTGCGGAGGCGTGGGAGTGGATGACTGCGTGGGTGAAGGAGCGGCGTTACGACACGATCGAGACGTGCTGCAGCTACTTCAACAGCAGCGTGCCGCGCTACCGTGACGAAGCCCGTGCGATGGTTGCCTGGCGCGATGCGGTGAACCAAGAGCTGGAGGCACTGGCGCTGGCCGCCCCCGTGGGCATCGAGACCTGGGATCAGGTCCGTGCACTGCTGCCGCAGCCGGAGACGTTCAACTGGCCTGGGGAGGTCTCCCTGCCGCTGGGCGCCGCTGAATCGGCGGTGCTGGAATGATTACCGCAGACGCCCAGCAGCTTGAACCGGGCGGACGCGTCACGGTCTACGAACTGGATGCCAGCAGCTTCGGCGCCGACCAGCTGTTCTTCCACGCGCATCTGCAGTCGGGGGTGATCTGGTGGCAGGGGCAGGAGTACGGTGCCTGGCCGATCGAGGCGACCGGCTTCGAGCGCACCAGCGACCAGCCGCCGAACCCGCGATTGAAGGTCGGCAATCTGGACGGCCGGATCGCCGCCATGTGCATGCTGTACGGCGACATGGTCGGGGCCAAGGTGATCCGCCGGCAGACGCTGGTGAAGTACCTG
>NZ_JBVHSO010000024.1:0-51533 GCF_055566335.1 Streptomyces sp. NPDC027672 | reverse complement strand
TCACACCCGCGCGGGATCAGGGGCGATTTCCGGGCACCCCTGGCCGAGAGCCGACCGCAGTGACGTCCGTCACATCTGCGCAGTAGCGGAATATTCCATTCACATGACGCCGCACACCATTTCCGTTTATCCCGCGCCGTTTCACCCCTACACTCCGCCCGGCACCGCGACACGGAGGGACACATGACCAATCCGGCCCCCGCGCCTCCTCAAGGACGCCGTCAACGCAACAAAGCCAGAGTGCAGGAACGCCTCTTCACCGCAGCCCTGGAACTCATCGCACACCACGGCTACGACAACACGTCCATCGACGACATCGCCGCACACGCCGATGTCGCCCGCGGCACGTTTTTCAACCACTACCCGCACAAGGACGACCTCATCACGGAATGGAACACCCGCCGCGCCACCCAGCTCCACCGCGCCCTCACCACCCGGACCGGCGAACTCTCGCCCGGTGACACCCTCACCCGCTTCCACCACTGCCTCGCCGCGCTCACCGAACTCAACGAACAGCATCAGCAGCTCAACCGCACCATGATCACCGCCGCTCACCGGACCGGCCGCCTCACCACCCACCCCTCCCCCACCGCCCAGCTCTTCACCGCCATCCTCACCGACGGGCAGAAGCGCGGAGAGATCACCGAAGACCTCGATCCGCACCGTCTCGGCCACCTCATCGACGACACCTACCACGGCGTCCTCACCCGCTGGGCGGATCCCGCCACCCCCCGGGACACCTCCCTCTACCGCGAACTCCACGAGGCCTTCAAAACCTTCCTCACCGGCACACTCCCCCGCCCCGCCCACCCCGGCGAACACGTCCGCACCACCTGAGAGGCCCGGCAGCCACGCCCGGCCCGCACCGCCGTCCTGATCCACCCGGCAAGGGAGGAGCAACCGCCCGGACGCCCCGGCACTTCAGCCGGTGAACCGACACGTCCGGGTGGAGCGGCGAGGGACCGTGCCGCAGCGGCCGGCGACGGCCGCGTGCCTGCCGGCCGGAGAAGCGCGTAGCTGCCCGGCGGAGAAGGCGGTGAGGCAGGCCCGCCGCCTCCTGGTGCACCGCGCCACGTCGCCTCATCACAGACCCGTACCCCAAGACCCCTGGCCGGCGCGGAAGCCCTGGACCTGAGACCTCCCGCGGCCCGGAGCGAGGCGCGCGGTCCGCGTCGTTCTGTCACCTTGGCCCGGAGAGAGGTGACGCACGAGCCGTGTGCAAGGGAGGCGCCATGAGCATGGGTCCCGCCCGGCAGGAGAGACCGGAACACGAGGCGGTCCCCGGACGGCGGCCGCCGCGCAGGCGCTTCCTCGGAGCGTGCGCCGGCCTCGGGCTCGCCTCCGTGACGGCCGCCGCCTGCGACGCGGCCGGTCCCGCGCACGGACACCGGCGGGCGGCCGTCTCCCACCGTCCCGAAGCGGAACAGGACCGTACGGGTACACCCGATTGGCGTATCGCTTCCCGAGGTCCCGCTCCGGCCGTCGCCGGCTACGCGGACCGGGTGAGCGTGACCCCGGGCGAGGAGTGCGGCCTGTACGTCTCGACGACCGCGGCGTCCTTCCGGGTCTCGGCCTTCCGCGTCGGCTGGTACGGCGGGGCCCAGGCCCGGCTCGTGTGGACGTCGGAGCGCGTCCGGGGCCGCCGCCAGGCGGAGCCCCGCCTCCTGCCGGACACCCGCACCGTGCGCGCGGACTGGCCGCGCACCCTCACGTTCGGCACGTCCGGCTGGCCGGAGGGCGCGTACCTGCTACGGCTGGAGACGGACAGCGGTCACCAGCGTTACGTCCCGCTGATCCTGCGCTCCACGCGGGGCGCCGGCCGAACCGTCCTGATGCATGCCCCGGCCACCTGGCAGGCCTACAACCGGTGGGGCGGCCACAGCCTCTACGCCGGTGCCTCCGGCGCGTACGCCACCCGCTCCCTGGCCGTCAGCTTCGACCGGCCCTACGACGCCGACGGCGCGGAGAAGTTCATGGTGTACGAACGGGCCGCGGTCGTGCTGGCGGAACGGCTCGGCATACCGCTCGCCTACACCACCGGCACCGACGTGCACCGCGACCCGGAGATCCTGCGCGGGGCGTCCGCGGTCGTCTGCCTGGGACACGACGAGTACTGGACCCCGGAGCAGCGCCGGCACGTCACGCGGGCCCGCGACGCCGGCAGCAATCTGGTGTTCCTGGGCGCCAACACCTGTTTCCGCCGGGTCCGCCTGGAGGACGGACAGACGCGGCCGGACCGCACGGTGGTCTGCTACAAGACCTCGCTGCGGGCCGACCCCTGCTACCCCGCCCGGCCCGCCCAGGTGACCACCGACTTCCGCAGCGCTCCGGCGCCGGATCCCGAGTCGTCGCTCACGGGGGTGCTCTACGAGGGGTATCCGACGGACGCGCCGTACGTCGTCCACGCGGCGGACCACTGGCTGTACGAGGGAACAGGCGTACGGCCCGGCGACGGCTTCGACCACCTGGTCGGCGTCGAATACGACCGGATCACCCCCGCCGCGCCCGTCCCCGCGCCACTGGAGATAACGGCCCACTCCCCGCTGGTGTGCGGTGGCCGCCGCAGCCACAGCGACTCGGCCTACTACACCGCAGCGAGCGGCGCGCGGGTCTTCGCCACCGGCACCATGCGCTGGGTGGAGGCCCTCATGGCCGGTACCCGGGACGGCGGCCGCGACCACGCGATGGACGCCCGTACCCGCGCCTTCGTGACCCGCACGACCGAGAACGCCCTGCGCGCCTTCGCGGAGGGCCCCGCCGCCCGGCACCGCCCGGCACCGCGCCCGAACGTCACCGAGGTGTACAGGGGCCCGGCGTGAGACATCCCCGCCTCCGGCTCGCCGGCCACCGCCGACGTTCCACAGCGGCGGCTACGGCGACACCAGCGGGAACTTGACCGGAGGTAGCCTCCGTTTTAAGCTCCTCTCGTGCGGAGGCAGCCTCCGTTTCAGTGCCCGCCGGATCGTCGCGCGAAGAGTGGGGAGCGGTGCCAAAGGCAAGCGGGGCCGCTGAGCTCGCGTGGGCCGCGCGGCGCGCGAGGAGGCTGCCGCCGCACCCGGAAGCCGTGCGGGGCGCCCCTCCCTGCCCTGCCGGCGCCTCATCACACCTGCCCGCCGTCTCTCCCGGGGGACGACGCACCCCCGGAAGGACCCCTCATGAAAATCGGCATCCTCGGAACCGGAGAGATCGGGACGACGCTGGCGCGCACGTTCGGCGCCCGCGGACATGACGTCGACGTGGCGAACTCCAGGGGACCCGAGACCATCGGCAGCGCCGTGCGGGAGTTCGGGGCGCGCGCGGTGACCGCGGAAGAGGCCGTTCAGGGCAAGGACGTGGTGATCCTGTCCGTCCCCTTCGCCCGTGTCCCGGACGTGGCCGGGCTCTTCGCCTTCGCCCCCGAGGAGACCGTGGTCATCGACACCTCCAACTACTTCCCCCAACTCGCCGGTCCCGTCGACGCGGTGGAGCAGGGCCAGGTGGAGAGCCTGTGGGTGGCGGAGCAGTTGGGGCGCCCCGTGGTGAAGGCGTGGAATGCGGCTCTGGCAGGCACCTTGCGCACCAAGGGCGTACCGGCGGGCACCCCGGGCCGCATCGCGCTCCCGGTCGCCGCCGACTCCGGCGAGGCGCGGCGCGTCGGCATGCGCCTCGTGGACGAGAGCGGCTTCGACCCTTACGACGCCGGCGTGCTGGCCGACTCCTGGCGTCAGCAGCCGATGACACCCGCCTACTGCACCGAGCTGGGTCTCGGGGAGCTGGGACCGGCCCTCGCCGCGGCCGACCGGACCGAGGCCCCGCGTCAGCGCGACCGTCAGATGGCACGCTTGGCCGCTCTCACCTTCACGCCCACGCTGGACGAGACCGTCGAGCTGAACCGCTCCCTCCACCGCTGACACACCCGCCCCGGCACCTCGAACCACACGTCCCGGAAAGGCACTTCCTTGTCCAGCAGCGTCTCCTTCTTCACCGATCTCGTGCGCGCCAGGCACTCGCCCCGGCAGTTCCTGCC
The DNA here is from genome assembly GCF_055566335.1 of Streptomyces sp. NPDC027672. Lineage (NCBI taxonomy): Bacteria > Bacillati > Actinomycetota > Actinomycetes > Kitasatosporales > Streptomycetaceae > Streptomyces > Streptomyces sp. NPDC027672. The sequence continues at coordinate 47,527 of NZ_JBVHSO010000024.1, read as the reverse complement.
CACCCCGCTGTCCCCCGCGGACATCCGCGGGGTGCTGGAGGACGCGCAGACGGCACCGTCCAACAGCAACACCCAGCCCTGGACGGTGCACGTCGTCTCGGGTGCGGCCCGGGACACCCTGAGCAAGGAACTGCTCAAGGCGGAGGAGGAAGGCCGGACCTCCCCGGACTTCACCGCCGACTACGGCGACGGTGTCTACCGCGAGCGGTCCTATCAGCACGGCGCGCTCGTGTACGGGGCCCGGGGCATAGCGCGCTCGGACCTCGAAGGCAGGCGGGAGGTGTTCCGCGAGAACCTGCGCTTCTACGGCGCACCCCATGTCGCCCTGCTCTTCATGCCGAGGCTCGGCGACGGGGTACGGACGGCCGGTGACGTCGGCATGTACGCCCAGAACTTCCTGCTGTCGCTCACCGCACGGGGTTTCCACGGCATCCCGCAGGCCCTGCTCGGCATGTACGCGGGAACGGTCCGCGAGTCACTGGGCGTTCCGAGCGAACTCACCATGGCGTTCGGCATCGCCTTCGGTGTCGGCGACCCGACGTCACCGATGTACGACATCGGCATGGGCCGGGTCCCGTTGCGGCAGAGCGTGGTCCTGCACGACACCCCCGGCGTCCTCGACGAGCAGTAGCTCCTGCCCTCGCGTACGCGCCGGGTCCCGGGCGCCCCGCCTGACAGGGCGCCCGGGACCCGGCCCAGGTCACTCCGCTCCGGCCGGGCGCATGCCCCCGAGCCGCCTCTCGTCCAGTGCTTTCAGCAGGTGGCGCTCGCGCTCGCCGCTGAGGCCGGCCCGGCGGGGCCGGTCCAGGCCCTGTTCCCGTTCCCAGCGCAGGATGTCCGCCAGCATCTGGGCCCGGGGCCGGTGGCGCAGGCCCGCCGCGCTCGCCGCGGCGCCGTTGCGGGCGCCGAAGCCGGACCAGTCCGGGTCGGCCACCCATAGCGCGAGGGACTCCGGACCCATGGCCTGGACCACGTTCTGTTCCAGCAGCCAGGCGTCGTCGGCTTCCCTCACCGGCCCGGTGTGGCCGCCGATCCGCCGTGACAGCGCGACCCACTCCCCGAAGGGCACGACCGGGCCGACCGCGTCGTACGTCCCCGTCGTGCCGTTCTCCGCACAGTCCAGCAGCCATGCCGCGAGGTCTCGCGCGTCGACCACCTGCGTGGGAAGGGCCGGGGAGGCCGGCACCAGGAGCGGGGCCGACGGCTCGCGGGCCGCGCGGGCGACCCAGTAGCCGGAGCGCCCGCTGTGGTCGCCGGGGCCGCCGATCAGTCCCGCCCGCGCGATGAGGAGCCGGTCGCCCACCGCGGCCGTCGCGGCCTGCTCACAGGCCACCTTGGCCTCTCCGAACAGCCCGTGGTCGACCTCGTCGCCGCGGGCGGCCGGGAGCAGTTCCGCCGACTCGTCCGCGTCCGGCCGCGCATGCGAGGCATAGGCGCTGACCGACGACACGTACGACCAGTGGCCCGCCCGCTCGCCGAGCGCCGCCAGCGCCCCGCGGACGAAGCCCGGCTGCCACGACACCTCGACCACGGCGTCCCAGTCCTGGCCCTTCAGGCTGTCGTACGCCTTCGGGTCGGCCCTGTCCGCGACGGCCAGCACCGCGCCCTCGGCCGGTTCGCCGCTCTTCCCCCGGGCCAGACAGGTCACCCGATGCCCACGTTGCAGTGCCTGCCGCGATACCTCGCGGCCCACCCACGCGGTGCCGCCCAACACCAAGATCTCCATCAGTGCACTCAACCAGAGACTGCCGGCCCCCGCCTGCCCGGTTCGCCGAGGGCATAGCCGCGTCCGCGTGGACTCGTTGCCCTCGCGTCCGCGGGCGCGGCCTCGCAGTGCGGGGGCCGAACTCGCCTGGGCACGCCGGGTGTTGACAGCTCCGGGCTCACCAGCGGCCGGGCGCGCTCCCGGTGATCGCCTCCGAAGGACGGCCGTCCACCCCGGTGGGCACGTCCCCGGCGAGCATCACCCGGTGCATGATCCGCGGGGAGCCGAGCTGGGCGTGGTCGCCTGGCGCCAGGTGCACGGTGGCCCGGTTGTCCCAGAAGGCGACGCTGCCCGGCTCCCAGCGGAAGCGCACGGTGTACTCGGGGCGGACGGCCTGCTCCAGCAGCATGTCCAGGACCGCCCGGCTCTCGGCGCGGGAGAGCCCGGTGATCTGCTCGACGTAGTAGCCGTTGACGAAGAGGATCCGCTCCCCCGTCTCCGGGTGGACCCGTACCAGCGGGTGCACGGTGGCGGTCTGGTGCTCCAGCAGGTGGCGGACGTAGGCGTCGTCGCCGGGCCGCGGCTGGTAACCGACCCCGAGCCGGTGCTCGGCCCGCAGTCCGTCCACGAACTCCCGCACGGGCGCGGAGAGTCCGGCGTACGCGGCGGCCAGGTTGGACCAGGTGGTGTCGCCGCCGTACGGCGGTACGGCCTCGGCGCGCAGGATCGTCGCGGCGGGCGGGTCGATCCGGGCGCCGTGGTCGCAGTGCCAGCCGCGCAGCAGCGAGTGGCGGCGGCGCCGCAGCCATTCGTCGTGCTCCATGCCGAACCGGCCCCCGAGTTCCAGCCGGTCGGCGGTGGTCTCGACCTCGGGCACGCCCGCCGGGGAGGCGCTGCCCCGCCTGGGCAGCACGACCGGCTCGCCGAACCGGCGCGCGAACGCGACATGGGAGGCGTGGTCGAGGCGCTGCCCGCGGAAGAACACCACCTTCCAGCGCAGCAGCGCCGCGCGGACGACCGCGACCACCGCCTCGTCCAGTTCCCCGGCCAGGTCGACGCCGTCGATCTCCGCGCCGATGTATCCGGCGGCCGGCCGCACCTCCACACCGGCCGCGCGCGCCGCCCCGTCCGTCCCCGGGCTGTCCGTCGTCATGCGCACTCCGGTGGTCGTAGTCGTCCGCGTTCCCGGGTGGTGGGCGGAGGCTGCCGTCGGCGCGAAGACGGCGGAGACGGCCGCGTACGACGCCCCGGCCGCCCTCCGGGCAACGACCCGAAGATCAGACAGGCCCAGGTCCCCGCCCGGTCCGGTCGGTCACCGCTCACCCTATCCGTGGCGCCGGCGGGACGGCACGGACGGGGAGGAGGTCCGTACGTACGCGAGCGGTGTTCCCGGGGTCAGGAGCCGACCCGGTCCCGCCGGCGTCGGGGCAGGACGGGCCCGGAGGTCCTGGCCGTGCTGCCGCGGACGGCGGCGCGGGCGGGGCCGTCGGGCAGGGTGAAGGCGAGGACCGCCGTCGCCGCCGCGATCGCGGCGAGGGCCAGGTACGCGTGCTGGTAGGCGGTGACGGGCGGCGCCGCGGCGGTCTCGGGCGGGGTGCCGAGGACGAGGGCGGTGGTCACGGCGGCCGGCGCGAGCGCGCCGCCGGTCTGGCGTACGACGGTGTTCAGCATCGTGGCCTGGGCCAGGTCGGTCCGGTCGAGGGTGGCCAGGGAGGCCACCGTGGTGGGCATGAAGAAGGTGCCGATCGCGGCGCCGAACAGGAACATGTAGCCGCGGACGGTCCACAGGTCCGTGTCCGCGTCGCAGGTGGCGAGGAGCAGCAGTACGGCGCCCAGACCGACCAGACCGCAGCCGACGATCAGGCGCGGGCCGACCCTGGCGTACAGGGCACCGGCGACCTGCACGGTCAGCAGCACGCCGAACGCCTCGGGGAACGTGGTCAGGCCCGACTCCAGCGCGCTGCGGTGCTGGGCTTGCTGGACGAAGAGAGGGGTCAGGTACAGGGCGCCCATGATGGGTATCAGGCCGATGAGATTGATCAGGTTGGTGTCGCGGAACAGCCGGTCGGCGAACAGGCGCAGCCGGAGCAGGGGTTGGGCCGTGCGCAGTTCGACGGCGACGGCGCCGGCCAGCAGTACCGCGCCGAGCAGGAGCGTGGTGAGGATGGTGCGGGAGGTCCAGCCCTGGTTGGGTCCCTCGCAGATGCCGAACATCAAGGCGGCCAGCGCGCCCGCGCTCAGCAGCAGTCCGGGCAGGTCGAAGCGGCCGGGCCGGCCGCCCCGGCCGCCGGCCAGGAACAGGGCGCCGAACAGCACGGCGGGCAGGCCCACCGGCAGATTGACGTAGAAGACCCAGCGCCAGGACAGGTGGTCCACCAGCAGCCCGCCCAGCACGGGTGCCGCGGCCGGCGCGATCTGCTGCGGGATGATCATGTAGCGGGAGATGCGCACCTGCTCCGCCGAGGTGAAGGTGGCGAACAGCAGGGCGGTGGAGGCCGGGAAGAGGACACCGGCGGACAGGCCCTGCACCGCACGGCAGGCGACGAGCTGGCCGAGCCCGGCCGCCGCCCCGCACAGCAGCGACGAACCGAGGAAGACGGTGAGCGCGGTCAGCAGGACGCGTTTGCCGCCGAACCGTTCGACGAGCCAGGCCGAGGCCGGGATGGCCATGGCCAGACAGACCGGGTAGACGACGACCACTCCGTCCAGCGCGGCGGTGGTCAGCCCGAACTGACGGGCAATCGAGGGCAGGGCGACGGTGGTGATCGCTCCGTCGACGATCGCGATGAACGTGACGCTGACGCTGACGACGGGGACGACCAGGCGCTGGCTGAGACGGGACGGCAGGGCGGACAGCACGGAGTGGCGTCGGAGCATATGCTGAGCATACTCACTATGAGGGGTCTCAGCGTATGGCGGGGGCGAGGGCGGACAGGAGAGACTGAGCGCCATGACAGTGCAGGGCAGCAGCGACATCCTGATCGACGAGCTGTACGAGACGACGCACCGGCTACGACAGTTCGTGGAGGCCCGGTTGCGGGCGAGAGGGGCGTCGGTGGCCCGGCTGCGTGCCCTGCGCATGCTCGCCGGGGCCCGGGAGCCGCTCCGCATGCGGGATCTGAGCGAGAGGGCGGGCATCGCCCCCCGCACCGCCACCGCGATCGTCGACAGTCTGGAACGGGACGGCCTGGTGGAGCGGCTCCGCCATCCGCAGGACCGGCGCGCGTTCCTGCTGCGGCTCACCGAGGCGGGCCGGCGCTGTCACCGCGAGGCGGAGGAGATCGACCGCCTCGCCCTCGCCGAAGCGACCGCCGGGGTGGACCCGGACGAACGCGAACAGCTGCGGACCCTGCTCGCGCGCATCCGCGCCAACACCGTGTGAGGGGTCGCGGAACCCCGACCGAGGCACCTCCCGGCGTCCGAGATGGGACGCCCGGCACCGCCTCGCGCCGGCCGTCGGGCGTCGCCGGCTCCGCGCGGCCGTGTCCCGGGGACCTCGCCGAGGCCCTCACGGAACCCTGGCCGCGAAACGCGCAGGCCCGGGTCGCGGCAGCGGCCGACAGGCCGTACGGAGCGAGCCGTTGACCCGCCGTCGTGACGTACGCCACAGCCCGGCGGCCGGGACCCTGATGAAGTGTCCCGATGCGCACAGCCACTTGTCTCTTCCCGCCGGCCCTTGCCGCACTCCTGCTGCTCACGGCGTGCGGCTCCGGACAGCCGGGCAGCCTCGGCCCGGACGTGACCGGTCCCGCGAGCCGGCCGGCTGTCACCGCGCCGTCCGTGGACGGCGTCCGGATCACCTCGGTGACCGTCCCCTCCGGCACGCCCACCGCGAGCCCCAGTCCGGACGCTTTCTCCGTCCACCCCGACCCGCTTCCTGGCCGCGTCTCCGGCGTCTCGGCCGCCTACGAGGTCACCAACGACGGCACCGCGGCCCTGACGTACACGGTCCTCTTCACCTTCACCACGGACACCGGCGAGGTCATGGCCAGCAAGGAGGAGACCGTCCGCTCGGTCGGTGCCGGGGCGACCGTACGCGGCACGGTCCGCCTCGGGGAACTGGTGCCCGGAGCGTCGCCGGTGACCCGGGTCAAGGTCGCCAGGGTGACCAGGGTGCCGGCCGGCGAGGCGCCGCCGGCGTCCGGCCAGTGCCCGCCTTCCGGCATCCGCCTGAGCGCCGATCAGGGCGATGCCGCGATGGGGCTGCGCGTGGTGGGACTGCACCTGGAGAACTGCGGGACACGCGCGTACGCCCTCGACGGCTACCCGCTCCTCGAACTCCTCGACGAGGACCTGTCCCCCGTCGAGGGCATCCGGATCGTGCGGGGCAGCGGGGGCATCAGCACCGGGACCGGATTCGACGAGCCGGCCCGCCCGCTGGTACTGAAGCCCGGGGAGAGCGCCGTTTCCGGGCTCATGTGGCGCAACACCACCGAGGACGGCGCTCCCGTCGACGTTCCGTACGTCAGGGTGCGGGCGGAGCGCGGCGCCGATCCGGTGACCGTCACGCCCCACCTCGACCTCGGCACCACCGGGAAGCTGGCCGTCCGCGCCTGGGCGCGCCCGCCGCAGTAAGGCCCTGCTCCGAGCCCCGGGCCCCGCGTTCCGAGGAACCACGGGGCAGGGGCCGCGGACCGGACTGGCCCTTCCCGGCGGCGCGTTGCCCGGGCACACGCCTCGTCCGGGCAGGCTTTCGGATGCGCGGGGTGGGCTTGGCCGCCTGGCGTCAGGCGGCCAGGGTCTGTGTCGCCCTGGCGGCCGCGGGACGGTCCGTCCGCAGCCGGTCCAGAAGGGCGTCGGCGGTGGCGAGGGCCTGGTCCACCGACTGGGTGCCGGTCATGACGCACAGCGTGTAGGTGGCGTCCTCCAGTTCGCGGCTGGAGTGACCGGTGGGCTGCAGGTCATGGCGGAAGCGAGCGTCGGCGAAGCGGGCCAGCACCGCACGCAGTTCCTTCTCCGCAGGCAGCAACACAGCGACAACCTTCCCGAAAGGCGGGCCGTTTCACGGGGCCCGCGACGTCCGTGAGCGCGCACCCTCCATGCGGCTGCGCTGCCGGGAGTGGTGGATGCGTGTCCAGGGAGCCGTCTGCCCCGGTCTGATCACCGTATGCACGTTTGCTGTCGCGTCGAACAGAGAACCGGCGAACGGCCCTCCCGCTCAGTCGGCTCCCGGCCGCCGGCCGGGGGGCACGGCACAGGCCGGCGTGCCGCCGGGGAGGCGGTGGCGGTTGCGGGCGATGACGCGGTAGACGCCGTGGGCGGCCCAGCGCAGGGGCGGCAGTCGCAGGAGCGCCCCGGCGACGGCCCAGCCGCGGCCCGCGCTCAGCAGCGCTCTGGCGACCGCCTGCGCACCGCCGTACACCCGCCCGTCGGGGGTCACCCACAGGGCCTCGTACTCGGCCCGCTGCCGGGTGACGCCGAGGGCGTCCAGCTCGGCCCGCTGGCCGGCCTCGATGTCGCAGCGCGGCTTGACCCACCTCCGGGCGAAGGCCACCGAAGCGGAGCAGAAACCGCAGTCGCCGTCGTAGACCAGCACAGGCAGCGTTCGCATGCCCTCCATGATGCGCCTTGACGAGCCCCAGCGACCGACGGCCGGCCCGCCGCCCGCGCGTCCGCGACGAGCGCCCGGAGCCGGGGACGCGCGGTCGGCCGGCGTGGCCGCCAGCCGGCGTCGTCGTCAGCCGGTGCCGTGGGTCCGGGGGCTGTGCCCGGTGGGTGCCGGGCCCGCGCCGGGGCCGGCGGAGGTCGTCTCGGCGGGCGGGGTCCGGTCCGGCAGGTCGGTGCGACCGCGCCGGTCCAGCAGGGCCAGCAGCGGGCTCGTCATCACCGTCGTCACCAGGGCGACGATCACGAGCACCCCGAACAGCGCGGGCGAGGCGATGCCCGCGGCCAGGCCGACGTTGATGGCGATGAGCTGCATCAGGCCGCGCGCGTTCATCAGCGTGCCGACGCGGACCGCGACGGCCTGCGGCTCGCCCATCAGCCGCGCCATGGCCCAGCAGGCACCGAACTTGCTGACGATCGCCACCAGCACGCAGGCCGCGGTGAACAGCAGCAGCCGGCCGTCGGACAGCAGCGTGAAGTCCGTGTTGAGTCCGGAGTAGGCGAAGAACAGGGGCAGGAACACGATGCGGCTGATCGGCGCGATGGCCGCCACCGCGCGGGTCACCACCGGGTCGCGGGGGAAGGCGATGCCGAGGCTGAAGGCGCCGAACACGGCGTACAGGCCGATGCGGTCGGTGTACCACGCGGCGAGGAACAGCAGCAGGACGGTGACCAGCAGCATGTGGTCGTCGGTCAGTTGCCGCGCCCGTTCCAGGGCCGCGGGCCGGACGCGGAGGAAGAGCCACAGCAGCACGGCCAGGCCCGCCGTGCCGGCCACCGCCAGCAGGAAGGTGTCCGCTCCCCCGCCCGCCATGCTGAGCACTCCTGCCAGCAGCACCCACGCCACGGCGTCGTCCAGCGCGCCCGAGGCCAGGGAGACCGCCCCGAACCGGGTGTGGGTCAGGCCGCGTTCGGTGATGATCCGGGCCATCATCGGGAAGGCGGTGATCGACACGGTGACTCCGACGAACAGCGCGCCCACCGTCGTGGAGACGCCGTCCGGGTAGAGGTCCACCGTGCCGTGCGCCGCCCAGGCCAGCCCGGTGCCCAGGACGAGCGGGACGACGATGCCGGCCGCGGAGACCGGGACCGCCGTGCGGCCCACCGACCGGAGCCGGTCGGTGCGGAACTCGTACCCGGACAGGAACATGAACACGACGAGGCCGACCTGCCCCGCCACGTACAGCACGGGGCGGATCTCGTCCGGGAACACCGCCTTCTCCAGGCCGGGTGAGACGAGACCGAGGACGGAGGGGCCGAGGGCCACCCCGGCGACCATCTCGCCGACCACGGGCGGCTGGCCCAGTCGGCGCAGCAGCCAGCCGACGAGGCGGCACACGGTGAGGATGACGGCCACGGCGAGGAAGAACGCCGGACCCATCTCGGTGGTCGACAACGGTGACTCCTTGGTGAGGAGACGCGGGAGGAAGGTGGGGCCCGTCAGGCTCGCCGGCCCGGGTACGGGCAGGTGCGCGCGGCCTGTTCCCGTCCCGTCCCGGTGCCGGGCAGACCTTGGTCGCCGTCGAGCGGGCGGCCCTCGGTGTCGTGCCGGGCGAAGTACGTCGCGGCGGGCCTGGTGCGGCGGGCCTCCAGCACCATCCAGGTGCCGAAGAGGAGTTGCAGCAGGCTGCGTCCGACGTCCTCGGCCCGGTCCCGGACGGTCAGCGCCGTCCGCAGGACGCCTCGCAGAGGCCGCGGGAGCGGGCGGTCGCGGGGGACGAGCAGACAGGGGGCGCGGTGCGGGATGGAGCGGGTGTGGCCGACGGGAGAGTCGAGCACGTACCGGGCCAGCACCTCGCGGGTCGCGGCGCGCATGACGACCGGGGCGAGGCGCCAGGCGGGGCAGGGCCGGTTGGCGGCGACGCCGAACGGGATGTGGTGGGCGTCCCGGGCGGAGAGCGACTCCCAGCGCGCGGGGTCGAAACGCTCGGGGTCCGGGTAGCCGGTGGCGTGGTAGTCGGGGTAGCTGAAGGCCAGGACGGAGCCTGCCGGGATGACCGGCAGACCGTCGAGGGCGAGGTCCGCGGTGGTGATCCGGTGGGCCACCCCGAACAGCGGGTAGAGGCGGAACGTCTCGTTCATGACGTGCGTCAGGTAGCGGTCGTCGTCGGGGGCGGCCGCCACCCGCCGCTGTGTCTCCGGGTGCTGGGCGAGGACCAGCAGGAGGTGGGCCATCGCCTCGGACATCTGGACGACCGCGGTGTTAAAGAAGGTGCCCTGGAGGTAGAACGCCTGCTGGCGGCGGGTCAGGCCGGCGGGCAGCGCGTGGGGCACGTCCCCGGCGGCCAGCCGGCGCAGCAGATAGCGGGTCAGCCGGTTCCGGCGGCGCATATGGCGCAAACGGGTGCACTTGAGGGCGTTGACGACGTCCTCGGCGTGGGCGACGATCAGCCGCCGGGCCTCGGCCGGGCACGGCTCCTCGAAGACCAGCCCGTAGAAGAACTCGGCCCACACCGGCATCATCAGGTCCCGCAGCCGTACCGCACGCACGCGGCCGGTGCCGGCCGCTTCCAGGACCTGCCGGGTGTGCCGGGCCGCGGCGGCGGACAGTTGCGCCGACGGGCCGGAGAGGATGTCGAGGGTGCGCCGGGCGACCTCGTCGTAGCGGGGGCCGGCCTCCAGGTGCTCCTGGTGGACGTCGGCGCCGGGCGCGAGCCAGTACCAGAACAGGTCGGACAGCGCCGCGCCCTTGCTGCGGCCGGCGGCGGCCGGATGGCCGTAGACCTCCTGGAAACGGTCGGGCCCGAAGACGGCGTCGGGGAAGAGCATGCCCTCGTCGCCGTTGACGCGGGCGAAGACCTTCGTCCGCAGGGCGACGACCCGGTCGGGCAGCCAGGCCGGGGAGGACAGCAGCAGCGCGCCGCCCGCGGCCAGTGCCGCCGCCGTCGTCCTGCTCACCATGTCCGCTCTCCTTCCGGTGGCCGGTGCGGGAACCCGCGCGGGACCACCTGGTCGGCCGTGAGGTCCCCGGGCCGGCGTCCGCCGCACAGGGCGAGCGCCCGGCCGAAGTCCTCGCGCAGCGCCGTCAGGGCCTCCCGCACCCCGTCCTCCCCGGCCGTGGCCAGGGCCCACAGCACGGGCCGGCCCACCCCGACGGCCCGGGCGCCGAGGGCGAGGGCCAGCGCGATGTCGGTGCCCCGGCGCACCCCGCCGTCCATGAGCACCGGCACCCGTCCGGCGACGGCGCGGGCCACGGCCGGGAGCGCCTCGACGGCGGCGGGAGCGGCGTCGAGCTGTCGTCCCCCGTGGTTGGAGACGAGCAGCGCGTCCACCCCCCGCTCGACGGCCACGCGGGCGTCCTCGGGGTGCAGTACGCCTTTGAGGACGAGGGGCAGACCGGTCAGTTCGCGCAGCCGTGCCAGGTCGTCCCAGCCGGCCGGCCACATGGTGATGTCGCGGGTGCCGCCCGGCGCGGTGCCGGGCAGGTCCCGCATGTTCTCGGCCGCGAGTCCGGGCGGCAGATCGTGGAAGCCGTTGCGCAGGTCACGGGTGCGCGGGCCGAAGACGGGCGAGTCGACGGTGACGACGAGCGCGGAGCACCCCGCCCGTTCGGCGCGGCGCACGAGTGCGGCGGTGACCTCGGTCTCCGGTTGCAGGTAGAGCTGGAACCAGACCACGGCCTCCGGGTCCGTCCCGCGGGCGGCGGCGACCACGTCCGCGACGGCGGTGGTGGCGGCCATTCCGGTCACCAGCGGGGTGCCGGTCGCGGCGGCGGCCCGCGCGGTGGCCAGTTCGCCCTCGGGGTGGGCGAGGCGGTGGAAGGCGGTGGGCGAGACGAACAGCGGCGCCGGCCACTTCCGGCCCAGCACGCCCACTTCGGTGTCGCGGCCGGCGCCGCCGCGCAGCACCCGGGGAAGCAGGGCGAGCCGGCTGAAGGCGTCCTCGTTCTCCCGGAGTGCCGTCTCCTCGCCCGCGCCGCCGGCGATGAAGTCGTAGTGCTCGGGGCGGAGCCGTTCGCGGGCCCGCTCGGCCGCGTCGCGGGAGCGGGCGGGGCGCGGGCGGGTCATGCCGGGGGCGCGGCGGGTTCCGCACCGGCCGGGAGGTCGTTCCCGGCGGGCAGCCGGGAGGCGAGGAAGGAGCGGAGCGGGCCGACGTGGACGTCGGGGTTGTCCCACTCGTTCTCCAGGTTCTCGGTGAGGTGGTGCTGGGCGACCGGCTCGCCGGTGCCGTCGGGGCGGAACTGCCGTACGACGGGGTGCAGATAGCGCGCGTCGAGGCCGCCGGTGTCCTGCTGGGGCGTCCTGCGGACGGTGATGTCGAAGGGGTCGACCCGGTCGTGGTCGGCGCCGTACTCCAGCGTGACGGTGAAGTAGGAGGCCAGGTCGCCGAAGTCGCCGCGGGCGGCGGCCTCGTGCAGATGCGCCACCGGGACCTCCTCGCAGTAGCGCACCCGGCCGTCGGTGCCGGCCAGCACCGCGTCGCCGAGGAATCCGAACAGCTGCCACAGGGCCGAGGTGCGGTTGACCCGTTGGACGACCGCGTCCGTCACGGCGCCGGCGGAGGCGGGCAGGGCGGTGTGCGGCCATTCCCGGTCGTGGTAGCGGCGTTCGAGTATGCGGTGCAGCGCCTTGACGCCGTACCGGAAACCGTGAATGAAGCCGTTGGTGGACTTCTTGAAGTCCAGGGACTGGGTGATGGTGCCGGCGAAATACAGACCGGGCACGTTCACGGATTCCCAGGCGGGGGTGAGCCGTGGGAAGCGGTCCTTGATGACGAGGTCGGGACGGCAGTCGTCGTCGAACACCGAGGCGTCGAAGCGGAATCCGGTGGCCAGGATCACCCGGTCGTACGGGATGTCCTTCACCACTTCCTCGACCCGGGCGAATTTCACGCTCACCACATAGGTGCCGTCCGGGTTCCGCGCTATGCGCAGGATGTCCCCGTCCAGTACGGCGTTCTGGGACTTGAGCTGGTAGGTGTCCAGGAAGTTGTTGTTGACGGCCCGCAGATGTCCGACGAAATGCGTCCGCCAGGCCAGCTTGAGCGAGCCGGGGCCGGCGACGTGGATGACGGCTGCGGTCTCGATGAGGTTGTCCGCGGTTTCGAACGCGGAATTGCCGCGCCCGACGATCAGCACCCGCTTGTCGGTGAACTCGGCCGGGTCGACGGACACCTCGGCGTAGTGTTCGGCCTCCTCGGCGCCCTCGATGGGCGGCACGTAGGGCCGCGAGACACCCGTGGCGACGATGATCCGCCGGGCCCGGACAACGTTGCCATGCTGGTCCGTGGCGGCGAACAGGCCGCCGTCGGACCGGCCGACGCGACACACGCGGGTGTTGAACCGGATGCGCAGCTCGTGCGTCCGCGCGAAGTCCGCCAGATAGCGGACCATGTCGTCGGCCGGAGGGAAGTACCGCGGGGAGTAGGCGGTGAACAGCGGTCCCTCGTCCGAGAGCAGCGAGTTCCAGTCGACGCGCAGCCGCAGCTCCGGATCGCTCCAGCCGGTGTGCACCTTGTTGGAGGAGATAAGCGTCCGATGCCTGGGAAAACGAGTGAAGAAAGCGCCCGGAGCGTCACTCTCTTCGACGACGAGGTAATCTCTGCCGCTTTTCCCTAGAAAGTACCCGGCCTGAAGTCCGGCGGGACCGCCGCCGATGACGAGATAGTCAACCTGTCCTAAATCAGACATGGTTTTCTGCCTTCCGTGGGGGCGACGAAGACGATACTTGATGATTAAAGGACGAGACCAGTCCGCCTCAATGTGATGTAGGTCACTCCCCCTCCGATGGGGTGAATTCCCCTGGTCGGATAACGTGAGCGGGTCATTGGCGGGTCATGTGCGCTCCTCCCCGCCCGGCATGGACGTTTTCCAGTCATTCACAGCGCCTTTACGTCGGTTTTTCCGGCCCACAAGGAGCCGAAGTGGACGAAAAGCCCGGAGAAGTCTTCCCGCGAGCACTGCTCGACGCGTTCCGCGACGCCCCCGGCCTGACCGCGTTCGAGTACGAGGGACGCGCGGTCACCCGCGGAGAGGTGCTCGTCTCGATCGCCGGCTTCGTGCGTGGCCTGCGCGGCGCGGGCTTGACGGCGGGCTCCCGCGTGGCCCTCGACACCGGGGTCACACCGGAGGCGTTCGCCGTCCGCGTGGCCGCCCATGTCGTCGGCTGCCAGGTCGTCGGTCTGCGACCGGGGCTGACCGGCGAGCACCTGCGCGACATCCTGGCCCGCGGGGTCGACGCCGTGGTGACGGACGACGCCGCGAGCCGGCCCCACCTGGCCGCCGCGGCGGGCGGCATCCCGCTGCTGGAGACCGGCGGCGCGCTGCGGCCCCCGGCGTCCTTCGTACCCGGCCCCGACGACCTCACCGCGCGGGGCGAGCCCGACGGCATCGGCGTCATCCACCTCACCAGCGGGAGCACCGGCCGGCCCAAGGGCACGCTGGTGACCTACGGCGCCCTGTCCCAGGGCTGGGCCCTGCAGCCCGCCCGCTGGACCGACCGCACCCGACGCCTCGCGGCACGCTACGCACGCTTCCTGCTCTTCGGGACGCTCACCAGCGCCGTCATGTTCGAACACCTGGTCCTGGCGCTGCTGGGCGGAGGCACCGCCGTCATCCCGGCACAGCCCCTGCGGTTCCCCGAGGTGTTCGCCGAGCTGCGCGTCACCGCCTGCATGACGACGGTGCCGCGGCTGTACGGCATCCTCGACGCCGTACGCGACCGCGCCGTGGACACGAGCAGCCTGCGCGCCCTCGTCGTGGCCGGATCCCCCCTCGCGCCCCACCGGCTGACCGAGGCGGCGGAACTGCTCGGACCGGTGGTCCACCACGCCTACGGCCAGACCGAGACCGGGATGCTCACCCTGCTGGAACCCGACGAGCTGGCGGCCGATCCCGGCCTCGCCGACAGCGTGGGACGACCGCTCGACACCGTCGAGATGGCCGTGCGCGACCCCGACGGCCGGGACCTCCCGCGGGGACGGACGGGCGAGGTGTGGGTCCGGCTGGCGGACGCGTTCTGCGGCTACTGGGAGGACCCGCGGGAGACCTCGGAGGTGCTGCGGGACGGCTGGGTCCGCACCCGGGACCTCGGCCGGCTCGACACCCGAGGGCACCTGCGGCTGGCCGGACGCACGCGCGACATCGTCATCGTCGACGCCGTCGTCCACTACGCGGGCCCCATCGAGCGGGCCCTGGCCTCCCACCCCGGCGTCGACCAGGCGTACGTCGTCGGGATACCGGACGAGCGGACCGGCGAGGCGATCCACGCCTTCGTCGTCCCGCAGCCCGGCGCCACCCCGGAGACGGACGCGCTGCGCGAGCTGGTCGCCCGGGAGGTGGGCGAGGCCTGCGTCCCGGCCTCGATCGTCCACCTCACCGAGGTCCCCACCGCCCCCAGCGGCAAGCCGGACAAAGCCGCGCTACGGGCCCTGCTCACACCCCGCTGAACGACTGCGCCACTGCTGGGGGACGGCCGCGCGCGGCCGGTGCCGGGCTGCCGTACGGCCCGCGATATGCGGGGGCGGGCGTCCGGTGGACCCGGGTTGACGGACCGCCTACGGGGACGATCCGCGGCGAGCGGGCACCGGCGGTCCCGGATTGGCGGGCCGCCTACGGGGACGATCCGCAGTGGGCGGGCGTCAGCGGTCCGGGCGTCCGCCACACGGAGACGATCCGCGTTACGCGGGCGTTCCGCGTTAGGCGGGCGTCGACGGTCCGGGCGCGGGGAGCCGAGGGCGGAGCCAGGTCGCAGAACGCGGACGCGCAGCCGGGTCCCGGCATCCGGACGCCGGGAGCGGTGCCGGGTCGCCTCACCCGGACGCGGTGAGCCGACGGCGAAGCCGTATCGCGGAACGCGGGCGAAGCCGGGTCACGGCGTCCGGACGCGGAGCCGGGTCGCGCACCCTGTTTGGCTGGAGTGCAGCGGAGGCCACGGGTCGGCCGGAGGCCGGCCCCGGCCCGCAACGCGGGGCGGATGCCCTACGGTTGGCCCGGCGCGCGGAGCGCGTGCCGCCTGGCGGTGAGCGGAGCGAGCCGCATCCGCTCACGCGGACGGGAGCGAGTCGGGGAGCGCAGCGCGCCGGCTCACGGCGCCGGGCGAAGCTCGGAGGGACCCGCTCCGCGGGAGAACGCGGACGCGAAGCGGGCTCCCCGCATCCGGACGCCGGGAGCCGGCGGAGCCGGGGCGGGGAACGCGGCGGAGCAGGATCACGGCACCCGGACGCGGGGAGCCGATGGCGAAGCCGGACCGCGGAACGCGGACGCGGAGCCGGGTCGCAGAACGCGGCGAATCCAGGTCGCCGCACCCGGACGCGGAGAGCCGACGACGGAGCCGGACCGCGGACCCGGAGCCGGATCGCGAAACTCGGACCCGGAGCCCGAACCCGGACCCGGCCCGGGAACCCGGACCCGGATCGCCGCGCCCCGACGGCGGCGGGGAGTCGTGGTCCAGTGGTTTCCGCACCGCGGGCGGGGCGGCGCTGTCACCGTCGTCCAAGAGAGAAGCGCACAGGCAAGGGGCCCCACCGGTCCCAGACCGGCGGGGCCCCTTGCCCCGAGGCGGGGTGATCAGTCCGTGCCGGATTCCATGGCGGCGCGGTCCAGCGCCTCGTCTTCCTCCGAGACCGCGCCCCGGGAGGCGATCGCCTCGGCGCCGCCCTGGGGCATCGCGCCGATCAGACCGGTGGAGGCGGCCTGGGCCGCGCCGATCAGCGCGGGGTGCTCCGTGCCGACCATGCCGAGGTCCGCGTACTGCTCCAGCCGGGCGCGGGAGTCGGCGATGTCCAGGTTGCGCATGGTGAGCTGGCCGATGCGGTCGGACGGGCCGAACGCGGAGTCCTCGGTCCGCTCCATGGAGAGCTTGTCCGGGTGGTAGCTGAACGCCGGGCCCGTGGTGTCGAGGATCGAGTAGTCCTCGCCGCGCCGCAGCCGCAGCGTCACCTCACCGGTGACCGCGGCACCGACCCAGCGCTGGAGCGACTCGCGGATCATCAGCGCCTGCGGGTCCAGCCAGCGGCCCTCGTACATCAGGCGGCCCAGCTTGCGGCCCTCGTTGTGGTACTGGGCGAGGGTGTCCTCGTTGTGGATCGCGTTGACCAGGCGCTCGTACGCGGCGTGCAGCAGCGCCATGCCGGGCGCCTCGTAGATGCCGCGGCTCTTGGCCTCGATGATCCGGTTCTCGATCTGGTCCGACATGCCGAGCCCGTGCCGGCCGCCGATCGCGTTGGCCTCCATGACCAGTTCGACCGGGGAGGCGAACTCCTTGCCGTTGACCGTCACGGGGCGGCCCTGGTCGAAACCGATGGTCACGTCTTCGGGGGCGATCTCCACCGACGGGTCCCAGAACCGCACACCCATGATCGGGTCGACCGTCTCGACGCCGGTGTCCAGGTGTTCCAGCGTCTTGGCCTCGTGGGTGGCGCCCCAGATGTTGGCGTCGGTCGAGTAGGCCTTCTCCGTGCTGTCGCGGTACGGCAGCCCGTGCGCGAGCAGCCACTCGGACATCTCCTTGCGGCCGCCCAGCTCGGTCACGAAGTCGGAGTCCAGCCAGGGCTTGTAGATCCGCAGGTGCGGGTTGGCGAGCAGACCGTAGCGGTAGAACCGCTCGATGTCGTTGCCCTTGAAGGTGGAGCCGTCGCCCCAGATCTGTACGTCGTCCTCCAGCATCGCCCGGACCAGCAGCGTGCCGGTCACGGCGCGGCCCAGGGGGGTGGTGTTGAAGTAGGCGCGCCCGCCGGAGCGGATGTGGAACGCGCCGCAGGCGAGCGCGGCCAGCCCCTCCTCCACCAGGGCCGCCCGGCAGTCGACCAGGCGCGCGATCTCGGCACCGTAGTTCGTCGCGCGGCCGGGCACCGAGGCGATGTCGGGCTCGTCGTACTGGCCGATGTCGGCGGTGTAGGTGCACGGGACGGCGCCCTTGTCGCGCATCCACGCGACGGCGACCGACGTGTCGAGGCCGCCGGAGAAGGCGATGCCGACGCGCTCGCCGACCGGAAGGGAAGTGAGGACCTTGGACATAGGAAGAGTATGCACCCTTACACATAGACATGCATAGTGCGGGTCGCTTTCGAGACCCTCCAAGATCCTCTGGCCGGATCCGATACCACCGCCGGCGCTCCGTCCGTCACCGCGGCGCGGGTCGCGCCGCGGCGGTCACGGGACGCCTCCTGCGGCTCAGCCGCCGGCCAGTTCGCCCAGCAGCGCGAACGTCCGGCGCTGGTCGGCCTCCCCGCCCAGGTCGGTCGCCGTGAACACCACCTCCGTCGCTCCGGCGTCGCGGTAACGGCGTACCTCGGCGGCGACGTGCTCCTCGTCGCCGATGACGGCGACGTCGACGGCCCGGGTGCCGCCGGACAGCTCGATGACCCGCTGGTAGGACGGGAACCTCTCGTAGAAGGAGAGCGTCTCGACCGCCGTCCGCCGCACCTTCTCGGCGTCGGAGGTGACCACGCCGGGCACGAAGGCGACGATCCGCGGCGCCGGCCGGCCCGCCGCCTCGGCCGCCGCGGTGACGGCGGGGACGATGTGCTCGGCCAGCGCGCGCGGTCCGGCCAGCAGCGGCAGGATGCCGTCCGCGAGCGTGCCGGCGACGCGCAGGGCCTGCGGTGCCATGGCGGCGACCAGGACGGGTACCGGCGGTTCGGCGCCGGGCACGGTGGCCGGGAGCGGGGTGCTGGCGGTCAGCAGCTCGCCGTGGAAGTCGGTGCTGCCCGTCTCCAGCAGCGGCCGCAGCGCGGTCAGGAACTCGCGGAGCCGGGCGATGGGACGCTCGTACGGGATGCCGAAGCCGGTCTCGGTGAAGTGTTTGGTCCCGAGCGCGAGCCCGAGGTGGTACCGGCCGCCGGTGGCGGCCTGGGCCGTCTGGGCCTGACTCGCGACGAGCAGCGGATGGCGGCCGAAGACCGGGATCGCCGAGGTGCCGACCTGGAGGCCGGGCACCTCGCGGCCGACGATCGCGGCCAGCGCCGGGGAGTCGTAGGAGAAGGTCTGCCCGAACCAGGCGGACGTCAGCCCGGATTCCCGGGCCTCTCGGGCGAGTCGCACGATGGTGTCGATCGGGTCGAGATGAGAGAGCGATACTCCGATGGTCATGTAGACGGCAACGAGGCCGCGTGGGACGTCATTCCGGCCCGTTTGTGTCAAGCTCGTGACGGCTGGGAGACCGGCCCGGCGTGGTCGCGCGGGACGGTCGCCGTCGGCAACGCCTCTGGCACACGCGCTGGTTGACCAGACGTGCGCGAGTGACGGCATCCCCGGCCGCCCGGCGACGGGCGGCCCGGCCGTCGGTCACTCGGCATGCGCGGCGATGGTCCGTGCGCAGTCCATCGCCTCCGCGTGTGTGGTGTCCACCTCCAGGTCGTAGCGCACGCCCTGGTGGACCAGTGCCGCCTGGGCGGCGGCCATGCCGACGGTCCGGTCGCCGCGGGCGATCTCGCGGCCCGCGGCCACCGCCGCGTCGCACCTGACGCCGACCCACAGCACCCGCAGTCCGCTCAGGGCCTTCTGCCAGCGCTGCTGTGAGTACGCGCCGCCGAGGAAGACCTCGTCGACGATGACCCGGGCGCCCGCGCGGGCCATCGCGGCGACGCCCTCGATCCACGCCGCTTCCAGCGCCCGGAACTCCGGGCCGACGGTCACCTCTCCGTCCGGGGCGAAGCCGATGCCGCCGTCCGACGCCTCCAGGGACGCCGGCATCGCGTCCACCAGCGTGTCCGTCCCGAGGGCCAGCCACGGATCCGGCAGGACCGCCTGCAGACACCGGACGATGCCGGACTTCCCCGAGCTGGAACCACCGTTGACAAGGATCACCTGAGTCTCCACCGAGCCACCGTAGAGGCGCCGGGACACCGTGGGAAACGGATTTCCGAGGGACCCCGCACCGCCTGCCACAACCGGGCAGACCCTCCCGGGAGGAGACCCCAACCCGCCTGCGCCGAAAGACATTTCACGGCTCCACCCGATGGCCGGTACGGTCCGCTCCATGGACTGGAATTTTCTGACGGCCGAAGACCTCATCGCTGCCTTACGGGCCGGTGACGTGACCTCGGCGGAACTGACCGACGCGGCGATCGCCCGGATCGAGCGGGACGACAAGGCGGTCAACGCGATCTGCGTGCCGGACTTCGACCGCGCGCGGGCCGCGGCGCGCGACGCCGACCAGGCGCGCGCCCGCGGCGAGGACCGGCCGCTGCTCGGCGTTCCGGTGACGGTCAAGGAGTCCTACGACGTCACCGGGCTGCCCACGACCTGGGGCATACCCCAGCACCGGGACCATCTGCCGGCCGAGGACGCCGTACAGGTGTCGCGGCTGAAGGCCGCGGGCGCGGTGGTGCTCGGCAAGACCAATGTGCCCGTCGGGCTGCAGGATATCCAGAGCTTCAACGACCTCTACGGCACCACCAACAACCCGTGGGATCACCGCCGTACGCCGGGCGGGTCGTCCGGGGGATCGGCGGCGGCCCTGGCGTCCGGGTACGGCGCGCTGTCCATCGGCTCCGACATCGCCGGTTCGCTGCGCACCCCCGCGCATTTCTGCGGTGTCTACGCGCACAAGCCGACGCACGGGCTGGCGTCCACCCGCGGTATGGTCCCGCCGGGCACCCCGGCCCTGCCGGCCGACCCCGACCTCGCCGTCGTCGGTCCGATGGCGCGCAGTGCCCGCGACCTCGCGCTCCTGCTCGACGTCATGGCGGGACCGGACCCGCTGACGCTCGGTGTGGCGCACGACGTGACGCTGCCGCCCGCGCGCCACGAGCGGCTCCGCGACTTCCGGGTGCTCGTCCTCGACGAGCACCCGCTCATCGCCACCGCCGCCGCCGTGCGGGCGGGCGTGGACCGGGTGGCCGGCGCGCTCGCCGGCGGCGGCGCCCGCGTGGAGCGGCACAGCGCGCTGCTGCCCGACCTGGCCGAAGCCGCGGTGCTCTACATGCAGTTGCTGTACTCCGGTTTCTCCGCGGGCTTCCCCGTCGAGACGTACGAACGGCTCCGGATCCGCGCCGCCGGGCTGGACGCGGACGACCTGAGCCTGGAGGCCACCCGGCTGCGGGGCATAGCGTTCAGCCACCGCGAGTGGATCCAGGCCAACGCCCGCCGCGAACTGCACCGCCACGGCTGGCGGGAGCTCTTCGCCGAGTTCGACGCCGTGGTGTGTCCCGTCACACCCACTCCCGCGTTCCCGCACGACCACCACCCCGATCCCACGGAACGCCGGATCGACGTCGACGGTGTCTCCTACCCGTACTTCGACCAGCTCGTGTGGGCCGGTGTGGCCACCATGCCGGGGCTGCCCGCGACCGCCGTACCGACGGGCCGGTCCCCCGAGGGGCTGCCGGTGGGAGTGCAGCTCGTCGGGCCGATGTTCGAGGACCGCACCCCACTGCGGCTGGCCGAACTGCTGGAGCAGGAGATCGGCGGCTTCGAAGCGCCCCGGTAGGGCGTTGCCGTCGCCGCGGGCCGGCGGCGCGGGACGGCCCGGTACGGCCGGACCGTCCCGCTCCAGCCGGCCGGCTGCCGTGGTGCTGCGGGCCGGGGACGCAGGGGTCTGCCGGCCGCGTCCGGCGGGCCCCGGCCGCTGTCCCGTACGCCGCACCGGGAGGCCGGCCCCGGCTGCCCCTTCGCCCTAGGTGGCGGATGCGCGGCGTGCGGTGGCGAACCGGCGCTGGTAGGCCGCGGGCGAGATCGACAGCTCCCGCGCGAAGACGCGGCGGAGGGCCTCGTAACTGGGGAAGCCGGCCAGGGACGCCGCCCGGGTGGCGGTGTGCCCCTGGTCGAGGAGCGACTTCGCGATGTCGAAGCGGATCGACTCGACGTACCGGGCCGGTGTGGTGCCCAGTTCCTCCCGGAACAGCCTCGTGAGGTGGCGCGTACTGATGTTGAGGTGGCGGGCCAGTCCGGCGAGGGAGCAGTCGCCGGCGGGATCCGCCGTGACCAGGTCGACGACCCCGCGCAGGGCGGGCGACCGGGGCGGCGGGCCCTGCAGGGGCGCGGAGAACTGGGACTGGCCGCCCGCGCGCTGCAGGTAGACCACGAGGGAGCGGGCGACCTCCCGGCTGACGTCGGGACCGTGGTCCTCCTCGACGAGAGCCAGCGCGAGGTCGATGCCGGCGGTGACGCCCGCCGAGGTGTACGTGGTGCCGTCGCGCACGTAGATGGCGTCGGGTTCGACACGGGTCCCCGGATGCCGGGCGGCGAGTTCGCCGGCGATCCTCCAGTGGGTGGTGGCCCGCTTGCCGTCCAGCAAGCCGGCCGCGCCGAGGACGAACGCGCCGGAGCACACCGACGCGACCCGCCCGGAGCGGACCGCCAGACCGCTGGTGGCTTCCACCAGGTCACTGGGGACGGGAGTGCGCGGATAGAGGTCCCCTCCCGGCATCAGGAACGTGCCGGGATCCGGCTCCGCGGCGGCGCTGCCGTCGACGGCCATCCGCATGCCGACCGAGGAGGCGACATCGGCACCGGTCGCCGACACCAGGACGATCCGGTAGTCGGCGCCGAGCAGGTTCGCTTCCCCGAACACCTCGGCGGGACCGGCGACGTCCAGCAGTTTCACCCCGTCGTAGACGAGGATCGCCACCCGATGCGCACCCGGGCTCACTGGCCCATCCTGAGGTGACCGCATTCGAGTGGTTCCTGGCCGGACCGAGGCGGCGCCGGGGGCCGGCCGGACGGCACCGTGGAGAACGGACGCACGGTCCGCTCCCAGCACATCGCACCGGAAAGCACGGACATCATGACGGACATCATCGCAGGGGTGGAGATCCCCGGGACCCCGGCCGCCGCGGAGGCCACGGACTTCCTCCGGGACCGGACGAACCCCCTGCTCTTCCACCACTCCCGGCGGGTATTCCTCTTCGGTTCCCTGCACGCGCGCGAGCTGGGCCTGCGGCCGGATCCCGAGCTGCTCTACATCGCCGCGATGTTCCACGACACCGGCCTGCTGATCCCGTTCTCCGGCGCGCGGCAGCGTTTCGAGCTGGACGGCGCCGACCACGCGCGGGCGTTCCTGCGCGACCGCGAGTTCTCCCGGCAGGCCGGCGACACCGTCTGGACGGCGATCGCCCTGCACTCGACACCGGGGATTCCCGGCCGGATGGGCCCGGAGATCGCCGCCACGAACTACGGGGTGCTGACCGACGCGGTCGGCTGGGGGCTGGACCGGCTGGACGACGGCCGGCTCGCGGAGATCGTCGCCGCTCATCCGCGCGGCGATTTCAAGAAGGAGTTCCTCCAGGCCTTCGTCGACGGCCTCAAGGACCGCCCGGACACCACCTACGGGACCGTCAACGCGGACGTCCTCGAACACTTCGTTCCCGGATTCCGCCGTACGTCCATGGTCCAGCGCGTCCTGGACGCCCCCTGGCCGCGGTGACCCGGCCGGGGCGAGCACACGAACGTCTCCCGAGCACGCCAAGAGAGGACCCCTCGTGCGAGCGATCACCGTCCGAGACCGCGAAGCCGGAGTCACCGGGCTGACCCTGGAGGACCTTCCCCGTCCGCACGCCGCCGAGAACGACGTCATCGTGCGGGTGCACGCCGCGGGCTTCACCCGGGGAGAACTCGACTGGCCCGGGACCTGGTCCGACCGCGCGGGCCGCAACCGCACCCCGAGCGTGCCCGGCCACGAGGTGTCGGGAGTGGTGGCGGAACTCGGCTACGGGACCACCGGACTCACCGTCGGCCAGCGGGTCTTCGGGCTGACCGACTGGACCCGCGACGGTTCGCTCGCCGAGTACGTCGCCGTGGAAGCCCGCAATCTGGCCCCGCTCCCGGCGGACGTCGGCCACACCCGCGCGGCCGCGCTGCCGATCTCCGGGCTGACCGCCTGGCAGGGCCTGTTCGACCACGCCCGCCTCGCCACCGGCCAGAGCGTCCTGGTCCACGGCGCCGCGGGCGCTGTCGGCTCGATCGCGGTGCAGCTCGCGCGGGAAGCGGGCGCCCGCGTGGTCGGCACGGGCCGCTCCGCCGACCTGGACACCGTCCTGGACCTGGGCGCGCACGCGTTCCTCGACCTGGAGGCCGACCGGTGGGAGGACGCCGGCCCCGTCGACGTCGTGTTCGACGTGATCGGCGGTGACGTCCTCGGCCGCTCGGCGGCGCTCGTGCGCCCCGGCGGCACGCTGGTCACCATCGCGCACCCGCCCGCTGTCCGCCCCGACGACGGCCGGGCCGTGTTCTTCGTCGTGGAACCCGACCGCGCGCGCCTCGCCGACCTCGTCCGGCGGCTGCGGGAGGGCCGGCTCCGGGTACGGGTGGGCGCGGTCCGGCCGCTGGCCGAAGCCGCCGCCGCCTTCGCACCGGGACAGCGTGTCCCCGGCCGCACGATCATCCGCGTGGCCGAGGACTGAGGGGGCGGGCGGGCCTGCCGCACCGGCCGGGACGCCCGCCGCTGCGGCGACGAGTGCGGTCAGGCCGCGTACGGCGCCGGGTCCGGACGTGCTACTCGGCCCAGGGCGAGTCGAGGATGACGCGCACGAAGTCCTCCCGCCGGAATCCGGGCACGAAGTGCTCCAGCACGTCGGCCTTGACATTGCCGAAGGTGGTCTGCGGCCGGGGGCGGATGCCGTCGGTGAAGGCCGCGAGGATGCGTTCCTTGAAGCCGGGCCGGGGGTGCAGGGCGACGATGTCCGCGCGGTCCGCGTCGGAGATCGCCTCGTACCCGATGCCGAGGACGTCGTACTCGACGCCCGCGGTGACGAGCGCGACCTCCGGTTCCATGAATTCCGGTATGCCGGGTGTGGTGTGCAGCGCGATGGCCGTCCACACCCGCCGCACGCTGTCCTCGGGCACGCCGTGCGACTGGAGGAAACGACGGGCCTCGTCGGCGCTGTCCACCTCGAACCGGCGTCCGCTGGTGCGGAACTCCTCGTTCAGGCCGAGATCGTGGAACATGGCCCCGAGGTACAGCAGCTCCGGGTCGAAGCCGAGGTCCCGGTTGCGGCCCTGGAGGCTGCCGAAGAAGTAGACCCGGCGCGAGTGGTGGTAGATCAGGTCACTGGTACTGTCCCGGACCAGTTCCGTCGCCTCGCGGGCCAGCTTCGTGTCCGGCACGGGGATACCGGCCGTAAGGTTCGTGTCCGCAGTCATCGCCTGCCACCTCTTCGTCGTTCGGATGCGGGGTTCCGGGATCCGGCCCGGCACCAGTGTTCTGCACCGCGCGGTGCCCGGACCACGTCCGCACGGCCACATGTCCCCCAGATGCGGACACGAGGCGCCAGCCGCCTTCCGCCTGGCCGCCGGCACCTCGCGCCGCTCTCCCGGCTCATGCCGCTTCATGCGTCATCCGGGAGATTCCCTTCTTTCGTGTGCACCTGGCCGGCTTCCCGCGCCGGTGCCCGCACGGCGGGCCGATAGTGGTGGGGCCGTCGCGGCCCCGCCCGGGGAAACGGTGGCGTCCCCGCCCGAGCGCCGCTCCAGAGGAGGCACCATGCCCACCACCGAGGCGAACGACCGTGTCCAGCTCGTCTTCTCCCTGTTCGACGCCGACGGCAACGGCGTTCTGGAGGCCGACGACTTCGAGCTGATGGGCAAGCGGGTCGTCGCGGCGGTGCCCGAGGCCGGGGACACGGCGCGGGACAGACTGCTCGACGCCTTCCGGGGCTACTGGGAGACGCTCGTCCGTGAGCTGGACACCGACGGCGACGGGCGGATCAGTCCCGAGGAGTTCACCGCCGTGGTGCTCGCCCCCGAGCGGTTCCACGCCACGGCCGACGCGTTCGCGGACGCCCTGGCCGCCCTGGGCGACCCGGACGGCGACGGCCTGGTCGAACGCGGCCACTTCACCGCCCTGATGACGGCCATCGGGTTCCGGCGGCCCAACATCGACGCCCTCTTCGACGCCTTCGGCCCGGCCGACGGCGACCGGGTCCCCACGGCCGTCTGGGCGGACGGCATCCGGGACTACTACCGCCCGGAGAAGGCCGGCATCCCCGGCGACCACCTCACCGCCGGCACGGCCCGGTGAGCGACCCCAGCGTTCCCGCCCCGGCAACGGAGGCGCGCGTCGCCAAGCCCGTCATCGGTCTGGCGGTGGGCCGGGGCACGGGACCGGAGGTCGCGGACGTCTTCGAGCGCGTCCTCGGCGCGCTGACCGCCGGGCATCCGCACGGCGTGACGATCGAGCGCTCCCCCCGCCTGTACCACTCCTACGTCTCGCTCCGCGCCGAACGGGACGTGGCCGCGGTCCAGGCGCTGACCGCCGAGGACGCGGACCATTACGAGCGGTTCTGCCGGACCCGGGCCGAGCAGGGCACCGAGGCGATCTTCCGCACCGCCGTCAACGCCCAGTCCCTCTACCTCGTCCGGCAGCGGCTGCGCGCCGTGAAGGTGGACCTCCTCACCGACGCCGGGCGCTCCCTGCTCCTCGTGCGGGACCAGGCCCAGGGGTTCTACACCGGGGACAACCGGCACACGCCCGGCGAGGTCACCCGGACCATGACCTTCAGCCGGGAGATCACCGAGGCCGTGGTCGCCTACGCCCTGCGGCGCGCCCGGCGGGAGTGGCCGGACGGACGCCTCGACCGCATCGTCATGGCGTACAAGTTCCACCTGCTGGACGGCGCCCTCGACGCCTGGGTGGCCGGCCTCGCGGACCGGCTCGGCATAACCGTCGACCTGTTCCAGCCCGACACGGTCAACCGCAACCTCATCACCCACGGCCTGCCCGACCGCACGCTGATCGTCGCCGGGAACGAGTGGGCCGACATCATGCACGTCATACTGCTCGACCGGTTCGGCTCCGACCGGCAGGAGAACCGCTGCACCGAGAACGTCTGCCTCGCACCGGGCCTGGCCGGCCTCGTCGAGTACCAGACGGTGCACGGGTCCGCCGACGACCTCGCCGGGCGGGACCTGGTCAACCCGGTGGCGACGATCCGCGCGGCCGCGCTCGTCGCGCAACGCCACGCCGGGTGCCCCGGGGCGGTACGGGCCGCCGAGCGGGCCTTGCGCACGCTGGACCAGCGCGGGGTGCGCACCCCGGACCTCGGCGGACGGCACTCCACCACCGCCGTGGTCGACGCGCTGCTCGGCTGCCTCGACGTACCCGGACCCGACGGCACGCCGCGGGACGCCGCCCTGGTCGGCGGGCCGTGACCGGCGGGGAGGCGGCCGGGACGGCGCTCGTCGTGGTGGACGTGCAGAACGACTTCTGCACCGGCCCGACGGCCCTGGCCCGGTTCGGCGAGGACCCGGCCGTGCTGGAGGCGGCCGTCGCGGGGTGCGTCCGGGCGGTGGCCCTGGCCCGCGAACGCGGTGTGGAGGTGGTCTTCGTACGGTTCGTCGGCGACCCCGAGTTCCAGGGCGCCGCCTGGCGGCTGCGGGACCGCGCCCTCGGCAAGCGGCCCACGTGCAGGGAGGGCTCCTGGGGCGCGCGGTTCCACGCCGTCGCCCCGGCCCCGGGCGAGCGGGTGTTCACCAAGCGCGCCTGCTTCGACGCCTTCCTGGGCGACGGCTTCGAGGAGCACCTCACCGCGCGGGGCGTGGGCCACTTGGTCCTCGCCGGGCTGTACGCGGACGTGTGCGTGGACTCCACCGCCCGTACGGCGTTCCAGAAGGGCTTCCACGTGACCGTCCTGGCGGACTGCACCGCCGCGCTGCACCTGCCGTACGAGGCCGTGCTGAGGTTCATGCGCCTCGTGTACGGCGCCCGGACCACCACCGCGGACGACCCCCGGGCGTGGACGGCGTCCGTGTCCCGGCCCGGGGAGGAGAGGCTGTGTGTGCCGCCGCCGAGGTGACCGCCGGTGTGGCCCGGGGTGTGGCCCGTACCGCCCTGCTGGTGGCCGCGGCCCGCGCCATCGAGACGCATCGCCCCGACGCCCTGGCCCGGGACCCGTTCGCGGAGCACTTCGTGCGCGCGGCACCGGTCTCGGCCGGCTGGCCGGTCCGTCCGGAGCAGGTGCCCGCCGGTGAGGCCGATCCGCTGTGGGGCCGCCTCGGCCGGTACTTCGGCCTGCGCACCCGTGTCCTGGACGATCATCTGCTCCACCGCGCGGACCGGGGCGTCCGGCAGGTGGTGCTGCTGGGAGCGGGCCTGGACTGCCGGGCGTTCCGCCTCGGCTGGCCGCCGGGCTGCACGGTGTACGAGGTGGACACGGCCGGTGTGCTGGCGTTCAAGCAGGCGGTGCTGGACCGGACCGGGGCCGTCCCCACGGCCGGGCGCCGCACCCTCGCGGCCGACCTCCGGCTCGGCTGGAGCGAGGCACTGCTCGGCGCGGGCTTCGATGCCGCCGCGCCCACCGCGTGGCTCGCCGAGGGACTGCTGCTCTACCTCCCGGCGGACGCCGAGCGCCGCCTCATGACCACGATCGGCCGGCTCAGCGCGGCGGGCAGCTCCCTGGCCTACGAGATCAAGGAGATCGCCGAATCACCGCGGGTACGGGCCAGTCCCGTCTACACGGCGGCACGGCGGCGCCTCGGCATCGACCTGCTCGCCCTGTTCGACAGCCGGGCGCGCCCCGACTCGGCCGGTGCACTCGCCGGCCGGGGCTGGTCGGTGGCCGTCCACACGCCGTACGACTTCACCGCCCGGCACGGCCGCGGTCCCCGCCCGGAGCCGGACGACGCCCTGGCGGCCAACCGCTGGATCTTCGCCGCGGCACCGGAATAGTCGTTCCGGCGGGCGGCCGGGACGGGACGGTGGTTCAGCGTTCAGTCACTCGGTGTCCAGTGGTCCACGGTTCAAGAGGGGTCCGTCGTCCCCTCCGCGGTACCAGGTACGTGCCAGCCACTTCGCTCCACTCATCGGAGGTTCTCATGCAGCGTGTCCGGACCATCGCCCTGTGCGTCGCGGCCGGCGCCCTGGTCTCCTCCCTCTCCGCCGCCGTCCCCGCCGGGGCGGTTCCCGGCGCAGGCTCGCCTGCCTGCAAGAACGTCACGCTGTCCTGGGCCGGCGGTACGGCCGGGCCCGGCGGTGGCAGCGACCGGCAGGAGACGGCGCGGGTCCAGGTGCGCAACAGTGGCGACCGTGCCTGTTCCCTGCTCGGCGCGCCGTCGGTCATGCTCACCACCGACGGCCCGCCGGAGACGCTGTCCCAGCGGCCCGGGGGCGACAGCGTGCACCTCGCGCCCGGAAAGAGCGCGCGGTTCACGATCACCTTCCTCAGCGACGCCGGGAAGAACGGGAACGAGGTCATCCGGCCCGATCAGGCCGTGGTCACCCTGCCCGGCGGCACCGTGAAGACCCTCACCTGGCTGTGGGGCGGTGTCACCCGGCAGGAGGCCGCCAGTCACCCCGGCAACTACGTCGGCCCGATCGCCTGACCTGCTCTTCCGCGCCGGGAACCGGACCGCTCGCCAGGCCCTGCGACCGGCCGTGAGCGCCGTTCACGGACGACCGTCAGGGCTGCTGCGTCGCGCAGGCCGCTCCGTTGAGGCTGAAGGCCGTCGGGGCGGAGGTGTCGCCGGTGTGGGTGGCCTGGAAGCCGAGGGTGGCCGAGGCGCCGGGGGCCAGGGTGGCGTTGTAGGGGGCGTTCCGCGCGGTGACGGTGCCACTGGCGGGTGCGTACTGGGCGTTCCAGCCGGAGGTGATGGTCTGCCCTGCCGGGAGGGTGAACGTCAGCGCCCATCCGTCGACCGGCGCGGTGCCGGTGTTGGTCACGGTGACCGCGGCCGTCAGCCCGGTGTTCCAGGTGCTGGTCGTGTAGGTCACCCGGCAGGCGCCGGCCGGTGTGGTGGGCGGGTCGGTCGGCGGGTCGGTGGGCGGCGGGGTGGTCGCGGAGTCCAGTCCGAAGAAGGAGATGGCGCGGGCGGCCATGCCGGTGGTCGGCAGGGCGTGTCCGACGCCCTGGAGGCTGATGGCCTCGACGGGGGCCTGGGTGCCGGTGCCGCCGTAGCGGGTGCGGGTCCAGGCGGACTGCGGGTGGTCGGTGAACGCGGGCGTCTGGCTCACGCCGAGGACGTTGGTCCACTGCTTGATCTCTTCGCCGAAGTTCGGGTAGCGCAGCGTGGTGTCGTCGGTGCCGTGCCACAGCTGCATCCGGGGCCGGGGGCCGCTGTAGCCCGGGTAGGCGCCGCGGGCGAGGTCGCCCCACTGCTGCGGTGTCTTCGTCACGGTTCCGTTGGCGCACGCGGTGTTCCAGCTTGAACCGTCGGTCGTGGCGAAGCAGCCGAAGGGCACGCCCATGAAGGCGGCTCCGGCCTTGAACACGTCGGGGTAGTCGCCGAGCAGGACGTTGGTCATCATCGCGCCCGACGAGGCGCCGGCGACGTAGACGCGGTCCGGGTCGGCGCCGTAGTGCTGCTCGGCGTAGGTGACCATCGACATGATGCCGACCGGGTCGCTGCCGCCGCCGCGCTTGAGCGCCTGGGGCGAGGAGACGTCGAAGCAGCCGCCGCTGCGGGTGACGGACGGGTAGACGACGAGGAAGCCGTACCGGTCGGCCAGCGAGGCGAACTCGGTGCCGGAGTAGAAGGCCGGACCGGAACCGGTGCAGTAGTGCACCGCCACCAGGACCGCGGGGCGGGCCGGCGCGCTGTCCGGGCGGTAGACGTACATGCGCAGGTTGCTCGGGTTGGCTCCGAACCCGGTGACCTCCGTCAGGGAGGCCGCGTGGGCGGCCGGCACGGACAGGGTCAGCGCGGCCAGCAGCGACACCAGGCCGGCGAGCAGGGCGGTCAGCAGGGACCGTGGCCTCGGCCTTCTTCGGATCATGTCAGCCTCACCTCGGAACATCGAAACATTCGGACGTCTTTCGGAACGCGCTGCGTCACGTTAGGGGCGCCGGAAAGCGGCGTCAACCACTCCCGCAGGAGCACAACTCCCCCACGAGCCAAGGCGGGGTCGACCTTCGGCCAACCGCTCGAAGTGATGCGTGAACCGTTGACCGCTGTCTCTCTGGTTCGTAATCTGCGCGTCACATTCGACAACTGATGCGAAAGTTTCGAAGAAACGGAGCTGGCATGCTCATGCCTAAATCACTCCCCAGGCGGGCGGCCGGGGTGTTCACCTCGGTGCTGCTCGCCGCGACGACGGCCACGGCGCTGTCGCACAGCGCCGCCGCCGCCGACGGCACCCTCGGCTCGGCCGCGGCCGCGAAGGGCCGCTACTTCGGCACCGCCGTGGCGGCGGGCCACCTCGGCGAGTCCGCGTACACCGGCACGCTCGACCGCGAGTACAACGCGGTCACGCCGGAGAACGAGATGAAGTGGGACGCCACCGAGTCCACCCGGAACACCTTCACCTTCGGCGCCGCCGACCAGATCGTCGGCCACGCGCAGAGCAACGGCATGAAGATCCGCGGGCACACGCTGGTGTGGCACTCCCAGTTGCCCTCCTGGGTCTCCGGTCTGGGCGCCGCCGATCTGCGCACGGCGATGAACAATCACATCACCCAGGTCATGCAGCACTACAAGGGCAAGATCTACGCCTGGGACGTCGTCAACGAGGCCTTCCAGGACGGCTCCAGCGGCGCCCGGCGCAGCTCGCCCTTCCAGGACAAGCTGGGCAACGGCTTCATCGAGGAGGCGTTCCGCACCGCCCGGTCCGTCGATCCCGACGCCAAGCTCTGCTACAACGACTACAACACCGACGGCGTCAACGCGAAGAGCAACGCGGTCTACGACATGGTCAAGGACTTCAAGGCCCGCGGCGTGCCGATCGACTGCGTGGGCTTCCAGTCCCACTTCAACAGCGCCTCGCCGGTCCCGTCCGACTACCAGGCCAACCTGCAGCGCTTCGCCGACCTCGGCGTGGACGTGCAGATCACCGAGCTGGACATCGAGGGGTCCGGCACCGCGCAGGCCAACAACTACGCCAACGTGGTCAAGGCCTGCCTGGCCGTCACCCGCTGCACCGGCATGACCGTCTGGGGCATCACCGACAAGTACTCCTGGCGCAGCAGCGGCACCCCGCTGCTGTTCGACTCCAACTACGCGAAGAAGCCCGCGTACGACGCCGTCCTGACCACGCTCGGCGGTACCGGGGGCGGTGACGGGGGCGGCGGCGGCAACGGCGGCGACCCCACTGCGGCGTGCACCGTCGCCTACGCCCGGACCGCCGACTGGAACGACGGCTACAACGGCCAGGTCACGGTGACGGCAGGCTCCGCGCCGATCACGAACTGGACGGTGACCCTCACCTTCCCCTCCGGGCAGCAGGTGTCCGCGCTCTGGAACGGCAGCCCGGCCTGGAACGGCAGCACCGCGACGGTCCGCTCCACCTACAACGGCAGCCTCGCGGCGGGCGCCTCGACCGATTTCGGCTTCACCGTCATGAAGAACGGCAACGCGGCGGCTCCCACGCTCGGGACCTGCACGGCGTCCTGACCACCGGACCCGTCCGGCAGGCGCCCGGGCCCGCGCGGGTCAGGGCGGCCGGTCGTCGCAGGGCCGGTCGTCAGAGGGGCCGGTCGTCGCGGGCCCGGTCGTCAGAGGGGCCGGTCGTCAGAGGGGCCGCCGGCGGGCGGCCGTGGCGCACGCGGAGGCGTGGCGCGGGTGCCGCCGTCCGGGCCGTGACCCGCGAGGGATGCCCTCAGTTGCCGGCGCGCGGGGTCTGCTCCTCCGCGCCGAACGCGGCGAACAGGCCGTGGGGTGTGTCGTCGCCGAAGAGGAGCGCGTTCACCCGGTCGCCCTCGACCGCGGCTTCGGCGCTGCGCGGGAACATGGCCCGCTCGTAGGCGGCGAGCGCGGCTTCGGTGTCGCCGGGGTGCGCGGCGAGCGCCTCGCCGAGTTCGGAACCGTCGTACATGGCCAGGTTGGCGCCTTCGCCGTTCGGAGCCGAGAGGTGGGCTGCGTCGCCGATCAGGGTCACCCCCGGCACCCGGTCCCACCGGTGCTCGGCCGGCAGCGCGTACAGCGGGCGCAGGAGCGGCGCCGTGTCGCTGTCGGTGATCAGCGCGGTGAGTTCCGGCGCCCATCCGGCGAACTCCTCCGCGATCCGCTCGGCGGCCGCGGTGGCATCGGTGAAGTCGATGGCGTCGAACCAGTCCTGCTCCTCGGTGAGGGCCACGTAGGTGTGCAGGGTGCCGCCCTTCTCCCGGTGCGTCTGGATGGCCTTTCCCGGCGCGAGCGCGAACATCGACCCGCCGCCGGCCGTCTTCGCGGCGGCGGGGTGCCGGGTGTCGCTGTCGTACAGGTACGTCTCGACGCACGACCTGCCGACGTACTCGGGTACGGCGTCGGAGAGCAGCGGCCGGACGCGGGACCACGCGCCGTCCGCGCCGACCAGCAGGCTCGTGACGACGGTGGCGCCGTCGGCGAAGGCGATCTCGTGGCGGCCCTCGCCGAGGGAGCGTACGGCGTCGGCCTTGCACCCCCAGCGGACGGTTCCGGCCGGGAGCGAGTCGAGCAGGAGCTGCCGCAGCTCCCCGCGCTGCACCTCCGGGCGTCCTCCGGTGCCGTCGTCGGCCTTGTCGAACAGGACGGTCCCGTCCCGGTCGAGGAACCGTATGGCCTGGCGGCCGGGCAGGACGAGGCCGTGGAACTCGTCGATCAGACCGGCCGCCCGCAGGGCGAGCTGACCGTTGTAGTCGTGGATGTCGAGCATGCCGCCCTGCGCGCGGGCCGTCGGCGAGACCTCCGCCTCGTAGACCGTGGCCGGGATGCCGTGGACGTGGAGGACGCGGGCGAGGGTCAGTCCTGCGAGCCCGGCGCCGATGATCGTGACGTCCGTGGTCATGGTGGGTCCTTGTCTGTCGCACGCCTGCCGGACGGGATCCGGCGGGATCACCGGAAAGGTCCCAGACCACGCCGACATCCGGCCGACACCCGGCCGACAGTGCCGACACCCGGCCGACAGCCGGCTCCGCCGCGCGTGGGGGCGCGGCGGAGCCGGTGGGTGCGGACCGCCGCCGGGTGCCGACGCGGCCGGGGTCAGCTCCCGACGTGGATGCCGGGACGGCGCTCGGGATCGGGCTCGTTCCTGCGGATGATCTCCCGGGTGACGGGCGCCGTGTCGCCGCGGCCCAGGAGGAAGTAGCGGAACATGTGCTTGAGCGGGCTGCCTTCGGCCCAGGCGAAGTAGCAGTGCGGGCGGACGCCTGTGGCGTTGCGCAGGGCCAGCAGGATCGCGGCGATGGCGTTGGG
The DNA here is from genome assembly GCF_055566335.1 of Streptomyces sp. NPDC027672. NCBI lineage: Bacteria > Bacillati > Actinomycetota > Actinomycetes > Kitasatosporales > Streptomycetaceae > Streptomyces > Streptomyces sp. NPDC027672. The sequence continues at coordinate 14,261 of NZ_JBVHSO010000024.1, read as the reverse complement.
GGCGGCCGGGGCCTGGGCGCGCAGGACGCGGTAGCCGTCGACCTCGACACCGTGGACGGTCAGGGTGTCGCTGAAGTCGGAGGGGTCGACCACGTCGATCTCCAGGAACAGGACGTCGGCGCGGCCCGGCACCGGGTTGGCGCCGCGCTGTTCGCGTTCCTTGTCGGCGTACTCGGCCCGGTCGCCGGCCTGGCGCCGGTTGGCGATGATGTTGAGGGAGTGGTCGTAGGCCAGGCTGTCGGCGACGAACCGGCGTGCCGCGGCGTCGAACTCGATGCTGTCGGCCCGCAGTTCCGTGGTGCGGGTGATCCGCGAGACCAGGGAGACGAGGACGATGCCGGCGATGAAGACGCCGGAGATGGCTATGCCGTCGGGCTTGTCGATGATGTTCGCCACCAGCGCGTACAGCAGCGCCGCGGTGAGCGCGGCGAAGCCGGTGCTGCGGGCGCGCTGCCGGCGGCGGGCGGCGGAGACGGTGACGGCGAACGCACCGGAGACCATCATGGCGAGGACGCCGGTGGCGTAGGCGCCGGCCTGGGCGTTGACGTCGGCGTCGAAGGCGATGGTGATGCCCACGCAGATGGCCGTGTAGACCAGGACGACCGGCCGCACCGCCCGTCCCCACTCGGGGGCCATGCCGTAGCCGGGCAGGTAGCGGGGCACGATGTTGATCAGTCCCGCCATCGCGGAGGCGCCGGCGAACCAGAGGATCAGGATGGTGCTGATGTCGTAGACGGTGCCGAACGCCTCTCCGACGTGCTCGTGGGCCAGCCAGGCCAGGGCCCTGCCGTTGGCGCCGCCCCCCGCTTTGAACTCGTCCGCGGGGATGAGCACCGTGGTGACGAAGCTGGCGGACAGCAGGTAGACGCTCATGACGAGTGCGGCGGCGGTGAGCAGCTTGCGGGTGTTGCGGATGCGCGCCTCCAGCCGCTGCTCCGCGTCGGCGCCGTCGGCGGTCACCAGCGGCATCATGCTCACCCCGGTCTCGAACCCGGACAGGCCCAGCACCAGCAGGGGAAACGCCAGCAGCGCGGGGCCGGCGAGGTCGCCGAAGCCGCCCCCGGTGTCGCGCAGGGCGCCGGTCCACGCGGCCCAGGCGCCGTCGGTGGTGAAGACCTGGACCAGCCCCACGGCGATGACGACGGCGTTGAGGGCGAGGAAGGCGGCCACCAGCGGGATGGCCACGCTGACCGCCTCGCTGAAGCCCAGCAGGAACACCGCGCCGAGCAGCACCAGCAGGCCCACCGTGATGAGTACCTCGTGACCGTGCAGGGCGTGGGGCAGATAGGGGTTCTCCACCAGGTGCACGGACGCGTCCGCCGCGGAGAGAGTGATGGTGATGATCCACGAGGTGGCGACGAAGCCGAGCAGCACCAGCACGAACAGCTTGCCCTGCCAGAACGGCAGCAGATCCTCCAGCATCGCCACCGATCCGGCGCCGTGCGGGCTCTCCCGCGCCACCCGCCGGTACATCGGCAGCATGCCCAGCAGGGTCAGCACCACGATGATCAGCGTCGCCAGCGGAGAGACGGCCCCGGCCGCCAGGGCGGCGATCGCCGGCACGTAGGCCAGGCTGGAGAAATAGTCGACGCCGGTCAGGCACATCACCTTCCACCAGGCATGCGACTCGCCGTGTCCCTCACCGGCGGCCGGCCCGACCGGCTGCACCCGGTGCCGCAGCAGCCATCCGGCCAGCCGGCCGGTGGGCTGGGCACGCAGCGCGGGACTGTCCACCACGGCCGGCAGGACCGGCTCCTTCTCGTTCTTCACGGCCTTCAGCCGTCCTCTCCCCGTACGACTCGTCGGCACCACTGGACACTCCCCCGCCGGACGGCCTCCACGCATGCGTCTCGGCTCCTGTCGCCCCGGCCGGGTGGACATCCAGTGCCTGATAGTTGTTACCCACGGGCGGTGAATCATTCGATCAAGCCCGCGGCGATCCGGCACCGGCCCCGGTCCCCGGCGGCCACGGCGGCTCCTGGCGGTCCTGGAAGGGCAGCGATCCCCATCCTGGATCACAATGGGACACATGTGACGGCCGACTCGTGGAGGCGCGGTGATGGAGGGCAACGCCGGGGACGACGAGGGGGCCGTCGAGGAACATGACGGGTACGACGCCGAACTCGACGACGACAGCGAATCCGACGCCGGGGAGACCGACGAGTACACCGAAGCCGACGCGGACATCGACGAGTACACCGAGCCCGAGCCGTACGACGTCGAGCCGGAGCCCTACGGCAGGGCCGCCCCGGCGCGCGAGACCGCGGTCGGCCCCGCCGGCGAGACAGCCGGCGTCCGCCTGCCGGCCGGTGTGGACCCCGATGTCTTCCTCGACGTCCCGGTACTGAAGGTCGACGAAATCGAGCTGGACGTCGAGGACCTGCGCGCGCACGTCTCGCTCCAGGCCGAGGTGCTCGATCTGGTACGACTGAACGTGGGCGCCGATGTCTCGCTGGGCCGGGTGCACCTGGGCATCTCGGGTGTGGACGCGCAGGCCCAGCTCCGGGTGCGTCTCGACAACGTCGCGGCGATCATCAACCGCGTGCTCACCACGCTCGACCGCAATCCGGAGATCCTGCACGAGCTGGCCCGGGGCGTCGGGTCGGCCGTGCAGGACGTGGGCGGCGGAGCCCGCCGGGCCATCGGCGAGCTGGGGACGGGGGCCGGAAGCGCCGTGCAGGATGTCGGGCTGGGCGCCCGGGCCGCCGTACGGGACGTCGGTCGCGGTGTCGGCTCGGCGGCGCGGGACGTCGGCCGGGGAGCCGGAGCTGCCGTTCAGGACGTGGGCGGCGGTGTCGGCTCGGTGGCGCGGGACGTCGGGCAGGGAGCCGGAGGCGCCGTCGGGGATGTGGGCACCGGTGCCGGGCGCGTGGTGGAGGACGTCGGCGGCGAGGCGGGCCGGACGGTCGGCGCGACGGGCGCGGTGGCCGGCGGCACGGGGGCAAGGGTGGCCGAGGAAGCTGCGGGGGTAACCGAGGTGGCGAACGAGGCAGGCCGGACCGTCCGCACGACGGGCGCGGTGGCCGGCGGCACCGGCGCAAGGGCGGCCGAGGAAGCCGCAGGTGCGACCGAGGTGGCGAACGAGGCAGGCCGGACCGTCGGCGCAACCGGCGCGGCGGTCGGCGGCACCGGCGCAAGGGCGGCCGAGGAGACTGCGGCGGAGGAGGCGGTACGGGACAGCCGTGCGGCCGTCGCGGACAGCGCCCCGGCCGCGGCGGCCGGTACCGCGCACCCCGCCGAGTCCGCCGGGCGGGGCACGGTCCGCAGGTCCGCGGAGGAGGGCCGGCGCCGGGCCGTCCGGGGTCAGGAAGGCACTCGTGCGCGCCGAGCGCGCACCGAGGACGGCAAACCGGCGGCCCGGCCCCGTCGCCGCCGGCCCGCCGAGGAACCGGACGAGCCGCCGTGAACAGGAGGCGCGGAGACGGAGCGCGAGATGTGCGACATCTCGTTCCGGTCGACGGTCCGTGCCGAACGTCTCCGCTTCACGGAGGAACCTCGGACAGCCGTCCGCTTCCCCGGCACCGGGGCGCGGCAGTCGGTGAGCCACAGCGACCGCACCCGCCTCCCCGACCGGATCGAGCCCGGCCGGGAGTACCGCGACGTCACCGTTTCCTACCGTCTCGCCACCCGACTCACCGAGGCGGAGGACACAGAGAACGGCTCGGAACCGCTCGGCGGTCCCTGAAGTCCCCGGCGGATCGCAGTGTTCCTTTTCGCCTGCACCCTCGCGCCACCGGCCTCCGCACTTCCGGCCGCAACGGTCATCGGTGCCTGACGGAGGCCCCGCCCCATCGACCGCCTACCGCCGGCCGGACGGCCGCTCAGCTCCGCCCGGCCGGCGTCCACGGCTTCTCGGGCGGCGGCGGGCCCTCCAGAGCGCTGCGGATCTTCTCCTTCAGACTCTTCGGCGAGGCTTCCTTCTCCTCCGTCGTATGCATGAGCCGTGCGACGGACACCCGTATGTGACACTCGCGGTGGCGCTGCCTGACGAGCACCACCCAGCTCCCGTCCCGGGTGAGCAAGGCGTGCCGGGCCGGCTCGTCTCCGGGCCGGGCGTGCCGGGCGAGCACGTGCGGCGTGTAGTGCAGCGCCGCGTCCTCCGCGGCTGCCACCGCCTGTGCCTCGTCCCCGTCGATGGGATGAGTGCCCACCAGCATCCAGCGGTGCAGTCTCAGTTCCACGCCGTCGACGCGTTCGGTCTCACGAGTGTCCTCTTCGATGAGGACGTACCACGCAGCAGTCACGGCTGGGGCCTCTCCGTCTTCCGGGGCCGAGGCCAGCCAGCGGGGTCACCCGGCGAATATACCTTCCGGACCTGCCGGGACGCGGTGCTTCAGGGGCGGCGGCGGTCGGTGCGGGGGGCTTGCGGGCACGGCGGGCGGTTCCGGGGCGGCCCGGTCGGCTGGGACGGCGGCCGGCGGGCGGCGGCCAGGAGCGCGGTGACCCGTGCGGGGTCGGAGCCGGTGATGGTGGCGATGCGGTCGATGCTCAGCCGGAGGTCGTCGTGCAGGAGCGCGGTGTCCTCGGCCGGGCTGGGGGTGCGGCCGGCGCGCTGGGCGACGGCCCGGGTGTGCCGTTCCCAGGCCCAGGCGGAGGGGCACCGCCTGGTCATGACCCAGGTCCAGTTGCCGGCGACGAGGTCGAAGAGCTGGGCGACGCTGACCTGGGCCTCCTCTTGTGGCAGGCGTGCGGCGGCGTAGGCGTGGTAGACGGGGCGGTGCAGGTCGCAGAAGGCGTGGAAGGCCGTGGTGAGTACGGCCGAGGTGGGCGGTGTGGGCTCCATGGTCCTTCCCTGGCGATGGACGGACGAGTCGGCTGTGGGCGGTGGGGCGTTCTTCGGCGGCTGCGTGAGCGCGGGGCCGGCCGGCGGCGTCGGGAGGCTTCGCCGGGCGACGGTGAGCCGGCCGGTTCCCCGTGGGGCCGGGGACACCCCGGACGTACGGCGCCCGGCCGGGCGGAGACGCGCGGACCGGCCGGCGCGCGGCCGAGGCCGTCGGCGCTGACGGGGTGCTGAGTGGCGGCACGGATGACCACGCGTCGCGGACGATCTCGACGTACCTCCGGGAAAGATCACGCTGGCCTGAGGGCATGCGGGAGACGAAGGACTCGCGGATGCCCCCACGTATGGTGGGTTCCCGCTGACGGCGGTCCGAGCCGTCCCTCGTACAGGTGAAGGCGCGAGCCGGACGCTGACGCGGGCGGCGCACGTCCGCATGCCCCGGGGAGCGCGCGCTCAAGCGGCGCGTGCCCCGGGGCATGCGGACGTGCGCCGGATGCCCCGCAGTGCGCGCTTAGACGTCGAATGGCCCGGGGGCGCGTTCAGCCGATCCCGTAGCGTGCGCCGATCCCCGCGACGACGAGCGCCAGACCCTCCTCGAACTGCCGGTCGTAGTCGTCGAAGAGGAGCCTGCCGGCCTCGGCGGCGAGGGGGAAGCCGGCCATACGACGGGCGCGTTCCTCGATGTCGAAGCCCTCCCGGCGCTCGCCCGGCAGGGGCCGTACGCCCTGTTCCTCGATGACGAAGCCGATGGTGTAGGCGTTCACCGTGCGGCCCGCGTCGACCGCCTGCACCAGGGTGAACCCGGCCTCGGTCAGCAGCCGCAGGTTCGCCTCCAGGGCGGGGGCGTGGTCCGTGCCCGTGAACCGGGAGCCGCTGAACACCTTCGCGCCGTCACGGTAGCCGAGCAGCGCGGTCCGCAGTCCGTGGCTCATGGCGAGCAGCCGTTCCCGCCAGGTGTCGGCGGGGTCGAGCACGGTCCCGGCGACCATCCGCCGGTACATCTGGGTGGCCATCTCGTCCAGTAGCGCCTGCTTGTCCCGGAAATGCCAGTACAGGGCGGGTGCTTTGACGTCCAGTTCCTTGGCGATGGCGCGCAGTGTCAGCCCGTCCAGGCCGACCTCGTTCAGCAGCCGCAGGGCCGTGTCGGCGACCCGCTCGCGGTCGAGGGGGGTGCGTTTCTCCGTACTCACGCTTGACAGCTTAACAACGTTAAGTGCAGTCTCGACCCGTCACTTAACGACGTTAAGGGGAAATCTGATGGATACGGCAAATGTGAGGGACGTTCTCGTGGTGGGCGCGGGCCCGACCGGTCTCGCGCTCGGGATCGACCTGGCGCGGCAGGGCGTGGACGCCCTGGTGGTGGAGCGCGGGGAGCACCTGTTCCCGGGGTCGCGCGGCAAGGGGATCCAGCCGCGCACCCAGGAGGTCTTCGACGACCTCGGCGTGCTGGACGCGATCCGGGCGGCCGGCGGCCGCTACCCGAACCGGATGATCTGGAAGAACGGCGAACGGATCGGTGAGCAGCCGATGTTCGAGACGCTGGACGCGGACGACGGCACGCCCTGCACCGAACCGCTGATGATCCCGCAGTGGCGGACGCAGGAGGTGCTGTACGCGCGGCTGACCCGGCTCGGGGGCGAGGTCGCCTTCGGACACGAGGTGACGGCCCTGACACAGGACGGACAGGGGGTGACGGCCCGGTTCGCCGACGGTACGGCAGTGCGCGCACGGTACGTCGTCGCGGCCGACGGCGGGCGCTCGGCCGTCCGGCAGGCGCTGGGCGTCGGGATGGCCGGGGAGACGGTCGACCCGGCGCCGTTCGTGGTGGCCGACCTGCGGCTGACGGGCCTGGACCGCGACCACTGGCACGCCTTCCCCGGGGACGACGGCAGCGTCCTGGGCCTGTGCCCGCTGGCCGGGACGGAGGACTTCCAGTTGGCGGCACGCCTGCCGGAGGGCACGCGACCCGACCTCTCCCCGGATGGCATCCGCGAACTCGTCGCCCTGTACACGCACTTGGGCGCGGCGGACGTGACGGAGGTGCGCTGGGCGTCCGGCTTCCGGCCGCGGGCGGCCCTGGCGGACCGGTTCCGGGTGGGCCGGGTGTTCCTGGCGGGAGACGCGGCGCACGTGCACTCGCCGGCCGGCGCCCAGGGCCTGAACACCAGCGTGCAGGACGCCTACAACCTGGGCTGGAAGCTGGGTGCGGTGCTGCGGGAGGAGGCGCCGGACGCGCTGCTGGACACCTACGAGGAGGAGCGCCGGGCGAACGCCGTGGCCATGCTGGAGCTGTCGACGGGCGTGCACCGCGGGGAAGTGCGGCGCGGCAAGGCGACGGTGCAGCTCGGGGTGGGCTACCGGGAGTCGTCCCTCAGCCTCGACACGCGCCCGGAGGCCGAGGGCCTGCGCGCGGGTGACCGCGCCCCCGACGGCACGGTGGCGGGCGTACGGCTCTTCGACGCGTTCCGGGGGCCGCACTGGACGCTGCTGGGGGCGACCCTTCCGGGACTCCCCTCACTCCCCGCTCCCCCGCCCTCGTACGGTCCGGGCGTCTTCCTCGTCCGCCCGGACGGATACGTGGGCTGGGCGGGCGACACCACGGAGGGCTTGCGCGCGTACGCGGAACGGACGGGGGCTGTCATCGCGCCGTGAGGCGGGAACCGCGTGAAGCGGACACCGTGAGGGGCGGGAACCGCATGAGGCGGGAGCTGTGAGGGGCGGGAGCGGGTCGCGGCGGTCGGCGGCGCGGGATGCGCTCGACCCCGTTCCCGGTCGGCCGGTGGCGCGAGGTCACCGCGGTGGCGGGTCATCCCCGGCGTGGGTCCCGACTCCCTGAGACCCGACTCCCTCAGTCCCGACTCCCCGCGCGGCCGGCCACCTCGTCGACCAGGGGCTGGACCCGGTAAGGGATGACCGCGCTCAGGGCGATGACCGTCGTGCTGCGGCGTACGCCCGGCACCTCCAGGACGTGGTCGATCACCTCTTGCACGTGCTGGTTGCTCGTGCCGGCGATGCGGCACCAGATGTCGCCGGGGCCCGTCACGATGTGGGCCTCGAGGATCTGCGGCACGGCCCGCAAGCGCGCGGTGATGGCCGCGCGGGCCGACTGGTCCACCTCGAACGTGGTGAACGCCTCGACCCCGTGGCCGAGAGCGGCGACGTCCACGTCCGGGCCGTAGCCGGTCACCACGCCGGAGCCGGTCAGCCGGTCGAGCCGTGCCTGCAACGTGCCGCGTGCGACGCCGAGTTGGCGGGCGATCTCCAGCAGGCCCTCACGCGGGCGCTCCCGGAGCAGGCGCAGCATCCGGCCGTCGAGCGGATCGAGCCCCTGTCGCGCCACTCCGTACCTGCCGATCTGTGCCGTGCCAGGCACCTCAGCCCCTCGTTCTTTGTCAGATTAGCAACGGGAGGAAGGGTCTGTTGCCTATTCGGCTGCCGGTGGCCCACGCTGTGGCCCCCGGTCCGTGAGGAGCAGTCGTGAGGCAGCACACCCACCCGTTCATCCCTTACCGGCCCGACCGGTACGACGAGGCCGAGATGGTCCGGCGAGGGAAGGAGTTCGTGTCGTTCCTCGACGGCCGGCGCAGCGTGCGGTTCTTCAGTGCCGAGCCGGTCCCGCGCGCGTGCGTCGACCTCGCCATCGCCGCGGCGAACACCGCCCCTTCCGGGGCCCACTTGCAGCCGTGGAAGTTCACCGTGATCGGCGACGCCGGGACCAAGCACCGCATCCGGGTCGCCGCCGAGCAGGAGGAGCGGGTCAATTACGAGGGCGGACGGATCCCGCCCGAGTGGCGTGCCGCGCTCGCGCGCCTCGAAACGAATGCGGACAAGAGCTACCTCGACGTCGTGCCGTGGATCGTGGTCTGCTTCGCCGAGAAGAGCACCGCGCTGCCGGACGGTTCGCTGCGCAAGAACTACTACGTGAACGAGAGCGTGGGCATCGCGTGCGGCTTCTTCCTCGCCGCCCTGCACGCGATGGGGCTGAGCACCCTGACCCACACGCCCAATCCGATGGGCTTCCTCACCGAGATCTGTGGGCGGCCCGGCAACGAACGGCCCTACATCCTCTTCCCCGTCGGCTACGCGGCCGCCGACTGCGAGGTCCCGGACCTGGCACGCAAAACGCTTGCGGAGGCGACCGCCGAGAGCCCGGGCCCTCGCTGACGGCCGGGCCCTCCTCACCGGGGCGGCGAGCCGCTCCGGTTCAGTCGACCAGGCCGAGGCGGACGGCGGTCACCCCGGCCTCGAACCGGCTGGAGGTGCCGAGTCTGCCCATGATCTGGCGCATCAGGCGGCGCAGGGTGCGGTCGGAACAGCCCAGCCGGCGGGCGATGGCGTCGTCCTTGGCGCCGGTGGCCAGCAGCGTCAGCACCTCGCGTTCGAGCACGGACAGTTCGGGACCGGTGCACCCGGGCCCGGCGGGCTCCGTCCCGGTGGTCCGTTCCGTGTGCGGCCGGGCGAGGTCCCAGGCGTGGAGGAAGACCTGGGCGAAGCACTGTGCGACGGGTGTGCTGTGCAGGATGACGTCGCCGCCCTCGCCCCGCGGTCCGGCCCCCACGCCGATGACGACGACCGTACGGTCCATGATGTTCATGTGGAGCGGTACGGTCGCCGCGACCCGCACCTCGACCCCGGCGTCGATCAGCGCGTGCAGATAGCGGGCCGGCGCGGGTGAGCGCAGCGCCTGCTGGGAGGTCAGCACGCGCATCCGGATGCCGCTGGCCGCCATCTCCAGGTCCCGCACGAGGCTGGCGTCCAGGACGCGCGCGTCGGGGAAGGCGTTGCGCATCGCCAGGAACTCCTCCCGGCTCAGCGCGTCCAGTTCCTCCAGGCGCTGCCGGGTGCGTGCGCGGTCCGTGAAGAACTCCGTCTCCACGGTGTCCCGGGGGCCGGGCCGGGGGGCCGCCAGCAGGGACAGGACATCGTCCAGCGCCCGGGCGTCCCGGCTGAGCCCCTCGACCGTCTCCCGCAGGCGGCGCCGGTGCTCCGCTACGACGTGCCGCAGGGCGCGCTCCGGAGGGCTGAGCCGTTCGCCGCTCGCGTCCAGGAGCCGCCGCTCCGCCAGCCACCGCGTCAACTCGGCGGAGATGTCCCGCAGTTCCTCCTGCTCGGTGGTGCCCCTCGCGTCCGATGCCTCGATCCGCTCCACCATGGCCAGGTAGGCGTCTTTCGCCTCGGAGTCCGCCGGCCGGCGACCCCGCGAAGGGTTCTGCTGCGCATGCATGCGCGCACGATACGGGCGCCTCACGACCGACGACCAGCCCGGCCCCCGGGCCGGACCGGACCGGCGGCGGGCGCGGACCGTGCTCCGGATGCCCGTCCACATCCGGTTCGACAACCGCGGCGGGATTGACTGCTGGTGCGTGGACCGCGTCGCGGTCAGGGGCGACGGCGCCGACGGAGTCACCCACCTCTGCGCCTCAAACGGCCGCCGTCCGGCGCCATCCGTCGCAGTCGGCGCCCCAGGCCCCTTGGCGACGCTGACGAACGCCTCCGCGGTGAATCCACCCGCCGCACGGGTGAGGGAAGGCCGTCGGGCGACTGGGGAGGCGGGGCGGTCGGTATAACCCGGGGTGATGCGGCTGTGCCGTCCGGATCGGCGTGCACGCGCGGAAAGGAAGCGTTCACGCGATGCCCGAAGGCCATGACCTCGGTCTGTCCGTGGGCCGGGTACTGCCCACCAGCGTCGAGTTGACGTGGGCGCCGGCCCCCGGGCTGGGGCCGTACCGCGTCCTGCGCGGCGACCGGGAGATCGGATCGTGCGGCGGGCAGCGCTTCACCGACGACGAAGCCTGTCCCGGCACCGAGTACGCATACCGCGTCCTGTCCACCGGGCCGGCGGGCGGTGACGCTGTCGTGAAGGTGCGTACCGGCTCGTGGCCGGCCGACGCGGGAGACATCCGGCCCCCGCACGCCCGTCCGCACGAGCCGGGTGAGCCGATGGTGCTCACGCTCTCCGGCCGTCCGACCTCCGGGGACGAGAAGACGCGCCTCGCCCTGCGGACCGTTGCGGGCAGCCGCTACCAGTCCACCGGCCTGTACGCGGCCCCGGGCCAGGAGGTGACCATCGACGTCTCCGGTGACCTGGGTCCCGGCCGCGTACTGAAGCTCTGGACCGGTGCTCCTTATCTGGTGGCTCCGGACGGACGGAACGAGAGCCCTCAGCCACGGGAGCACCCTGCGCTGGGAGCCGGCGTCAATCGGAGGCGCGACGACGCGGGCGGCATGCTCTACCTGGAGTACTCCGCGGCGCCCACGGACACCGTCACCGTCCGCGTCATCGACGGCCAGGCGGCACCGTACTTCGTGACCGGCTCCACGAGCCAGGACGACTGGCTGCGGATGCTGCGGGAAAACTCCGCCAGTCCCTACGCCGAGATCGTCTCCCGCCGCGTGATCATCACCTGCCTGCGCGAGACGATGCTGCGGCTCGCCGAAGATCAGACGGCACAAGGCACCGCGCAGGAAGACGTGATGCGCATGCTGGAAACGGTGATCCTGCTGGAGGACACCTACGCCGGACTCAGCGACGCTCCGGGTACCGCGTCCGAGCACCGGCGCTCGGAACTGGCCGAGCACTTCGTCCAGGTCCCTTCCACCGGGGGCTTCATCGCCGCCACCGTCAACCGGTGCGTCAAACTGCACGGCTCCTCACTGGCGTGGGTCACCACCCTGAGCCAGGCCTCGGGATGGGGAATGAGCCACGAACTCGGCCATCACCGGCAGCAGTTCATCTGGACCCAGCAGGCCCTCGCCGAAGTCACCCCCAACCTCTTCGCCCTGCACGTCCAGAAGGTCTTCGGTCGGCCCAACCGGCTTGTGACGGACAACCGATACGAGCAGGCAGCCGCCTACCTCGACGGCCTGCACGCCGCCACCGCACAGAACCACAGCGCCCAGCCCGACGCCACCGGCGCGCCGGCCAGTCCCTGGAACGGCCTGGTCATGCTCCGCCAGATCAGCCTCGCTCTCGGCGAGGAGGGCTGGAGCCGCCTGTTCCGCTTGGCCCGGGAGAACCCGGAGGTGCCGTTCGCCCGCGACGACGCGGCCGGCACCTGGCGTGTGATCATCTATCTCCTGTGCGTCGCCTTCCAGCACGATCTGCGCGACCACTTCCGCACCTGGGGCCTCTCGCCCGTCTACGACGACGCGTTCCACCGCCGCCTGAACGCTCTCCGCCTGCCCCAACCCGACCTCACACCGGCCACGTTCAAGGAACAGTGATCTGGCCCGCCGGTGGCTGCGGGGGTGGCCGGCGACGAAGACGGCCCTTTGCTCCACGGCCGTCCGGATCGGTCCGGCGGAGGCAGGGGCGCCGAGCGCTCGACTCGCCTGAGGGAACGGGGCGTCGAAGACGTGAGGGAGGAACTGACTGCGGGTGCGGACCGCTTCGGCCGGCATCGACGACCTCGTAGGTGTGCGCCCATACGCCCCAGTTTCACTCGAACAAGTGGAGCGTGGGGCGGCCGGCGCGGCCGACCCGGGGTTGGGTTTCCGTGCGTTCCGTGGTCGGTGTCCTGCCAAGGGTCTTTGCGCAGAGAACGGTTCCGGCCTTGCGACGCCCTGCCCCGGAGCGTTGCGCGCTTGCCGGGACAGGGCGTTCGACCAGTCGGGCCGGTCGGTTCACTTCTGCGCAGATGCAGGCTCGCGGACTTCACCACGGCCTGTGCTGTGCTTTCCCCGATCAGTCCACCACGTGGTACTTCTTCTTGGAGACTTCTGCGATCGTGGAGAATTCGCCGATCTTGTCTACCGTCCCCATGATCTCACTCAGTTGGAGATCCCCGTCGCCGCGTACGGCATCCCGGTAGTCTTGGAGACCCGCCTGCAAAGCGTTCTGGGCCTCGCGGAACTTCTCCTGGGCGAGGTCAAGCTTGGTCGACATGTGCATCACCTTTCCAATCCCCGCGCACGAGAATTGCTTGGGTCTGGTGTTTTCCCGATTCTCCCGGAGCGCAGCCGACTGGCGTCATCCGCTGAGCGGACCTTGGGACGGGCCCTGGGCGGTCGGCGCGAAAGGCGCTCGCGCCCTGCCGGGCATCGGCACGTCAAGCCTGGCACAACCCCAAGCGGCGCGCAGCTCGGCCTGCCGCGCTTGGCTTTGGAGGGCGATGGGACGCCGCCTCGTGCATGACCCGGCAGGCCATCGCCGTCGGGGTCAGAAATCCATCCAGCGCGATATTCGCAACGCCCCCTCGAAGGAATCCGGTACGAGGCGGGGTGAAAGCGCCGTTGCGCGCGTATTCGAGGAGTGGAGCGTCGGCGAAGGCACTGGAGCTGGAGGGCGACACGCGGGGGCTGCGGGTGCTGGCATGATCGAGGTTGTGACGCCGACGCCCGCCTTGCAGGTTTCTTTCCCTGGAACGGGACGCGGACAGCAGGGCCTGCCCGAAACGGCTCAGTGGGCTCAGTACACCCGCGTGCAGCCGATGCGGGTGCAGTATTCCTGGGCCAGCTCGCTGTTGTTCTCGTCGTACATCGTGAGGTAGACGCGCACGACGCCGCCCGGCTGCGGGATATTCAGCGATCCGATGAGGGTCGTGTTCGGCCCGCCTGCGTACGCGTACGGGCTGCAGATGAGGCCTGACAGCGTGCTGCCGTTCACCCCATAGGCGCAGACCCGGCGGCCACCGCTCGCCGCGTGGACGGTGCCGGACACGCTGGCGGTGTACCCGTCGGTGAAGTGGCTTCAACCATGCCACTTGTGACCAGCCGTGAACATGCCATTACGCACCTGCGTGTGTGATGTTTCCGCCTTCATGACAGTGATCATCCAAACTTACGGTGCTGACCGCGCCGCCGGCCCCGTCCGCGTACCGTTTCGGGGCCGCGGCCTCACCCATCGAAGCAACGGCATGACACACACCGAGCCTGATGGCAAGGGCCAGGCCGTCTCCCCCGTAGGGGGTGGCAACGGCATGACGACCATCTCGCCCGTCGGCAGCGCCGTCATCGGCTGCTGGAGCCGCCGCTCCCGCTATGGCACCCGCCCGGGAGGAGCCACAGCCACACGGGAAGCGCCCTGTGTCAGGAAATGAGAGGGACGGAGGTGCTGGGGTCGGGGCAAGCGGCGGCGCGGGGCTGTCACGTTCAGCCGACACGCAGGGCGTGGGGTCAATGTGCGTGACGCTTCAACGGCTGGCGCCCGGTCACGGCCCTCATACCTACGTCCCGGCCCCGGGCGCGTCCCTTCCGCTCGGGTCTGATGGCCGCGGCGGCCAGACCGGCCGCACTCCCTTCCCGCAGTTATGGACCGTCTTCGGGTGCCCAGATCGCCTAGCGACCGTCCGCGCCGGTCAACTGTGCTGACCTTCTCCGCCGGCGCGCGGCCGTTCATTCCGGCATCACACCAGACCTCCGCATCGCAGATGTGTCCAGCGCACGGTCTAGTACTGCAACGGTGCTTGCCGTGACTGATGGCCAGGTCAGGGGCTGTGTCCGCGTCGTTTGTAGTGGCTGGTGCGGGCCTGGTGTTGGCGTC
>NZ_JBVHSO010000023.1:0-52440 GCF_055566335.1 Streptomyces sp. NPDC027672 | reverse complement strand
GGCCCGCTGTGGGCTCGTGGCGCCTGGCGACGTCATTCAGATAAGCAGCCCCGGCAGGTGTCCGCAATGACCCCCTTTACTAGTGGTGGCCGGATTCGGGATGCGTGCCGTGAATGTGACGCACCTCTCAAATCGCAGGTCAGTCGGGGTGCGAGGTGGGGTGAATCGGGCAAATGGGTCTACGGTCCGGGGTCGTAGGTGACGTGCGTCATGTGGGGTCCTTCACCCATTGCCGCACCACACGCACCTGCAGTCCCGGCAAGCCGAGGCGGGCCGGGGGACCGTCCGGGTCCGGCTCGCGGGACCCGTCAGGTTCCCGAGGAGGTCGCCGTCGCCTTGCGCCGGATGCGCCGGCCCCTCGCCAGGATGCCGTTGATGATCTCGGAGTGACGGCCCTTGAGCGCCGCGACCGGCACCTCGATGGTCTGGTACGTCTCGTGGCCCTCCTGCCGCTCCTCCACGCTGTTCTCGTCGTGCCAGCGCAGCTCGGTGCCGCCTGCCTCGATGTACGGGATGTCCGGGACGGTCTGGAGGAGCACCCGTCCGCCGTTCGGGACGGGCAGTTCGATCCAGAAGTGCTCGGGGACGCCGAAAGCGCCGTCCATCCGGTAGTGGCACATGATCCAGCCCGCCGGGTTGGCGGCGTCGATCCGCAGGCCGTGGGACTGCACGAAGGTCCGGACCGCCCGTTCCATGAGGGGGAGGATCGCCGCCTCGTCGTGCTGGGCGTCGAAGTTCTCGGGGTCGAAGCGCATGCCCGCGGCCGTGATGTCGTCCCGCAGCCGATCCAGATCGCTTCTGACCACGGGCTCCACCTGGTCCAGCTCCCGTACGTCGTCCTCCTCGCTCAGGCCGATGAGGTAGTTCCAGTACTCACCCCGGTCGAGGCCGCCGGAGTCCGCGGCGGCCCGCACGGCCCACTCCCAACAGGCGGCCTCCTCGGGCGTCTTGGGCAGTTTGCGTCCCCGCCCGCCCGCGTAGGTGTCCTCCCGCCCGGCGGAGGCGGCGATCAGGTTGAGCGCGTCCGGGTCCACTCCTCCTTCTCCCATGCTCTCGTCGTGGGTGCGCTTCGCCCGCTGGACGGCGCTGCCGTCGCCCCCGCGCGCGGAGCGGCCGGTGTCGGTCGTCCGCGCGACGGGGGAACCGCTCATCACACGCCGGGCGTTGGCCTCGGCCTCCCGTTCGAAGCGGTCGCCGGGGTCGGAGACGGACAGCCCGTCACCGTGGTCGGTGCCCGCGACGGGGCCCTGACGCTGCTGGATGACATGGGTCAGCTCATGGGCGAGGGTGTGCCGGTCGCCACCGCCGTCGCCGATGACGACATGGTTGCCGGAGGTGTAGGCACGCGCACCGATCTCGGCGGCGGAGCGGCGGGCCTCGGCGCCGGTGTGCAGCCGTACGTCGGAGAAGTCGGCGCCGAGGCGGCCCTCCATGTCGGTCCGGGTGGTCGTGTCCAGAGGCCGTCCGCTGCCGCTCAGCACGCCGGGCACCGCCGAACGCTGCACGGGTGACTGTGCCGACCGCGTCGCCGGCTCCGACTGTTCCGATTCCCCCGACCGGCCTGATCGCCCCGGCTCCTCGGTGTGCCCGCGTCCGGGTCCGTGCCGGTGCCGGTCCAGCGCCCCGGGGTGCCCGGCTCGCCGCAGCGACTGCACCACCGCGGCGTTGCCGATCACCGGCTGCATACCGAGCGGCCCGGCCGCACCCCCAACCGGCCGCTTCACGCCTGCCGTCGGTAAGACCAGGGGTTCCCGCTCGCTGTCCCGACTTCTCCGTGCCCGCACGTCGGCTCCTCTTTCGAAGGGACCTCCCGTCTACCAGTACCCGCGCACGGGCACCAGAGGCGAACGGACAGTCACGCCCATCTGTGCGGGCAGGGAAAGCAACCAACAGGCAGGGGGCGCCACTTGGAAGCTCTGAAGGCAGGCTGATGGGGCCGCGGGCCGGAACCGATGGCAGCCGCTGATCCGCCCGGCATGCCCCCTCCCCCGGGCGGGCCCACGGACCACCACACCGCACTCGAGGAGCCCCGCCGGCAGCCCTCCCCGCACCCGGGGAGGGCCACCGCGGCACGGGCGCCGTGCTGTCAGCCGAAGTTGATCCAGGCCCGGGTGGAACCGGTCCTGGGATGCACGTCGAGGTAGTCCTCGCGACGGTCGGCGTTGAGGTCGGCGAACTGGATCTGGCTGCCGGGCGCGCCGACGCCGGAGGCGGTCGTGCCCTGCGGCGCCCAATACCAGTCGCCGCCCTCGGGCTTGGGACCGCCGTTGGCCCACAGGTCGACCGCGCTGCTGTCGTGCACGACGAGGTAGTCGGCGCGGCGGTCACCGGTGAGGTCGGCGAAGCGGACGTTGCGGCCTGCTGCGCCGACACCGCCGGCGATGGTGCCCTGCGGCGCCCAATACCAGTCACCGCCCTCGGGCTTGGGCCCGCCGTTGCTCCACGCCCGGACCGAACCGTCGTCGTTGACGACCACGTAGTCGGCCCGGCCGTCGCCGTTGAGGTCGGCGAGCCGGATGGTGGTACCCGGTGCGCCTACGCCGCCGGCGATAGTGCCCTGCGGCGCCCAGTACCAGTCGCCACCGTCGGGTTTGGGCCCGCCGTTGAGCCATGCCCTGACCGAACCGTCGTCGTTGACGACCACGTAGTCGGCCCGGCCGTCACTGTTGAGGTCGGTGAACCGTACGTCGCGGCCGGACGCGCCGACACCGCCGGCGATGGTGCCCTGCGGCGTCCAATACCAGTCACCGCCCTCGGGCTTGGGGCCGCCGTTGCTCCACGCCCGGACCGAACCGTCCGCGTTGACCTGGAGGTAGTCGGCCCGGTTGTCGCCGGTGATGTCGGCGTAGAGGACCTGGCTGGGGCCGCCTGCCGTGATCGATCCCTGCTGGTGCCAGGTCCAGCCGGGGCCGGCAGGTGAGCCGCCGTTGCGCCACAGCCACGTCTCGCCGGTGCCGGGGTCGACATCAAGGAGGTCCGCCTTGCCGTCGCCGTCCAGGTCGGCGAACTGGATCTGGCTGTCGGGCGAACGGAGGCCGGTGGAGATGGTGCCCTGCGGGCGCCAGATGTAGTCGCCGCCTTCGGACTTGGGGCCGCCGTTGATCCACGCCTGGACGGTGCCGTCGGGGTCCACGACCAGATAGTCGCCCCGGCCGTCGCCGTTGAGGTCGGCGAAGCGCACATTGCCGCCCGGCTTGCCGACGCCGGAGGCGACCACCTGCGTCCCTTCGGTCCAGGGGGCCGCTGCGCCGGGAGTACTCAGCGCTGCCCTGACCGAGCCGTCAGGGTAGACCTGCAGCCAGTCGGCCGCGCCGTCCCCGTCGATGTCGGCGAAGCGGTGATTGATGTGCAACGACGACAGGGGCGGGTCGCCGGCGGGCTGGTACTGCCCTGTGGGATTGCCGTACACCTTCACCGCGTCGTATTTCTCGTCTTTCACCTGGTACGACACGACGGTGATCGCGTCGGCCCGGCCGTGGCCGAGGACGTCGGCGAACTGCCATTGGGCGAAGGAGCTGCCCAGGATCGTGTTCCCGGAGTGGTTCCAGGTGATGGTGCCGTCGCTGTGGACGCCGCCGTTGAACCAGACCTCGGCCGCGCCGGTGTCGCGTGAGACGATAAAGTCCGCCTTGCCGTCGCCGTTGACGTCGGCGTAGTGGACTCGCTCATTGCCACGCAGGGACAGGCTGCCGGGGTAGGAGCCCGGAGTCATGGTGCCGCCGGCGATGACGTCCTGCGGAAGCCAGCCCCGCACCGGGCCGCCGGTACCTCCACCGGGGGCAGGTGTCGACGGGCCGATCCAGCCGGCCCACTCGGCCGCCTCGATGCCTTCGTAGAAGACGTGACCCATCTTGCGGTAACCGTCGTCGCTGGGGTGCAGGAGGTCGGCCAGGTCGGATGTGGCGTTCAGCGCCGCGAAGTTGTCCACTAGCCATACGTGCTTGCCCTGTTCCCGCCGTTCGTAGACCTCTTGGGGCAGACTGTTGTTGAAGGCGGCGATGCGCTGCTCGGTGGCGGAGTTGGCCGACGGGACGAGCGTCGAGACGACCAGCGTCACGTCCGGCTGCTTGGCGAAGATCTTGTCCATCAGGCTGCCCAGCCGGTCCGGAGCGGCGGCCGGGTCGACGGCTTCGTTCATGTCGTTGGTGCCGATGTGCAGCAGCACCACGTTGGGTTTGTAGGTGTCCATCACGGAGTCCGTGATGCCGATGAGGTCGTTGATCTTCCAGTTCGGATGGCCCTCGTTGTCGTTGTCCGGGATGTTCCCGTAGTGCTGGGAGCCGACGTAGCTCACCGTGGTGTTCTCCTGCTGCCGCAGCTCGTCCCAGAGCGGTCCCCGGTACGCGGCGGTCGTACTGCCCGCGCCGAACGTGATCGAATCGCCGAACGGCAGGATGCGCAGCTCCGGCGGCTCGGCCGCCGCACGCATCGCGCCGAGGCCCACCGCGTAGTGATCGGGGCTCGATCCGGGCAGCCTGTGCACCGGATGGTCCGGGATGTTCTCCGAGGAGACGGCGTAGTCCAGTTCCCCGCCGCTTTGATGGGTCGGCAGACCCGTCCGGTAGAGCCAGGACCGCGCCGGCAGGAAGAACGTTCCGGGTTCGCGGTTGAAATCGCCGAGTACGGTCCACGTCCGGTTCGGCCCCGAGTTGTTCACGTAGTCGGCGATCGCCTGCACCATGGCCTGGGCGTCCCGGCCACCCTCGCCGCTACTGCTGGAGAGGGCGTGGTAGGTGAAGTACCAGTTGTCATTGAAGCGGACACCCAGGGCGTTGCGGCCCGCCGGGTTGGGGTTGGCCACGATGGTGACCTCGTCCGCCGGCCGCTGCGTGACCATGGCGAGGTTGACTCGGCCTCCCTCGTAGGTACCACCGTTCGGGTCGGTCTGCAGGAAGTAGACCTCGTACCCCTCGCGCACCGTCCATCGATGATGCTGGACGAAGCCGGAGCGGCCGGGCGCGTTCGGCGTGATGGTGATGTTGCGGACAGATGTCCCCGGTGGTGACGCACCCGCCTCCTGAAGCGCGACGATCTCCGCGGACCGCGCGTAGTTCACCACCGAAGTGGTCCATTTGCTGTCGCCCCCGCTGTTGGCGCCTTGCAGGTTGTTGGTGATCACAGGCCACGACTGCAGGCCGGCGGCCGAAGCAGGGCTCGTCGTCACACCGACGACCGTCAGAAGAGTTCCCAGGATCGCCGACACGACGATCAACGCACGTAAGCGCACCAAGCTGCCCTTTCCCCATGAAGAGAAGCGATACCCGAGCCAGGTCCGGCCCCCGCGGTCGTACTCGTGTCTGCACCCGGCCGTGCCCGGCCCGACCGATGACCACCCGCCCGACGCGGATCGTCGCTTTATGGCGCGAAGTGGCGCGGCCCCACGGGCCCTCGGCTGTCCTATGGCGACGCCGCGAGGGTCCGCGTGACCGGAAGCCGCGCCCCCCGACAGGGAGCACTGTATGAGATCGGTGATCTGCGAACATGACCCTGCGGTAAACAGTCCCGTGTAGCTCGCAGGAGTGACCACCCCTGCCTGCTGAGCGGCGTACGACACCGCCGGCACCGGGATTTCCCCGGCAGCAGCATCTCTCCGGCGCCGGTCAGGGCGACCGCGGCGGCCGCGGTCCAGCAGGTGGTGAACACCAAGTCGCCGTTCGAGCTGCTGGATCGCCCGGGACAGTGGTGGCTGGGCCATGACGAGGCGCTCGGCGGCGCGGCCGACGTGCAGTTCCTCGGCCACGGCGGCGCAAGCTGGTCGTCTGCCGCCTTCGCGGGCGGAGAATATGAGCGACCTCTTCAGTACAGCCGAGGTTCTCTCAGGGCGTTGAGGAGAGCGGCGCCCCGTTCGGCGTCGTCGACGCTGACGGCGAATTCCCTTCCCTTGCCCTTGGTGCGGATGACGAGGCATTGCCCGCCGCGCAGCATGACGGTGGTGCCCAGGCCGCTGAGCCGGTAACCCCAGCCGCCTACCTGCGCGGGGGTGCGGTTCTCGGTGCGGGCGGACTCGATGTCCGCCGCATCCCAGCGGCGTACGGGCCAGCCGAACGGTCCGAACGCCACCTCCAGGCCCCGCTCCGAGACGCGGGCCTGTACCGCTGCGCAGCCGGCTACCGCGAGGGAGCAAAGCGCGAAGGGTATGAACAGCCCCCAGAACGTCTCCGGGTCGGCCAGGCCGCTGACGAGAGCGATGATCGCTGCCACGGCCACCAGACCGGTCACCGCGGCCAGCAACTGGAGCCAGGGATTGGCCGTCCGGGACAGCCAGACCATGCGCTGCCCTTCGGGTATGTGCAGAACCGGCCCCTGTGGGTGTTCCGGTACTGCGGGAGCAGCGGCCTGGCGGCGGCTGCTCACCAGCCATCCGACGCAGCCTACGGCGAGCGTCGCCACCAGGGTGGCCACGAGCCAGGGAGTCGGCTGGCGTGCGTCGTGCCAGTCCGCGCGGTCGAGGTTCGCACGGACGACGGATGCCTGGAGGCCGGCGAAGAGGACGCCTCCCGACAGCAGCGAGGTCGCGACCCATGGCCCTCCTCGTGCAAAGGAAGCGTCTGGGCTCCGTCGCAGCGTCAGCAGCACGGCAGCCGCCAGGAACAACCAGATGACGGCAGGGAGTACAGACGCCGCCCACAGCGGCATCGATCCGTCGGGTGTGCTGTCCCCGAGCGTCCAATGGGTGGCCAGCCGGTCCGGCAGCCGTCCGTTCGCGGTCCACGGCAGCGCCGCGATCAAGGCAGCGGTGCCCGCCGCCCACGCGCCCCTGCCCCAGCTCGCCCCGCGGCCGGCCCCTGAGCGGTCGTTCACGGTACCCCCCTGATCATCTCGACGAGTTCGGTCCTGGTGTAACCCAGCCGGGCGGCGTCGCCGACCAGGGCGTGTACGCGCTCCAGCAGCCCCGATCGCCGGTCAGCGCCATCGGCCACGGTCACGCCACGGCCCCTGCGGAATTCCAGCAGCCCGTCGTCCCTGAGACCGCGCAGGCCACGCAGGACCGTGTTGACGTTGACGTCGAGCACCTGCGAGAGCTCACGTGCCGACGGCAGGCGGTCCCCCGGCAGGCACTCGCCCTCGGTAATGGCACGACGGATCGCGCCGGCCACCTGCTCATGCAGGGGCCGGGTGTCCCTCTTGTCCAGACGCAGCAACATGGTGCTAATGACGATAGCACCAGTGGTGTCAACCAGCCGCTGGGAAGGAGTTCCGTACTCCCAGCGAGGCCGTACAGGCGTGCGGGCCCTCGCCTTGCCCTCCCCCACACGGAACCGCTGTACGCGGCGAGCGACCACTTCCCGTCGAAGCCAACGGCCTAGGGGTCGAGCCAAATCCGCTTGTCCCGGCGAATCGCCTCTCCCTAAGGTGAGATCACTTCGACGAGACGTTCCCCAGAAGTACGCCGCAGAGCGGGAGCGTCCCACCTCACCGAGGTGCCGGAGGGGCGGCAGCAGTCCTTGTCGACCCTTCCGAGGAGTACCTCATGCACATCGGTATCGGCCTGCCCATCGGCGATCCCGCCGCCCTGCCCACCTGGGCCCAGCGCGCCGACGCCGGGCCGTTCAGCACGCTCGGCCTGCTCGACCGACTCGTCTACGACAACCCCGAACCCCTGGTCGCGCTCGCCGTCCTCGCCGGCTGCACCTCCCGCATCCGTCTCCAGACCGAGGTGCTGCTCGCCCCGCTGCGCGACACTGCCCTGCTCGCCAAGCAGACTGCCACCCTGGACCGGATGACCGGCGGCCGCCTGGTCCTCGGACTGGGCATCGGCGGCCGGGACGACGACCACCAGGCCGCGGGCGTCGACAAGCGCATCCGAGGGCGACGCCTCGACGAGCAGATGCCGGTGCTGCGCCGCCTGTGGTCCGGCGAGCCGTACGGCGACGGTATCGGCCCGATCGGTCCTTCCCCCGCCCGGCCCGGCGGCCCCCAGGTGCTGTTCGGCGGCTTCAAGCCCGCCGCTGTCGAACGCGTCGCGCGCTGGGGTGACGGCTTCCTCGCCGCCGCCGCGCCCTCCTGGGCAGGGGGCCTGTTCGACATGGCCCGCGGCTTCTGGAAGGAGTACGGCCGCGCCGGTGAACCGCGCATCGTCGCGCAGGTCAACGTCGCCCTCGGCCCGCAGCACGTGGTCCGGGACGCGCAGGCCCGTATGCACGCCTACTACGCCTTCACCGGCATGGCCGACCGCATGGTGGCCGGAATGCTCACCACGCCGGCCGAGATCCGCGATGCCGTCACCGCCTTCGCCGACCTGGGCGCCGACGAGGTCATGCTGTACTGCTACGGCGTCGACCCGGACCAGGTGGACCGCCTCGCCGACGTCGTCTGACGTTCCGGGCGGTTGACGGACGCGCTCTCTGAGACCGTCCGTCAACTGCTCCGGTACGGGTGTCACGCGGGTTCCAGGGTCGCGTCCCGGACGGCATCTCCGTGAAGGAGTCGCCTCCTCCCCAGCGGAGCCCCGCCCCGAGTAGATTACTGTTCAACCTTTTCGCGCCACTGGACGCACACCGGGCCAACATCCGCCATTTTGCCGGTGGACCTGCGCGAACGGGGCGGAGGAGTGCGACGTCGGGCCAGGTCGGAGCCCTCGCACCCACCAGGCCCAGCCCCCACCGAGCAGCGGGCCCGTCCGGGTACGAATGCAGCACCACGCACGACCCGGCGCGAACCGACCGTCCGATGTCAACGCCCGTCGGCAGACCGGCGGGCTACCCGCTCCCCGGCGCGCACACAACGGCTCGATTTGATTTAGCGTTCAACCTAATTGAGCGGCATGCTGGCCACTAGGTCGGCGACCACCCGGGTCGCCAGCCCAACACCCCCATCCACCGCGGGAGATGACGTGACATGAGCGAGGTCCTGCCGCTCCGTCTCCACCACCACGCCTGGATCACTGACGACCAGGAAGCCAACCGGCGCTTCTACGAGGATGTGATCGGCCTGCCCCTGGTCGCCACCTGGACCGAGCGCGAGGTGCTGTTCGGAACCGAGCGCGTCTACAGTCACACCCTCTACGGTCTGGCCGACGGCAGTGCGCTCGCCTTCTTCCAGTTCGCGAACCCCGAGGACCAGGAGGAGTTCAAGACCGCCATCAATGCCACCCCCGTGCGCCACATCGCCTTCAAGGTCGAGGCGGAGACCCAGGAAGCCATGCGCGAGCGCGTCACCGCGGCCGGCCATGCGGAGACGAACGCCCATGTGATCGACCACGGGTACTGCGTCTCGCTGTACCTCACGGATCCCAACGGGCTGATGCTGGAGTTCGCTGTCGACCACCCCGACGTGGAAAAGATCGACGCCGAACGGCGAGCCACAGCACACGACGACCTCTCCCGCTGGCTCGCCGGCGACCACACCAGCAACAACCGCTGGCGCTGACCACTCGTCCGGCTTTGACCGTGCTGGACCGGGGCGCGGCGGCAGCGGTTGTGTTCTGCTCTCCGGCCGGGGGTCCGACCTGGCCCAGGTTCGCGGCGGTGCCTCGAAGTCTGCGGCCGACCGCATCATCAACCGCCTCGGACCGCTGCGCCGATGGTTCCGCAAGGGCACTGTGCTTGAGGCCGTGCGTTCGCCTGGGTCGACGACGAAAGCACAGAGGCGGACCGCGCCTGGGTGAAGGGTCACCACGGCGGTCCCGCCCTACTGCATCGGGTCGACCCACGACTCGGCCTCACCATTGACGACTTCGCCGCGCTGACGGCATGGGCAACCGGCCTCGGCTGACTCCCCGTTGACCCGTCTAGCAAGTTGGACGAGGGGACTGCCGCCCAGGAGTGCATGCTGCTTCCTGGGCGGCCATGACCTCGTCGCCGTGCTCGAAGGCCCATGCGCCGACGGCTTCGATGGGCGCCAGCAAGGTCCGTCCCAGAGGCGTGAGTTGGTACTCGACCCGTGATGGCGCGTCGGGGTCCGCCTGCCGGTCGACCAGTCCGTTGAACTGCAATCGGCGCAGAGTCTCGGTGAGGACCTTGGAACTGATGCCCCCGATCCGCTCCCGTAATTCGACCGGGCGCCTGGGGCCGTCGCGCAGTGCCCAGAGCACCACGGCGTTCCAGGTGTTCGAGAGCAGGTCGAAGGCGAGGCGGGCGCGGCAGTCGGCGAGAAAGGCGTCGGTCGTCACGTACCAAATGGTGCCCGAACGGCCTTCTAGCGTCGGTGTGAACGGTCGAAGCAGGCACGGAGAGGGACCACGTGATGAGAATCGGCGTACTGGGAACGGGCAACATGGCCGACGCGCTCGCCACCCACTGGGCGCGGGCCGGGCACGACGTGACCATCGGGGGACGGGACGCACACAAGGCGGAGCGGCTCGCGACGCGCATCGGAGGCAGCGCGAAGCCTGGCAGTCTGCGCGCGGCGGCCGAGTACGGCCAGGTGGTTTTGGCGGCGCTGCCCTTCAGGGCCGGAGTAAGAGTGGCACGGGAGCTGCACGCGGCCCTGGAGGGCAAGGTGCTGCTCGACTGCTCCAACCCGGTCGGGCCGGGCTTCCGGCTGCTGACGGAAGGAGGCCCCTCCGCCGCGCAGCAACTGGCAGCGGCAGCACCCGGAGCCCACGTGGTCAAAGCCTTCAACCTCTGCCACGAGGACGTGTGGCGGATGCGGCCGCCTGTCTTCGATGGGCGACCACTGGCCGTCCCGGTCTGCGGGGACGACGAGACGGCTCTCGTGCGTGTACGCGAGCTGGTGCGGGACACGGGCTGCGAACCCGTGGCTGGCGGCGGTCTCGAACGCGCGGGACTCCTGGAAGCGACCGCCGCGCTGTTCATCGCGCTGTGGGTCGGCGAGGGAGCGGATGCCCAGGCGATCGCCCCTCCGCTCGCATACGCGGCCGGACCGAGCCACCAGGAAGCGGAGGAGGGCACGGCGGCTTTCCGTTAGAGGTTCCAGGGAGTGTCTGACACATGATCAGCAAGCGGGGATGTGCATCCTCGGTCCCATTGCCTTGCCGTCCTGACGTCGGTCAGTGAGTCTGAGCTGGTGCCAGGACAAGAGAAAAGACGGCGGCGACAGGAGGCCGAGAGTCAGCGGCTTGCCGCTCGCACCGCGCCCGGCGCGGGACAGTGGGAAGTGGTCGTTGAGACTCGGGACCAGGCGGAGATGCGTACGCAGTTGCGCCGCCTTCGGGAGGCAGGCGTCGACGGGTCGTTGATGCGGATCGACACGCTGTGCGGGCGCCTGGCGCTGCCGACGACCTACCGGCTGAGCCGGTTTGTGACGGACCCCGGGTGGGAGTCCGAGCCTGGGCGCACTGGTCACTGATCTGGTGGCAGGGCGGCCTGGCGCAGCCCGTGACACAGCCGCCGCTCCCCCGTTCCCGTGCGGACAAGGTTCGGGGCGGTCGTCTGTCACAGGCCCGCGACAACGCGGGAGACGGCCAACCGGGTCGGTGATTTCCCTGTTCTGCAGGGTGGGGCCGAAGGACCGCCCCCTTTCTGCATCCGACGAGGAGACATCCACCGTGCCCGAGAAGTCCGCGTCCGTGATCCGACACCTCCGACCGCGTGTGACGGCGCTCGCCGTGGCCGGTTCCGTCTTCGCTCTCGCCGCCCCGAGCGCGGCGACGGCCCTGACCGGCCCGTCGCGTGGCGTCTCGGCCGGGCCGGTGTCGGTGATGAAGTACACGGCGAAGGAGCGCCGGGACGCCCTCGCCTACCGGACTCCCGCCCGGATCAAGGCCGTCGGGAAGTCCGTGGACCTCAGCCCGACTGGGCCGAAGGCCAAGCCCTGGAAGGGCACCTCCATGAAGGCCGTGGGCCGCCTCTTCTTCGTCAACGCGGACGGAGCCGACACATGGTGCACGGCCACCGCCGTCACGAGCACCAACCGCTCTGTCGCCATGGCCGCGGCACACTGCGTGCGCCGGGTCTCCTCTCCGTTCAACACGAACACCACCATGGCGTTCGTCCCCGGCTACGACGAGCACAAGGAACCGTACGGCGCCTTCGCGGTCCGCAGCGTCATGTCCCCGCGCAGTTGGGAGGAGGACTCCACCGATGACATGGCCGCGCTGGTGGTCGACGCCGGCAAGAGCGGCCGTAGGCTCACCTGTCGTGGGCGGCCAGGCCATCGCGTTCAACCGCCCGGTCGGCGGCAGCATTTCCGCTTTCGGCTACCCCGCCACGCATCCGCAGCTCGGTGAGGAACTCCTGCGCTGCGTGGGCACGGCGAAGAAGGGCAACGGCATGCAGGTCATCCCCTGCGACATGAGCGGCGGCTCCAGCGGCGGTCCGTGGCTCGCCGACTTCGACGCCCGCACCGGCAAGGGCGTCCTCGTCTCCGTCAACAGCGCGCTGGACTCCCTGACGCCCACCAAGATGTACGGCGAGGTGTTCGGCGCCACGGCCAAGCAGGTCTACCAGCAGGCGCAGCAGGCCTGACGCACGTACGCCGGCCCTCCGGTGAACGTCCGCCGGGCCCGGCGGAACCAGACTGACTGACGGCCGGACCGGGTCAGGGTGCCGGCCGACGTGAGCCCGGGATGTCCAGCCACGTCCGCCTGCTGGGCCGGCCCGTGCGATCAGCGATCACCGCGGCCAGGCGGGCGCTGTCGGGCACGGCGAACGCCCAGTCGTCGCGGGAGGGGGTACCCGCCGGGCGCCACCCAGCACCCGGGTCCCTCTCCGTCACCTCCTGCCCGTTTCGGTCCCCTGGCCGAGGGAAACCGGTACGTCCGCTGTGCAATGGTGCCCTGAGGGAGGAAACAACCATGAGGACTTCCGGAGAAGCACGCCCGGTCGGCAGGCGATCATGATCACGGCAGATCACGTGAGGGCTCTGCTGGACTCCGGCGCGGACGAGCCGACCTTGGTCGTCGTGTCGGGTGCCGCCGAGGTCGTACCGGCATCCGCACTGGGCAGTGATCAGTACCGAGGAGCTCTGGAGGTCATCTCCCGAGCGGATCTCCAGGCCCAGGTCGGCTCCGACGTCACGTCCCGGCACGAGCTCGAGGAGATCGCGGCTCGTCTGGACGCAGCGCTGACCCGGCTCGGCGCCTGACGCCCTGGGGAACCGCACGGCGGGACAGCGGATCCTTCTCACCCGGTCCGACTTGCCGCCCTTGGGGATTGAGACGACGCCCTGTGCCCTCCCGCGCTTCGGCTCCACACCACTCCAGGTGCCGATTTGTGCGCCTCGTGCTTCGATGGACGGGAGAGAAGGCCGCACCTTTATCGGTGCCCCACTGTCAGGCCGTCGACGAGGCGCCGGAGCCCGTCGGCCACAGCGGCGGAAGCCCTGGGTCGGGGCCAGCGGACGAGCCGATGTCTTTCTCAACTCCCGCACAGGATCAGTAGTGGAGTACCACTATGCGCACAAGCCGGACGCGCCGTCTTTTGACGGCATCGACAGTTCTTGTAGCCGGGGCCATGTTCTGGCCCGATACCGCGGTCGCGCAGTTGGCCACGCCCAATACCGCGGCACGGGTGGGGGGAGACTTCAAGATTGTCAACGTGCAGACCGGCAAGTGTGCGACCGTCGCGGGCGGAGTTTCCACCGCCAACAACGTCGAACTCGTCCAATACAACTGCGACACGCACCCCTCGCGCCGCTGGGTCTTCGCCAACTACGACGGCAGCTCCTACCAGATCGTCAACGTGCAGACGCGCAAATGCGCGACGGTCGCGGGCGGGGTCTCCACCGCCAACAACGTCGAACTCGTCCAATACAACTGCGACACGCACCCCTCGCGCCGCTGGATCATCGCCTGGAACGGCAGCTCGTACCAGATCGTCAACGTGCAGACCCGCAAATGCATGACCGTCGCGGGCGGGGTCTCCACCGCCAACAACGTGGGCCTCGTCCAATTCACCTGCGACACGCACCCCTCACGCCGCTGGACCGTCCAGCGAGTCGGCGTGCCCATAGACGACTGAGCCCTCCGGTGTCGCACCGCTGAACAAGCTGTTTGCCAAAAGCCACCGCCGAGTGCGGGTGGGCCCCGGAGGTCCGTCGCTGTTGGCCGTGTTCCGTGTTCAGCCCGTTGCCCGCAGTCGTGCCAAGGCGGTGTCGGCGTGCTGGCGTGCCCGTGGTGAGCCGGAGGCGTCGGCCAGCGTGGCGAGGCGGCGGACGGTTTCCTCCCAGGCCGGGCGGTGGGCGCTGTCGTGCGTGGTGAGGCGCCGATATGCCTCGGCCGCCACGGAGCAGACCTCCGCGGCGGTCCCGGGGTCGGGAGCGGACGCGCCTGCCGTGGAAGCCAGTTGCTCCGTGATCTCGCGCAATCCGGCGGCGAGAGCCTCCACCCGGCCGGCCGGCGCTCCGTCGAGTCGCAGCGCGAAGGATGCCCAGCGCAGGAACTCCGCGAGGTCGCCGCGTACGTTGAGGTGCAGCTCGCACAGCCGGAACACGGCGCCCGCGTGACCGGCGCCGCCGGCCAGGGTCCACCAGGCGAGGGCGGCCTCAAGGTCGTCCCGTTCCCAGTGAAGCAGCCCGAGGTGGTACGCGGCGTACGCCTCGGCCGACTCCGCCGTTCCGTCGATGCGGTGGGCGGTCCCCGTGTCCGGCCCCGGCGGTGGCCCCGCGGCCCCGTGACCGGGCGGGCCGAGGCGCTCGGCGGCGCGCTCCCACCAGCGTTGCCCTTCTGCCGCGCGGGCCGTGCGCACGAGCAGCAGCCCCAGGTAGAAGGCGCCCTCCGCGCTGCCCGCGTCGGCGGCCGTGCGCCACCAGCGTTCGGCCGCTGCCTGGTCCCCGGCTTCCTGGCAGCGGAAGCCGACGTGCACGGCCGCCTGGACGTCGCCCGCCTCGGCGGCCCGCGTGAAGAGTTCGTCGGCCTCCTCGTGCCGGCCCTGCCGCCGGCAGAGGACCGCGAGGTTCTGCGCCGCGTTCGGGGCGTCGCGCTTGCCGGCAAGCCGCCACAGTTCCTCGGCCTGTGCCTCGTCACCCTGCCTCTCGCGTACGGCGCCGAGGCCCACGGCCGCCGTCCAGTCCCCGCTGTCCATCCCCCGGCGGAACCAGCGCTCGGCCGCGTCGAGGTCGTCACGCAGCAGGGCCAGCACGCCCAGGTTGTGGGGGGCGGCGGGGATACGGCGGGCGGCGGCCTTCTCGTACCAGCGCGCCGCGCCGTCCAGGTCGCCCCTGTTCTGTTCGAGTCTGCCGAGCAGGTAGGCGGCCTGTCCGCTGCCCGCATCCGCCGCCGACCGGTAGGCCGCCGCGGCACCGGTGAGGTCACCGGCGCGGGTTAGGCCGGCGGCGCGCCGGATGGTCTCCTCGGCGCCGGGCGGCTCGGGATCGGGGGCGGGCCGGGACGGCATCTCCAGCACGCCCTGACCGTCCTGTGAGATGTGCGCCACCAGGTGGAAGGAGCGGTCCGTCTCCGGGCCGGTCCGTCCTCCGTCCGGGTCCCGGGGGTCGTAGTGGTCGGGGAAGAGGGTGTGCACGGACTCGGGCACCGGTGTGGTGTCGGGGCTGAAGCGGGTCACGCCCGAGGTGGCGGTGACCGTGAGGTCCCACCAGGGCCGCCAGAGGCGTCCCGCGCACTCGATCTCCGCCGTCAGCCGCCACCGTACGCACCGCCCGTCGTCCGTCACGGGGGCACAGGTGAGGGCGGCGCCGGCACCGGGCGTGGCGGTCAGCGGCAGGGCGGGGTCCGCACCGGCGGCCGTCAGCACGGGCGCGGGCGAGACGTCCAGGAGGATGGCGACGTCGGGGCTGCTCAGGCGCCGGTAGGCGCGGACCGCGCGCTGGGCGGACTCCAGCAGGTCCGCGCTCATGACCAGGTCGGGCATCCGTGACCGGGCGATCGCGACGCCGTCCACGCGCACCGGCAGGCGGTCCGTCACCTCGGCCCGCAGCGACCGCAGTACGGCCTCGCCCTGGCCCGTCGCGGTCAGGGAGAGCTGGAGGTTGTGCCCGGTCAGCGGGATGTGCACCGCTTCGGGGGTGCCCAGAAGGCCGGGTGAGACGATGTGCGCGAGGTGGCTGTGCACGGCGGCCCGCACGGTGAACGGCGGGTCGTCCGGCAGTCCTTGTACGGGTACGGTGCGGACGGGCCGTGTCATGTCGTAGACGGACCCCTGGGAGGCGGGCGCGTCGTCCGCCCGGTTCCCCGCCCGGGTCGTCCCGGCGGAGGAATCCCGTCCGTACCCGGTGGCCGGCTCCGAGGACCTCCCCGTGCTGCCCGCTGGACCGGCTGCCGGGTTCCGTGGCCGCCGGGTGCGGGCTGTCGCCCCGGAGAGCGCCGATACGGCGGCCACCGCGGCGTACGGCAGCCAGCTGTGCGTGCCCGTGGCGGCGAGGACGGCGCCGCCGGCCACCGCGGGAAGTGCCGCTGCCAGGGTGACCGCGCCGGCGGGGCGCCGCAGCGGTGTCATCGGGTGCCGCCCGGCAGGCGCGCGGCGGTGCGGAACGCGTGGCCCTGGAGGTCGATCCGGGTACGGCCCTGGCGGCCCGCGGAGGTCCAGTCGAGCCACAGCACCCACCGTACGAGGCCGCGCTCGGTGCTGACCAGGAGGTCGAGGACCTCGGACTCGTCCGAGGCGATCCGGTAGGGGAAGTCGCTGCCGGCCAGGGCGCGCACCCGTGGCGGGTCGGGGTCGAGGAGGACTTCGAACCGCCGCACCGGCACCTCGGCCGCGTGCCGGGCGAGATCCCCGGGCGCCTCCGCGCGGGACAGCACCTCCGCGCGCAGCCCGGTCAGCACCACGGCCGAGGGTCCGGTCGCGGTCACGACGACGCGGAGGGTGTGCCCGGCGGCCGGGATGTCGACGACGCGGTCGCCGAGGTCGAGAGTGACGTAGTCGTGGTCCCGGATCTCCACGGCCACGGCCAGCGGGTCACCGGCGGCCGGTTGCCGCGCGGCCCGGCGCCGGGCCAGGGCCTCCTGGAGTTGCTGGGGTGCCTGCTGGCCGAGGTAGGCGGCCGAGGCGGCCGCCAGGACACCGGCGGCCCAGGCCAGCGCCTGTCCGGGCGCCCACAGCAGCGCGGCGGTCACGAGCGCGGCCGCCGCCCCGCCGGTCCCGCCCCATATCAGGGCGCGGTGGCGCCCGTCGGCTCTCGGCATGTGGCCCCCGTTCCCACCGGATCCGCCGGCGCTCCGGCTCGGCCCACTCCCCCGCCGGACTCCGCGCCGTGGCTCAGATGATACGCAATCGGCTTGCCGCGCAGGCGAGTTGCGGCAATCCGCGCGCTGTGCGGGGCCGTACCCCGCGCACTGTGCAGGGCCCTACCCCGCGCACTGTGCGGGGTACGGCGCGGTGCGTCGGCGTGGCGGCCGGCACCGCAGCGGGGATACGGCCCGGTGCGCCGCGTGACGGTCGGCACCGCGGCGAAGGTACGGCTCGGCGCGGTGACTGGCGCCGTAGCTGGGGTACGACGCGGTGCGTCGGCGCGGCAGTCGGCGCCTCAGCGGGTAACACCACCGCGGGTGGGACGCGGGGCATGTCTCGCCCGCCGGGTCATCGGCGCAGGCGGTCACGGTCGTAGCCCTGGCCGGTGCGCGGCTCGGCCGGGCACCGGCGGCGTACGCCAAGCCTTCGCGGGTCAGCCTGCCGTCGGGTCCGGAGGTCAGCCCTCCGCCGGGGCGGAGCGGAAGCGTCCGGGGGCGAGCGTGTCCAGCAGGGACGTGATCACGAGATCGGTGGAGGCCGCCATGTCCACCCGGTCGGGGGCGAGGAGCCACTGCACCTGGAGGCCGTCCATCACCGCGACGATGGCGTTGGCCGCGTGCTCGACCCGGGCGTCGGTGCCCTCGGCGGGCAGGTCGCAGGCTTCGATCAGGGCGTCGGTGACGAACGCGCGCAGGCCGTTGTAACGGTCGCGGAAGTAGGTCTGCGCGGGATGGTCGTCGGTGACGGATTCGGCCGACAGCACGGTGTAGAGCCGGACGATGCCCTCGCGTTCGGCGTTGCGGAGTGCGGTGTCCACCAGGTGGCGCAGGAACTCCAGTCCCCGGGGCCGGTCGGGTCCGAGTTGCTCGATGTCCGTCTGGTCGCGCAGTTCCAGGACGCTGGTGAGCAGCAGTGCCTTGGAGCGGAAGTAGTGCAGGACGCCCGCCTGGGTGAGTCCGGCCCGGTCGGCGATCTCGGCGAGCGAGGCGTTGTGGTAGCCGCGGGCGGCGAAGGTGTCCGTCGCTATGCCGAGGATGTCCCGCTGCCGCCGCTGTGCTTCCACGCTGCGCGGGGTGCGGGGCCTGGCGGGACGCGTCGGCTTGCCTGCTGACTGGTTGCTCACCGGCACAGCTTAATCCCGTCCGGAGACTGTCGGACGACCGCGGGCGAGGGCGGCGAAGACGCTGCGGCCAACCACTTACTAAGTACTTAGTAAGTGTGCTTTCATGACGCCGTCATCGAGACGACATGCCGCCGTCATGGCTGGAAGGACACTCATGGTCTCCCCTTCGCGCGCAGCAACCCGGGCCGACACGGGAGTCGCTCCGGCGCCCCCGGACACGGCTGTGACGGATCGCTGGGCCGCGTTGGTCGCCGCCCTGGACCTTGAGTCGAAGGTGCGGTTGCTGACCGGTGCCTCGCTGTGGGCCCTGCCGGCCGAACCCCGCCTGGGCCTGCACCCGGTGGTCGCCTCGGACGGGCCGCAGGGCGTCCGGGGCACCGGCGAGGTCCCCGGCCAGACCGGTCTGCTCGCGCCCGCTCCCAGCGCGGTGGGTGCCACCTGGGACCCGGCCGTCGCCGAACGCCTGGGCCGCCTGTTCGCCGCCGAGGCACACCGCAAGGGCGTGGACGTGGTGCTGGCGCCGGCGGTCAACCTGCAGCGCACACCCGTCGCCGGCCGGCACTTCGAGTACCTGTCCGAGGACCCGCTGCTGACCGGCACCCTCGGGGCGGCCCTGGTCCGGGGCCTGCAGGAGGCCGGGGTCGCCGCCTGCCTGAAGCACTTCGTCGCCAACGACTCGGAGACCGGCCGGACCCGCTACCGCGCCCGCATCGACGCCCGCACGCTGCGCGAGGTCTACCTCGCCCCGTTCGAGCAGATCCTGGCCCAGGCCGGCCCCTGGAGCGTGATGGGCGCCTACTCGGGAGTCGACGACGGCATCGAGTCGGCCCCGATGCTGGAGCACCGGCGGCTGCTGCGGGACGTCCTCAAGGGCGAGTGGTCCTACGACGGGGTGGTGATCAGCGACTGGGCCGCCACCCGCTCGACGGCCGCCTCCGCCAACGCCGGTCTCGACCTGGTGATGCCCGGGCCGGACGGCCCGTGGGGTGCGCGGCTCGTCGACGCCGTCCGCCGGGGCGAGGTGGACGAGGCCGTCGTCGACGACAAGGTGCTGCGGCTGATGCGCCTGGCCGCACGGGTGGGCAGGCTCACCCGGCCCTGGGCGCCGGGTGAAGAGCGTCCCCCGCTGCCCGGCCGGCCCGTTCCGCCGCCGCCCGGCGAGGACGACTTCGCCGTGCTGCGCGACACCGCCGCCCGCGCCACCGTGCTCCTGCGCAACGAGGGCGGGCTGCTGCCCCTGGACGCACGACGGCTGACGAGCGTGGCGCTGATCGGCCCGAACGCGGTCCAGCCCTACCTGCAAGGAGGCGGAAGCGCGTACGTGCCCGCCGTACGGACGGTCACGTTCGAAGAGGGTCTGCGCGCCGCTCTGCCCGGGCACGTCGGCCTCACCGTGCACCGCGGGGGTTCCTCCCGGCGCCGGGCCCCCTTCATCGATCCCTCCCGTACGTCCTCTCCCGACCTTGCAGCCATGGGCGTGCGCGCCGAGTACCTGGACGCGGCGGGTGTGCCGCTCGGCACCGAGGTCCGCTGCACCGGCGACTGGGGCGGCTTCGGCTCCTTTCCGCCCGGCACCCACCGCGTCGTCCTGCGGACGCGGATCACGCTGGCCGAACCGGGCACGCACCTGCTCGAGTTCGGCTGCTCCGGGCGTTTCCGCGTCGAACTGGACGGCGAGACGGTCCACTCGGGCCAGGACGACCGCGGCGTGGAACTGATCCTGGAGTCCAGCCACAGCCATCCCGAAACCCACCGCCATCCCGTCAGCGTGGGAACCGAGCCCCGGCATCTGGACCTGACGATGGACCTGCGCGTCGTCGACGCGGACGGCTACGGCCGCTTCGTCACCGCCCAGTTGCGCCACCTGCCGCCCGGCCCGTCCGCGGCGGAGGAGATCACCGAGGCCGTGGCCGCCGCCCGCCGGGCGGATGTCGCGGTGGTGGTGGTCGGCACGAACGAGGAGACCGAGTCGGAGGGCTGGGACCGGCCCGACCTCCGGCTGACGCCGCAGCAGGACGAGCTGGTCCGCGCGGTCGCGGCCGCCCAGCCCCGGACCGTGGTGGTGGTCAACGCGGGAGCACCGGTCCTGCTGCCCTGGGCCGCCGAGGTGCCGTCGCTGCTGTGGGCGTGGCTGCCCGGCCAGGAGGCGGGGCACGCACTGGCCGACGTGCTGCTCGGCCGGGCCGAACCGGCCGGCCGGCTGCCCTGGACCCTGCCCGCGCGCGCCGAGGACGTACCGGTCCCCGACGCCGTCCCGGTCGACGGCATCGTCGACTACACCGACGGGCTCCACATCGGATACCGCGGACACGACCGCGCCGGCACCACGCCCGCCTTCCCCTTCGGCCACGGCCTCGGCTGGACCCGTTGGTCCTACGACCGTGCCGAGGCCCTCCAGACGTCCGTCTCCGCCGATCATGCCTGCCCCGCAGGCGGAGACGGACCCGCCCTCGCGGTCACCCTCACCAACACCGGGCCGCGGGCAGGCCGGGAAGTCGTCCAGGTGTACGCGGAGGCACCGGACGACGGCATCG
Source organism: Streptomyces sp. NPDC027672 (assembly GCF_055566335.1). Lineage (NCBI taxonomy): Bacteria > Bacillati > Actinomycetota > Actinomycetes > Kitasatosporales > Streptomycetaceae > Streptomyces > Streptomyces sp. NPDC027672. Next base: position 31,753 of record NZ_JBVHSO010000023.1, on the reverse strand, counting down.
ACCGGCCCGTCCGCGTCCTGGCCGGCTTCGCCTGCGTCAGCGTCCCGGCGGGCGGGACCGCCACGGCCGCCGTCACCGTGCCGCTGCGCGCGTTCCAGGTCTGGGACGAGCAGGCCGGGGGCTGGCGCGCCCGCACCGGCCGGCACCGGCTGCGCATCGGGCGCTCCAGCCGCGATCTGCGGCTGGAGCTCGACGTGGAGGTGACGACCGACGGCGGCGGGACCGTCCTCCGGCTGCCGGCCACCGCCCGGTAACCGCTGCCCTGCACCCGGCCCGGAGGTCCAGGCTCCGGGCCGGCCGCCCAGCGGACTCCCGCGACTCCCACCCAGAACGATCAGGAAGTGAAAGACATGTCCCGTACGAAGCGCACCCTCGCCAGAGCCGCCTCCCTCGGTATCGCCGCCGCACTGCTGGCCACCGCCTGCGGCCGCTCCGACGACAACGGCCCCAGCAAGGACACCGCGACCCTGGGCACGGGGCTGGCCGAGGGCAACCTGACGATGTGGTCCATGGGCGACCCGGACCCGTCCCTGGAAAGCCTCGCCAAGGAGTTCGAGAAGCAGAACCCCGACGCGCACGTCCACATCACGCCCATCCCCTGGGACGCCGCGCACGACAAGCTGACCACGGCCATCGCCGGCGGCAAGGGCCCGGACGTGTCCTTGATCGGGACGACGTGGATGGCCGAGATGGCGGCCATGAACGGCTTCCAGGCCACGCCGCAGCAGATCGCTCCCTCCGCCTTCTTCCCCGGGCAGTGGGACACCACCAAGTACGACGGGACGGCCTACGGCGTGCCGTTCATCGCCGACACCTCGGTGATCTACTACCGCACCGACATCGCCGCGAAGGCGGGCATCGACAAGCCGGCCGCCGACTGGGCCGGCTTCTACGAGGACCTTCAGGCCATCCAGAAGACCGCGGGCAAGCAGAACCCCAAGCTGCGCTACGCCTCCGGGCTGCAGACCGGGTTCAACGCGTGGCTGTTCTGGCTGCCCCTGGTGTGGCAGAGCGGCGGTGACATCTACGACCCGGCCGCGAAGAAGTTCACCTTCGACACCCCTCAGGTCGCCGAGGCGCTCGAGTACTACGGCAAGATCTTCAAGAACAGGATGGCGCCGACCGACAAGACCGACGGACAGCAGGGCTTCCACGACGGCCTGATCGGCACGCTGCAGCAGAGCGCCAGTGTCGGCGGCAATCTGCACAAGGACAGCCCCGACCTGGACGCCAAGTGGCAGACCGTGCCGCTGCCGCGCAACAAGCAGGCGGCCGGACTGGCCGGGGGCACCGACCTGGCCGTCTTCCAGAGCAGCCACAACAAGGACGCCGCCTGGAAGTTCGTGCGGTTCCTCACCGATGCCAAGAACCTCGCCGTATACGGGACCGCCACCAATCAGCTACCCGCGGTGGCCGCCACCTGGGACGACCAGCGCATCGCGGGCAACAGCAAGCTCGCCGCGTTCCGCGAGCAGCTGAAGGTGACCAAGGCGCCGCCGGCGATCACCACCTGGCAGCAGATCGCCTCGGAGATCGATTCGGAGCTGGAAAAGCTCGCCCTCGGCAAGGCCACGGCCAAGGACGTGCAACAGGCGCTGCAGTCCAAGGCCACCAACATCGGCACCGGCCGCTGACACCCGCACGGACGGATCACTTCCATGTCCCTCACCAAAGCTCCAGGGCAAGGTGACACGGCGGCAGGGACCCCGCGGGCGCACACGCCCGTAGCGGCCCGCCGGCCACGACGCAAGGTCTCGGCCACCGCCGGACGCCAGAGCCGTGCCGCGTGGGTACTCGCCGCACCGTTCCTGGCTCTGTTCGCTCTCTTCATGCTGCTGCCGGTCCTCTGGTCCCTGCTGATGAGCCTCACCGACACCAAGAGCGCGGATCTGAGGACCCCGTTCGCGGTCGGTTTCGTCGGCCTGGACAACTACGTGAAGCTGTTCCAGGACCCGGTGTTCTTCACCGCGCTGCGCAACACCGCCGTCTTCGTCCTGTTCGGCCTGCCCCTCACCCTGGCGGCCGGGCTCGCCGCCGCCGTGGTGCTCGACCGCGGGATCCACCGCTTCCGCGCGGTGTTCCGCGTCGGTCTGTATCTGCCGGTGGTCACCAGCGTCGTCGCCGTCGCCGTGGTGTGGAAGACCCTGCTGGAACCCCGTGCCGGCCTCGTCAACACCGTGCTGGCCTGGTGCGGGATCGACGGCCCTGCCTGGCTCGCCGACCCCCGCTTCGCCCTGCCGGTCATGATCGTCATGGCGGTCTGGCGGAATCTCGGCACCGTCATGATCATCATGCTCGCCGGCCTGCAGAGTGTCCCGCGATCGCTCCTGGAGGCGGCCGAGATCGACGGCGCGGGACCCTGGCAGCGGTTCTGGCGGGTCACCTTCCCCCTGCTGCGTCCGGCGCTGCTGCTGACCGCCGTCACCACGGGCATCGGCTATCTGCAGTTCTTCGACGAGCCGTTCGTCATGACCGACGGCGGCCCGTTGGACTCCACCCTGTCCGCGACGATGTTCTCCTACCGGCAGTTCGGCTTCGGCAACTACGACTACTCCGCGGCCGCGAGCTACGTCGTGTTCATGCTCATCGCGGCACTGACCGTGCTCCAGTTCCGCCTGCTGCGGGAGAAGGACTGACCTCGCATGACCACCGTCTCCGCACCTGTGGACACCACCGCAGCCCGGCGCGCGCAGCGCCGGCGCGCGACGCGGCAGCGCTGGGGCAACCCCTGGCTCTACCTGCCCCTGACCGGCGCCCTGTTCCTCATGCTCGTGCCGTTCCTGTGGATGCTGTCCGGCTCCCTGAAGCCGGAGTCCGACATCCGCAGGGTGCCGCCCGTCCTCATCCCGGGCCGGCCCACCACGGCCAACTACCACGAACTGTTCGGCAAGCTGGACTTCGTCGGCATGTTCACCAACTCCGTCGTCGTCGCCGTCGCCGTGACCGCGGGCAACCTGCTGTTCTGCTCGATGCTCGGCTACGCCCTGGCCAAGCTGGAGTTCCGCGGCCGCAAGACGGTCTTCGCCGTCGTCATCGGCACCCTCATGGTGCCCGGCCTGGTCACGTTCGTGCCGCTGTACGTGCTGACCACGAATCTGGGCCTGACCAACTCCCTTCTCGGGCTGATCCTGCCGTTCCTCGCCACACCGTTCGGGGTCTTCCTGATGCGCCAGTTCATCGGCTCGCTGCCCGACGAACTGATCGACGCCGCCCGGATGGACGGCTGCCACGAGATCGCCATCTTCTGGCGGATCATCCTGCCGATGACCAAACCCGCTCTCGCCACCCTGGGCATCATCAGCTTCCTCGGCTCCTGGAACAACTTCCTGTGGCCCCTGGTGGCCGCCCAGAGCGAGGACCAGTACACCCTTCCCGTGGGCCTCGCCCTTGCCAGCAGCGGCCAGGACTTCACCCGCTACGGCGTCCTGCTGGCCGGAGCCGTCGTCGTGCTCCTGCCCGTGATGATCGTCTTCCTCCTCTTCCAGCGCCACTTCGTCGCCGGGATCGCGACCACCGGCCTGAAGTGAGAACCAGGGGCCACCGGCCCCGCGTGCACCACCCCTTCCGGTAGACCACCGGCCTGCGCGGATTGCCGTTCCGTCCAGGCGGGTCGCACCACCCCCTCAGGCACCGACCGAAGGAGAGCCGCACCGTGTCACCTCGCAGATTCCTCCGCCCCCGGGCGTGCGCCGCGAGCGCCGCCCTCGTCCTGGCCGCCGCCGGACTCGGCGCCGCCGGCGCCGGCCCGGCCCGGGCCGCCGACCCGACGGCGCAGGTGTGGGTCACCACGCCGGACGGCGCCAAGAAGCTGTCCGCCGAGGGCAGCGTCCCGTTCTCGGGCTCGCCCCAGTCCGTCGACCTCCGCATCGACGCGAACAGCAAGGCCCAGACGTTCACCGGCGCCGGCGCCTCCGTCACCGGTGCCTCCGCCCACCTCATCCAGAGCCTGCCCCAGGACCAGCGCACCGCCCTGCTGAACTCGCTGTTCTCCACGAACGGCGACGGCATCGGGCTCGGCTACCTGCGCCAGCCGCTCGGCAGCAGCGACTTCAACGCCGACAGCGGCTTCCACACCTACGAGGACACCCCCAAGTCCTTCTCCATCGACCGCGACAAGAGCGAGATCATCCCGGTCCTCAAGCAGGCCACCGCGATCAACCCCGCCATCCGCTTCATGGGCACCCCCTGGTCGCCGCCCGCGTGGATGAAGACCAGCAACTCCCTCAACGGCGGCAGCCTCAAGACGGAGGACTACCAGGCCTACGCCGACTACCTCGTCGACACGGTCAAGGCGTACGGGCAGCAGGGCATCACCCTGACCGACCTCACCGTGCAGAACGAGCCGGAACTCGCCGCCGGCTACCCCTCGATGACCATGTCCGCGTCCCAGCAGGCCGACTTCATCAAGGTCCTCGACAAGTCGCTCACCGCGGCGGGCCTGCCCACCAACATCCTCGCCTACGACCACAACTGGGACGACCCGGGCTACCCGCTCCAGGTCTTCAACGCCACCCAGGGCATCAACCGGGTGATCGGCGCCGCCTTCCACTGCTACAGCGGCAGCCCCGACGCGCAGCAGCAGATCGTCAACGCGGGCAAGCGCGTCTTCTTCACCGAGTGCTCCGGCACCGACAGCCCCGCCCCGGCCAACACCTTCGCCGACACCCTCAAGTGGCACGCGGAGAACCTCGTCGTGCAGAACATGCGCAACGGCGGGGAGACGGTGGTCGACTGGAACCTGGCCCTGGACCAGAACGGCGGTCCACACCAGGGCAACTGCGGCAACCGCTGCAACGGCGTCGTGGAGATCGCAGGCGGCGGCGTCACCCGCAACGCCGAGTACTACGTCCTCGGCCAGCTGACCAAGTTCGTCAAGCCCGGCGCCACCCGTATCGGCTCCACCAGCCAAGGAGACGGGGGCGTGGAGGACGTCGCCTTCCAGAACCCGGACGGCACCCGGGCCGCCTACGTCGTCAACACCGGCTCCGGCGCCCAGCAGTTCTCGCTGACCGACAACGGCAAGTCCCTCGCCTACTCCCTCCCCGCCGGCGCCGTCGCCACCTTCTTGTGGAACGGCACCGACAGCGGTGGCCCGGCCAACCCGCCCGCCGGCGCGATAGACCCGAGCGCGTGGTATCAGGTCCGCAACGCGGGCAGCGGCGCCTGCCTGGACGCCGCCGACTGGGGCACCGGTGACGGCACCGCCGTGCAGCAGTGGACCTGCGGCGCCGGACAGACCAACCAGCGCTGGCAGTTCAGGCCCACCAGCGACGGCAACTACCAGGTCGTCAACCAGTACAACTCCAAGGCGTGGGACGTCGAGGGCGGTCCCGGCGCCACCGCCGACGGCGCCCGGCTCCAGCTGTGGACCTACGGCGGAGGCACCAACCAGCAGTGGAAGGCCGAACCCGCCGACACCGGCAACCAGTACCGCTTCGTCGCCCGCCACAGCGGCAAGTGCCTCGCCGTGAACGGCTCTTCCACCGTCAACGGCGCCAAGCTGTCCCAGCAGCCCTGCAACGGCTCCTCCGCCCAGGCGTTCACCCTGAGCCGCTGACACCGTTGAAGCGTTCCGCGACGCGCAGGGCCCGGTCCGGTGGACCGGGCCCTGCCCCGTCACCCGGGCTCCGTCCCGCCGCCCCGCGGTCGCGGCACGGTCATCGCCGCACGGGGTGGCGGGCCGGGGTGCCCGGAGCGAGCGGGCCTCCGTCCGCTCCGGGCACCGGGACGCCGGGTCAGCTGACGTTCACGTCCACGCAGGCGTAGAAGGCGTTGGAGGTGTCCGCGATGTTCCACACGGCCAGCACCTTCTGCTTGCCGGTCAGGCTGCCGAAGTTCACCTGGTGGGTGACGGTCTGGCCGGGCTGGGCACCGCCGTCGTTGAACTCGGCGATCTTCCGGCCCCCGGCGTAGTACTGCCAGGTGCTGGTGGCGTGCCGCGCCGTGAGCCGCCAGTTGAAGCTGGTGGTACGGCTGACCGGGGTGACCTTCCAGCCCTTGCTGTCGTTGTCGAGCTCGGCGAAGGCGGCGTTCCCTCCGCTGCAGCTCATCAGGCCCTTGGGCCCCTCCACGCTCTGCGGCTCGTACTTGATGGAGCCGCAGGAGACGGTACCCGCGGCGCACTGGGCCTGCCGGCTGGGGGGCGAGGAGATGTAGCCGTGCGCGCTCGCGCTGGCGGCCGGCAGGCTCACGGCCAGGAGCGGGGCGATCCCCGCGCCGATGGCGACGGCCAGCATCCTCTTGCTCTTCATGACAACTCCTGTGTGGGGGTTCGTGCCCACCCGGACCGGATGGGCGTGAGCATGTCAAGCAGGGCTTCCATGGCCCGGTGAGCGGCCATGGACAGTGACGAGAGCGTACCCTCCTTGGTCTAGACCAAACCACTACTCCGCTACGACGCCCCTTCAGCCCAGGTCGAAGGTGTTGGGCAGGCCGAGCCGGTAGCGCACCTCGTCGACGCGCTTGAGGGGCTCCAGCTCCTCGGGGCGGTACAGCTCCCAGACCCGGCACCGTCCGGCGTCCGAACCGTCCCGGTCGAGCAGCGCGTTGACGGCCCGCCGCGCCGACTCGTTGGCGCCTTCCATCGTCGCCAGGTCCACGTCGGTCCGGACGTAGTCGCCGGCCAGGAAGAAGTTCGGCACGGCGGTCTTCGCCGACGGGCGGTGGTAGAGCGTGCCCGTGGGATGGATCAGGAGCGGCTCCCGGTTCTGCGGATCGGGGCCGCCGAGCCCGGTCACGGCCGGGTCCATGAACCAGGCGACCCGGTCGGCGTCCCTGAGCGTCGTCTTGCCGGAGTCGTTCAGGGCGTCCCGCAGCTGCGCCCAGCACTCCTCGACGATCTCCTCGCGCGTGCACTCACGGGCCGTCTTGCCGTACAGGATCCCCGGCTTGTCCCACTCCGAGACGATCACCGACAGGCAGTCGTGGGCGCGTCCGTCGCCGTAGTCCTGTGCGAAGTCCCGTACGTCCCAGAACTGGGCCTGCCCGATCCCGGTCACCGACCACGGCGAGTCGAGGCAGTTGACGTGCCCGCGGACGACGGGCGTCGGGGTGCGCAGATAGAACTGCACCCCGGTCATCCAGTCCGTCTGCAGCGCGTCGCACCGGGCGAGCTGCGGGTCGGCCGCGCGCAGCGCGGCACCCCAGGTGCGCCGGGCGTGCTCGACGGGCATGGCGGAGACGTAGTGGTCGGCGGTGACGGTGTGTTCACCGCTCCCGTCACGGGCCGAGACCCGCACGCCGGTGACGCGCCCGCCGTCGTACAGCACCTCCCGCACCTGCGTGCCGAGGACGAACCGGACGCCCAGCGAGCGCAGGTGGGCGGACCAGGGGTCGATCCACGCCTCGCTCGTGGGCGCGTTGAGCACCCGGTCGATGTCCGCGTCGCCGTCCATACCGCGGCCCAGCAGGCCCCACAGCAGCAGCGCCTCGATGATGACGCGGCCGACGGTGCGGGTGGAGGCGACCTCGGCGCGGGTGGCGACGAGGTTGCGGGTCTGTCCGATGCCGAGGAGGGTGCCGTACTCCTCGCTCATCCGCTCGGCACGGATGAAGTGCCACCAGGAGGTCTTCTCCCACTGGTCCTCGCGGCGCGCGTCGCAGCTGGTGAGGTGGACGAGGACACGGTCGGCGAAGTAGGCGGCCTCGTGCGCGGGCAGCCGGCTGCCCAGGTCGAGGACGGAGAGGAGCTGGTCGCGGAGCCAGGACGGGGTGATGTCGCCGGGTGCGGGCGGGGTGGTGGCGCGGCGCAGGGGGAAGTGCAGGTCCGGGCGGCCGCCCGCCCGGGCGAAGAGGGTCTCGGTGCCGTTGCGGAGGTTGTCGTGGACGCCGTTCGCGTTGCCGGGGAAGGGGATGCGGCGCATGGTGTCCGGCAGGTTCCGGTAGAAGCCCGGGAAGAAGCGGAAGCCGTGTTCCCCGGGCAGGGGCCTGCGGCCGCCCGTGCCGGTTCCCGGTACGTCCATCGAGCGGGCCTTGCCGCCGAGCACGTCGTAGTACTCGTAGACGGTGACGGTGTAGCCGCGTTCGGCGAGTTCGTGGGCGGCGCTGAGTCCGGCGACCCCGCCGCCGAGGACGGCGACGTGCTTGCCGGCGGAGGCGGCGGCCCGGGCGGTACCCGGCGATAAGGCGAGGGCGCCCGCCGTGCCCCCCGCACCCGCGAGGAACCGTCTGCGGGACGTTCCCTTGTGTCCAGTTGTCATGACTACGGGAGGGTAGAGAGACCGGGAACGCGGCGACAGGTCGCCATTCGGTCACCACCGCATCCTCACAATCCAGCGGATCTCACGGGGTGGTCCCCCGGCTTTCCACAACCGGGACGTGCCGCCCGGGTGGGTGCGAGAGGCTATGGCGCGCGACCCGAACCACCCCTGGAGCGTTTCATGAGCGGTGTCCTGACGACCGATCACCCCGCCTGGCACGGCCACGACGACGGGACACGCGCGCGTGCCGTCCGTACGGCCTCCGGCGTCTGGGTCCTGGTCCGCGATCACCAAGGACTCCGTATCGACTGCGTGGAAGGCGCGGAGGACGTGAAGCCCGCCGTCCTGAACACCGATCCCGCGCACCTCCCGCAGGCCACACCGCAGGCCCTGCGCGCGGGGCTCGTCCGGCTCGGCGTCACGCAGCGGCTGGCCAACCCGTGGCTGTGGGACGCGATCACCACGGCGATCCTGCGCCAGGTCGTGCGCGCCGAGCAGGCCCGCAGGCTCTACCGCACCTGGTGCGCCCGGTACGGCACCGTCGTCGACGGCCCCTTCGGCGAGCTGGCGGTGGCCCCGTCCCCCGCCGAGGTGCTGTCGCTGGCCGACGAGAGCTTCGCCGCCGTCGGCGCGAAGTTCCACCGCACCGCGCTGCGGGCCGCGGCCGAACACTACGAGCGCCGGCACGAGTGGTGGGAACAGGCGGCCCCCGCCGACCTTGTCGTGGCACTGACGGCCGTCCCCCGGATCGGGCCCTGGACCGCCCGCGCGGCCGCCGCCGACTACACCGGCGACTTCAGCGTCTACCCGCACGACGACCTCGCGGTCCGCACCTGGGCCGCGCAGATCGCCCCCTCCCACCCCTGGCCGGACAGGACGGACAGGAGCTTCGGCCCGCTGTGGACCGGCTGGGCCGGCACCGACCGCACCGCCCTGCACACCCTCACCCTCACGACCCTCACCTGGGGGTCGCACGCCCGATGAGCCGGAGGTTCCATGCAGCCGTTACCGCTGATCGCGGGCGCCGACGCCACGCATACGCTCGACGCCCTGTTCGTCAACGCGCCGCTGCGTGACTACACCGTGCGGCCACGCACCAACGACTACACCCTCCCCGTCCTCGGCATGGCCTACATCGCCACGTACGCCCGGCAGGCCGGCTTCAACGTCGGTGTCCTGGATGCCGAGGCGCACGGCCTGGGCCCGGCCGAGACGGCGGCGATCGTGAACGCGGCCCGGCCGCGCTGGGCCGGGATGAACCTGCTCGCCCCCACCTACGAGATGTCCGCCCGCATCGCCGCCCAACTCGACCCGGGAATCGCCCTGATGGCCGGCGGCCACCACGCCAGGGCCCTGCCCGCCCGTGTCCTCGCCGACCCCCGGATGCGCAACCTGCGCGCGCTGGTCATCGGTGAGGGCGAGTCACGTGTCACGGCTCTGCTGGAGGACGAGCAGCGCCGGCGAGAACTGCCCGAGGTGTTCTGGCGGGACCCCCTCCTCGGCACCACCGGCATGGGCGTGGCCGAGGCCCGGACCAGGGCCCGGATGCTCGGCCCCGACATCGACTCGCTGCCGTACGTCGACCGCGCCTTCCTCCCCCAGGACCCCTACCGCGCCGCTCCCACACCGGCCGACCGGCGCATCGCGGCCCGCCGCGACTCGCAGCGGCTCGCCGCCGCCGTCGGCGGGCACCTGGAGGCGAACATCGTCGGCAGCCGCGGCTGCCCGTACAACTGCGGCTTCTGCGGGGCCGCCTGGAGCGCCAACCCGGACGTGCGGATCCGCGTGCGCAGCCCCGAGAACGTCATCGGCGAACTGGAAGCACTGCACGACGAGTACGGCGTAAGTGCCTTCCGGTTCGTGGACGACCTCTTCCTCGGCGTCCGGGACGTGATCCACCGGCACATGCGGGCGTTCGCCGGCCACGGCATCGGCGAGAAGTACGTGTGGGACGCCACCGGCCGCATCAACGTCCTCGACCGCCTGGAAGACCGGGACCTGGACGTCCTCGCGGCCAACGGCCTGCGGGAGGTGGCCCTCGGGATCGAGTCCGGCAGCGATCGCATGCTCCAGGTCATGGACAAGCGGATCACCGCCGCGATGACCGAGGACGTCACCCGCCGCCTCCTCCGGCGCGGCATCGGCGTCAAGGGCTACTTCATCCTGGGCTACCCCGGCGAGACCCGCGCGGACCTGGACGCCACCGTGCGGCACATCCGGAAGCTGTGGGACCTCGCCGACCGCAGCCCGGGCGGCATCCGCGCGAGCGTCTTCGAGTTCCGCCCGTACCCCGGAACACCGGTGTGGAAGACCCTCACCGAGGAGCACGGGTACGCCCCGGACGACCTGCTCGCCTACGCGGACGTCGACCTCACGCGGGACGGCGCCGACGAGTCGATGCGGCAGCGCGACGAGTTCAACTTCAGTGTCGGCATCCCGTTCGGTGAAGTCCCCCTGGAGCAGCTCCGTGCCACGCTCGCCATGCTCACCCGGGAGCAGCACGAACGCGACCAGGCCGGTCTGGGGACCGCCGCGTGACCGGGCAGCGCGGGGGCTTCTTCGTCACGGTCGACGGACCCAGCGGGGTCGGCAAGTCCGCCACCGTCGACACCCTGCACGGCCTCCTGGCCGGACAGGGCCGCCCTGCCGTGCGGACGGCCGAGCCGACCACCACCGCCCTAGGCGCCTTCACCCGTTCCCACGCCGACGAGATCCACGGCCTGGCGCTGGCCTGCCTCGTCGCCGCCACCCGCTACGAGCACGTCGAGACGGTGATCGAGCCCGCGGTGCGCGCCGGCCGGCTCGTCGTCAGCGACCGCTATCTGCCGTCCACGCTCGTCCTGCAGCGCCTCGACGGCGTCCCGCTGGAGTTCCTGCTCGACGTCAACCGGCATGTGCGCATGCCCGACCTGGCGGTCATCCTCACCGCTTCCCCGGCTGAGATCACACGGCGTATCGCCTCGGCAGGCGTCACCCACCGCTTCCGGGCGGACCCGGCGGCGCCCGGCCGCGAGGTCGAGCTGTACCGGGAGGCCGCGGCCCAGCTGACGAGCGCCGGCGTCAACGTGCTGGTCGTCGACAACGGTGCCGCCACCCCATCGGACGTAGCGTGGCGGATCGCCCGCGCCATCCCGGTTCTGCCGCTAGCCTCGGTGCCCTCCCCCGCACCTGCGACCCCCCAAGGAACATGAGCGGACAACCGGCAACACCCGTCATCGACACCCACGTCATCGTCCGCGACGGCGACAAGATCCTGCTCTCCCAGCGGGGCGGCCCGTACGGCCACGGCCGCTGGCACATGCCGTCCGGGAAACTCGACCGAGGCGAACCCTTGCCCGCCGGCGCCGCCCGCGAGCTGTTCGAGGAGACCGGGATCACCGTCGACCCGGCCGATCTCCGGCTCGTCCAGGTCGTCCACCATCGCGAGGACGAGGAGATGGAGCGGATCGGTTTCTTCTTCGAAGCGCGCACCTGGGAGGGGGAGCCCGTCAACAAGGAACCGGAGAAGTGTCTGGCGCTCACCTGGTTCACGGTGCACGAACTCCCCGACGACATCATCGAATACCCGGGCGTCGGCCTGCTCGGCTACCTCGGCGCCACCGGCCCGCTGACGGTGCACAACTGGCGGTGACACGGCGCCCGGGTGCCGCCCCGGGCCGGCCCGGCTCCCCCGGTCCCTGCTGTCGCGCAGCAGTCGGACGCGGGGGCGTGGGCCGGGCTGGCGGGCGGAGGGTGCCGCGGTTCGCCGGTGCGGCGCTCACGGTGTGAGGACGACCTTCTCGCAGCGGTCCTTCTTGTTCTTGAACAGGTCGTAGCCGGTCGGTGCCTCGGTCAGGGGCAGCCGGTGGGTGATGACCCTGGTCGGGTCGATGCTGCCCTGCTCGATCAGACCCAGCAGCGGCTTCATGTACTTCTGCACATGGCACTGCCCGGTGCGCAGGGTCAGGGACCTGTTCATCCAGGCACCCGCCGGGAACTTGTCGATCAGCCCGCCGTAGACGCCGATGACCGACACCACGCCGCCGCTCCGGCAGGACAGGATGGCCTGGCGCAGGGCGTGCGGCCGGTCGGTCTCGGAGCGGACCGCCTGCTTGGCGCGGTCGTAGAGGTGGACGTGGGAGGCGCCGTGGGTGGCCTCCAGCCCGACCGCGTCGATGCACTTGTCGGGGCCCCGGCCGCCGGCGAGTTCCAGCAGCGCCGACCGTACGTCCACGTCCTCGAAGTTGACGGTCGTGTAGCCCTGGGCGGCGGCCATGTCGAGCCGGTAGGTCTCCTTGTCGATCGCGATGACCTTCTCCGCGCCCAGGACCCGGGCGCTGTCCATGGCGAACTGCCCGACCGGCCCGGCGCCCCAGACGGCGACGACGTCACCCTTCTGGATGTCGCACAGCTCGGCGCCCATGTACCCGGTGGGCAGGATGTCGGACAGGAACAGCACCTGCTCGTCGGTGAGGTGCGACTCGATCTTGAGGGCGTTGACGTCGGCGAACACCACCCGGGCGTACTCGGCCTGGCCGCCGGCGAAGCCGCCGGTGAGGTGGGAGTAGCCGTAGATGCCGCCGGTGGGGTGACCGAAGAACTTCTCCGAGATGCCGGCGTTGGGGTTGGTGTTCTCGCAGCACGAGTACAGCTCCGCGCGGCAGGACGCGCAGGCGCCGCAGGCGATCGGGAAGGGCACGACGACCCGGTCGCCGACGCGCAGTTTGTCTGCGCTGATGCCGGGCCCGACCTCGACGACCTCTCCCATGAACTCGTGGCCCATGATGTCGCCCTTTTCCATGGTGGGGACATAGCCGTCGAGCAGATGGAGGTCGGAGCCGCAGATCGCCGTCGAGGTGACCCTCACGATGGCGTCGCGGCTGTTCAGGATCGACGGTTCGAGGACGTCCTGCACCTCGACCGAGTTGCGTCCCGTCCAGCAGTTCGCCTTCATGCCAGGGCCTCCTTGAGTTCGTCCTCGGTCAGCGGTCGGGCCGGGTGCTGCGGGAACTCCCCGCGGGCCCGCTTGCCGCCGGGTGCGCCCTCGGAGCGGACGACCTCGCCGGTCTCCGCGATCTGCTTGAAGCGGCGCAGGTCGTCGTCGAGCTGCTGGTGCGGTTCCTCGCCGAAGTAGCGCGCCGCGGCCTTGCCGAGCGCGCCGCCGGGCAGGTCGTAGCGCAGGGTCACCCGGATCTCCGTGCCCCGGTCGCCGGGAGCGGGCACCAGGCGGACCTCGCCCGAGTTGCCGATGTCGGCGCCGTCCGCGGACTGCCAGGCGATCAGCCGGCCGGGGATGTCCTGCGTGGTCTCGGCGTCCCATTCGACCGTCTCGCCGAACGGCGCGCTCGCCCGCCAGTGGCTGGTCTTCGCGCCGGTGACGCGCACCTCGTCCAGGTGCTCCATGAAGTCCGGCAGGCGCTCCAGGTCGCTCCAGAGACGGTAGACCTCGTCCGGGGGCCGGTTGACGGTGGTGGTCGCGGTCAGTTCCACGGGGGCGCTCCTACGGGTGCGGGTCACGGCCGCGTACACGTCCGTGGCCGTGATGGCGGTGACCGCGGCGGTCGCGGCGACGGTACGGCCGAGACCGCGGCCGTCGTGGTTCTTCAGGGCCCGGGCCAGCATCGTCAGATCGACGAGGTCGCCACCGACGCGGCCCCACAGCCAGGCGGGATGCGGCCGCCCCAGCAGCCCGGCCGCCGCCGCCAGCTCGCGCACCCCGACGGCGGCCGTGGCCGAGCGGTGCCGGGCGGCGTCGCCCACGCCCAGGGTCCGGGCGAAGCCCGCCGGGGCGACGACCTGGGGCACGCCCAGGAGGGCGCTGGCCCAGCCGAGGCCGCGTACGAGCGGATCGCCCCGTAGGCGGGAGGCGGAACGGGTGTCTGTCTTCATGGATGCTCCCCACGTGCGGTGAGGTGGACGGACGGCGGGCGCCTCGAGTGACAAGGTGAAGCGCGTGTGTCGGACAACGCCGTAGTTTCCGCCTGGCCCGTGTTCAATCCTCACCGCCCGTCGCCGAACGGCGCCGCCCTCCGGTGGCCGCTCCCGGGGACGCCGCACGTCCTCGGCTCCGGGGTTCGGGTCCGAGGGGAGGGGCACCCGCCGCCCTTGGGCCGTCGAGCCCGGCAGCGGCGGTCGGCTCCGCGGCGACCAGCCTGGCCACGCTGGTGGCCGGACGGGTTCTGCAGGGTCTGGGCGCCGCCGTGCTCCTGCCGGCCGGTGCCGTGGTGCCGGCCTGCACACTCGTATGGGTCCTAGTCCAGCTCGGGCACGCGCCCGGCAAGCCGGACCGACCTACTCGCTAGACTTCGGGTCTCCACAGCAGAGAGGACGACCTGTCAGATGGCAGCGCCGGACGATGCGACATCCCACTCGCCGAGCAGTGATCCTCAGCCTGCCGACCCACCGCAGGAAGGCAGCGAGGGGAAAAGGCCCTTGCGTCAGCGCCTCGCCGACAGATGGAACCGCCTCGGGCCCGTCGGCAAAGCGGGGGTCATCGTGATCGGCGGCGTGGCCGCTGCGGTGGCCGGAAGTCTTCTCACCTCGTCCAGCCCTCGCGCCACTGGGGCCGACGTGGTCGAGGAAGAGGACACCGAGCCACCCACTCGCCGATGGACCAACCACGCGGGCGGCTACTGCGTGTGCAGTCACCAGGGATGCAGCAAGAAGGTGAACCCGACCGTCTTCGGACACGACTGCTGCGGCCGCTGCCGGTCCGGCCGGAACTGCCTGACAGCCGCGCAGCGCGACTACGACGGCCCCGGCGGCTTCGCTCACAACTACTTCGAGGTGCTCCTGCGCCCCGGCGTCTGCGAGGTCTGCGGTGAACCGCCAGAAGCGCACCCCTGGGTGTTCGACACCCTCACCGGCCAGCGCCGCTCCGCCGACTGATCCGCGCCTGGCCGGGCGGGGCCGCCGTGGTCCGGGCCCCTCAGGGGTGGCGAGCACCCGCTCCTGGCCCTCCTCTCTACTCGCCGAGCCGGGTGGCCATGCTCTCGTCGCTCGACGGAAGCCGGCGCAGGGACTTCCGGGCCCGGGAGGTGAGGTGCGCGTCCCGGGTCAGCTCGTCGCGTACCGCCATGGCCGACGGGTGGCCGATTTCGGCCAGGAGGTGCACCGCCGCCACGCGCAGGTCCTCCTCCAGACCAGGGTCGCGGGCGAAGCGCGCGAGGTCCTCCGGAGCCCGGGGATCGTGGTGTCGCGCGGCCACATAGGCCGCGTTGAGGCGCTTGCGGGCCGGGCAGGCGGGATCGTCGGCGATGGCCTTCATCCTCGCGACGCCGTGCGCCTCGTCGATCTTGACCACCATCAGCACCGCCTTGAACCAGAGATCCTCTCCGGTACGGGCGTCGATCCAGCTGTCCAGGAGGTCGAGAGCGAGGTGCCGGCGGAGCCCGGTGAGCCGCCATACGATGCCGAGCCGCGTGTCGTCGTCCAGTCCCGGGTCGGACGCCAGGTCCACGATCAGGCCGGGGCCGCTTGCGTCACCGTCGTGGACGAGCGCCGTCGCCGCCGCCACCCGGCCCTGCACACTGGTCAGTCGCGGCGAGCGGGCCAGTGCGCGCAGCGCCGCCCGGCCCTCGGCCCGGCTCTCGGCGAAGGCGAGCAGCGCGCCGGCCGCGTCGACCCGGGAGTCGTCGATCGCCAGGGCGGCGAGGGCCTCGGCCACCGGCACGGAGTTCGGGTCGAGCTGGTTCACCCCGTCGATGTCGACCGCGGCGCCGAACCGTGCCAGGGCACCGGCCTTGAGGTGCCGCCGGAGCTTCTCCACCGCCTGGTGCCCCACCTCGGCCGGGAGGTGGGTTCCGAGCCGCTTCTGGGCGGCGAGGAACGTGGAGCCGCTGATGCCGGCGGATGACGGCAGCTTCTCCAGCTCCGCGGTGGCGGCACCGGTGAGCCGGTCGATGAGGAAGCCGAGGTAGGACATGTTCTCGCCGTCGACGGCCGCGGCCGTCCACATCCGCTGGCCCCAGCCGCCCCCCGGCCGGTAACCGGGAGCGGGCTGCCACGGCCAGAGCCGGCGCCGGTGGCCGTCGAGGACACGGCGCAGCTCCGCCAGGCCACGCCCGGGCGGCTCACAGACAGCGCAGGCGGCCAGGAACTCCTCGTACGTGTGATGCTCGAACTCCAGCTCCGCGCCCTGCTGCCGGAACACCCCGCTGCGCCGGAAGCAGGCGATGAGCCACTCCTTCCACCACTCGACCGGCACGCCGGGCGGTCGCCTGGCGAGGGGCTGCTCCAGCAGGATGTCCATGACCGGCCGGCCGGCGTCGCTCTCCCGCCGACGGGCGGACACCTCCTGAAGCAGCGTACGGAGGTCGGCGGGCGGCAGCGTGCTCAGAGCGTCGACGTGTTCCCGCACCGCCGGGCTGAGCGCCGCCGGTGCCCCGGCGTCGCCCTGCTGGCCCGCGTGATGCTCGGGCCGGGTGTCCGTGCGCGGTGTGGGGGCCATCAGCCCGGTGAGGAACTCGTCGTAGAGCTCGCCCCGGGTGCTGCCCAGCGGCCGGTCGGGATGGTCCCGGTACGACCGGCAGACGACGGCGCCGATCAGGGGCAGCTTGACCAGGTCAGCGAGGCCCGCGTCGTCGATCGCCGTCATGAGGACGTCGACTCGCTCCGGGTCGAGCCGTGCCGCGGCCAGCTTCCGGACATCCTCCGTCTCGAACCGCAAGAGCTCCAGGCAGACGGGTGCCGCATCCTTCAGATCGCTCAGCTCCTGCGCGGACAGGTGCCGTGTGGCGACCACGAGCCGGTGGGTCTTCCCGCGTCGCGCGACCCAGCGGACCATGCCGCGCAGCGTCTCCCGGCGTGTGGGTGCGTGGGTGATCTCGTCGAGACCGTCGAGCAGCACCAGCCAGTGGGAGCCGGGTGCCGGCGGGCGGGCGTGCAGCGGCGCCGCGAGTGGCTCGTCGGCGAGCGAGGTGGCCGCGACGTAGACCGGCAGCGCGGCAGTCCGGACTCCGGCCTCCCACTGTCGGCACACGTCGAGCTGGTGCCGTCGTAGCAGCGCGGTCTTGCCGCCACCTGGATCACCGAGCAGCACCACGAGCGGCCCGGCCGTGAAGACGGCGGCGCTCGCCGGCCGGGCCGTCGCACGCTCGGCGGAACGCCCGGCGTCCCAGCTCACCACCGACTGGGAGACGTAGGGTTCCGGAGCCTGTGCGGCGCGGCAGACATCGGCGAGGTACGCCTTCAGCCCGCCGCGGGCCCGGCGTCGCGGCTTGGCCTGGGTGATGGCCGTCCAGCGTTCGTCCCATGCGTCGAGTTCGGCCGCGCCATAGGCCGGCGGCTCGCCGTCCCGGTCCCAGGACAGCAGCGTGCGCACGAGCCACAGCAGAGTGTCGCGGCGGGAGTGGCCGCCGTGGAACAAGGCGCTCTGGGTGGAGGGCGCCAGGACCGCCTTCTCGTCGGCGAACAGGTCCGCGGCCCGCTGCGCGACCTTCCTCATGGACGGATTCCCCGCACGCGCCTTCAGCGCCCTCAGCTCCCGGGCCTGTTCCTGAAGCAGCTCCTCGTAGGTGCTGCCGCCGGCGTGTGGGTCGTGCTGCTCCGCCATCCCGCCCCCCTTCCCCCCCCGCGTCGCCCTGTGACAGGACAGGTTAGGGCGCTTCGGGCACTCCGCGGCGGACTTCGCCGAACAATCCCGAACGGTGCCGGAAGGGAAGGACCCTCCCGCCGAACACGCCCGGTGGCCGGTGCCGGTGACCTGTTGTTCGAGCTTTTCCGGGGTTGTTCGGT
The DNA here is from genome assembly GCF_055566335.1 of Streptomyces sp. NPDC027672. NCBI lineage: Bacteria > Bacillati > Actinomycetota > Actinomycetes > Kitasatosporales > Streptomycetaceae > Streptomyces > Streptomyces sp. NPDC027672. The sequence goes on along the minus strand of NZ_JBVHSO010000023.1, from coordinate 13,841 downwards.
GCACGCGGATCGGGTCCTCGGGCAGCGCACAGTCGGCACATGACCACACCGCGGAACTCCCAGCCGTTCCTGTCCCTGCACACGGCCGTCGTCCTGCTCGTCGCCTTCGTCATCGGCGTCGTCATGGGCACACTCGCCCTCCTCGCCGATGTCCCGGTGGCCGGCGCGGTCGCTGTCGGACTCACCAGCGCCGGCACCGCCGTCCCCGTCCTGTGCAAGCTGATCCGATGACCACGCCCGGCCGCCCGAGGCCCCGGTCCCGAGCCGGCTCCGCTACGTCCCGGACCCGGGCGGCCGGTCCCGCGCCACCCGTGCCCCCGGCGCGCGCCAGGGGCGCGGGTGGCGCGGAGCGGTGGTCATCCTCTGCCGGACGGCTGACGGCCCAGGTAGGGAGAGATGAGGCGGCGGTATTCCGTGGACGGGGGCAGGCCGAGTTCCCGGTGCAGACGGTGCCGGTAGGAAGTGAAGTGCCGCAGTGCCTCCGTGGCGTTGCCCTCCGCGAGGTGTACGGCGGTGATCTCGCGGTGGGCGCTCTCCCGAAGGGGTTCGGCCTCGGCCGCCGTCATCGCGTACATCAGGGCCGTGCACAGCCGTCCGTGCGAGCGGTGGTGGCGGCTGGCGGCCTCCAGCGCGTGCAGCCGCAGCTGGTGGAAGTGCTCCCGGGCGTCCACCAGCCAGTCGTCGTACCAGCTGGGCAGGAGTTCTTCGCGGAGTATGCCCGGGATCTCCTCGCCCGGCGGGTCGTCGCCGGAGCCGTTGGCGAGCGCGACGGCGTACCGGGAGGCGGTCGGCAAGTCGACGCCGACCCGGCTGCACAGGGAGAGCCGTGTGGTGTCCAGGTCCACCACCGGGTGGGGGCTGCTGCGCCGGGAGATCCGCCACAGTGCCGAGCGCAGACTCGCCCCGGCCCGCGCCCGCGGCAGGTTGGGCCAGAGCAGTTCGGCCGCCTGGTCACGGCAGACCACTCCGTTGTGCAGGGCGAGGTAGGCGAGGAGCCGCTGGGCCGAGGGCGGGAGATAGACGCCACGCTGGTCGACCTGCAACTGGAAGCCGCCCAGGAGCGTGAGGAAGGAGGCGCTGTCCTGGACGGTTCGGCGGGGGACGTTGTCAGCACTCATACGCGTAACCGTCTGCTCGCATCTGTTCGCGTGGTGGCGGTGCCCGTAGGGCTGTCGCAGCGCCTGGGACTGTCGCGGAGCCCGGGTATCCGGGGGCCGCCGGGGCAAACGGCCACGCGGTCCCCGGCGGATTCCCACGCGCCGCCGTCTCCGCCGCGTCACCGGGGCGCCTGCGCGCATGGGCACCGGGCCGGGCCGGCAGGAATGGGCACGTATGGCTCCGGGGGCGCGGGCACGTCTCACCATCGGCGGGGGCGTCTCGCCGTCGGCGGCGGGGGCGTCTCGCTGCCCGGACAGGGACGTGTCGCCCCCCCCGGGCCGGCGCGGACCGGAGCGCGTGTGGCTCCCGGGGCCGGTGGCGCCGGGGGTACGCCGGCGGAGACGAGGCGGTGACAGGGGGCGCCTAACGTCACCGTCATCGGCCCCCGCGGCCGTCGGCGCCGGCAGGACCCGCCGTTCACGGCCGCACCCCATACGCCCCCAAGGAGCAGCGATGTTCACCCATACCCAGCGGTTGCAGTTCGAAGCCAAGCCGGAGAAGCCCGACCCCGCCTACGCCCACAAGCTGCAAGAGCTGGTCGGCGGCGCCTACGGCGAGATGTCGGTGATGATGCAGTACCTCTTCCAGGGCTGGAACGCCAGGATCAAGGGCAAGTACAAGGACCTGATCATGGACGTCGCCACCGAGGAGATCGGCCATGTGGAGATGCTGGCCACCATGATCGCCCGGCTGCTGGAGGGCGCGCCCGCGACCGCCACCACCAAGATGGCCACCAGCGACCCGGCCGTGGGCGCGGTCCTGGGCGGCATGGACCCGCAGCAGGCGATCATCGCCGGCGGCGCGGCCCTGCCCGCGGACAGCAACGGCTACCCGTGGAACGGCCGCTACGCCATCGCCAGCGGCAATCTGATGGCCGACTTCTACGCCAACGTCGCCGCCGAGGCGCAGAGCCGCCTGCAGACCGCACGGCTGTACAACATGACCGACGACCCGGGCGTGAAGAACATGCTGCGGTTCAACCTGGCCCGGGACACCGTCCACCAGAACCAGTGGCTCGCCGCGATCGAGCAGCTCCGCGAGGACGGCCTGGAGAACTACGTCGTGCCCGGCGGGCTGGAGGAAGAGGAGTACCGCGAGCACGCGCAGACCCTGTGGCACCTGTCCGACGGCACCGAGTCGGGGGCCGGACTGTGGGCCTCCGGTCTGGCACCGGACGGCGAGCACGAGCTGACCGTGCTGGAGACACCGCAGCCGCTGGGCGACCTCGGCATGGCGCCCCCGCCCGACCCGAAGCTGTTCGCCACCTATGACGGCAGCCAGGGCAAGCCCAAGGGACCGGTCCTGGGAACCGAGACCGGGATCAAGGGCAAGATCAAGGACGCGATCACCCCGGACGACTGACCTCCCGGCCCGGGGCCCACCACTCACGGTGGGCCCCGGCCCCGTCCCGCCGCGCCGCCAGGCCACGGCCCGCGAGCCGGGCGCACGCCGGCCCGACCCGGCCCCCTGCCCCTCATCACCCCGCTCCGGTCTTCTCCACCCCTACTCCAGGTCCGCACTTCGTCACGCAACCCGGGGAGCGAGCATGGCAGTCCCCTCTTCCGCCGCGGCACGGCACCAGTCCCGTCCGGCCCCGGCACGTCTCCTCCTGCACGGCCTGTACTGCGCCGCCGCCGTGACCGCCCTGGCCCTGGGAACCTGGCCGCAGTGGCTGATCGTGGCGGCGCTGTTCACCGCCGCCGCCTGCCGGGCCGCCGTGTCCCGGCCGCGGGCGGGCGCGCTTCGCCGGCCGCACGGCGCCGACCGTGCGGCCGGGGAACCCGTCGGCGACCGGAGCCGGGCATGATGCTCGACCCACGCTCCTGCCGGCGCGTCCCCGCAGCCGCCCTCAGGCCTCCCACCACGGCTCCCACCACGGCTCCCGGCCACCCGGCCGACGGGCACCCGGCCACTGGTTACCAGACCACCGGCCACCCGGCCGCCGGTCAGCAGACCACCGGGGAAGAGCACCCGCTAACCGGGGCCGGTCCGCCTTCCGCGGCCCCCGAGACCGTCGTCGCCGCCGGGCCACGGGCCGGGCGCGGGCCGCTGCGGGGCCGCCACGGGCTCGCCGTGCTCGGCCCGGCCCTGGTGGTGTCCGTCGCCTACCTCGACCCGGGGAACTTCGCCACCAACATGACCGCCGGCAGCCGCTACGGACCCCTGCTGCTGTGGGTGATCGTGCTGTCCAACGCCGTCGCGACGGGCGTGCAGTACCTGGCCTGCAAAGTAGGCATCGCCACCGGCAGAGATCTGCCCGAACTGTGCCGGGAGCACGCCCCGCGCCCGGTCACCTACGCGCTGTGGGGCCAGGCCGAACTCGTCGCCATGGCCACCGACCTGACCGAATTCGTCGGCGGAGCGGTAGCCCTCCACCTGCTGTTCGGCCTGCCGCTCCTGCCCGCCGCGCTCCTCGTGGCGGCACTGTCGCTGGCCTTGCTCGTCCTGGCCCCCGAGGGGCGGCGCCGCTTCGAGACCGTCACCGCGCTCCTGCTGCTGGTCCTCGTCGCCGGCTTCGCCTACCAGTTCGTGCGCGCCGGTTCCTGGCACGGCACGCTGTCCGGGCTGCGGCCCGCCCTGGCCGGGAACGAAAGCCTGACACTGGCCACCGGCATCGTCGGCGCGACCGTCATGCCCCATGTGATCTACCTGCACTCCTCCCTGGGCAAAATGCCGGCCACCACCCCGCCGGAGGAGAAGCGGCGGGTGCTGCGCGGACAGCGGATCTCCCTGCCCCTCACCCTCGGCCTGGCCGGACTGGTCAACGCCGGCATGCTCGCCCTCGCCGCGACGGCACTGCGCTCCCCCGGGCAGGGCGGTAAGAGCCTGGACGACTTCCACGACGGGCTGCGACTCGCACTCGGGCCCGGCGCGGCCCTCGCCTTTGCCCTCGCCCTGCTCGCCTCGGGACTGGCCTCGGCCGGCGTGGGCACCTTCGCCGGGCAGGTCATCATGCGCGGCTTCCTCCATCGGCGGATTCCCCTGCTCACCCGCCGGCTGCTGACCATGACACCGCCGCTGGCCGTCCTCGCCACCGGGATTCCCCCCACCCAGGCACTCCTGCTCAGCCAGATCGTGCTGTCCTGCGGCATCCCCTGCGCGCTCGGCCCCCTGCTGTGGTTCACCGCCCGCCGGTCCCTGATGGGCTCCATGGCCAACCACGCGGCGACCACCGCACTCGCCACCCTGGCGTGTGCCGCGATCAGTGTCCTGAACGTCCTCCTCGTGGCCCGAGCGGTACACGGCTGACCCGGCGCCGGTCACCGCTGCGCTGGCCGGTTGAGTCTCGCGTCGAGGAGGTGGGCCGGGGCCGGGATTTCCGCCCCGACCACCCCCTCGACGCCGTTGGCCGACAGGCGAGTTCGCGGAGCTGGCGACGAAGGTCTGCTCGGTGCTCGTCACGGCGCCCTGACCGCTTTCACGGACCAGCAGGCCCGGCAGACCCGGCAGTGGTTCAGCCACCGCTCGGCGGCGTCCGCCTGCCGCACCCGGACACCCCGCCACCCGCCGCCCTGTCGACTACGCCGGCGAAAGCGGCACGCCGGCGCGAGTGGACGGCAACGACGCTTGGGCCAACCCACCGCCCGGGCGCCTCGCCATCGTGCGTCATCCGTCGGCGAGAAGCTGGATGGTGGCGCTCAGCCAAGCCTGGAGAGCAGCGGGATCGCCGAGTTCGGACCGCAGGACCCGGCGGCGGGTCGAGACGCCGAGTACGAAGGCGTCGATCGCTGCGGCGCGGCTGCGGGCGTCCGCGTCGTCCAGGCCGCTGTCGCGCAGGTAACGGTACAGCGGTTCCAGCGAGTTGGTGTCCAGGAAGGCGGCCAGTGCCTCCGCCGCCTCCGGGCGTTCGCCGGACGCGCGTTGCAGCACGAGCAGGGGATCCTCCCCTGGTGCACCGAACCAGCGCTGGACGATGCTCGCCGCGAGGCGCGAACCCAGCGCGGAACGGTCGCCGTCGAAGGAGTTCGAGACCGGGATCTCGACCCGGGTCGCCGCCAGGAAAAGGCCGTCCTTGCCGCCGAAATAGCGCGTGACGAGGTTGGGCGACACGCCGGCCGCGTCGGCTACGCCTTTCACCGTGGTCGCCGTGTACCCGTGCCGGGCGAACTGGCGGCGAGCGTGCTCCAGGATCCGCTGCCTGGTGGCGGCCGCATTGCGCGAAGTCATGTGTATGAGCATACACATCATGTGTACGCTCATACACATGAACGATGAGATGCGGGAACGACTCCAGCGGACGCGGCGCGTCACGACCCCGTGGAGTGACGACGAGACGCGCGGCATCAGCGGCACCGACCTCGACGAACTGCTCGCACGCTGGGCGAACGGGTATGACTGGGGCGTGCACGAGCGCCGCATCAACGCGTTCCCCTGGGTAACGGTGCAGGCCGGCGACACCGAGCTGCGCGTGATCCACCAGCGGTCCGCGGATCCCGACGCCCCGGTCGTCGTACTGCTGCACGGCTGGCCGGACTCGGTGCTGCGGTTCGAGCGCGTCCTGCCTCTGCTCGCGGACCTGCACGTGGTGGTTCCCGCGCTGCCGGGCTTCCCGTTCGCGGCCCCGCTCACCGTTCCCGGTATGTCGGTCGACAAGATCGCGGGGATCGTCGCGGACGCTCTCGATCAGCTCGGCTACTGGCGGTACACGGTGTCCGGCGGCGACGTGGGCGGCACCGTCGCGGAGATCCTCGCGGCCGACCACCCGGACCGGGTGGCCGCCCTGCACCTCACGAACATCGCCCCGCTGCGCGCGCTCACGGCGGACCCGGCGAAACTGGCGCCCGACGCGGCGGCCTACCTCCGCCGGTCGGCGCAGTGGTTCCGCACCGAGGGAGGGTACATCGCGGAGCAGTCGACGCGACCGAACACGCTCGCCGTCGCCCTCGGCGACTCACCAGCCGGCCTCCTGGCATGGATCGTCGAAAAACTGCAGTCCTGGTCCGACGAGTCGGCCTTCACACCGGACGAGCTTCTCACCTGGGTCACCGCCTACTGGGTCACCGGCACGATCGGCACCTCGTTCGCCACCTATGCCGAACGGGTCACCCTTCCCGACCGGATCGGCACGCCGACCGTGCTCTCCGTGTTCCCGCGCGACCTGAAACCGGAGCCGCGCAGCTACGCAGAGGCCTTCCTGAACGTTCGCGACTACGTGGAACACCCCGCCGGCGGCCACTTCGCAGCCTGGGAACAGCCCGAGGCCTACGCCGCCGACGTACACCGCACGGTCAAACTGGGCGGCTGACACGGAACTTGCAGACGCTCCACGGCTGCCACACCGTGTGCCGGCGTCGACGTCGCCGACACTGCCCGCGACTTGGAACAAGCCCTCGACGCCGGCCCCGCACATCACACCTGCCCCCGAACTACGCGCCGCCTGGACCCGGGAGACAGACAACGCCATCCACTGGCCCCCGCAAAGCTGACCACCAGCTCTACTACGGCCCCCTCAAGCCACTGCCCGAAGACCACACCAAGCAACTAGCCAAGGCGATCGACCGCACCGGACTTTCTGCTCTGCCCGTCCCTGCGGCCCGCACGACGCTAGCGTCGTGTCCATGATCGTATGGCTCAACGGCACGCACGGCGCGGGCAAGACGACGACCAGTGCGCTCGTCCAGCAGCTGATTCCGGACTCACGGGTGTTCGACGCCGAGAAAGTCGGCGAGACGCTCATGGACATCGAGCCGGGACTGCCCGCGACGGACAACTTCCAGCACTGGCCGCCCTGGCGGCCGCTCGTGGTGGAGACCGCCCGCCGCGTCCTCGACTACACCGGCGGAACCCTGGTGATGCCCATGACCGTTCTGGTCGAGCAGTACTGGCGCGAGATCAGCTCGGGCCTTGCCCAGCACGGCATTCCGGTCCGGCACTTCGTCCTCCATGCCGACCAGGACACCCTCCGCGCGCGTATCGCGGGCGACACCGTACTCGGCCCCGACTCCCCGTTCCGTCTCCGCTACCTTGAGCCCTATGCCGAGGCGGCCCGCACATGGCTGCACGCCGAGGCCGAGGTCGTCGACACCACACACCTCACCCCCGCCCAGACCGCCCAGCAGATCGCCGAGGCCGTCGAGAGTGATCGCCGGCCGCCGCGACAGCCGTGACGACGGCGGAGGTGACGGCGGCGGAGGTGAACCGGACGCGGTGGCACCGGCGTACCGGCGTACGGGGCGGCGAGGCCCTGCACTGCTTCACCGGGAACAGCCAGGTTCAGCGATGCGCGGCCAGCACTGCCGCGAGGCCCTCTCGCAGATCTTGGACGAAATACTCGGGCACCTCCAGCGACGGGAAGTGGCCCCCGAATTCGGGTGCCCTCCATCGGACGATCTGCCGGTACCGCTCCTGTGCCCAGGGGCGCGGACACTTCTCGATGTCGCGGGGGTACACGGTGATGGCCGACGGGACGTCGACCCGGAGGTCGGGATCGAGCGAGTTGTGACTTTCGCAGTAGATGCGGGCCGACGACGCGCCGGTCCGCGTCAGCCAGTACAGGGTGACGTCGTCAAGGACGCGGTCCTTGGATATCGTCTCGAACGGGCTGTCCTCGGTGTCCGACCATTCGGCGAACTTGTCGAGGATCCAGGCCAGAAGCCCGACGGGTGAGTCGACGAGCGAGTAGCCGACGGTCTGCGGTCGGGTCGCCTGCTGCTTCGCGTACGCCGCGCGACGGCTTTGAAAATCGCGGGTTTCCTCCACCCACTTGCGCTCGACCGCCGTCAGCCCGTCCGTCGTCAGCCCGGGCGGTGCCTCCGCCAACGTGGTGTGGATGCCGAGCACGTGCTCCGGGAACCTGCCGCCGAGAACCGTGGTGATATTGCCTCCCCAGTCGCCGCCGTGGGCGGCGAACTCGCCGTAGCCGAGCCTTCCCATCAGTTCCACCCACGCGGCCGCGATCTTTTCGACTCCCCACCCGGTGGCGGCGGGCTTGTCGCCGTAACCAAAGCCTGGCAGCGAGGGAATCACGACGTGGAACGCCGGCGCGTCTTCGTCCTCCGGATCCGCCAGCACGTCCACTACGTCGGTGAACTCGGCAATGCTGCCCGGCCAGCCGTGGGTCAGGATCAGCGGAGTGGCATCTGCGCGCGCGGATCGGCGGTGCAGGAAATGGATTCCCAGATCATCGATGGTCGTACGGAACTGCCCGATCTCATTGAGGCGTTCTTCGAACGACCGCCAGTCGTACCCGGTGCGCCAGTAGTTCACGACATCGACGAGGTCGGCGAGCGGAACGCCCTGTTCCCATCGGTGCGGGCCGGGCTCGGCGCGGTGGACCGTCTCGGCCTCCGGCAGTCGCGCCGCGGCCAGCCGCGCGCGCAGCTCGTCCAGGTCGGCGTCAGTCGCGCGGGCTTCGAATGTGTGCACGTCGCTGGTGGGACGGGGCATGAGACCTCCTGGCCATCGCGGAACCGTCTAAGACGGTTCTAACAGCTCCGCGCGCCGCGCTGCAACCGGCTAAGCTGGTTCCATGCGTGCTGCGTTCCCCGACTTCCGCCTCGGCAATGTGCTGACGACCAGCTTCACGGGGACTCTGTCCGAGCGTCTTGGCACCCCTGTCGAGCGCATCCCCACGCCGCAGCGACTCGTCGACTGGCTGGCACTGCACGGCCTCGCCGTGGACTCCTGCACCACTGCCCAGCTCGACCTCGCGCGGGAACTGAGGGAGTCGATCCACGCCGCTGCGACAGCGGCCGCGACCCAGGACGCTCTCCCCGCGTCTGCCGTCCGAGTCATCAACGACCGCAGCGCGCAGGGCCGGGCCGCGGCCGTCCTGACACCCGAGGGTGAGCGGCGATGGCGGCTCGGCTCGGCTTCCCCTGTGGAAGATGCCCTCAGCGTGATCGCCGCCGACGCGATCAGCGTCATCGCAGGCGAGCGGGACGGGAGATTGGCCTTGTGCGCCTCACCGACCTGCCGAGCCGTCTTCCTCGACACCAGTCAGAGCCACACCCGGAAATGGTGCGACATGAACACCTGCGGCAATCGCCAGAAGAAAGCGCGCTTCAACGCCAACCAGCGCTGACGCGCGGCGAAGGACGAGGGCGGCCTGGACGGTCCTGGCGGAGTCCCGCCGTACCTCTAGTGCCGCTCCGCGGAAGTTCGCGGAAGGGGTGTTGATCAGGAGGCCTTGAGTGGGGTAGCGAACTGCAACTGGAGTACTAGTGCCGCTGCCGCATTTTCGTGAGCAGCGTGAGCAGGGTGCGCTGCTCCTCCGCGTCGAGACCGGCGAAGAGGCCGGAGGCATGAAGTCGCGCCCTGAGCACCTCCCATAGGTCGTGCCCGCGTTCCGTCAGGACCAGGGTTCGCTTGCGGCCGTCGGAGGGGTGAGGCCGGCGAGCGATGAGTCCCACGCTCTGCAGTTTGTCTGCGGCGAGACTGACCGTCGAGGGGTCACAGCGGAGGCGGGCCGCCACGTCCCGCAGGGTGGGCGGCTCAGTTCCCGGCGCGAGCGCCCACAGTGTGCCGGCGACGGAGGCCGGCACCTGGAACTCCCCGAGCACCTGGGCCACGACGGCGTCCGCGGAGTGCCCCACTTCCACGAGAACACGGACGATCTCGGCTTTCCGCTCGGCATCCGCGCGGTGAGTCGTCGATGTCATCGCATCACGGTCGGCAGTCATGGATCCATGGTACGTTCCCTATATCAATGAGAATCTCAATGAAGTTGGAGGGGTACATGACTCTCGGTGACAACGGTGAGACGGTGCTCGTCACGGGCGGAACGGGCTACCTGGCAGGCTGGGTGATCGCGGGCTTACTCGAGCGCGGCTACCGGGTGCGCACCACCGTGCGCAGCCTCGGCCAGGCGGAGCAGGTGCGTGAAGCCGTCAGTGGTCGCGCGGGCCAGGAGGCGGCCATGGGTATCCGGTTCGCCGTCGCCGACCTCCTCAGCGACGACGGGTGGGACAGGGCCTGCGAGGGCGCCGATTACGTGATGCACACCGCGTCGCCGATGCCCTTCGGCTCAGGCGTGGACCTCGTCAGAACCGCCCGAGAGGGCACCCGCCGTGTCCTGGGCGCCGCCGCCCGCGCCGGGGTGAAGCGTGCCGTGCTCACCTCTTCCGGCACCACGGCCGGTGGAGGCGACTCGGGCATGCCCGCGACCGAAGCGACATACGCCGAACCGTCCGGCACCCCGCAGCGCTCGTACCCGGACTCGAAGATCCTCGCCGAGCGCGACGCATGGGAACTCGCCGGAGCGGCCGGACTCGAACTGTCCGCCGTCCTGCCGACGTTCATGCAAGGCCCCCCGCTGGGCACGCGGAACGGGGCAGGGACGACCGACGTCATCCGCCGCCTGCTCGCCCGCGAAATCCCCGCTGTCCCGAACATCGGCTGGAACGTCGTCGACGTCCGCGACGTCGCCGAACTGCACCTTCTCGCCATGACGAGTCCCGCCGCCGCGGGGCAGCGTTTCCTCGCCTCGGGCAGCTTCCTGTGGTACCGGGACATCGCCCGCATCCTGCGCGACAAGCTCCCGGACGAAGCCGCCAGGGTACCCACGCGCACCATGCCCGACCTCATCGTCAAACTGCTGGCCCGAGTGAACCCGCAGATGGCGATGGTGCGCTCCGAACTCGGCCGCAAGAGGCTCGTCGACAGCAGCAAGGCACGCACGCTCGGCTGGCAGCCCCGCCCCACCGAACAGACGATCATCGACACCGCCACCGCGCTCACGGCCAAGGACTCGCCCGGCAAGTAGCTGCCGCCTCACCCGGAAGGGTTCTACGCGGACGCGCCCACGCGAGCCTCGCAAGAGCACCGCCCACTCCGGCCTCGTAGACACCACCGCCCATCCCCGCCCCGCAAGCACCACCGTCGGCGATTCGGCCAACCGTGCCGATGCGCAGACCTGGTGCGCGAGCCGGGTCCATGCATCCTCCATGCGTCGCCACCCGCTCCCCCGTGGGAATCCAGGACCGGCCGAAACACATGTGTTCGATAGCCCGGCCGGGTCGTTGAGCCTCACAAGCACGCCGGACGACCGTCAGGGGGAACCCATGCCGACCTCTGCCTCATCGAACGAACAGCAGGACCCCGCGCCCCCTCCGCCACCGCCGGCGGAGATCACCTACAGCGGGCAGTACTCCGTCAATCCACTCGCCGAGGTCTCCTTCCGGCGGATGTGCGCGCAGATCCCGGCCGTCCTGGGCCGGATCGCCCGGCTGTCGTGGGAGACCGACCGGCGCGCCGTACAACTGCTGCTGGGCTGCCAGGTGGTCACGGGTGTCTCGGCCGCGGTGCTGCTGGCCGCCACGGCTCGTGCCATGGGGCCCGTCCTGGGCGACGGCTCCGCCGGCGACCGGCTGCACGGGGCCGCCCCGGCACTGGCGGTGGTCGCGCTCGCCGCCTCGCTCGGCCGCGGCGCGGCGGCGGTGGCCGCGTACGCGGAGCGGCGGATCAGCCCCCGGCTGACCACGCAGACGGACAGCGCCCTGGTCGAGGCGGTGTGCCGGGTGGAGGCGTCCGCCTACGCGGAGGAGGGGTTCTCCGACCGGCACGAGGCGGCCGAGATGGGAGTGATCCGCACCCAGGTGATGGTCACCGACGCCCAGCGGTTCCTGTCCGCGCTGATCCGGATGATCACCGCCGGCGGGGTGCTGTCGGTGCTGAACCCGCTCATGCTGCCGCTGCTCCTGCTCGCGGTGCTGCCGGCCGGTGTGGGGGCGGTCCTGACCGCCCGGGTGGACTACGAGATCCACTACGCCAACGTGGCGGACCTCAACGTGCGCGGGATGATGCGCTGGTGGGCGACCACGTCGAAGTACGGCGACGAGGTCCGCGCCAACTCGATGACGGACTACCTGGTCTACTGGTACCGGGCCCTGTCCGAGCGGTGTGACCGGCGCACCCTGGCCGCCGCGCCCCGCACTCTGCGGATCGCGGTGCTCTCCGCGTTGGCCGGCGGCGTCTTCCTCGTGGCGACCTGGGGAGCCTTGGCGTGGCTGGCGGTCTCGGGCCGGATCGAGCTGGCGGTCGCGGCCACGGCCGTCATCGCCGTGCAGACCACGCTCGCCGCGCTCTCCCAGGTCGTCATCAACGGCGCCGCCGTCTTCCACACCAGCCTCTACCTGAGCGACATGCAGGCGTTCCTCGACGACGCGGCCGCCCGCACGCCCCAGCGCGGCCCGAGCCGGCCCGCCGGCCAGGTGCAGCAGATCCGGCTAGAGGAGGTCGTCTACCAGTACCCGGGCAAGGACAAGCCCGCCGTCGACGGCGTCTCCCTCACCTTGGAGCGCGGTCGGATCCTGGCGATCGTCGGTGCGAACGGTTCGGGGAAGTCCACGCTCACCCGCCTGCTCACCGGGATCTACCTGGCGGACAAGGGCAAGGTCACCTGGGACGGCGCCGATCTGGCCGAGGTGGATCCGGCCGCCGTGTGGGCGCAGACCGGTCTGGTGCCGCAGATCTTCGCCCAGTGGCCGATGCCGGTCCGCGAGAACGTCACCCTCGGCCAGCCCCGCAGCCATGACGACGCCCCGGTCTGGGAGGCGATCGACGCGGTCGGCCTGCGCGAAGCGGTCGACGACCTCCCGGCGGGTCTGGACACCCTGCTGTCCCGCGACGTCTTCGGCGGCTCGGAGCTGTCCGGCGGCCAGTGGCAGCGCATCGCCTGCTCCCGGGCTCTGTACCGGCGCCCCGGGCTGTTGATCCTGGACGAGCCGACTTCCCAGATGGATCCGCGTGGCGAGCACCAGATCTTCGAGCGGATCAAGGCCATCGCTCCCGGCCGCATCACCATCGTGGTCACCCACCGCCTGGAGAACACGAAGATCGCCGATCACATCATCGTCATGGAACACGGCCGGATCACCGAGCAGGGCCGGTACGACGACCTGGTCCACGCCGGCGGAACCTTCGCCGAACTCCTCCGGCTCTCCCAGGACCGCTGACCACGTGTCCCCCGTCCGCACGATCTGCACGCTCTGCGCTGGAACGAGGCCGCCGATGCCCGGTACCTGATCGATGCCGACCGTTCGGAAACGGGCGCCGCGGTAAGGGACTTCGTACGGCTGCCGGACGCGTGGATGGCCGTACGGACGGCCGGAAAGCGGCGATCGACCGGACCGGGCGGTCCCGCGGCGGCTGCCGCCAGGAGGCGCTTACCCGTTCCGGTGAGAGCTTCGCCGTTCGTGCTCGCGGCGACGGGAACATGCTCTCCATCGCGTCGAGGTCGGCTTCGGGGTCGAGGTCTGCGCCGCCGCACTGGTTGAGGGGGCTGCCGATGGGGAGTCCGAGGAGGTTGCCGCCGGCCGATCCGGTGCCGTGGGTGGTGCCGCCCGCCGCATGCGCACGTTGTGCACGTTGGAGCAGTTGGTGCCGAAGGCAGGGGAAAGGAAGTCGCCGACTCCCCCCGCGCCGGCGGGCGCGGCAGCAGCAAGTCCCGCTCCCGAGGCGGCTGTGGTGAGCAAGATGGTCGCAGCCGTCCTCTTGGGGATCATGCCCGGACAACCCCGGCGCCCGGGAAAGGTCACTGCGGCGGCCACGGGTCGAAACGCCCTCTGCGGAGCCCCGGCCGGGCATCTGGTCGGGAGGCGTTCCGCGATGTGCAGAACGGCGCTTGGCGTGGGGGGGTTCCGTTGGGTTACCCCCAACACGCGACGGCGGTTAAGGTTGTCAACAGGGGTGTGGAGCGGCGGTGTTTAACTGCGTTGTGGTTTGGGGCTGGTTGTGGGTTCATG
>NZ_JBVHSO010000022.1:0-66354 GCF_055566335.1 Streptomyces sp. NPDC027672 | reverse complement strand
CTCGGGCTTTCCTCCGGGCTGCTTCCCTTCGGTCTTGCGTTTCCGACTCTATCAGATCTTTTCTCGATCCGATTTCCTCGGTGCTTTCCAGGTTCTCGCTTCCGCGTTTCCCTTTCCGGCGGTTCCGACTTTATCAGAAGTTCTTGGCCGGTCTGACCGGCCGCTCATTTCTGAGTAATCGGGGGATGCTTTCGCGGAATGCCGTTCACGGCGTTCCCGAGAAGCTAAGTAGATTCTAACCCTTGCCCGTGCGCTTTGTCCAGCTCCAGGCAACTCATAGAATCTACCTCCCCACTCCCTCCGTGTCAACGGCTCTTGCGGGGCGAAGAGGACACTAGCAGCTCACCGGGGCCGGACGCACATCCGGCGGGTGTCAGGCGGCCGTGGGGACGGACGCGCTGCGGTCCGTCGCTTCCAGATCGCCCGTCTCACCCGCGCGTGCCGCACGCCCTCCGAGCACGTAGACGTACGCCAGGAACGCCAGCTCGGCCGCGATCCCGATGCCGATGCGTGCCCAGGTGGGCAGGCCGGAGGGCGTGACGAAGCCTTCGATGGCCCCGGAGACGAACAGGACCAGGGCGAGGCCGATCGCCATGCCGATGGCCGCGCGCCCCTCTTCCGCGAGCGCGGCGCGCCGGGTGCGCGGGCCGGGATCGATCAGCGTCCAGCCCAGGCGCAGTCCCGTGCCGGCCGCGACGAAGACCGCGGTCAGTTCGAGGAGGCCGTGCGGCAGGACCAGGCCGAGGAAGGTGCCGAGGCGGCCCGCCGAGGACATGAGGCCGAAGCCCACGCCCAGGTTCAGCATGTTCTGGAAGAGGATCCACAGTACGGGCAGGCCCAGGAAGACGCCCAGGACCAGGCACATAGCGGCCGCCTGGGCGTTGTTCGTCCACACCTGGGCGGCGAAGGCGGCCGCGGGATGGCTGGAGTAGTAGGTCTCGTACTCGCCGCCCGGGCGGGTCAGCTCGCGCAGGTGGCCGGGGGCCGCGATGGACGACCGCACCTCGGGATGGGTGCCGATCCACCAGCCGAGCAGGACCGCGACGGCGGTGGAGACGAGCGCCGTGGGCACCCACCAGTGGCGGGCGCGGTAGACGGCGGCCGGGAAGCCGCGGAGCAGGAAGCCCGTGACGTCCCGCCAGGAGGCGCGGCGGGTGCCGGCGACGGTGTTGCGCGCGCGGGCCACGAGCTGGCTGAGCCGTCCGGTCAGGTACGGATCCGGAGCGCTGGACTGGATGAGGGAGAGGTGGGTGGCGGTGCGCTGATAGAGGGCGACGAGTTCGTCCGCCTCGGCGCCGGTGAGCCGGCGCCGGCGGCGGAGCAGTACGTCGAGCCGGTCCCATTCGGCCCGGTGTACGGAGACGAAGACGTCCAGGTCCATCGGGTCTGCCTGCTCCTCGGCTGATCGTCCACGGCTCGTCGTGGTGCTCGTACTGGCTGTCAGCTTGTCGTACTGCGGTGCGGCGCGCCCACAGCTTGGCAGACTTGCGGTCCAGGGGGCGGACCAGGGAAGGGCGGCGGGCGTGAGTGAGCTGGTGACCGGTGAGGCGGTGGCGCTCGAACTGCGGCCCGCGAAGCTGCCGAGCAGGGCGCTGGCCGTGCTGCTCGATCTGGCGGCGGCGATGGCCGCGTACATCGTCGTGTTCATGGTGCTGGTGGCGGCGACGGCGTCGCTGGACGAGGCGGCGCAGGTGGCGGTGTCGATCGCGGCGTTCCTGCTGGTGCTGGTGGGCGGGCCGGTCGCGGTCGAGACGCTCAGCCATGGGCGTTCGCTGGGGAAGCTGGCGTTCGGGCTGCGGGTGGTGCGGGACGACGGTGGGCCGATCCGGTTCCGGCAGGCGCTGGTGCGGGGCGCCGTCGGGGTGGTCGAGATCCTGATGACGCTCGGTGTGGTGGCGTGTGTCGCCTCGCTGGTGTCGGCGCGCGGGCGGCGGCTCGGCGACGTGTTCGCGGGCACCCTGGTCGTACGGGAGCGTGTGCCCGCCGGGCGGACCGGCTTCGTGCCGCCTCCGCCGCCGTGGCTCGCGGGGCGGTTCGCCGGCCTTGACCTGTCGGCGGTGCCGGACGGGCTGTGGCTGGCCGTCCGGCAGTACCTGACCCGGATGGGACAGCTCGATCCGGGCGTGTCGGCGGGTATGGCGCGACGGCTGGCGGACGATCTCGCGGGGCGGGCGGGGGCTCGGGTGCCGCCGGAGCTGCCTCCGGCCGCCTTCCTGGCAGCCGTGCTGCACGAGCGGCAGTCCCGTGAGGCCCGGCAGGCGTTCGGCCCGGGCGGAGTACCGGCCGGCGTCTTCGGCCCGCCGACCGCGCCGGCCGCGCATCAGGAGCCTCAGGGATCGCAGCAGCCTCAGGAACCTCACGTCCCGCGGTCCGGTGACCGGCAGGGGGCCTATGGGCCGTATCCCTCCGGGGACTCCTCCGCCGCCCCGGCCGCGTACCAGCCGCCGCGGGATACGGCGCCGGATGGGCGGAACGAAGCGGTACGGGACGCGTCGCGGAGCGGGCCCCCGGCCACCGGGTTCGCGCCGCCTGGATAGGCGGGGCGCGGTGCCGGGCTCAGTCGAAGCGCGACGGCGGTGACTGGAGGTCCTCCAGTTCGATGCCGGGCGCGGCCAGGACCACGTCGCCGGCGAGGTGCACGGCGTACTGCTCGCCGGTGTCCAGGGCGGTGACCTGGTATGCGTCCACGGTCAGGGGGCCGTTGTCAGTGGCGTGTGCTTCGCTGTTCACCAGAGCCCAGGACTGGTCCACGGTGCGGGGGGCGAGGACGGGTCCGGTGAGGGCCACGAGGCGTACGCGGGTCGCGGCGGACGAGGGGGTGAGGCGCAGCAGCCGGGCGGTGGCGACGAGGAACGCGGGGGATGTGCCGGTGAAGGCGTGGGCGCGCACCTGGCCTTCGGTGGCGTGCAGGCCGGCGGGGTCGGTGCGGACCCAGGTGACGCCGTCGAGGGCGGCGCCGCGCACCTGCCAGTCACCCGCGTGCAGTTCGAGACGGAGCGGGCGGCCGAGGTCGTCCAGGGCCAGGTCGACCGAGCCCAGGTGATCGCCGGACGGGCCGGTCAGCCGGGAGACGTAGCGCCAGCCGGACGGGCCGGGGGCGCACTGGAAGTGCTCTTCCGCGAGAGGGGTGTGATCGTGCGGATCGTGGAGCGAATAGCGGCCGCGGGGCATGGGTGTCCTGGGTCTTGACGGCTGGTCCGGCCGGAAGCGGTGGGTCGTGGGGCCAACGGGGCAGGCCCCCGGCACGGGGGTGCGGGGGCCTGCCTCACGGGACCTGCTGCCGGAGCCGCCGGGAGGGGTGCGCCGGTGCGCCGGCGCACTCCCCCGGTGGTCCGGGCTACCGGAGCACCGGCTCAGTAGCGGTAGTGGTCCGGCTTGAAGGGGCCGTCGACGTCCACGCCGATGTACGCGGCCTGCTCCGGGCGCAGCTGGGTCAGCTTGACGCCGAGGGCGTCGAGGTGGAGGCGGGCGACCTTCTCGTCGAGGTGCTTGGGCAGCACGTAGACGCCGATCGGGTAGGCGTCGGGCTTGGTGAACAGCTCGATCTGGGCCAGGGTCTGGTCCGCGAAGGAGTTGGACATCACGAACGACGGGTGGCCGGTGGCGTTGCCCAGGTTCAGCAGGCGGCCCTCGGACAGCACGATGATGACCTTGCCGTCGGGGAACTTCCAGGTGTGGACCTGCGGCTTGACCTCGTCCTTGACGATGCCGGGGATCTTGGCGAGGCCGGCCATGTCGATCTCGTTGTCGAAGTGGCCGATGTTGCCGACGATCGCCTGGTGCTTCATCTTGGCCATGTCCGAGGCCATGATGATGTCCTTGTTGCCGGTCGTGGTGATGAAGATGTCGGCCTTGTCGACGACCTCGTCCAGGGTCGTGACCTGGTAGCCGTCCATCGCGGCCTGGAGGGCGCAGATCGGGTCGATCTCGGTGACGATCACCCGGGCGCCCTGGCCGCGCAGGGACTCCGCGCAGCCCTTGCCGACATCGCCGTAACCGCAGACCACGGCGGTCTTGCCGCCGATCAGGACGTCGGTGGCGCGGTTGATGCCGTCCACCAGGGAGTGGCGGCAGCCGTACTTGTTGTCGAACTTCGACTTGGTGACGGCGTCGTTGACGTTGATCGCCGGGAACAGCAGGACGCCGTCGCGCTGCATCTCGTACAGCCGGTGGACGCCCGTCGTGGTCTCCTCCGTGACACCACGGATCTCGGAGGCGAGCTGGGTCCACTTCTGCGGGTTCTCACCCAGCGTGCGGTGCAGCAGCTCCAGGATGACGCGGTGCTCGTCGGACTCGGCGGTCTCCACGGAGGGGACCTCGCCGGCCTTCTCGTACTCCACGCCCTTGTGCACCAGGAGGGTGGCGTCGCCGCCGTCGTCCAGGATCATGTTCGGGCCGCCGGTGGGGCTGTCCGGCCAGGTCAGGGCCTGCTCGGTGCACCACCAGTACTCCTGGAGCGTTTCGCCCTTCCAGGCGAAGACCGGCACGCCGCGCGGGTCGTCCGGCGTGCCCTCCGGGCCGACCGCGATGGCGGCGGCGGCGTGGTCCTGGGTGGAGAAGATGTTGCAGGAGGCCCAGCGGACCTGCGCGCCGAGGGCGACCAGGGTCTCGATGAGCACGGCCGTCTGCACGGTCATGTGCAGGGAGCCGGTGACACGGGCGCCGGCCAGCGGCTGCGCCTCGGCGTACTCCCTGCGGATCGCCATCAGGCCGGGCATCTCGTGCTCGGCGAGGGTGATCTCCTTGCGGCCGAACTCGGCCAGCGAGAGATCGGCGACCTTGAAGTCCTGCCGGTTGTCGACAGTCGTCATTGCGAGCTGCTCCTCGGGGGTTGGGTCGAGGTGGGTACGGCTGGTCTGCGCGGCGGCGGACACAGGGGTGCCCGAGAAGAGGGCACAGGCATGCCCGCGTGCGCGCAGCGCAGTCCGTCGGAGGCCCTCTCTCCCTCGGCCGGTCCGTACGGGACCGCCCGACCGCCATCAGCAGCGACGTCTGGCTCCGTCCCAAGCTACACCGGACGGCCCGGTCGTCCCCAGTCCGTCTCGGTGATCCCGGCGTCTTTCCGGGGCCGGGTGCGGGGTGTTCCGGCCGCGGGAGGCGTCGGCGGCGCGGCCGGACGGGCGACGGCCGGCACGGCCGTCAGTGACCGGTGGCGTGCGGGGCCGGGCCGCCCGGGGTGGCCTCCGGGTCGGGGCCCTTGGCGGCCTCGGTCTCGCTGTAGATGTCCGGTTCCAGGTAGATGACGCGGGCGATGGGGACGGCGGCGCGGATGCGGGTCTCGGCGGCGTTGATGGCGGTCGCGACCTCGGCCGCGGTGTCGTCGTGCCGGACGGCGATCTTCGCGGCGATCAGCAGTTCCTCGGGGCCGAGGTGCAGGGTGCGCATGTGGATGATGCGGGGCACGGTGGCGCCGTCGACCATCGCGGCCTCGATCTGCCGGACCACGTCGAGACCCGCGGCCTCGCCGAGCAGGAGCGACTTGGTCTCGGCGGCCAGGACGAGGGCGATCAGGACGAGCAGGACGCCGATGCAGAGGGTGCCGATGCCGTCCCAGACGCCGTCGCCGGTGAGCAGGGCGAGGCCGACGCCGCCGAGGGCGAGGACCAGACCGATGAGCGCGCCGAAGTCCTCCAGGAGGACGACGGGCAGCTCGGGGGCCTTGGCGCGGCGGATGAACTCCTTCCAGGAGAGCGCGCCGCGGGTCACGTTGGACTCCTTGATGGCCGTGCGGAAGGAGAAGCCCTCGGCGACGATCGCGAAGAGGAGGACGCCCACCGGCCAGTACCAGTGCTCCAGTTCGTGTGGGTTGCGGATCTTCTCGTAGCCCTCGTAGATCGCGAACATGCCGCCGATGGAGAAGAGCACGATCGAGACGAGGAAGGCGTAGATGAAGCGCTCGCGGCCGTAGCCGAACGGGTGTTGCGGGGTGGCCTCGCGCTGGGCCTTCTTGCCGCCGACGAGCAGCAGGAACTGGTTGCCGGAGTCCGCGAGCGAGTGGACGCCCTCGGCGAGCATCGAGGAGGAGCCGCTGAACGCGAACGCCACGAACTTCGATGCCGCGATCGCGAGATTGGCGCCGAGTGCCGCCACGATCGCCTTGGTACCGCCTGACGCGCTCATGTGTCCGCGTTGTCCCTTCGCCTCTGCCGGCCTCGTCCGTCCGGGCGGGTACCCGGTTTTGCCCGGCCTTTGCCGGTGGGCCATTCTTGCAGCCCGGCCGGGCACCGGAGCGTCAGGTGTCCACCCGTCCGGTCAGCCGGACGGCCGCCTGTCCTCAGGCCCGGTCATGCCCGGTCATGCCCGGTCATACGGTCATACGGTCACGGTGGCGCGGAAGAGCGTGCCCGCGCCCGAGATCTCCGTCCTCTCGCCGGCCGGGACGAAGACCGACCGGCCGGGGCGCAGCTCGTCCGTGCCCGCCCGGACTGCGCCGGCCGTGCAGAGCAGGATCTGCGGGGCGTCCCGGGTCAGGTCGTGGGTGGAGCCGCCCTCGGGCAGGACGTAGCGGGAGAGGCGGAACTCGTCGGTCGGCGTCTCGTAGACCTCCTCGCCGTCCGGGGAGGCCTCCGGGCGCAGCACGCCCGGGTCGCTCGGTGCGAAGCGCACGATCCGCAGCAGTTCGGGGACGTCGACGTGCTTGGGGGTCAGGCCGCAGCGCAGGACGTTGTCGGAGTTGGCCATGATCTCGACGCCGAGGCCGCCGAGGTAGGCGTGCGGGATGCCGGCGCCGAGGTACAGGGCCTCGCCGGGCTGCAGCCGGACGTGGTTGAGGAGCATGGCCGCGATGACGCCGGGGTCGCCCGGGTAGTGGTGGGCGATCTCGGCGTAGGGGGCGTAGGCGCCGCCGAGGCGGGTGCAGGCGGCGGTGGCCTCGGCGACCGTGCGGGCCATCTCCTCGGGGTCGGCGGTGAGGACCGCGGTGAGGACCTCGCGCAGCGCCGCGTCCTCGGGGTGGGCGTGCAGCAGGTCGACGTACGGCGTGAGGGAGCCGACGCCGAGTCCGTCGAGCAGGCCGGCGGCCTGGAGCGGGGCGCGGAAGCCGCACAGGCCGTCGAACGCGGTGAGGGCGCAGAGCAGTTCGGGTTTGTGGTTGGCGTCCTTGTAGTTGCGGTGCGGGGCGTCGGCCGGGATGCCGCGCCGCTCCTCGTCGGCGTACCCCGCCCTGGCCTGTTCCAGGTCCGGGTGCACCTGGAGGGACAGGGGGGCGCCGGCGGCGAGGAGTTTGAGCAGGAACGGCAGCCGCGGGCCGAACCGGGCGACCGCGCGGGCGCCGAGTTCCCGCTCCGGGGCGGCCTCGACGACCTCGGCGAGGGTGCCGCGCGGGGTGCGCGACGGGGCGCCGGGGTGCGCGCCCATCCACATCTCCGCCTGGGGCTGGCCGGTCGGCTCGACGCCCAGGAGCCGCGGGATGGCGGTGGGCGAGCCCCAGGCGTAGGGCCGGATGGTGTTGTCGAGGCGGTCCATGTGTCTTCTCTGTCTCCGTACGTGCGCGGGCCGGCCGGCGCGTGCGGCCGGCCTGGAGTCAGATCAGGCCCCGGAAGCGAGCGCCAGGTAAACGGCGGCGAAATCCGTGACGGCGATCAGTTCCGCGAGGGTCTCCAGATCGCCGCCCTCCTCCGGTTCGAGTTCGCTGATGGGCGTGTCGTGGCTGAGGGCCATGTCACGGGCGGCGGGGGCCGCGCTGATGCCGCCGCTCGGCCGGTCGCGCAGCAGCACCACGCGCGCGTGCAGCGCGGGCGGCTCCGACACGCGGTCGCGGAAGAAGTCGTCCGGGTCGGCGCTGGCGGCGAGCGGGCCGGCCAGCAGGGCGCTGTGCGCGGCGAGCGCCTCGGGCAGTTCGGCGACCAGGGCGGGGCGGCCGGCGAGTTCGGCGAGGGCGGCGGCGAACCGGCGGCCCGCCGGACCGGCCGAGGTGCCTTCCGTCCACACCAGCGGCAGCGCGTCGGCGAGTTCGGCGGCGAGGGTCTTGGCCGGGTTGCTGTAGGTGGCGATGGCGGGGCCGCAGCGCTCCGCGATGTGGTCCAGCCGGCCGGCGACCTTCTCCAGGGTGTCCGGCGGGGCGGCGAGCAGACCGACCCGGTCCAGGAGCACCAGCAGCGGGGTCAGCAGCGCCCAGAAGACGCCCGGGGAGGAGGCGGCGAGCGGCTCCTCCTGGTCGTAGGGCGTCGTCGCCATCGGGGCGAACAGGCCGTGGGCGCCGGCGACCGCGTCGGCGAGCGGGGTGCCGGCCGGGGCCACGGCGACGACGGAGCAGCCGCGGCGGTACGCCTGCTCGGCGAGGAGGGAGAGGCTCGGTTCGGTGCCGTCCGGGGTGGCGATGAGCAGCAGGTCCACGGAACCGGCCCAGCCGGGGAGCTCCCAGCGCAGGGCGCCCGCGGCCGGGGCGACGCCGGAGGGGGCGAGGCGGACGACGGGGCTGCCGGGGCCGGCCAGCGTGCCGAGGAGGTCGGCGGTGTGGGTGGCGGCGGCGCCGGGGCCCGCGATGAGGACCGCGCGGGGGCGGCCGTCCGGTTTCAGCTCGCCGATGCCGGCCTCGGCGGCGTGCCGGGCGGCGGTGCGGACGCGGGCGCCGGCCTCAGCCGCGCCGCGCAGCAGACCTCGGCGGTCGGCCTCGGCGAGGCCCTCCGGGGTGTCGAGCAGCGATTCGTCCAGCATGGGCGGCAGCCTCCGGTCGCCGGGGATCCTGGGGTGCTACGACGTGACGGAGCCGGTCACCCGGGGCGGCGGGCCTCGTCGACCAGCAGGACGGGGATGCCGTCGCGGACCGGGTAGGCGAGGCCGCAGTCCTGGCCGGCGCAGATCAGCTCGGTGTCCTGCTCCGTCAGGGGGGCGTGGCAGGCCGGGCAGGCGAGGATCTCCAGGAGGCCGGCTTCGAGCGCCATGGGATGTCCCTTCGGAGGCGGATGTGGGTCGGTGGACAAGCCTGGTCAGCGTACCGCCGTTGGGCGGGCCGCTCAGCCCCTGATGATCGCCAGTGCCTCGTCGCGGACCCGGGTCATCGTGGCCTCGTCCGTGGCTTCGGCGTTCAGCCGGAGGAGGGGTTCGGTGTTGGACGGGCGGACGTTGAACCACCAGTCGGCGGCGGCCACCGTGAGGCCGTCGAGGTCGTCCAGGGTGACGCCGGCGCGGCCCTCGTACGCGGCGCGGATCGCGGCGAGGCGCCCGGACTGGTCGGCGACGGTGGAGTTGATCTCGCCGGAACCGCGGTAGCGGTCGTACTGCGCGACCAGGGAGGACAGCGGGCCCTCCTGCTCGCCGAGGGCCGCGAGGACGTGCAGGGCGGCCAGCATGCCCGTGTCGGCGTTCCAGAAGTCCTTGAAGTAGTAGTGCGCGGAGTGCTCGCCGCCGAAGATGGCGCCGGTGCGGGCCATCTCGGCCTTGATGAAGGAGTGGCCGACCCGGGTGCGGACCGGGGTGCCGCCGTTCTCGCGCACCACCTCCGGGACCGTGCGGGAGGTGATCAGGTTGTGGATGACGGTGCCCTCGCCGCCGTTGCGGGCCAGTTCGCGGGCGGCGACCAGGGCGGTGATCGCGGACGGGGAGACCGGGTCGCCGTTCTCGTCCACGACGAAGCAGCGGTCGGCGTCGCCGTCGAAGGCGATGCCGAGGTCGGCGCCCTCGACCGGGACCCGCTTGCTCAGGTCCACGAGGTTGGCCGGGTCGAGCGGGTTGGCCTCGTGGTTGGGAAAGGTTCCGTCCAGTTCGAAGTACATCGGGACGAGGGTCAGGGGCAGGCCGGCGAAGACCGGCGGGACCGTGTGGCCGCCCATGCCGTTGCCGGCGTCGACCACGACCTTCAGCGGGCGGATGGAGCCGAGGTCGACCAGGGAGCGCAGGTGCGCCGCGTAGTCCTCCAGCGTCTCGCGCGCGGTGAGGGTTCCCGGCCGGTCCACGGGTTCCGGGGCGCCCTCGGCCAGCCGGCGCTCGACCAGCTCGCGGATCTGCGTCAGGCCGGTGTCCCGGCCGACGGGGGCGGCGCCGGCGCGGCACATCTTGATGCCGTTGTACTGGGCCGGGTTGTGGGAGGCCGTGAACATGGCGCCCGGGACGTCCAGCGTGCCGGAGGCGTAGTACAGCTGGTCGGTGGAGCACAGGCCGATCTCGACGACGTCCGCGCCGCGGTCCGCCGCGCCGCGCGCGAAGGCGCGGGAGAGGGCCGGGGACGAGGGCCGCATGTCGTGGCCGACGACGATGGCCGTGGCCGCCGTCACGTCCGCGAAGGCGGCGCCGAAGTGTGCGGCCAGCGTCTCGTCCCACTGGTCCGGAACCACTCCGCGTACGTCGTACGCCTTCACGATCTGCGACAGATCGGCCACGGCCAACCTCCTGAAAGTCCTAGGGGTGCCCACAAACTACCCGTCGGGGGCAAAGGTGATCTCGGAAGCGCGACCGGCTCAGTTGTCCGGGGAGCGCAGGACCCTCAGGTGACCGCGGCGGGCGACTTCCATGGGGTCCACGGTGCGGGCCCCGCCGCCGCTGGCCTCGGCCGCGCGCTGCTGGGGGCGGGCCGCCTCGCGCACGGCGTTGGCGAGCGCTTCCAGGTCGTCCCCGCTGGGCCGCGCGGGCGCGGAGCCGTCGAGGAGCCGGACGACCTCCCAGCCGCGCGGGGCGGTGAGGCGCTCGGAGTGCTCGGCGCACAGGTCGTAGCAGTGGGGTTCGGCGTAGGTGGCGAGCGGGCCGAGGACCGCGGTCGAGTCGGCGTAGACGTACGTCAGCGTCGCGACGGCGGGTCGGCCGCAGGCGGTGCGCGAACAGCGACGTACAGGGCTCACGACGTTGGACGGTACCGCACTCTTGAGCGGGCCGCGACGACTCTCCACCAGGTCACTCCCCCGTGTCGTGCTGTGAAACACCCCACACACCCCTTCGAGCGGACCTCATTGACCTGCATGGACGAGTTCGCGGCTCATGTCCGGAACCGCCCCCTCCGGTCATGAGCCGGTACAAACCCCGCCAATCGCCTTGAGTCCGGTGGTCTCGGAGAGTTACGGAAACGAGTCAGACGTTGGCCGGAATGGTCATCCCGCGACACGGCGGGCGCGGTCCGGTTCCCGTGGGGAGCCGGACGGGCGCGGGGTGCGGGGACTACGCTGCACCGTGATGGACAACCGTGTACCGCCCCCTGCCAGCGGCCCCGGGCCCCGTCGTCGTGATCGCCACGGGCGGGGCATGCGAGGGCCGATCGCGCCGCCGCAGGTGCCGCTGGCGGCCAGCCGTGCCGAGGTGTTCGCGGACCTGGTGCAGGACTCCGTGGAGCGTCTCGAACGGCGCTGGCCGCAGCTTGCGGACATCGACTTCCTCGTGCTGGAGGTGCCCCGGCTGGACGGCCGGGACGAGGGGATGGCCTGGGCGGACGAGGCCGTGCCGCTCGGCGGGGTGGTGCCCGCGCGGGACGGGCAGCGGGCCCGGGTCGTGGTGTACCGGCGGCCGGTGGAGATCCGGTCCAAGGGACGCGACGAGCGGGCCGCGCTGGTGCACGAGGTGGTGGTGGAGCAGGTGGCCGAGCTGCTCGGGCTGACGCCGGAGACGGTCGACCCCCGGTACGGCGAGGACTAGCCCTCTCCGGTGGAGCGGCCCCGGCGCCCGCCGGGGCCGCTGTCGGCGGTGGCCCGCGCCCCTCGCGGGGGCGCGGGCGGTCACTTCAGCAGGACCGACACGTCCTGTTCCGTCTCCGGGACCGCCACCAGACCGTGGTCGTTCGGGAGGGTCTGGACGGTGAAGGCGGGCACGCCCGAGCCGGTGGCCTCCAGGGTGCGCGAGGCGTACACCGGGGCGCCGGAGACGGGCTCCACCGTGAGGGCGTAGGTGCCCTTCAGGCCCGCCGGGACCGGCGCGTCGACGTTCTGCGTGGTGCCGGACCTGATCGTGTAGCTCTTGGTCGCCGGTGTGCCGCCCTCGCTGCCCGCCGAGGCCGTGACCTTGACCGTGGCCGTGCCGCCGGGCGCCGTCAGGGCCAGTGTCGTGCCCTTCGCGCTGTTGCCGGCCGCGGTCGCGCGCGTGCCGACGGCGGCGGTGGCCGGGATGAACGCCGTCTCCCGCCCGTCGCCCTTGCCCCGGACCACCTGGAGCGCCGCGACGACCGGGACGTCCCGGTCGGTGGGCGTGAGGACCAGCGAGCCGGCCTCGCCGCGGGTGACGTCGCCGAGGTCGACCGCCGCGGTCATGCCGGACTTGACGTGCAGGCTCTCGTTGCCCGCCGGGGTGATCAGGCCGCCCGGGGAGGCGAGGCGGATCTTCAGGTCGGCGTCGTCGTCACCGGGGCTGAAGGCGATCAGGCGGACGTCGGTGGCGTCCTTCGGGATGCCGGGCAGGACCAGGCTGCCGGCCGGGTCGGCGGCGGCCGCCAGCCAGTCGCCGCCCGCCTTGTCGTCCAGGGCCTGCACGGCCGCGCCGACCCGGCCGCTGCGCACGCTGACGTGCACGGTCAGGTCGGACTGCCGTTCGTCGGTGAGCGTGGGGAGCAGGATCGCGTCGCTCGCGTGCGGCTTGACGGTGACGTTCTCGCCCAGCGGGGCCTTGACCGCGCCGTCCTTGCCGTACAGCTCGATGTCGACCACGGCGGCGGAGTCGTCCGGGTTGGTCAGGTGGACGTAGTCGGTGCGGCCGGCGGCCGTGCCGGCGCCCGGGAACCAGAACTCGGTGTCGGCGCCGGTGCAGGTGACGCCCTGGAGGCCGCGGCCGGTGCCGGCGGCGACCTCGGTGGTCTCCTGGACGGTCCAGCCGGGCGCGAACGCGCCGTCCGCGGTGCCGAGGAGCGCGGACGCGTCGCCGCCGGAGGCATCGCCGGCGGCGGGTGTGCCGGGCGCCTTCGGGGTGAGCACCGGGTGCCCGGCCTTGCGGGCGCCGGCCGCCTGGAGCAGGGCCTTGCCGCCGCTCGCAGCGCCCTGGGTGGCGGGTGTGAACGACGTGTACGACGTCTCAGCGATGTCCGACGTGCTCGGTGCCGGGCACACCAGGCTGGTGCGCTCCACCGGCAGCCGGGCGGCCGCCTCGGGGGCGGCGCCGGACGCGGACGGCGAGTCGAACGCGGCGTATCCGGTGACGGCGGCCAGCGCGGCCGTGCCGGCGATCAGGGACAGGGTGGCGCGGTTCACTGCTGGCTCCCGTCGGGACGCTGGCTGGCGGTGCCGTGGGGGTGCTCGGGCCGGCCGGGGTCGTACGCCGGGTCGTAGCCCTGCTGCGGGTAGGCCGCCGGGTCGTAGGACGGCTCGCCGTCGGTGGTGCCGTAGCCGTAGGGGTCGTACGGGGCCGGCTGGTACGGGTCGGGCTGCTGGTAGGGCTGCTGGTCGTAGCCGGTCGTGGTCTGGTACGGGTCGGTGGGGTAGGCCGTGTTCTCGTAGGTGGCCGGGTTCCACTCGTCGTACGGCTGCTGGTGGGGCACGGCGGCCGGGGGCTCGGCCGGGGCCGGGGCGGGCTGCTCCCCGGCGGGCGGCGCCTCGGCCTGGGCGCGCAGCCGGCGGGCGCGGCGGCCCTCGCCGGCGGTGGCCTGGGCGGGCACGGGCTGCTCCTCGGGCAGGTCGTCGTCGACGTCGCGGCGGCGGCCGGGCAGGGCGAGGACGACCAGGACGACGGCGAGCAGGCCCTGCGCCCAGAGCCAGGCGGTCCGGGTGAACGGGGCGTCGTAGGTGACGTCCAGCCTGCCTCCGGCGGAGGGCAGCCGGAAGCCCTGGGCCCAGCCGTCGACGGTGGTCGGGGTGAGCGGCTTGCCGTCCAGCGTGGCCGTCCAGCCGCCGGCCGCGCTGTCGGCGAGCCGCAGGACGCGCCCGTCGGCACCGGCGGGGACCGTGGTGTGGACCTCCACCGGGCCCGCGGTGACCGGCTGGGCCGTGCCCGTGCCGCCGGCGGGCAGGATGGCGGCGCGGGCGGTGCGCTGGTCCACGCGCCACAGGGCGATGCCGTTCTGCCGGCTGAGCCGGGACAGGCCGGGAGTGGCGTCGAGGACGCGGGTGATCTCGCGCGGGGCGCCCTTGTGGACGAGGACGTACCGCACGGCGAAGCCGCCGAGTTCGTCGGCCTGGTCGGCGCCGGAGCCGGCCACCAGATGGGCGACGGTCTTGTCCAGGCGGGCGTTGCCGCCGTCGGCGGCGGTGAGTTCGGCGTCTCCCATGCGGGCGCCGGCACCGCGGACCAGGGTGTAGCGCACGCGCGCGCCGGAGTCGCTGTCGAGGACCAGGGTGCGGGCCTGGTCGCCGCCGGTGGAGTCCTCGGCGACGAACGCGGGCACCTGGGCCGGGTCGCGGCGCTCCAGCGGGCCGTCGGCGCCGCGGATCATCCAGCCGGCGGCGACGAGCAGCGGGCCGGCGGCCGAGGCGAAGGCGATCAGCGCGGCGACGGGCTGGCGCCAGCCGAAGCTCTGCTCGGCCACGCGGGCGCGGGCGCCGTCGGCGCCGAGGGCGGCGGCGGCCAGCAGGGCGATGCCGTAGACGAGGGTGGCGGGTCCGGCCCAGGCGGACTTGTTGGACAGGACCGCGAAGACGAGGCCGGTCAGGGCGACGGCCCAGGCGGTACGGATGCCGAGCCGCCGTTCGGAGCGCAGCAGGGCGCCGAGCGCGGCGAGCACGATGCCGATGAGCATCAGGCCGTGCACGGTGCCGGGGCCGCCGGGAGCGGCGCCGAGCAGGTCGAGCGCGGAGGCGGCGGACGGGCCGTACTCCAGGCCGGCCTCGCGGAAGAAGCCGGCCGGGAACAGGGTCAGCGACCAGGGGGCGAGGATCAGCAGCGGGGTGCCGAGCTGGGCGAGGAAGCGCAGGCCGTAGGCGGGGAGGTCGCCGCGGCGCAGCACCAGCACGCCGAGGCCGAGCAGCAGCGCGAGGGGCCAGACGATCGGGGTGCAGGCGGTGGTGACGGTGAGCAGCAGCGCGTACGCCCAGGTGGCGCGCCAGCTGCCGCGCAGGCCGGCGCGGTGGGCCAGGCCGCTCGCGGCGATGCCGGCGCGCGCGAGGAGCGGCAGCAGCACGGCGAGGACGGCGGTGCCGATCCGGCCGCCGGCCAGGGCGCCGGTGGTGGCGGGCAGGAAGGCGTAGACGACGGCGGCCCAGGCGCGCAGCAGCCGGGAGGTGACCAGGGGCCGGGAGGCGAAGTAGGCGGTGCATCCGGCCAGCGGCACCGAGCCGACCAGCAGGACGGTGACGGCCAGGCCGGCGGAGCCGAACAGGAGCGAGCCGAGGGTGGCGACGACGGCCAGGTAGGGCGGTGCGGAGGAGGTGCCGCCGGTGCCGGTCGGATGCCAGGCGTCCAGGTAGCGGGACCACAGGTCGCCGGCGCCGGCCGGGGCGGGCAGCAGGGCGCCGCCGGCGAGCGCGCCGCCGCCGAGCAGGGCGCGGCAGGCGGCGAGGGAGACGAGCAGCAGGACGAGGAAGAGCACCGGGCCGGGCCGGCGGGCGATCCGCTTGAGCCGGGCGAACTGCTCGACCTCCAGGAAGTCGGCGTCGTCGCCGCCGGGCCCGGACTCCACGGCGCCGCCGTGCCGGCCGGCCGAGGAGGTGTCGGTGTCGCCGCCGCCGCCGAGGTTGCCCGCGAGCTGTTCCACGGTGGCCCGGACGGTGGCGCCGGGCGGCGGGAAGAGCGCGCGCAGTTCGCCCTTGTCGATGCGCGCGGGGCCGCGGCGGCGCCGGGCGGCGATGATCCGCTCGGGCCGCAGCAGGGTGCTCAGCAGACCGCGGATCTCGTCGAGGGCCTGGCCGGGGACCTTGCCGACGAGGTAGGCGAGGGTGCGCAGGACGGTGCCGAGGACGAGCCGCAGCAGCACCCAGGGCAGCGCGGCCGTACGGGCGTTGGCGAGCAGGGTGTAGACGGCGCCGGCCTTGTCGACCTTGTGCGGGGAGGCGGTGGCGCGGCCGGCGCAGTCGACCGCGCGGCGCTCGCGGGAGGCGGCCTCGGCGTGCCGGACGACGGCGTCGGGTGCGACCAGGACGCGGTGGCCGGCGGTGTGGGCGCGCCAGCACAGGTCGACGTCGTCGCGCATCAGGGGCAGCCTGCGGTCGAACCCGCCGAGCTGTTCGAAGACATCGCGGCGGACGAGCATGCCGGCGGTGGACACCGACAGCACGGCGCGGACGTGGTCGTGCTGGCCCTGGTCCTGTTCGCGGCGGTCCAGACCGGTCCAGCGGCGGCCGGAGTTGGCGATGGAGACGCCGACCTCCAGCAGTTGGCGGCGGTCGTACCAGCCGCGCAGCTTGGGGCCGACGATCGCCACGTCGTCCCGGCCGAGTTCGAGTTCGTTGTCGACGACCCGCAGCAGCTGGGCGAGGGCGTCGGGTTCGGGCGCGCAGTCGTCGTGCAGTAGCCACAGCCACTGGACGGGTTCGCCGTGCGGCAGTTCGGGCAGGTCGTAGGCGTCGTCGTGCCAACTGCGCGTGACGGGGTCCCAGCCGCTGGGGCGCGTGAGGTACGGCAGTTCCCCGGGGCCGAGGACGGGCGCGGTGCGGCTGGCCTCCTCCACGGCCTGGCCGAAGCCGGTACGGCGGGCGAGGTGCAGCACGCTCGCGTCGCCGAGGGCCTCGGCGAGCAGGTGGGCGGAGTCGTCCGCGCTGCCGGTGTCGGCGGCCACCGCGTACTGGACGGGGCGCTCCTGGCCGAGCAGCCCGGCGAGCGCGTCGGGCAGCCAGCGGGCCCCGTCGTGGGAGACGAGGACGGCGGTCACGACGTGGCGCGGGAACTCGGGAGGGCGGGACGGGTCGGACCCGAGCGGGCGGGACGACGGGTCGGACCCGGCGGTGGCAGCGCCGTGTCGGGCTGCCGCATGGCTGTGCACGGACATCGAGGTACGGGCCCCGGTTCGATGGACTGCGGTGGACGCCCGCGCCTCCTCGTGCGCCGAGGGGACAGCGGGGCGTCTCGGACGAGCGCCCACACTATCGGCTGGCCATGACGACGGCCCGCCGCCTGTGGATAACCCGTGGGCGGCGGGCCGTTCGTGACGTTCGGGTGCGTACGCGGAGGTACGGGCGGGTGGGCGTGCGCGTCCGCACGCGTCGGTGTGGGTGCGCGTCCGCCGGGCCGTGTCAGACGGCGGCCTTCTTCAGCCGACGGCGTTCGCGCTCGGACAGACCGCCCCAGATGCCGAAGCGCTCGTCGTTGGCGAGGGCGTACTCGAGGCACTCGGAGCGGACCTCGCAGGCGAGGCAGACCTTCTTGGCCTCTCTGGTGGAGCCGCCCTTCTCGGGAAAGAAGGACTCGGGGTCGGTCTGGGCGCACAGCGCGCGCTCCTGCCAGCCGAGTTCCTCGTCCGCGTCGTCGACCAGCAGTTGCTGCACCAGCTCGGTCATGTGCGCCCCTCGTCTGTCTTCGCGTCCCCGTGCGTGGCCGTTACCGTTCCGGCTGAACGACACGAGTGAAATTACAAGTGTGCTGCTCCGGGCGAGTCAAGCCGAGATCTGCTATTGGGCCCGTTATTCACTCTGCGGAACCAAGGCCGTGCGGAAAGTGTTCAAATCGCCATAAACCTTGACACGCAGCAGGACCCACGGGGGCGGCCGCACCCCGTACAGATCTCTGTACGGAGAAGGACGCCTCCGTGTTCGATCGCGTTCCGCGAGGCTCACGCGCTCGGATGTGCCCCATGTGTCCCGAGACCCCTCTGAGCAAACCTTTCACCTAAGAAATAAACCGGATGCGGTGAAACATGTCCCACATAACGGGCGTCGAGTTGACACTGCGCGTGTGAACCGATGTCCTAGTGGGCATGCTCGCGAACTTGGCGCTCACCTCGACCCGCTCCGCCGGGTCCCTCGGTGCCGCCCGCGCGCGCTGTAGCTGTTGTTGCTGTCCCAGCTGTTGAGCCACGTCCGCTCCGGCTGTTCCCGAGCCCATCCCGGCCCGGCCGCGTACCGCGTCTGCTGATCCCTGACCCAGGGCGTCTCCCGCCCGCCCGCGACCCGGGCGGCCCCCACGCGTCACCCAGCTCCGCCCCCAGCTCCAGCCCCCACCCTTCGCCGAGGACCACCGCACCCCGATGAACAGCGACAACGACCTCCAGATCGCCGGCGACATCCTCGAAGTCCCGCACCTGCTCCAGCCGCCGCGCGCGCACCCGGCCACCGTCGCCGAGTTCGCGGGGCTCGCCCGTTCGATCGCCGCCGACCGCGACCAGTGGGCGCACCTGGTCCGGTTCGACGCCACCACCCGCTGGTACCACCGGCTGCGCACCGGCCCCGGCTACGAGGTGTGGCTGCTGTCCTGGGTGCCCGGACAGGGCAGCGGACGGCACGGCCACGGGCGCTCCTCCGGGGTGCTCACCGTCCTGGAGGGCACCCTCACCGAGCACACCGCGCGCGGCACGCGCGCGCTGGCGGCGGCCGCCCAGCGGGTGTTCGCGCCCGGGTACGTGCACGAGGTCGTCAACGACGCGCTGGAACCGGCGGTCAGCCTGCACGTGTACCACCCGGGCCTGACCGAGATGCCGATGCACACCTCCCCGCACTGCGCGGCGCGCACCGGACCGCACACCGCGGCGCACGCGGTGACCGCCTGACGGGCCGACTGGCTGACACGTTGTCGGCCCCGCCTGCAAGACTGGCTCCCATGCGCATTGTGGTTCTGGCAGGGGGCATCGGCGGTGCCCGTTTCCTGCGCGGTCTGAAGCGGGCCGCGCCGGACGCGGACATCACGGTCATCGGCAACACCGGCGACGACATCCATCTCTTCGGTCTGAAGGTCTGCCCGGACCTGGACACGGTGATGTACACGCTGGGCGGCGGCATCAACGAGGAACAGGGCTGGGGGCGGGCCGACGAGAGCTTCCACCTCAAGGAGGAACTGGCGGCCTACGGCGTCGGCCCGGAGTGGTTCGGGCTCGGCGACCGCGACTTCGCCACGCACATCGTGCGGACGCAGATGCTCGGCGCCGGCTTCCCGCTCAGCGCGGTCACCGAGGCGCTGTGCGACCGCTGGCAGCCGGGCGTGAAGCTGATCCCGATGACCGACGACCGCGTCGAGACGCACGTGGCCGTACAACTGGACGGCGAGCGCAAGGCGGTGCACTTCCAGGAGTACTGGGTGCGGCTGCGCGCCTCCGTCCCGGCCGAGGCCATCGTCCCGGTCGGCGCCGAGCAGGCCAAGCCGGCCCCGGGCGTCCTGGAGGCCATCGCCGCGGCGGACGTGATCCTCTTCCCGCCGTCCAACCCGGTGGTGTCCATCGGCACCATCCTCGCCGTGCCCGGCATCCGCGGGGCCATCGCGGACGCGGGCGTGCCGGTGGTCGGCCTCTCCCCGATCGTCGGGGACGCGCCCGTGCGCGGGATGGCCGACAAGGTGCTCGCCGCGGTCGGCGTGGAGTCCACGGCCGCCGCGGTCGCCGAGCACTACGGCCCCGGGCTGCTGGACGGCTGGCTGGTCGACACGGTGGACGCCGGCGCGGTGGAGCGGGTCGAGGCGGACGGCATCCGCTGCCGGGCCGTCCCGCTGATGATGACCGACGTGGACGCGACCGCCCAAATGGCGCGGGAGGCGCTGGCGCTGGCCGAGGAGGTGCGGGGCGCGTGAGCGGGACGGCGTCCGCCGCGGCGGACGAGCGGCCCGGGTACCGGGTCTGGGCCCTGCCCGGCATCCCCGAGGTGCGGCCGGGCGACGACCTCGCCAAGCTGATCGCCGCCGCCGGACCGGACCTGGCCGACGGGGATGTCGTGATCGTCACCTCCAAGATCGTCTCCAAGGCGGAGGGCCGGGTGGTGCGGGCGGCCGACCGGGAGGCCGCGATCGACGCGGAGACGGTGCGCGTGGTGGCCCGGCGCGGCCCGCTGCGCATCGTGGAGAACCGGCAGGGCCTGGTGATGGCCGCCGCCGGCGTCGACGCCTCCAACACCCCGGCCGGGACCGTGCTGCTGCTGCCCGAGGACCCGGACGCGTCCGCGCGCGCGATCCGGGCCGGCCTGCGCGACGCGCTCGGCGTCGATGTCGGTGTCCTCGTCACCGACACCTTCGGGCGGCCCTGGCGCACGGGACTGACGGACGTGGCGATCGGCGCCGCCGGGGTGCGCGTGCTGGACGACCTGCGCGGGGGCACGGACGCGCACGGCAATCCGCTCAGCGCGACCGTCGTCGCCACGGCGGACGAGCTGGCCGCCGCCGGCGACCTGGTCAAGGGCAAGGCGGCGGGGCGGCCGGTGGCCGTGCTGCGCGGGCTCCCCGGCGCCGTGCACCCCGAGGCCGGCGAGGGCGCCCGCGCGCTGGTGCGCGGGGCGCGGGACGACATGTTCCGGCTCGGCACCTCCGAGGCGGTCCGGGAGGCCGTCACCCAGCGCCGCACCGTGCGGGACTTCGCCGACGAGCCCGTGGACCCCGGCGCCGTCCGCCGCGCGGTGGCCGCGGCGGTCACCGCGCCCGCCCCGCACCACACCACGCCCTGGCGGTTCGTGCTGCTGGAGTCGGAGCGCTCGCGGGTACGGCTGCTGGACGCGATGCGGGACGCCTGGATCGCCGACCTGCGCCGGGACGGCAAGAGCGAGGAGTCCATCGCCAGGCGCGTCCGGCGCGGTGACGTGCTGCGGCGCGCGCCGTATCTGATCGTGCCCTGCCTGGTCATGGACGGCTCGCACACCTACGGGGACGCCCGGCGGGACGGTGCCGAGCGGGAGATGTTCGTGGTCGCGATGGGCGCGGGCGTGCAGAACCTGCTGGTCGCGCTGGCCGGGGAGCGGCTGGGCTCGGCGTGGGTGTCCTCCACGATGTTCTGCCGGGACGTGGTGCGCGAGGTGCTGGAGCTGCCGGCGGACTGGGATCCGATGGGCGCGGTGGCGGTCGGCCATCCGGCCGGGGAGCCGGGACCGCGGCCGCGGCGGGAGGCGGAAGCGTTCGTGGAGGTGCGGTGAGCGCCGAGCGCCTACCCTCGTAGGGCGGCACCGGCACCTCGGGTGCCTCCCCCGGCTCCACCCCTAGGACTCCTTCGTGGCAGGACGTTTCCCCCAGCGGCCCACGCTCCCCCGCGGCCCGGAAGGCGCGGGAGGCGCGGGAGGCGTCCCCCTGCCCGCCGGGGCCGCCGGGATACCCCGGCAGGCGGCGCCCGCGCGGACACGGCGGTGGGTGCCGGACGGGCCGCTGGACCTCGGGCTGACCCTCGGGCCGCTGCGCCGCGGGCCCGCCGACCCGACGTTCCGGGCCACCGCGGACGGCTCCGTGTGGCGGGCCTGCCGTACGCCCGCCGGTCCGGGCACCGTGCGGGTGCGCGCGTACGGCGGTGAGGTGACCGGCGAGGCGTGGGGCCCCGGGGCGGAGTGGCTGCTGGAGCAGTTGCCGCAGCTGCTCGGTGCCGCCGACGACCCCGGGGCGTTCGTGCCGCGGCACCGGGTGGTCGCGCTGGCCCGGCACCGGCGGCCGGGGCTGCGGCTGACCCGGACCGGACTGGTGCTGGAGTCGCTGATCCCGTCGGTGCTGGAGCAGAAGGTCACGACCGACGAGGCGTACCGGGCGTGGCGGCTGCTCGTCCGGCGGTTCGGGGAGCCGGCGCCGGGACCCGCGGGCGCGGGCGAACGGCCGATGTACGTGATGCCGGCCGCGCGGACGTGGTCGCTGATCCCCTCCTGGGAGTGGCACCGGGCGGGTGTGGACGACAAGCGGGCGGCCACCATCCTGCGGGCCGTGCGGCTGGCCGCGCGGCTGGAGCAGGCCGCGGGGATGCCGGCGGCGCGGGCCCGGGCCCGGCTGGAGGTCGTGCCGGGAGTGGGTCCGTGGACGTCGGCGGAGGTCGTGCAGCGCAGTCACGGGGCGGCCGACGAGGTGACCGTCGGGGACCTGCACCTGCCCGGGATCGTGGGGTGGGCGCTGGCGGGCGACCGGGACGCGGACGACTCCGCGATGCTGCGGCTGCTGGAGCCGTATGCCGGGCAGCGGCACCGGGCGGCCCGGCTGATCCTGCTGAGCGGGCACGTGCCGGCCCGGCGCAAGCCGAAGATGCCCCGGGTGGACATCGGGCTGCTGTGAGGGTGCCGGGGGGCGCCCGGCGGCGCCCGGCTACCGGTCCGGGGAGAATCTCACCGCGCCCGCCGGGATGCGGGCGTCGCACCAGATCCGGGCCCCCTCCCGCAGTTCGTTGTCGGCCCCGACGACCGCGCCGTCGCCGACGACCGTGCCGGTGAGGACGGAGCGTTCGCCGACCCGGGCGCGGCTGCCGATGAGGGAGTCGGTGATGACGGCGCCGGGCTCGATGACGGCGCCGGGCAGGATGGCCGAGCCGGAGACCCGCGCTCCCCGGGCCACGGACGCGCCCTCGCCGACCACCGTGCCGCCGGTCAGCTTGGCGTCCGGCGCCACCGTGGCCGTGGGCAGCACGAGCCGGTCGCCGCAGCGGCCGGGGACGGCCGGGGACGGCGCGCGGCCGAGGACCAGGTCGGCCGAGCCCCGGACGAAGGCGGCCGGGGTGCCGAGGTCCAGCCAGTAGGTGGAGTCGACCATGCCCTGGAGGTGGGCTCCCGCGGCCAGCAGGCCCGGGAACGTCTCGCGTTCGACCGAGACCGGGCGGCCCGCCGGGATCGTGTCGATGACCGAGCGCCGGAAGACGTACGCCCCCGCGTTGATCTGGTCGGTGACGATCTCCTCCGGCGTCTGCGGCTTCTCCAGGAAGGCCAGGACCCGCCCGGTGCCGTCCGTGGGCACCAGGCCGTACGCGCGCGGGTCCGTCACCTGGGTCAGATGGAGCGAGACGTCGGCGCCGGCCGACTCGTGCGTGTCCACCAGCGCCCTGATGTCCAGGCCGGTCAGGATGTCGCCGTTGAAGACCAGCACCGGGTCGTCGGGACCGGAGTGCAGCCGTCCGGCGACGTTGCGCAGGGCGCCGCCGGTGCCGAGGGGCTCCTCCTCCGTGACGTACTCCAGGTGCAGGCCCAGGGCGGAGCCGTCACCGAAGTACGGCTCGAAGACCTCGGCGAGATAGCTGGTGGCGAGGATGATGTGCTCGACGCCCGCCGCCCGCGCCCGCGCGAGCTGGTGGGTGAGGAACGGCACCCCCGCGGCCGGGACCATCGGCTTGGGCGTGTGCACCGTGAGCGGGCGCAGCCGGGTGCCTTTGCCGCCGACCAGGAGGATCGCTTCTTTCACCTGTCGTCTCTGCTTCCTGCCGGGACCGGCCGCACTGCTCGTCGGCTCTCGTTTCGGCCGGTCAGTGTATGCAGACCGGCCGGTGCGGCCCGCGCCGGCCGCGCGGTGTCCGGCGGGATCGACGCACGGTTTCCCCCGTCCGCACCCTCCTCAGCGCCCCTGGTAGTCCGCCGCGCCGGTGCGGGCGGTGCCCAGCTCGGCGTAGAGCCGCTTTCCGGGGCACTCGGTGGCGTACCCGTCCCGGTGGCCGGAGATCACGTTCAGCCGTACGCTCCTGCCCTTGGCGAAGAGGTTGCCGCCGCCCGAGGTGAGCTGCGTCTTCGCCCGCGGGTCGACGCCGTACAGCCCCAGCTTCCACGCGGTGAGCCGGGCCACGGCCGTCACCGCGGCGCCCGGCGGCCGGGCGGTGCCGTACGTGCCGATCACGGCGATGCCCATGCTGTCGGTGTTGAACCCCAGGGTGTGCGCGCCGAGCACCGCCTTCGCCACGCCCCCGGCCCGGCCCTCGTAGAGGGTTCCGCACTTGTCGGCCAGGAAGTTGTAGCCGATGTCCCGCCAGCCCATGCTTCTGACGTGGTAGCGGTAGATGCCGCGGATGACCGAGGGTGCCTGGGCGCAGGTGTAGGTGTTGCCCGAGGCCGTGTGGTGCACGAAGGCCGCCTTGATCTTCTTCGTGTAGACGAACCCGCGTTCGCGCAGTGACTCGTCGGCGCCCCAGCCCCGGCGGGTGACGATCCGCGGGCGCGGCCCGATGTACGGCTTGGTCCGCGCCGGGCCCAGCAGCAGGGTCATCTCGTCCTCGGTGGCCTGCCGGTCCAGTTCCGGGATCTCGGTGGCGCCGAAGGCGGTGATGTCGGAGTTGGCGCCCGACGCGGCGATCGACGCCTCCGTGTCCAGTTCGGTGTGGGGCGGGTCGTCGGCCGGGCCGGACCCGGGCGCCGCCTCCCCCGGCTCCCCGGACTTCGCGCCCGGCCCCGCGTCCGCCGTCCCCCCGGCGTCCCCACCGGGATCGACCAGTTCCAGACGCAGCCCCGACGGCAGCCCCGACGGCAGCCCGGACGACGGCCCGGACGACGCGGCCGGCCGCACCGCTCCCGCCCGCCGGTCCCCGGCCCCCGTGCCGTCCGCTCCGCCCGTGCCCTCCGCGCGCACCCGTACCTCCACGCCGTCCGAGGCGCCCACCCACAGCGGCGCCGTCCCGCCGCGCACCGGCCGGGCGGCACGTTCCGCCGCGCCCGGGTCCGCGCCGTGGTCGGCGTGGTGCGTCTCGATGTCCCGCCAGCCGGTCCAGCGTCCCGTCCCGGCGGACCGGGTGCGCACCCGCACCCGGCCGCGCAGCACGCTGCCGGGGTCGTCCCAGACCACGCCGACCAGCGCGAAGCGGCCGGTGGCGGCGCGGTACACCCCCTGTTCCGGGGCCGCGCCTGCGGCGCGCGTCCGGGAGAGCGGGACGAGCGGCAGCGAACGGGTCCTGCCCGGGACCGCGCCCCCGGCCGGCTCGCCCACGGCCGTGTCGGGCGTCGCGGCCGGGGCCGCCGCCGCAGCCGGGGCGGCCGGCACGGCCCGCGCGGGCGGGGCGGGCAGGAGGGCGGCGACCGCGGCGCAGGTGACACCGATCGGGCGGACGGCGCGCGGGGAGACGCCAGGAGAGAAAGTGAGGAATCCACGCATGCGTACGATCTTGGACATATACCTACACATATGTCTATAGGCAAATTGACGGAGCGTCGGAAACCGTTCCGCCGAACCGGTGGCCCCGGCCGCCCTCGTGCCCGCCCGCCCGCGCGTACCCTGTCCCGCGTGAACGCCACCGATCGCACCCCCGCCGACCTGCTGGCTTCCGCGCTCGCCGCGGATCCCGGCCGCCCGCTGGTGACCTTCTACGACGACGCCACGGGCGAACGCGTCGAACTGTCCGTGGCCACCTTCGCCAACTGGGTGGCCAAGACCGCCAACCTCCTCCAGGGCGACCTGGCCGCCGGACCCGGCGACCGCGTCGCGCTGCTGCTGCCCGCGCACTGGCAGACGGCGGTGTGGCTGCTGGCCTGCTCCTCGGTGGGCGCGGTCGCCGACGTCGCCGGGGACCCGGCGGCGGCCGACGTGGTGGTGAGCGGGCCGGACGCGCTCGACGCCGCGCGCGCCTGCCCCGGCGAGCGGGTCGCGCTGGCGCTGCGGCCGCTCGGCGGACGTTTCCCGCAGACCCCGGCCGGGTTCGCCGACTACGCCGTGGAAGTGCCGGGCCAGGGCGACCGGTTCGCCCCGTTCGCCCCGGTGGACCCCCGGGAGCCGGCGCTCATCGTGGCCGGGCGGGAGTTCAGCGGCGCGGAGGCCGTCGAACGGGCCGTCGCCGAGGCGCCGTCGCTGGGCCTGACCGGGCCCGGCTCCAGGGTGCTGTCCGGGCTGCCGTACGACACCTGGGAGGGGCTCGCCGCGGGGCTGTACGCGCCGCTGGCCGTCGGCGGGTCCGTGGTGCTGGTCCGCAACGCGGAGCGGCTGGACGAGGAGGCCCTCGCCAAGCGGGTGGAGAGCGAGCGGGTGACCGTGGTGCGCCGCTAGGGCCTCTCGTCCGGATCAGGCCGGGCGGATCCGGACGACAGACCCCGGGTCCCCCGTTCGGCGTAGCACCGGGCGCTGTCGGCGCCGCTCGCCGCCATCGTCGTAAGGGCAGCACGTGACGCCCGTACGCGATGAGGGGACGGCCCCACCGTGACCGACACCGCAGGCAGGCCCCCCGGTCCGGGTCCCTCGGCCACGGGGAACGGGCCGGGACGGCGCCGGCGGCGCCTGCTGCGGAACTCGGCGCTCGCGGCGGCCGTCCTGCTCCTCGCGGCCGCCGGGGCCGGCTGGGCCGTCTACGCCCGGCTCAGCGCCAACATCACCGCCGACGAGGCCGCCGCCGCCGAACTCGCGCGCTACGAGCGGGAGCGGCCCACCGCGCTGGTGCGGGGCGCGCAGAACATCCTGCTGATCGGGTCCGACACCCGGGCCGGGGACGGCAACCAGGCCTACGGCAAGGGCATCCGCGGCGAGCGCTCGGACACGACGATCCTGCTGCACCTGGCCGCCGGCCGGGCCGGCGCCACCGCCGTCTCGCTGCCCCGGGACCTGATGGTGGACATCCCGTCCTGCCGGCGGGCGGACGGCAGGCGCAGCGACCCGGTGTTCGCCATGTTCAACCACGCCTTCGAGATGGGCGGTTCGGCGTGCACGGTGCGGACCGCCGAGCTGCTCACGGGCATCCGGATCGACCATCACCTGGTGGTGGACTTCAGCGGGTTCAAGGAGATGGTGGACGCCGTCGACGGTGTGCGGGTGTGCCTGAAGGAGCCCGTGGACGACAAGGCGGCGAAGCTGCGGCTGCCCGCGGGGAAGGTCACGCTCGACGGGGAGCAGGCGCTCGGGTACGTGCGCGCCCGCAAGTCGCTCGGGAACGGCAGCGACACCGAGCGGATGGACCGGCAGCAGCGGTTCCTCGGCGCGCTGGTGGACAAGGTGCGCGGTGACGACGTGCTGCTGAACCCGGTGAAGCTGTACCCGCTGCTGGACGCGGCGACCTCCGCGCTGACCACCGACCCGGAACTGGCGAGTCTGCGGGGCCTGTACCAGTTGGCGCGCGGACTGCGCGACATCCCCACCGCGCAGGTCCGGTTCCTGACGGTGCCGCGGAAGTCGTACGTCTACGACGCCAATCGCGACCAGCTCGTGGAGCCGGAGGCCGAGAAACTGTTCGCCCGGCTGCGGGCCGACCAGCCGGTGGCCGTGAGCCGGGAGAATTCACCGGACGTTCCCCGGCGGGACACCGGTTCGGGCGGCCCGGACGGGCCCTCGCCGGTGCCGACGTTCCGCGGTTACACGGCCGCCGAACACACCTGTGAGTAAGGCGCGTACCAAAAACAGCGGTCTTCCGTTCAGAAAATGAGGCGGATTGCCCGTTGTAGGCAGGTGGAATTTGTCACCGGCGTCGCCCGACGCTGAACTGGGCGGATAGTGTGAGCGATCCGGTGCACCTGGCCGCGAGGTCCGTCCTGGGTCGTGCACTGTTTCACCGAGACCCGAGCGCCTTGCAGGGGGAAGGCGCCGCGTGGGCCCCGACGGAGGATTCGGACAACCGTGGACGCGCAAGGCCGTGGGCGGGCGGAGAACATCGACCCCGCAGACCAGTGGGTACTCAATCCGAACACCGGCGAATACGAACTGCGACTGAGCCCTTCCGCAGCGCAGCCGCCGGTTCCCGGACCGCGCAGACCGTCCGCCCGGGACGGCGCCGGCGCCGCGGACGGCCGTCCGCGGCGGGCGGCCCGGGACAAGGGGCAGACCGGCGGCGGGAAACGCCCGTCCGGCGGCGAGAACCCGCAGTCCGGCGAGGCCCGGGGGACCTCGCGGGCGCGCGGTGGCGAGGTGCCCGCACCGCGCTCGGCGCGGCGCCGGAGCGCCGAACCGGAGCCGCCCCAGGGCCGGCGCGCGGCCCGGCGTCCGGTGAAGAAGACGTCGAAGGCGAAGAAGGCGCTGCTGTGGACCGGCGGTTCCATGGCCTTCGTGCTGGTGGCCGTGTCGGCCGCCGGCTACCTCTACATCAAGCACCTGAACGACAACATCACGTCCGTGTCCGACGACGGCGCCAGCACCGGCGGCTTCAGCAAGGACGAGGCGATCAACATCCTGCTGATCGGCACCGACAAGCGCACCGGCAAGGGCAACGAGGGCTACGGCGACGCGGGCAGCGTCGGGCACGCCGACACCACGATCCTGCTGCACGTCTCCAAGGACCGGTCCAACGCCACCGCGCTGAGCATCCCGCGCGACCTGATCACGGACATCCCGGACTGCCCGACCCGGCAGGAGGACGGCAGCGAGAAGGTCATCCCGGGCTCCCAGGGCGTCCGCTTCAACACCAGCCTCGGACAGGACGACCGTACGCCGAGCTGCACCATGCGCACGGTGACGGAGCTGACCGGGATCAAGCCGGACGACTTC
Source organism: Streptomyces sp. NPDC027672 (assembly GCF_055566335.1). NCBI lineage: Bacteria > Bacillati > Actinomycetota > Actinomycetes > Kitasatosporales > Streptomycetaceae > Streptomyces > Streptomyces sp. NPDC027672. The sequence goes on along the minus strand of NZ_JBVHSO010000022.1, from coordinate 38,352 downwards.
ATGGTGGCCGACTTCAACGCGGTCAAGACGCTGACCGAGGCGGTCGAGGGCGTGAACGTGTGCCTGGCCAAGGACATCGACGACCCGGACTCGCACCTGAAGCTGTCCAAGGGCACGCACAAGATCTCCGGTGAGCAGGCGCTGGCGTTCGTGCGCACCCGGCACTCCGTCGGCTTCGGCGGCGACCTGAGCCGGATCGGGCTGCAGCAGCAGTTCCTCGGCGCGCTGATGCGCAAGCTGAAGGGCAACGACACGCTCACCAGCCCGACGAAGATGGTGAAGCTGGCGGAGGCCGCCACCAAGGCGCTGACCGTCGACGACAAGCTGGACGACATCGGCAAGCTGAAGGACCTGGGCCTGGAGCTGGGCAAGCTGGACCCGAAGAACCTGGCCTTCACGACGGTGCCGGTCAAGGACAACCCGGCCGACGGAGTCACGCACAAGACGGTGATCATCGACCCGGCGCTGGCCCCGCAGGTCTTCCAGGCGGTCCAGAACGACGTGTCCTTCACCGAGGTGAAGAAGAAGCAGAAGGCGGCGAAGGACGCCCGGGCCGCCCGGCTGAAGGGCACCAAGGCGCCCGCCTCCGAGGTGCGGGTGCGCATCCTCAACGGCGGCGCCGAGACCGGCAGCGCCCAGGCGGTGCTCAACTGGCTGCAGAACGACGCGGGCGTGACCAAGTCGGAGAACGACGGCAACGCCCCGGCGGCACTGAGCCGGACCACCCTGGAGTACGCGCCCGACCAGGCACCCCAGGCGCGCCGGCTGGCCGCGATCATGGGCCTGTCCGGATCCGCGCTGAAGCCGGGCGAGAGCGTGACCAACGGACAGGGACTGCCGGCGATGACGCTGACCCTGGGCAAGGACTTCAAGGGAGCCGGGATCTCCCTGACACCTCCGACAAAGGCGCCGAAGGTCGACAAGTCCACGGCGGACAAGGTGAAGTGCGCCTCGTAGGTAACCCAAGGGGCCCGTCGTGCGTCTAACCGGACGCGGGGCGGGCCCGTTGCTTGGCGCAAGGGTGGGGAGGGCAGGGAGTGGCGCAGAGCGAGGTGCGCGGGGAGGCTCCGGCGGTCGAGGGCACGGTGGCGCGCACACCGCAGCCCCCGGACGCGCCGGCACGTCCGGGCCGGCGCGGAGACAGGGACAGACGGCGTACGCAGACGACGGCCGACCGCAAGCGGCGCAGACGGCGCACGCTGCGCTGGTCGGCGACGGTGCTGGCGGTGGTGATACTCGGCACGGCGGGGGCCGGATACCTGTACTACCAGCATCTCAACGGCAACATCCAGAAGGGCCGGCGGGCCAACGGTGACGACTCCAAGGCGCACCGCACCGCGCCCAACGCGGCCGGCCAGACCCCGCTGAACATCCTGCTGATCGGCTCCGACAGCCGGAACTCCAAGGAGAACGTGAAGCTGGGCGGCAGCCGCGACCACGCCGGCGACCCGCCGCTCGCGGACGTGCAGATGCTCATCCATCTCTCGGCGGACCGCAAGAGCGCCGCCATGGTCAGCATCCCGCGGGACACCCGGGTGGACATCCCCGAGTGCAAGGACCCGGACACCGGGAAGACCTACCCGGCGACGAACGACATCATCAACGTCACCCTGGCCCGCGGCGGAGCCGGCTGCACGCTGCTCACCTGGGAGAACCTCACCGGGGTCTATATCGACCACTGGATGACGATCGACTTCGCGGGCGTGGTGCGGATGGCCGACGCCATCGGCGGGGTGGACGTCTGCGTGAACCAGAACGTGTGGGACCGGCCGACGGCCACCGTGTCCGGCGGCTCCGGGCTGAAGATGACCAAGGGCACGCACAAGGTGCAGGGCGAGCAGGCCCTGCAGTGGCTGCGCACCCGGCACGCCTGGGGCGACGACCTGATGCGGGCCCGCGCCCAGCACATGTACCTGAACTCGATGATCCGCACGCTGAAGAAGCAGAACGTGTTCACCGACACCGGCCGGCTGATGGACCTCGCCGACGCGGCGACCAAGTCGCTGAAGGTGTCGGAGGAGATCGACGTCAAGGATCTCTACGACCTCGGCATGCAGATGAAGTCGGTGCCGGCGGACCGCATCACCTCGGTGACCATGCCGAACAAGCGGGACCCGCTGGACGAGAACCACGTCGTACCGGACGAGGGCAACGCCGACAAGATGTGGCGGATGCTCCGGGACGACGTGGCGTTCGACAAGAACGGCGGGAAGGACGGGAAGGACGGGAAGGACGAGCCGGCCAAGAAGCCCTCGCTCGATCCGGGCCGGCTCGGCGTGCTGGTACGGAACGCCACCCGGACCTCCACCGAGGGCGCGGTGCCGCAGCGGGCGTCGGCGATCGGCCGGGAACTGGTGGACAAGGGCTACACCCGGGCGCAGGCCGACACCTCGGGGAGCCTGGCCGAGGAGAAGACGGTCGTGCGGTATCCGAGCGCGGACCTGGAGGGTGACGCGCAGGCGGTGGCCGACGCGCTGGGCATCCCGCGGGAGCAGGTGCAGAAGTCGACCGACGTGTCCGGCGTGACCGTCGTGGTCGGCGCGGACTGGCGCACCGGCCCGTCGTACCCGAAGACGTCGGAGCCGGAGGCCGGGGACCTGCCCGACAACACCGACGCGGTCAACGGCTCGGACACCACCAAGTGCATGGACGTCTACAGCGTCTACCAGTGGTGAGCGGCCGCCGGCGCTGACAGGGCCCCCTCCCGCGCGGACGGGGCCCTGGCGGACGCTCAGTTCGCGACGGCCGGCCGGCGGGAGGCGATGACCTTGCGGGCCAGCGACTTCGGGCTGGTCAGGAAGCCCCAGCCCCAGGACATGTGCATGGTGGCGAGGGCCACGGGTATCCGCAGCCGGGCCGCCGCCGGCAGTCCCCGGCCGGCCGGGACGGAGCCCGCGACGATCGCCGCCAGGTAGCCGCCGGGGACCACCAGGGCCCACGGGGTCAGCGCCACGCCGGCGACCAGGCCCGCCGCGATCGCGCACACGGCCACGGGCGGGGCGAGGTAGCGCAGGTTGATGGAGCCCGAGTGGTAGCGGGCGACGACGTGCCGCCAGCGGCCGTAGTCCTTGTACTGCCGGGCCAGCGCGCGCACGGACGGACGCGGCCGGTACGACACCCTCAGCTCGGGCGAGAACCAGATCAGTCCGCCCGCCTCGCGGATGCGGAAGTTCAGCTCCCAGTCCTGGGCGCGGATGAACTCCTCGTTGTAACCGCCCTGCTGCTCCAGCGCCGCGCGCCGGAACACCCCGAGGTAGACGGTCTCGGCGGGGCCGGCCTGGCCGCCGGTGTGGAAGGCCGCGTTGCCGACGCCGATCCTGGAGGTCATCGCGGCGGCCACCGCGCGCTCCCAGTCGTTCTCGCCCTCGGCGTGCATGATGCCGCCGACGTTCTGCGCGCCGGTCTCCTCCAGCAGCCGCACGGCGGTGGCGATGTAGTCGGGCGAGAGCATGCCGTGGCCGTCCACGCGGACCACGACCGGATGCCGGGAGGCCTTGATCGCCGCGTTCAGCGCGGCCGGGGTGCGGCCGGACGGGTTGGGCACGGTGTGCACACGGGGGTCCGCGCGGACCAGCTCGGCGGCGATCTCGTCCGTGCGGTCCGTGGACGGACCGAGGGCGATCACGACCTCCAGCTCGCCGGCGTACTCCTGCGCGAGGATCGCTTGGACGGCCCCGCGCAGATGCCGCTCCTCGTTGAGGACGGGCATGATCACGGACACAGCGGGGAGCCGCACGTCGGGCTTGGCGTTCATAGGAGCCTCACGTTACCGCGAACGGGGGACACGGATGCGCGCCGCCGGGCCTGCGGCGCGGGCTGGAGATCGTATCGGCCTACTGTGCTCCCGGATCCCGCGTACGGCCTCGTCCGGAGGTGTCCTCCTTGTCCAGCCCGCCCCGGTCCCCGGCGCCCTCGCAGCGCCGCCCGCAGCCGCCCCGCCGTGTGCCGCGCCCGCCCGAGCGGCCCGTGCGGCCCGTCCGGCCGCCCCGGCGGCCCCGCTGGGCCATGCGGGCGCTCACCACCTTGTCGGTGGTGGTGCTCGCCTCCGCCGGGATCGGCCACGCCGTGGTCAGCAGCCTGGACGCGGGCATCGCCCGGATCGACGCCTTCAAGGACATGAAGAACCGGCCCCGGGGCGGCCACGGCATGAACGTCCTGCTGGTCGGCACCGACGGCCGGGACAAGATCAGCGAGCGGGACCGGCGTGCCTACCGGCTGGGCGGCGAGCCCTGCCACTGCACCGACACCATGATGATCGTGCACATCGCCGAGGACCGGGAGCGGGCCACGGTGGTGAGCCTGCCGCGTGACTCCTACGCCGAGATCCCCGCGCACGTCGACCAGACCTCGGGACGGCACCACGGCCCGCACCCGGTGAAGCTGAACGCGGCCTACGCCGAGGGCGGTCCGCAGCTGACCATCCGCACGGTCGAGAACATGACCCATGTGAAGATCGACCACTATCTGGAGGTCGACTTCACCAGCTTCATGCGGACCGTGGACGTGCTCGGCGGGGTCGAGGTGTGCACGCCGACCCCGCTGAAGGACCGGTACACCGGGCTCGACCTGGCGCCGGGCCGGCACGTCCTGCCGGGCGGGCGGGCGCTGCAGTACGTCCGCGCCCGGCATGTCGACGGGGCCAGCGACCTGGGCCGGATGAAGCGGCAGCAGCGGTTCCTGGCCGCGCTGATCGACAAGGCGACCTCCTCCGGGGTGCTGCTGAACCCGATGCGGTTCCGGGACGTGACCCGGGCCGTGCTGGGCTCGGTCCGCGCGGACGCGGGCTTCGGCACCGACGAGCTGCTGGACCTCGGCCGGGCGATGCGGAACTTCTCGCCGTCCTCCTCCGAGTTCACCACCGTGCCCATCGGACAGCTCGACTACCGGGTCAAGGGCCTCGGCTCGACCCTGAAGTGGGACCCGGCGAAGGCGGCGCGGCTGTTCGGCGCGCTGCGCGACGACAAGCCGCTGAGCACGGACCGCCCGCGCCGGTCCCCGGCGCCCGCCCCGGTGCCGGTGGAGGTGGCCCCGGACACCGTCCGGGTGCAGGTGGCGAACGGCAGCGGCACGGCCGGGCTGGGCAAGCGGGTCGACGCGGCACTGGCGGCGACCGGTTTCGCGACCACCCGCCAGCCGGTCACCGCGCCGGCCCACGCGCCCCGCACGGTGGTCTTCTACGACCCGCGCTGGGACCGCTCCGCCCGCTCCCTGGCCGCGGCCCTGCCGGGCAGCGAGCTGCGCGCGGTGCCGGGCCAGGGCCCGCTGCTGAAGGTGACGGCCGGCACCGACTTCACCAACGTCCGCCAGGTCCGCTTCGACGACCCGGGCCGGCCGGAGCAGAACGTCGTGCGCGGCAACGAGGTGACGTGCTGAGCGGGGCGGGGCTCCCCGTCTACTCCGCGAACCCCTCCGCCGTCCTGCGCTCGCGCAGTTCCCGGATGGCCCGGCGGCGGGCCAGGCGGTGGGTGCGGCGGATCTGGGCCTCCTGGTAGCGGCGGCGGTCGCGGTCGGTCTCGGGCAGGACCGGCGGCACCCGGCGCGGCTTGCCGTCGGCGTCCACGGCCGCGAAGACCAGATAGGCGGAGCCGACCTGGGTGGCCGGCGCGGATTCGTTCCAGCGTTCGGCGAGGACCCGGACGCCGATCTCCATGGACGTACGGCCGGTCCAGTTCACCTGCGCCTTGACGTGGACCAGGTCGCCGACGCGGACCGGCTCGAGGAACGCCATCTCGTCCATGGACGCGGTGACGGCGGGGCCGCCGGAGTGCCGGCCGGCCACGGCGCCCGCCGCGTCGTCGACCAGCTTCATGATCACCCCGCCGTGCACCGTGCCCAGCAGGTTGGTGTCGTTGTGGGTCATGATGTGGCTGAGGGTGGTGCGCGAAGCGGACGTGGGTTTGCCCGGGATGTCCGTCTCCTGGTCCGGTTCCGCTTCCATGGCCTGGTCTGTCATGCCCTCCACCTTATGCCGAGGGACCATTCGCGGACTTTGTGTCGGCTTCGCAACAGCACCGCCCTGATTTTCCGACAGCCCTTGTACGGGACATACCGGCGCCCGGCACACTGGGGCCCATGAATGACTGGCCCGAGGGATGGTCCGACGACAACCGCGGCCCGCGCTACGGACGCGGCAGCGCCGGCGCGCAGCCGGAGAGCGCCCGCGTGATGCGTCAGGTGCGGCGCGGCCCGGCGGTGCCGCCCGGACCGCGCTCGGCGTACGGCGAGCCCGGCCCGGCCGCGCCGCCGCACCAGGCCGGTGTGCCGCGCCAGCCGTCGTACGTCGACGGCCGGGGGCACGACGACGGCGCCGGCTACAACACCGGCCAGGTCTACGGCACGCCCGGCGGCGGCGGTGCCGGCACCCCGGGCACGCCCGGCCGCGCCCCGCGTCCCGCGCCGGACTGGCGGCGCCGGATCAAGTGGACCGCGATCACGCTGGCGGCCGTGGTGGTCGTCACCTCGGTCTCGACCTACTTCTGGGCCGACTCCAAGCTGCGCCGTGAGGTGGACCTGTCCAAGGTCATCGACCGGCCCGAGGGGGGCGACGGCACGAACTACCTGATCGTCGGCTCGGACAGCCGTGAGGGCATGTCCAAGGAGGACGAGAAGAAGCTGCACACCGGCGGCGCCGAGGGCAAGCGCACCGACTCGATGATGATCCTGCACGTCGGCGGCAACGGCGACACGCTGATCTCGCTGCCGCGCGACTCGGACGTGGTGGTGCCCTCGTACGAGGGCTCGACGTCCGGGAAGGTCTACCCGGCGCAGGGCCGGCACGCGAAGCTGAACGCGACCTACGCGGAGGACGGGCCGACGCTGCTGGTCCGCGCGATAGAGGCCAACACCGGGCTGCACATCGACCACTACGTGGAGATCGGTTTCCAGGGTTTCGCCGGCATCGTGGACGCGGTGGGCGGTGTCGAGATCGACATCGACAAGGGCTTCAAGGACAAGTGGTCGGGCGCCGACTTCGAGGCGGGCAAGCAGACCCTGGACGGCCAGCAGGCCCTGGCCTTCGTCCGCACCCGGCACGCGTTCGCCGCGTCCGACCTCCAGCGCACCAAGAACCAGCAGAAGTTCCTGGCCGCCCTGGCCCACCAGGTGGCCACCCCCTCGACGATCCTGAACCCGTTCAAGCTCTACCCGACCATGGGCGCGGGCCTGGACTCCCTGATCGTCGACAAGGACATGTCCCTGTGGGACCTGGCCTCGATGTTCTGGGCGATGAAGGGCGTCAGCGGCGGTGACGGCACCTCGATGAACATGCCGATCTCCGGCTCGGTCGGCGGCAACCTCCTCTGGGACAAGGCCAAGGTGAAGACCCTGGTGGACGAGCTGAACAACGACGAGAAGGTCACCGTCTCCGGGAACTAGGGCATGCGCACCACGGCCGGGGGCACCCGTGGCGGACGCCCCCGGCCGTGGTGCGCGCAGCTCACATGCTGCCGGCGCCCGCCATCGCCCGGCAGGTCTGCGCACAGCGGCGACACGCCTCCGCGCAGCGCATCAGCTGCTGATCGTCCGGCATCGCCGTACACGCCTCGGCGCACATGTCGCACACCTTGGCGCACAGCGCGCACATGTCGGCGGACATGGGCGAGCGGCGCATCATCATGTCGGCGCACATGCGGGTCGCCTCGGAGCAGTCCATCAGCGCGCGCATGATCTGCATCTGCTGCTGGCCGCCCTTCTGCATGCAGGCGCTCATGGTCTCCTCGCACATGCTGTGGCAGCTCATGCAGGCCTCGATGCACTCCTGCATCTGCGCGGTGAGGGCAGGCATCGACTGCGACTGCGACTGCGACTGGGTCATGGCTCCTCCTGGAAGGCGGGGCCCGGAACGGGCCCGTCTGCTTCCGTCCTACGTCCGGCACAGCCACCCCGCACGTCGGCCCCCGGCCCACCGGGGGAGCCGGAAAAACGAGAAGGCGCCCGGAGGGGCGCCTTCCACAGGGTTCCGCAACCGCGGGGGTTACGGCAGGTTGCGGGCCATGACGATCCGCTGGACCTGGTTCGTGCCTTCGTAGATCTGGGTGATCTTGGCGTCGCGCATCATGCGTTCCACCGGGTAGTCGCGGGTGTAGCCGTAGCCGCCGAGGAGCTGGACGGCGTCGGTGGTGACCTCCATCGCGATGTCCGAGGCGAAGCACTTGGCGGCGGCGCCCAGATAGGTGAGGTCGGCATCGCCGCGCTCGGAGGCGGCGGCGGCCTGATAGGTGAGGGCGCGGGCCGCCGAGATCTTCATGGACATGTCGGCCAGCATGAACTGGATGCCCTGGAAGTCGGCGATCGGCTTGCCGAACTGCTTGCGCTCCTGGACGTAGCCCTTGGCGTAGTCGAGGGCGCCCTGGGCGACACCGAGGGCCTGGGCGGCGATGGTGATGCGGGTGTGGTCCAGGGTCTTCATGGCCGTCAGGAAGCCGGTGCCCTCCTCGCCGATCATGCGGTCGGCGGGGATGCGGACGTTGTCGAAGTAGACCTCGCGGGTCGGGGAGCCCTTGATGCCCAGCTTCTTCTCCGGGGCGCCGAAGGAGACGCCCGGGTCGGACTTCTCGACGACGAAGGCGGAGATGCCCTTGGAGCGCTTCTCCGGGTCGGTCACGGCCATCACCGTGTAGTACTCGGAGACGCCCGCGTTGGTGATCCAGCGCTTCACGCCGTTGAGGATCCAGTGGTCGCCGTCGCGGACGGCCTTGGTCTTCATGCCGGCCGCGTCCGAGCCCGCCTCCGGCTCGGAGAGGCAGTACGAGAACATCACGTCGCCCTTGGCCAGCGGGCCCAGGTACTTCTTCTTCAGGTCCTCGGAGCCGGACAGGATCACCGGCAGCGAGCCCAGCTTGTTCACGGCGGGGATCAGCGAGGAGGAGACGCAGGCGCGGGCCACCTCCTCGATCACGATGACCGTGGCGAGCGCGTCGGCGCCGGAGCCGCCGTACTCCTCGGGGACGTGCACGGCGTGCAGGTCGTTGGCCACCAGGGCGTCCAGCGCCTCCTGCGGGAAGCGGGCCTCCTCGTCCACCGCCGCGGCGTACGGCGCGATCTTCGCCTCGACCAGCGAGCGGACGGCGTCCCGGAGCATGTCGTGCTCCTCGGACGGGCGGTACAGGTCGAACTCAGCCGATCCGGCCACGGTCTCTCACGCTCCAAAGACGCAGTGATACTTGACGCTAATTACCGTTAAGTAACTCAAATTTTAGTTGCCCCGCTCCCACACGCCTACGTGAGCTACGCGACAGCGGCGAAGTTGCCCGGTGAGAGGCCCGGATATGCTCGGGCGCGCATGACCGCGCACCACCGACGGACCCGAGCTGGAGCACCCATGAGCCTGAAGATCACCGTGATCGGCACCGGCTACCTAGGCGCCACGCACGCCGCGGCCATGGCCGAGCTGGGCTTCGAGGTGCTGGGCCTGGACGTCGTACCGGAGAAGATCGCCCTGCTGGAGCGCGGCGAGACCCCGATGTACGAGCCGGGACTGAAGGAGCTGCTGCGCCGGCACGTGGCCGGGATCGAGGGCTCCTCCGGCCGGCTGCGGTTCACCACGGACTGGGCCGAGGCGGGCGCCTTCGGCGATGTGCACTTCGTGTGCGTGAACACCCCGCAGAAGCACGGCGAGTACGCCTGCGACATGTCCTACGTGGACTCCGCGATCGCCTCCCTGGCCCCGCATCTGCGCGGCCCGGCGCTGGTGGTCGGCAAGTCGACCGTGCCGGTGGGCTCCGCCGACCGGCTGGCCGCCTACCTCGCCGCGCACGCCCCCGCGGGCGGCGACGCCGAGCTGGCCTGGAACCCGGAGTTCCTGCGCGAGGGCTTCGCCGTCGAGGACACCCTGCACCCGGACCGGATCGTGGTCGGCGTGCGCAGCGAGCGCGCGGAGAAGCTGCTGCGCGAGGTGTACGCGACGCCGCTGGCGGCCGGCACGCCGTTCGTCGTCACCGACTTCCCGACCGCGGAGCTGGTGAAGACGGCCGCGAACTCCTTCCTCGCCACCAAGATCTCCTTCATCAACGCGATGGCGGAGGTGTGCGAGGCCGCCGACGGCGACGTGGCCAGGCTCGCGGAGGCCATCGGCTACGACGACCGGATCGGGGCCAAGTTCCTGCGCGCCGGCATCGGCTTCGGCGGCGGCTGCCTGCCCAAGGACATCCGGGCGTTCATGGCCCGCGCGGGCGAGCTGGGCGCCGACCAGGCGCTGACCTTCCTGCGCGAGATCGACTCCATCAACATGCGCCGGCGCGGCCAGATGGTGGAGATGGCCCGGGAGGCGCTGGGCGGCGGCTCCTTCCTCGGCAAGCGGGTCGCGGTGCTCGGCGCCACCTTCAAGCCGGACTCGGACGACGTCCGCGACTCGCCCGCGCTGAACGTGGCCGGCCAGATCCACCTCCAGGGCGGACAGGTGACGGTGTACGACCCGAAGGGCATGGACAACGCCCGCAAGGTCTTCCCGACGCTGGGCTACGCCGACTCCGCCGAGGCGGCCGTCCGGGGCGCCGACGTGGTCCTGCACCTGACCGAGTGGCGGGAGTTCCGCGAGCTGGACCCGGCGGTGCTCGGCGAGGCCGCGGCGGCCCGGGTGCTGCTGGACGGACGCAACACGCTCGACCCGGAGCTGTGGCGGCGGGCCGGCTGGACCTACCGGGCGATGGGCCGTCCGACGGCCTGAGGGCACGGGGCCGGGCCGGGTGACGCCGGTTCGGCCGAGGCTCAGTCGGCCGAACCGGCGTCCGTGCGCAATTCTGCCCCATCGCCGCCACGCCGCACGGCCCTTCCCCCCGGCGCGGCACGGCCCCCGCGCGCCCGCCTCCGGCACCGGCGGCCGGCACCGGCGTGTCCGGCGCGCCGGTGCGGGTCTCGCTGCCACCGTTTCCGGTTACCCGTCTGTACAGGCAACGCAAGGAGGTAGTCATGGCTCTCGCCAAGCTGGACGTCGTGGTCCTGGACTGTCCCGACCCGTACGCGCTGGCCGGCTTCTACGCCGCCGTGCTGGGCGGCACGGTGGAGGGGCACGGCGAGTGGGTGGACCTGAACCTGCCCGACGGGCGGACGCTGGCCTTCCAGCAGGCCGTGGGCTACACCCCTCCGGAGTGGCCGCGGGCGGACCGCAACGGCCAGCAGTTCCACCTGGACCTGACCGTGGACGACCTGGACACGGCCGAGAAGGAGGTGCTGGAGCTGGGCGCGCGGCCGTTGGACACGGCGGACCGGTCCCGGACCTTCCGTGTCTACGCCGACCCCGCTGGGCACCCGTTCTGTCTGTGCGCCGGTTAGCGGCGCTTTCCGAAGACGACCGGAGGGACCCTGATGGCTTCCGTGGCCCGTTTGCGCAGCATCGTCCTCGACTGCCCCGACCCGCACGCGCTGGCCGCCTTCTACGCGGCGGTGGCCGGCGGCACCCCGCAGGCCGAGGACGACAACTGGGTCGTCCTGCGGGTGCCGGACGGGCCCCGGCTGGCCTTCCAGCGGGCCGAGGACCACACCCCGCCGGAGTGGCCGCGCGCGGACCGCAACGGCCAGCAGTTCCACCTCGACTTCGACGCCGGCCCGACCTGGGCGGACGTCGACGCGGCACACGAGCGGGTGCTCGCGCTCGGCGCCCGCCCGCTGGACCTGGAGGACCGCGAGAAGAAGGACTTCCAGGTCTACGCCGACCCGGCCGGGCACCCGTTCTGCCTGTGCCGGATCGAGGAGCCCTAAGTCCCGTCCAGGCCGGTCGTCCGGGGTGGCGCCGTCGGCTCCCGGCGGTGCTGCGCGGCCCGGGCCGTGAAGTCCGCGCTGCGCAGCACCCGCTGGACGTTGCCCCAGGTCAGCAGGGCCAGCTCGGTCTCGGACCAGCCGCGGCTGAGCAGCTCGGCGATCAGGTGCGGGTAGCGGGAGGCGTCGGCGAGGTCCCGGGGGTGGACGGCCCCGCAGTCGTAGGTGCCGGACAGGCCGACGCACTCGGGGCCGGCCACGTCACGGATGTGCTCCAGGTGATCGGCGACGTCCGGGACGGCCGGGCCGGTCTGCTCGGCGGTCAGCGGCACCATGCACAGGCCCTTCGCCCCGCCCAGCACGGCGAGGAGCTGGTCGGACAGGTTGGCCGGGTGCGGGCGCAGGGCGCGGGCGGCCGAGCGGGTGCACAGCACCGGGGTCTTGGACAGGGCGGCGGTCCGCTCGACGGTGGCCGGACCGGCGCCGCTGACGTCGGCGAGCACGCCGAGCCGGTTCATCTCGCGCACCACCTCCTCCCCGAACCGGGTCAGGCCGGACGCGCCGGCCCAGGCGGTGCCCGCGAGGCTGAGCACGCGCAGCCCGAGGGCGTGCAGGACGCGCAGGAGGCCGAGGGAGCCGTCCAGCGCGGCGCCGTGCGCGGGGCCCAGCACGACGGCGACCCGGCCGCGGTTGCGGGCGTCGATGACCTGCCCGGCGGTGCGCACCAGCCGCAGCCCCTCCGGATGGGCCCCGACGACCGTGCGGACCAGGTCGAGCTGTTCCAGGGTCGCCGTCACCGGGCGGTCGCGGCCGGGTCCGTCGGGCAGGTGCAGCGACCAGAACAGCGCGCCGACGTGTCCCTCGCGCATCCGGGGCAGGTCGGTGTCGACGGCGCTCTCACCCAGCTCCAGGTCGTACCGGGGCAGCCGGCGCAGGGCCCAGGGCAGGCCGTTGTAGCCGTCGGCGACCGGGTGGGCGGCGAGCACGGCGCGCGCCCGCTCCAGCAGTTCCCCGGCCGGCCGGGGCGGCGGGCCGTAGCCGCCGCCGGGCCCGGCCGGGCGCGGGCCGTCCGGCAGGCCGTCGTCCCGGCCGACCTCGGTGGCGAGGGGGATGTCGTCCTGGAGGTCGGCCATGGCGGGCTCCGTACGTCGTCGGCGGCTACGCCGGCCGTGAGCTACGGCGGCTCCGGCCGGCGTACCGACACGGTCGCACGGAGCGGAGGGAACTCTCCTGGTGAGTGGCGCGTTCGGGGGTCACCCGGTCAGCTCTCGCCGCGCGGGCCGTCCAGCGACTCGATGGTGGCCACGGACGGACCGCGCGCGGCCTGGTGGCCGCGGGCCACGTCCTCCGCCGCGCCCAGCACCCGCACCGCGTTCTGCCAGGTCAGCTTGGCCAGGTCGGTCCGGGACCAGCCGCGGTCCAGCAGCTCGGCGACGAGGTTCGGGTAGCCGGAGACGTCGTCCAGGCCGTCCGGCGTGAACGCGGTGCCGTCGTAGTCGCCGCCGATGCCGAGGTGGTCGACGCCGGCCACCTCGCGCATGTGGTCCAGGTGGTCCGCCACCGTGGACGCCGTGGCGACCGGGCGCGGGTTGCGCTCCTCGAAGGCGCGGTGCAGCCGCATCGCCTCCGGGCCGGTGTCCAGGGGGTGCAGACCGTGGGCGCGCAGGTTGTCGTCGGCCGCCGCCGTCCAGTCGACGGCCGCCTGGAGGACGAACTTGGGCACGAACGTCACCATCGCCACGCCGCCGTTGGCGGGCAGCCGCTCCAGGACGTCGTCGGGGATGTTGCGCGGGTGGTCGCACACCGCGCGGGCGGAGGAGTGCGAGAAGATCACCGGCGCGGCGGTGGCGTCCAGCGCGTCCCGCATGGTCGTGGCCGCCACGTGGGAGAGGTCGACCAGCATGCCGAGCCGGTTCATCTCCCGGACCACCTCGCGGCCGAAGGCGGTCAGGCCGCCGACCCGGGGCACGTCGGTCGCGGAGTCCGCCCAGTCCACGTTGTGGTTGTGGGTGAGCGTCAGGTACCGCACGCCGAGCGCGTACAGGCCGCGCAGGGTGCCCAGGGAGTTGGCGATGGAGTGGCCGCCCTCGGCGCCCATGAGGGAGGCGATGCGGCCCTCGGTGCGGGCCGCCTCCAGGTCGGCGGCGGTCAGCGCGGGCGCCAGGTCCGCCGGGTAGCGGTCCAGCATCCGGCGGACGCAGTCGATCTGCTCCAGGGTGGCCGCGACCGGCTCGGGGTGGTCGGACGGCACGTACACCGACCAGTACTGGGCGCCGACACCGCCCGCGCGCAGCCGCGGCAGGTCGGTGTGCAGCCGGCCGGGGTGGTGCCCGGCGAGGTCCAGGGCGTCGAGGTCGTAGCGGACCTGTTCGCGCAGCGCCCACGGCAGGTCGTTGTGGCCGTCGGCGACCGGGAACTCGCGCAGCAGCGCGCGGGCCTCCTCCAGTGCGGTCACGGCGTCACTTCCCGAAGCCGAAGCCGCTCGCGCCCTCGGCCTTGGCGCGCAGCCGCTTGCCCTTCTCGGTGGCCTGGTCGTTGAGGTCCTGCTGGAAGTCGCGCATCCGGTGCAGCAGGTCCTCGTCGTGGGCGGCGAGGATGCGGGCCGCGAGCAGGCCGGCGTTGCGGGCACCGGCGACGGAGACCGTGGCGACCGGGACGCCGGCCGGCATCTGCACGATGGACAGCAGCGAGTCCATGCCGTCCAGATACTTCAGCGGCACGGGCACGCCGATGACCGGCAGCGGGGTGACGGAGGCGAGCATGCCGGGCAGGTGGGCGGCGCCGCCCGCGCCCGCGATGATCACCTTCAGGCCGCGGTCGGCGGCCTGCTCGCCGTACGCGATCATCTCGCGGGGCATGCGGTGCGCGGAGACGACGTCGACCTCGTAGGCGATCTCGAACTCGCCCAGGGCCTTCGCGGCGGCTTCCATGACGGGCCAGTCCGAGTCGGACCCCATGACGATGCCAACAACGGGGCTCATTCGGTGATCGTGCCTCTCAGGTAGCCGGCTGCGTGACGGGCGCGCTCCAGCACGTCGTCCAGGTCGTCGCCGTAGGTGTTGACGTGTCCGACCTTGCGGCCGGGCTTCACGTCCTTGCCGTACATGTGGATCTTCAGCTTGGGGTCGCGGGCCATGCAGTGCAGGTACGCGGAGTACATGTCCGGGTAGTCGCCGCCCAGGACGTTGACCATGACCGTCCACGGGGCGCGCGGGCGCGGATCGCCCAGCGGCAGGTCCAGCACCGCGCGGACGTGGTTGGCGAACTGCGAGGTGATCGCGCCGTCCATGGACCAGTGGCCGGAGTTGTGCGGGCGCATCGCGAGTTCGTTGACCAGGACGCGGCCGTCGCGGGTCTGGAACAGCTCGACGGCGAGGTGGCCGACGACGCCCAGCTCCTTGGCGATGGTCAGGGCCAGCCGCTCGGCGTGCAGGGCGAGGTCCTCCTCCAGGCCGGGCGCGGGCGCGATCACCGTGTCGCAGACGCCGTCGACCTGCCGGGACTCCACGACCGGGTAGGCGACGGCCTGGCCGTGCGGGGAGCGGACGACGTTGGCCGCGAGTTCGCGGACGTAGTCGACCTTCTCCTCGGCGAGGACCGGGACGCCGGCGCGGAACGGGTCGGCGGCCTCCTCGGCGCTGCGCACGACCCACACGCCCTTGCCGTCGTAGCCGCCGCGGACGGTCTTCAGGACGACCGGGAAGCCGTCGCCCTCCGCCGCGAACCGGGCGACATCTCCCGGATCGGCGACGATCCGGTGCCGTGGGCACGGGATGCCGAGCGCGTCCAGCCGCGCGCGCATCACGCCCTTGTCCTGGGCGTGCACCAGCGCGTCGGGGCCGGGGCGCACGGGGATGCCGTCCGCTTCGAGCGCCCTGAGGTGCTCGGTGGGTACGTGTTCGTGATCGAAGGTGATCACATCGCACCCGCGCGCGAACTCGCGCAGCGTGTCCAGGTCGCGATAGTCGCCGATGACGACTTCGTTCACGACCTGCGCCGCGGAATCCTGAGGAGTGTCACTGAGGAGCTTGAACCTGATGCCCAACGGGATGCCCGCCTCGTGCGTCATACGCGCGAGCTGCCCCCCGCCGACCATGCCGACTACCGGGAACGTCACACCCCTAGCGTATCGGCCGCGCCGGGGCGGCCGGAGCGCGGCGGCCCCTTCGCGGGCCGTGGCCCGGTCCGCAGGGCGGCGGCGGCCCCGCACGGCTAGCATGGCGGGGTTGACGAAACCTACCGACGGGAGCTGCACAGCCATGGAACCTCGTTCCTCGGGGGTGCAACGGCTCGTACGCGAAGTGGTCAGATTCGGCGCCGTCGGCGCCGCCGGCGTCCTGGTCAATCTCGGTGTGTTCAACCTGGTCCGGCACGTCTCCGACCTGCCGGTGGTGCGCGCGAGCGTCATCGCGACCGTCGTGGCCATCGTCTTCAACTACGTCGGCTTCCGGTACTGGACCTACCGGGACCGCGACAAGAGCGGGCGCACCCGGGAACTGATGCTGTTTCTGCTGTTCAGCCTGGCCGGCCTGGTGATCGAGAACGGGGTGCTGTTCCTGGCGACCTACGGTCTCGGCTGGGACAGCCCGCTGCAGAACAACGTCTGGAAGTTCGTCGGCATCGGCGTCGCGACGCTGTTCCGGTTCTGGTCGTACCGAAGCTGGGTGTTCCGGGCGCTGCCGGCCGGGGCGGATGCGGAATCGATTCTGGAAGGTCCCTCACAGCCGGCGCCGCGCCACCAGCGCGTGCCGTAGCGGACGCCCGGCGGCGGGTCAGCGGACCATCGGCCGGTCCTCGTCCGCCTTCCGCGCCGGGGCCGTGCGGGAGAGGAACAGGCCGAACACCGGCGGCTGCGCCTGGAGCAGTTCCAGCCGGCCGCCGTCCGCCTCCGCGAGGTCCCGGGCGACGGCCAGGCCGATGCCCGTGGAGTTCCGCCCGCTGATCGTCCGCTCGAAGATCCGCGCGCCGAGGTCGGCCGGCACGCCCGGCCCCTCGTCGGTCACCTCGATCACGGCCTGGTTGCCGGTGACCCGGGTGCGCAGGGCGACGGTGCCGCCGCCGTGCATCAGCGAGTTCTCGATCAGCGCGGCCAGCACCTGGGCGACCGCGCCCGGTGTGCCCACCGCCGTCAGATGCCGCTTCCCGGAGCTGACCACGGCCCGGCCGGCGCTGCGGTAGGCGGGCCGCCACTCGGCGAGCTGCTGCTGGATGACCTCGTCCAGGTCGAAGGAGACCGCGGAGCCGGTGCGCGGGTCGCGCGAGTTGGTCAGCAGCCGCTCCACCACGTCGGTCAGCCGCTCCACCTGGGTCAGCGCGATGGTGGCCTCCTCCTTCACCGTGTCCGGGTCGTCGGTGAGGGTGATCTCCTCCAGCCGCATGGACAGCGCGGTGAGCGGGGTGCGGAGCTGGTGCGAGGCGTCGGCCGCGAGGCGCCGCTCGGCCGTCAGCATGCGCCCGATCCGCTCGGCGGAGGAGTCCAGCACATCGGCGACCCGGTCCAGCTCGGGGACGCCGTACCGCTTGTGCCGCGGGCGCGGGTCGCCGGAGCCGAGGCGTTCGGCGGTCTCGGCGAGGTCGGTCAGCGGGGAGGCGAGCCGGCTGGCCTGCCGTACGGCGAGCAGCACCGCCGCGATCACCGCGAGCAGCGCGACCAGCCCGATGATCAGCAGCGTCCGGCCGACCTCCCGGGTCACCGCGGAGCGGGGCTCCTGCACGGTGACCGTCTCCCCCTCCTCGCCGTGCTGCGTGGAGTGGATGGTGTCGCCCTCGGGCCTGCTGCCGATCTCGATGGGCGGCTTGCCGGGCATGCTGATGACCGCGTACTGCTCCTTGCTGACCGGGTTGCGCAGCACGTCCGCGTTGACGTTCTCCGCGGCGAGGATCCGGCTGTCCACGATGCTGGCCAGCCGCACCGCCTCGGACTCCACCCGTTCCTGGGCGCTGTTGCTGATCGTCCGCGTCTCCACGATCACGAGGGAGACGCCGAAGACGGCGATCACCACCAGGACGACGGCGAGGGTGGACTGGATGAGACGTCGGCGCATGGTCCTTTACCCGTGGTGATCGCCCGAACCCGGGCTCAGCTCTTCTCGAACCGGAAGCCCACGCCGCGCACGGTGGCGATGTACCGGGGGTTCGCCGCGTCGTCGCCCAGCTTCTTGCGCAGCCAGGAGATGTGCATGTCCAGGGTCTTGGTCGACGACCACCAGGTGGTGTCCCAGACCTCGCGCATCAGCTGGTCCCGGGTGACCACGCGGCCGGCGTCGCGCACCAGCACCCGCAGCAGGTCGAACTCCTTGGCGGTGAGCTGGAGCTCCTCGTCGCCCATCCACGCGCGGTGCGACTCGACGTCGATCCGCACCCCGTGCGTGGCCGGCGGCTGCTGCGGCTCCGCGGCGCCGCGCCGCAGCAGCGCCCGGACCCGGGCGAGCAGTTCGGCGAGCCGGAACGGCTTGGTGACGTAGTCGTCGGCGCCCGCGTCCAGGCCGACGACGGTGTCCACCTCGTCGGCCCGCGCGGTCAGGATGAGGATCGGCACGGTGTGGCCGTCGGCGCGCAGCCGGCGGGCGACCTCCAGGCCGTCCATGCCGGGCAGGCCCAGGTCGAGCACGACCAGATCGACGCCGCCCTGCATTCCGGCGTCGAGCGCGGCGGGTCCGTCCTCGCGCACCTCGACCTCGTAACCTTCCCGGCGCAGGGCGCGGGCCAGCGGTTCCGAGATGGACGCGTCGTCCTCGGCGAGCAGTACACGGGTCATGAGGTGATGGTAGACCGCCCGTGCGCGGTGCCGGGGTGTGATCGGCCGCAGGGCTTCTTACCTTCACGCGCCCCTGGTACACACCATTGACCTGGGGATGCGATCGTGGAAGAGACCTTCGAATTCCCCCGTGCGGTTCCCCCGACACCTGTGATCCCCGTCTCAAGACCTTCCATATCCGGCAGTGTCCTGCCGTATGGTGACCTGAACGCCTGTAGTACACCGGGGACCTTTGGCGGGAACATACGCTGAAGGTCTCTTTTGTGTGCGGGCTGATCATGATCAGCCTTGAAAGGAATGACCTCTGGCCGGGCTCCGGACGCAGCGACGCGTCGCGGGGCGTGGATCCCGGTGGTCGCCGTCCGCCGCTCCGTGATCCGGAACGGACTCCCCCTGGGCGTGGGGGTGGGCGGCCGACTGCCGGTGCCGGCCGCCCCCCACCGGGCGCGCACGCTCTACCGCGCGTCCCGACCAGCAAGGAACGACCATGGCGTCCAGCCTGACGAAGGACTCGGTCCGACCGGGCACCCCCGGTTCCGAGAAGACCTTCTTCGGCCACCCCCGCGGACTGGCCACTCTCTTCATGACCGAGATGTGGGAGCGCTTCTCCTACTACGGCATGAGGGCCCTGCTCCCGCTGTATCTGGTGGCTCCGGGTGGCCTGCACCTCAGCGCGGGCACGGCGAGCGCGATCTACGCGGTGTACCTGTCGCTCGTCTACCTGCTCGCCCTGCCCGGCGGCTGGTTCGCCGACCGTCTGCTCGGCCCCCGCAAGACGGTCGCCGTCGCGGGCGGCGTCATCATGCTGGGCCACCTGTGCCTGGCGCTGCCCGCCGCCGCCAGCTTCTACGTCGGCCTGGTGCTCGTCGCCATCGGTTCGGGTCTGCTGAAGGCCAACATCTCCACGATGGTCGGCCACCTCTACAAGGGTCCGCAGGACCCGCGCCGTGACGGCGGCTTCACGCTCTTCTACATCGGCATCAACCTCGGTGCCTTCGTCGCCCCGCTGGTCATCGGCACCATCGGCGAGAACGTCAACTGGCACCTGGGCTTCGCGCTGGCCGCGCTCGGCATGGCGCTGGGGCTGACCCAGTACCTGCTGGGCGGCCGCCACCTGAACCCGAGGAGCAGCGAGGTCCCGACCCCGCTGTCCGCCGAGGAGAGGGCCGCCACGCTGCGCAAGGGCCTGATCTGGCTGGCCGCCGCCGCGGTCTTCTACGGCGTCGTCGGCGGCACCGGTCACTTCACCCTGAACTGGGCGCTGATCCCGCTCACCCTGATCGGCCTGATCGTGCCGATCATGGTCATCGCCCGGATGCTGCGGGACAAGGACCTCGACACGGCCGAGCGCACGAAGGTGTCGGCGTACATCTGGTTCTTCGTCGCCGCCGCCGTCTTCTGGATGATCTACGACCAGGGCGGTTCGACCCTGTCGCTGTTCGCCGAGAAGAGCGCCGAGAACTCGGTCCTCGGCTGGGACTTCCCGGTCTCCTGGTACCAGTCCGTCAACCCGGTCATGATCATGGCGCTGGCGCCGGTCTTCGCCTGGCTGTGGCTGTGGCTGAACCGGCGCGGCAAGGAGCCGAGCACGATCGTGAAGTTCTCCTCCGGCCTGGTGCTGGTGGGCGCGTCCTTCTTCGTCTTCCTCGCCCCGCTGTCCGTCGCCGAGGGCGGTCACAAGGCCGCCGCGCTGTGGCTGGTCGCGATCTACTTCGTGCAGACCGTCGGCGAGCTGACGCTGTCGCCGGTGGGTCTGTCCGTGACGACGAAGATGGCGCCGAAGAAGTACGCCTCGCAGATGATGGGCGTCTGGTTCCTCGCGGTGACCGCGGGCGACTCCGTGACCGCCCTGCTGTCGAACCCGGCCATAGGCGGTGTCAACCTCGACCGGAAGGGCTTCGTCGCCCTGGAGGCGGTGCTCGCGGTGGTCGCGGGCGCGGCGGTGTGGATGTACCGCAACAAGGTCAAGAAGATGATGGGCGACGTCAACTAGCCGCCGCCCCGGACAGCCGGGAGGGCCGCCGCATCCAGGGGATGCGGCGGCCCTCTTGGCGTTCCAGGGTGCCGTTCGCCCCGCGCGGTCGGGCGGGGGCGGCTGCGGCCGGGCGGAGGCCGCGGTCAGGCGGGGTGCCGTCAGGCGGGGGTGCCCAGTTCCGCCCAGACCGTCTTGCCCGGCGTACCGGTGACGCGCAGGACGCCCCAGTCCAGGCAGAGCCGCTGCACGATGAACATGCCGTGGCCGCCGGGCCGGCCGGCCCGGTGCGGATTGCGCGGGGCCGGCTGGCCGGCGCCGCGGTCGGAGACCTCGATCCGGATCACCTTGTTGTCGCAGGCGAGCCGGAGTTCGTCGGGGCCCTCGGCGTGCAGGCAGGCGTTGGTGACCAGTTCGGAGACCACGAGCAGCACGTCCTCGGCCGCGGCCCGCTGGTCACCGCCCTCGGCGGGCAGCCAGCCCCACGCGTACAGCGCCTGGCGGGTGAAGTCGCGGGCGAGCGGGACGACCCCGCTCTCGCCTTCCAGGCGGAGTCTGCGCACCTGCCGCCCACCGGGCCGCGGGGTGCCGTCGGCCGGGCCGGACGACCCGGACGGCGCGGCCGGGCCCGACGGCGCGGACGCCCCGGACGGCGCGGCTGCCCCCGTGGCCGCGCCGGCGGCCGGCGAGGCTTCCTCGGACGCCCCGGAAGCGCCGCTGGGCTCCGGGCCGCGGTCGCCCGGCGAGTAAGGCCGGGTGGTGCTCATCAGCGCTTCACCTCACCGATTCACCAGTTCAGAATTCAAAAGTCCGTCAACAGTCCGGTCCGTGGTCCGGCATCAGGTCCGGCCGGCACTCCCGCCGCCGGTCCGGCCGGGACCGGGCCGTGGGCACCGGCCGCCCGTCGCACCGACCGGAGTCCGGCCGTCCGTCCGGCGGGCGGGGTCCCGTTCCCGCCCGTCCGCCGGACGCTCGTTCCGTCCAGGTCGTTCGCCGGCGTCCCGCGTCCGTGGTGTCCGCCGGTCCTCGCGAGGTCCGGCGGACGGCGGCCTGCGGGACGCCTCCTGTGTTCTTCTGCCCTCTCCTGCCCGGCCGATCCCAGGGAACACCCCCGTGTTTGGCGTGACACGCGCGACGCCGCGGAGGCCGGTGCCCGGACCGGGCCGGCGGGGAGGGACGGTGGATCAGTCGGCACCGTCGGCCAGGGCCGCCTCCACGGAGTCGTGGAGGGTGAAGACCGCCTCGGCACCGGTGATCTCGAACACGCGCGCGACCACCGGCTGCATTCCGGCCAGGTGGACCCCGCCGCCGGCGGCGTCCGCCTTGAGCCGGGCGCCGAGCAGGACGTTCAGGCCCGTGGAGTCGCAGAACTCCAGGCGTGAGCAGTCCACCACGAGCCGCGAGAAGCCCTTGGCCAGGAGGTCGTCGAGGGGCTCCCGCAGAAGATCGGCGGTGTGGTGATCAAGCTCACCCGCCGGTGTCACAACGGCGCTGGAGCCCTCTTCGCGCACCTCCACCAGAAGCCGGCCCGACTGTGCGCTGCCGACCGTCCCGTGGTCCATGCCGTCTCTCTCTCCCGAGGTCGTGGCTGCTGATGCCCTCGAACATTACGCCTTCCCTGCGCACTTCGACACCCGAACATCCGCGCAGAAACGGACATAGCGGAACAGAAGGCACTTGCGACCCGCTCGGTACAGCGGGTAGGGCTAGTAAGGCACACACTCCTACACGCCGGCTTCGGAGGCGCCGCACACCGCAGTGCACGTACTGGCTTCGGCAGCCGTATGCCGAGAACGATGGAGGACACCATGTCACCCCGGCTCGACGCATCGCCTACCCCGATCGCGACGTCGACACCCCCACCGGCCGAACTGGATCATCCCATCGATCTCCTCGACCCCTGCGCGGGGCTCCCGGAGATCCCCCCTTACGACGAGATCGGCCCGGTGGACGCGCGGGCCCTGTCCAAGACCCTCTTCGGGCGCCTGGAGGCGCTGGAGGAAGGGACGCACGAGCACGCGTACGTCCGCAACACCCTGGTCGAGCTGAACCTCGCGCTGGTCAAGTTCGCCGCCTCCCGCTTCCGCTCCCGCAGCGAGCCGATGGAGGACATCATCCAGGTCGGCACCATCGGCCTGATCAAAGCGATCGACCGCTTCGAGCTGGCCCGCGGCGTGGAGTTCCCCACCTTCGCGATGCCGACCATCATCGGCGAGATCAAGCGGTTCTTCCGGGACACCTCGTGGTCCGTGCGCGTCCCGCGCCGGCTCCAGGAGCTGCGGCTCGACCTCGCCAAGGCGGGCGACGAACTGGCCCAGCAGCTCGACCGCGCCCCCACGCCCGCAGAACTCGCCGAGCGCCTCGGCATCTCCGCCGAGGAGGTCGTCGAGGGCATGGCCGCCTCGAACGCCTACACGGCCTCCTCGCTGGACGCCCAGCCCGTCGAGGACGACTCCGAGGGCGCGCTCGCGGACCGGATCGGCTACGAGGACCACGGGATCGAGGGCATCGAGTACATCGAGTCGCTCAAGCCGATGATCGCCCGGCTCCCGTCCCGGGACCGGAAGATCCTGTCCCTGCGCTTCGTGGCGAACATGACGCAGTCCGAGATCGGCGAGGAACTGGGCATCTCCCAGATGCACGTCTCCCGGCTGCTGTCGCGCACGCTGGTACGGCTGCGCAAGGGACTGACCGTGGAGGAGTGACCTCCGTCCGGTCGTGCGAGCGGTGCACCGAGGTTCGCCGACGACCCCCGACGGCTCGCGGAAAGCGGCCCGGCCGACGCCGGGCCGCTTCGCGTCCCACTCCACCGGTTGACGGGTACCCGGCCTCCGTGGCGCCATGCGGCGCGGCCGGCCCGGGACCCGCGGCGCCGCTCAGGCCACCCGGACCCCGGCGCGCCACACCTGGCCGACCAGGGGCACGCCCGGACGGTAGGCCAGGTGGACGTGGCTCGGGGCGTCGAGCACAAGAAGGTCGGCCCGGGCGCCCGGAGTGAGCCGGCCGATGTCGGTGCGGCGCAGGGCGGCGGCCCCGCCCGCCGTGGCCGACCAGACCGCCTCGTCCGGGGTCATCCGCATGTCGCGGACGGCCAGGGCGATGCAGAACGGCACCGACGAGGTGAACGACGAACCCGGGTTGCAGTCGGTGGACAGGGCGACCGTCACGCCCGCGTCCAGCAGGCGCCGGGCGTCCGGCCACTCGGCGCGGGTGGAGAACTCGGCGCCGGGCAGGAGGGTGGCGACCGTACGGCTGTGCGCCAGGGCGTCCACGTCCGCGTCGGTGAGGTGGGTGCAGTGGTCGGCGCTGGCCGCGTCCAGTTCGACGGCCAGCTGCACACCGGGGCCGTGGGAGAGCTGGTTGGCGTGGATGCGCGGGTGCAGCCCCCTGGCCTGGCCGGCCGTGAGGATGGCGCGGGCCTGGTCGCCGTCGAAGGCGCCCTTCTCGCAGAAGACGTCGATCCAGCGGGCGTGCGGCGCGCAGGCGTCCAGCATCGCGCCGGTGACCAGGGCGACATAGGCCGCTGGGTCGTCGGCGAGGTCGGGGCTGACGATGTGCGCGCCGAGGTAGGTCACCTCCTCGGTGTGCCGCGCGGCCAGGCGCAGGGCGCGGGCCTCGTCCTCGACGGTGAGGCCGTAGCCCGACTTGGTCTCGCACGTGGTCGTGCCCTGGCGCAGGGCCTCGGCGAGGTACCGGGTGAGGTTGGCCTCCAGTTCCGCGTCGCTCGCGGCACGGGTGGCCGCGACCGTGGTGCGGATGCCGCCCGCGGTGTAGGAGCGGCCGGACATGCGGGCGTTGAACTCCTGCGTCCGGTCACCGGCGAAGACCAGGTGGGAGTGGGAGTCCACGAAGCCCGGCAGCACCGCCCGGCCGCCCGCGTCGACCCGGTTGTCGGTGGCGGGTGCTTTGCTTGACTCACCGGTCCACACGACGCGGTCGCCGTCGATGACGACGGCCGCGTCCTGGATCAGACCGAGCGGGGAGTTGTCGCCGAGGGAGGGGTCGTTGGTGACCAGCGTGGCGATGTGCGTGATGGCGGTGCTGCTCATGGTGTCCTCGTGGGTGGTCGTCAGGAGCGGAGGGCCGCGACGGCTCGGGCCAGGGCCCGCGGCACGTCGGGCACGCGCGTGTGCGCACCGTCGCGTACGACGTGCCGGCCGCCCACGACCGTGTGCCGTACGTCGGCCGCCGTCGCCGCGAATACGGCGGTCTCGGCGCCCAGCGCGGGCAGCGGCCCGGCTGTCCTGACCGAGTCCAGGGCGATCGTCGTCAGGTCGGCGAGCGCGCCGGGCGCGAGGGTGCCGGCGTCGTCCCAGCCGAGGGCGGCGTGGCCGTCGGCGGTGGCGGCCCGCAGCAGGGCGGCGGCCGTCCAGTGGCCCCGGGTGCGGGTGCGCAGCCGCTCGTCCAGCTCCATGGCGCGGGCCTCTTCGAGCAGGTCGATGACGGCGTGGCTGTCGGAGCCGAGGGACAGCGGGGAGCCGGCCCGCTGGAGGGCGGCGGCCGGGCCGATGCCGTCGGCCAGGTCCCGTTCGGTGGTCGGGCACATGCAGGTGCCGGTGCCGGAGCCGCCGAGCAGGGCGATGTCCTCGTCGGTGAGGTGGGTGCTGTGCACCGCGGTGGTGCGCGGCCCGAGGACTCCGTGGTCGGCGAGCAGGCGGGTGGGGGTGCGGCCGTGCGCGGCGCGGCAGGCGTCGTTCTCGGCGGTCTGCTCCGACAGGTGCACGTGCAGCGGAGCCCGCCGCTGCCGGGCCCAGCCGGCCACGGTGCCCAGCTGCGCCGCGGGCACGGCCCGCACGGAGTGGACGGCCGCCCCGATCCTCGCGTGCTCCCGCTCCTTGAGGGCCGCGCAGCGTTCGGCCCAGGCGTCCGCGCTGCCGTCGGAGAAGCGCAGCTGGTGGGCGTCCGGCGGTTCGCCGAAGCCGGCGGAGAGATAGCAGGTGTCGAGGAGGGTGATCCGGATGCCGGCCTCGGCGGCGGCCGCGATCAGCGCCTCGCCCATGGCGTTGGGGTCGGCGTAGGGGGTGCCGCCGGGCGCGTGGTGCACGTAGTGGAACTCGCCGACACAGGTGATCCCGGCGAGGGCCATCTCGGCGTACACCGCGCGGGCCAGGGCGTGGTAGGTCTCCGGGGTCAGCCGGTCGGCGACGGAGTACATCACCTCGCGCCAGGTCCAGAAGGTGCCGCTGCCGACCTGGACGGTGCCGCGCAGCGCCCGGTGGAAGGCGTGGCTGTGGGCGTTGGCGAGCCCCGGCAGGGTCAGTCCGCGCAGCACCTCGGCGCCGGGCGGCGGGGCGGGCACCGCGGTGCGGACGGCGCCGATCCGGCCGTCCGCGACCTCGACCACGACGCCCGGCTCGACGTGCGTGCCGAGCCAGGCGTGTTCCAGCCAGTAGGTTGCGTGGGTCACCGGCAGGCCAGTCCTTCCAGTACGTCGGCGAGTGCGCGCACCCCGGCCACGCAGTCGTCCTCGGCGGCGGACTCGGCCGGGGAGTGCGAGACACCGGTGGGGTTGCGCACGAACAGCATGGCGGTCGGGACGCTCCCGGAGAGGATCCCGGCGTCGTGTCCGGCCCCGGTGCCGAGGACGGGCACCTTCAGGCCGGTGGCCGCGCCGAGGATCCGGCCGAGTTCGTCGCGCAGCGCGTGGTCGAACTCCACGACGGGCGTGAAGGACTCCCGTACGACGTCCAGGCCGACGCCGTGGGCGTCGGCGTAGGCGCGCGCGGCCTTCTCCACGCCGCCCACGACCGTGTCCAGGGTCTCCTGGTCGGCGGCGCGGGAGTCGAGCCAGCCGCGCACCAGCGAGGGGATCGCGTTGACGCCGTTCGGCTCGACGGAGATCTTGCCGAAGGTGGCGACGGCACCGGCGCGCTCGGCCTCGCGGCGGGCGGCGAGCACGGTCTCGGCGTACGGCGGCATCGGGTCGCGCCGGTCCACGAGGCGGGTGGTGCCGGCGTGGTTGGCCTCGCCCCGGAAGTCGAACCGCCAGCGCCCGTGCGGCCAGATGGCGCTGGCGACGCCCACCCGGTCGCCGGACAGGTCGAGCGCGCGGCCCTGTTCGACGTGCAGCTCGACGAAGGCGCCGATCCGGGCCAGCCGCTCGGGGTCGGGTCCGATGACCTCCGGGTCGTAGCCGGCGGCCTCCATGGCGCGGGGCAGGGTGATCCCGTCGCCGTCGGTGAGCCGGTGGGCCTGTTCGGCGGTCAGCCGTCCGGCGGTGAGCCGGGAGCCGGCGCAGGCCAGCCCGAACCGGGCCCCTTCCTCGTCGCCGAAGTTGACGACGGCGAACGGCTTCGCGAACCGCGCTCCCCTGCCGCGCAGTTCGTCCAGCGCGGCGAAGGAGGAGACGACGCCGAGGGGCCCGTCGAAGGCGCCCCCGTCGGGCACGGAGTCCAGGTGCGAGCCGGTGACCACGGCGTCCCCGGCGGCGGGGTCGCCGAGCCAGGCCCACTGGTTGCCGTTGCGGTCCACCTCGTACGTCAGTCCGCGCCGCTCGGCCTGCTCCCGGAACCACGCCCGGCACTCGGCGTCGGCCCCGGTCCAGGCGTAGCGCCGGTAGCCGCCGGAGCCGGGGTGCCGGCCGATGGGCAGCAGTTCGCGCCACATCTCCTGGAAGGAGGGCACGCGGGGGGCGGCGGACCCGGCCGGGAGGCCGCCGCCGGGTCCGGTCTGTTCCGGGTTCACGCGTCGTCACCCTCGCGCATGGGCACCCGGACGCCGCGCTCCTCGGCCACCGACTCCGCGCTGTCGTACCCGGCGTCCACGTGCCGGATGACGCCCATGCCGGGGTCGTTGGTGAGGACCCGGCGGATCTTCTCGCCGGCCAGCTTCGTGCCGTCGGCCACGGTCACCTGGCCGGCGTGGATGGACCGGCCCATGCCCACCCCGCCGCCGTGGTGGAGGGAGACCCAGGACGCGCCCGAGGCCACGTTGACCATGGCGTTCAGCAGCGGCCAGTCGGCGATCGCGTCGGACCCGTCGCGCATGGCCTCGGTCTCGCGGTACGGCGAGGCGACGGACCCGCAGTCCAGGTGGTCGCGTCCGATGGCCAGCGGTGCGGCCAGCTCGCCGCTCGCCACCATGTCGTTGAACCGCTCGCCGGCCTTGTCCCGCTCGCCGTAGCCGAGCCAGCAGATGCGCGCGGGCAGGCCCTGGAAGTGGACCCGCTCGCCGGCCAGCCTGATCCAGCGGGCCAGGGACTCGTTCTCCGGGAACAGCTCCAGGATCGCCTTGTCGGTCTTGGCGATGTCGGCCGGGTCGCCGGAGAGCGCCGCCCAGCGGAAGGGGCCCTTGCCCTCGCAGAAGAGCGGGCGGATGTAGGCGGGGACGAAGCCCGGGAAGGCGAACGCGCGGTCGTACCCGGCGAGCCGGGCCTCGCCGCGGATGGAGTTGCCGTAGTCGAAGACCTCGGCACCGGCGTCCAGGAAGCCGACCATGGCCTCCACGTGCCGCGCCATGGACTCGCGCGCGCGGGTGGTGAAGCCGGCCGGGTCCTTCGCGGCCTCGTCGGCCATGTCCTCGAAGGCGACGCCCACCGGGAGGTAGGACAGCGGGTCGTGGGCGGAGGTCTGGTCGGTGACGATGTCGATGGGGGCGTTCATCGCGAGGAGCTGCGGGACCAGTTCGGCCGCGTTGCCGAGGACGCCGATGGACAGCGGGCGGCGGGCGTCGCGGGCCTCCACCGCCAGGCGCAGGGCGTGCTCCAGGCTGTCGGCCCGGACGTCGAGGTACCGGTGCTCGATGCGCCGCTCGATGGCGCGCGGGTCGCAGTCGACGCAGAGGGCGACGCCGTCGTTCATGGTGACGGCGAGGGGCTGGGCGCCGCCCATGCCGCCGAGGCCGGCGGTGAGCGTGATGGTGCCGGCGAGGGTGCCGCCGAACTTCTTCGCGGCGACGGCGGCGAAGGTCTCGTAGGTGCCCTGGAGGATGCCCTGGGTGCCGATGTAGATCCAGGAGCCGGCGGTCATCTGGCCGTACATGGTCAGGCCGAGGGCCTCCAGGCGGCGGAACTCCTCCCAGGTGGCCCAGTCGCCGACCAGGTTGGAGTTGGCGATGAGGACGCGCGGGGCCCACTCGTGGGTCTGCATCACGCCGACCGGGCGGCCGGACTGGACGAGCATGGTCTCGTCCTGCTTGAGGGTCCGCAGGGTACGGACCATCGCGTCGAAGGAGCGCCAGTCGCGGGCGGCCTTGCCGGTGCCGCCGTAGACGACCAGCTTGTCGGGGTGCTCGGCGACCTCGGGGTCGAGGTTGTTCTGCAGCATGCGCAGGGCGGCCTCCTGCTGCCATCCCAGGGTGCTGAGTTCCGTGCCGCGCGGTGCTCGTACGGGGCGGGGTCCCGACATCGTCTGCCTCCTTGTGCCTACGTCTATTCACATCCTGTCGACCTGAATAGAGCTAGTCAATACATCCACCGGCCCTGTCGGCGCCCGCGCCGGCGGCGGGGACGCGGCGGATCGCCGCGTACGACGCGGGCGGGTGGCCGAATACGGCGGCGTGTGTACGGCTGCGCGCCGGACGGGGGCGGGGGTGCCACCCTGGCGGACGTACGGCAGGCGGGCGCGGAGGCGTCGCTCTGGCGGTCCTGCGGTGGGCGCCGGGTCTCGCTGAGGGGGTGACTCCTTGCCGACGGGGTGGCCGGATTCGGAGGGGCGTGCGCGTCCGCGCTCACCACCCTCGGCGCGCCCGGGCGCCGTTGACGCGCCCCGGGCGCCTGTCGGCCCAATGGACCGGGCGGCCGGGCGGGACAGCTCAACGCCCCGGACGCACAGGCCAGTTGACCCACACTAGTACGACGGACGCATGTTCCACCGGAAAATGCCAAAGGCCTCACCCGTCGCGCACACGATGCGTAGTGTCGGCGTCACTCAGCCGGAGTCCGGCGGGAGGGGAGCCACGGTGCCCGGAATCGACGAGTGCTTACTGGAAGCGATGCGACTGCCCGGTGCCCGGGGGGCCGCGCTGGTGGACTGGACGAGCGGACTGGCCCTCGGCGCGGTCGGGGAGGCGCCCGGCGGCGACCACGAGACGACCGCCGCCGAGGCCGCCGAACTGGCCCGGATGGCCGCCGAGCACGGCACCTTCGCGGCGGCGGGCGAGGAGTCGCCACCCGTGGAGGACGTGATCATCAGCAACGGCGACAGCTACCACCTGCTGCGTTTCGTGGACACGTCCTTCGACAGCAGCGTGTTCCTGCATCTGTGGCTCGGCCGTGAGGAGGGCAACCTCGCGCTCGCCCGGATCCGGCTCGGCGAGATGGCCGCCCGCCTGGTGCTGGGATGACCATGGTCAGGACTCCTCCCCCGGCCCTGCCGGTGCGGGACAAGCGGGCCCCGCGCGCCCTGTCCCCGATGCTGACCCGGCTCGCCGAGGAGCGGGCCACCGGCGTCCTGGTCCGCGAACACGGCGCCCTGCACCTCGCCGGGGGCCGGGTGGTGCACGCCGAGAGCCCGCTCGCCCCGGGCCTCGGCGTGCTCCTCACGGCCCACGGCACCCTCGCGGCCGCCGCCTGGCAGCGCGCCGCCGCCCGGTCCCCGACCCCGGCGCACACGGCCGGCCTCCTGCTGGGCTCCGGGGTGCTGCCCACCGGCGCGCTGGAGCTGTGCCACCTGGACGCGCTGTACGACGCCGGGTACTTCGCGCTGGCGCCGAGCAGCACCCCGGGCCGGTTCCGCTACGAGCCCGGGCCCCCGCCCGGCCCGCTGCCCTCGGTGCCGGTCGTCGCGCTGGAACGCGAGACGCTGCGCCGCCGGCTGCTGCTGCACCGGCTGTGGCCCGACCCGGCCGCCGACAGCGCCCCGCTGACCCGCGCCGACCCGGCCGTCCCCGGCCGGGGCCCCGCCGCGCCGGTCACCGCACGGCAGCGCGCCGTCCTGGACCGCGTGGACGGCGTCCGCACCGCCGCCGACATCGCCCGGGACCTGGGCCGGCCGGCCTTCCACACCCTGGTCGACGTCCGCCGGCTCACCGCGGCCGGCCGGATCGCGCCCGCGGCCCCCGCCCCGGCCGCGCCCGTCCCACCGCCCCGCCCGGTCACCACCGACCCCGACATCGCGCTGCTGAAGAGGCTCAGGGATGCGCTGGAGGCCCTTTGAACGGCACCGCCCCGCCGAGAGGAGACATCTGATGGTGGCCGAAGAGGATCTGCGCGCCGTCCTGGCGGAGCTGCACCGGCTGCGCACCCGGGTGCCGCAGCTCACCGGCGCCCTCGCGGCCGGCGTCGACGGCCTCGTCGTCGCCCATGACACGCCCGGCGTCGACCCGGACGGCCTGGCCGCGCTCACCGCCGCCGCGCTCGGCGTCGCGGTCCGGGTCAGCGACACGACCGGACACGGCGGCTTCCGGGAGCTGCTGGTGCGCGGCGAGCGCGGTTACGTCGCCACCTACGCGGCCGGCCGCACCGCCGTCCTCACCCTGCTCGCCCAGGACCGGGTCAACGTCGGCCGGCTGCACCTGGAGGGCCGCCGGGCCGGCGCCCGTATCGGGGAGCTGCTGGACGCCGCCGAGGCCGTGCGCCCGCTCCCCCGGACCGCACCCGTACGCCCCGCCGGCCACCGCGCGCCCCGTGCCGCGGCCGGCGGGGCGCCCACCGCAACCGATAGCTGAGAGGACCACCATGACCAACACCGAGACCGCGCTGAAGGACGCCCTCACCTCCATAGAGGGCGCCACCGGCGTCGCGCTGGTCGACTACACCAGCGGGATGGCGCTGGGCACGCTGGGCGGCGGCAAGGACTTCGACCTGACCGTGGCCGCCGCCGGCAACACCGACGTCATCCGCGCCAAGATGCGCACGATGGAACACCTGGGCCTCAAGAGCGAGATCGAGGACATCCTGATCACGCTGTCGGACCAGTACCACCTGATCCGGCTGCTCAAGGGCCGCGGCGGCAACGGCCTGTTCCTCTACCTGGTCCTGGACGGGGCCCGGGCCAACCTGGCGATGGCCCGGCACCAGCTCAAGCGGATCGAAGAGGACCTGGAGGTCTGACCGGACCTCAGACCAGTGCCGCGGTACGGCGGCGGGCCCCGCCCGGGGCCGCGTCGCCGGCCGCGATGCCCGTACCCCGCAGGCCCTTCACGGCCTTGCCCGCCGGACGTCCGCCGCGCCGGTCGAGCCAGTCGACCCGCACCCACAGCAGCGTCTCGGCGGACCGCTCCAGCCGTCCGATCCAGGCGGCCTTCAGCCACAGCCCGGCGCCGAGCCCGGCCAGCAGCAGACCGCCGGCCACGGGCACCGCGAAGGCGGAGCCGAGCGCGAGCGCCCAGCCCATCAGCAGCCACCAGCGGTGGCCCCGGCGCCAGACGCGCGCGGTCACCGCGCGGTCCTGCAACACGTCGTACTTGCCCGCGCGGGCCGTCCCGCGGGCCAGGCCGGTGTACCGGCCGCGCCGGGCCAGCGTCACCGCCGCCGCGCCGGCCAGGAACAGCGCCGCCCCGGCCAGCACGCCGATCCGGCGCCCGGTCAGTCCCTGCGGTACGGCACCGATCCCGGCGGCGGCGACCCCGAGCCACCACAGCGGTGCGGCCCCCGCCCGTACGACGACGGCCACCCGCGCCAGTCCCTGTCCTCCTCCGCGCGCCACGTCTGCCTCCCGTGTCACGTGTCCACACAGCGCTCGCGTTCTTCCGGGAAAGCTAATAGCAGAACGTGAGACGAGTCTGAGAGAGGCCGGTCCGCAAAAAACGGGTCCGGGAGAGGGCGGTCCGCGGAAGGCGGGTCCGGGAGAGGCCGGTGCGCTAACGGCCGGTCCGGGAACGGCGGGTCCGGGAGAGGACGGGCGGCGGGCTCACTCCACGAACAGGCCGCGCGCCGCCGCCCTGGCGTCGAACTCCTCCAGCCGGGCCTGGGCGTCCGGCAGGCCGTCGCAGAGCGCCTCCAGCAGCACCCGGCCGAGCAGCATCGGCGCGCACGCGGTGTCGAAGGCGAGCCCGGTGCCGACGGCGGCGGGCAGCAGCAGGTCGGAGTACTTGGCGACCGGCGCGAACGCCGAGTCGGCGACCGTGACCACGGTCAGGCCGGCGTCCTTGGCGTAGGCGAGGCTGTCCACGACCTCGCGCGGATGCCGGGGCAGCGCGAAGCACAGCAGGGCGGTGGCGCCCGCGCGGACGGCGGCGTCCACCCGGTCCTGGATCATCGTGCCGCCCTCGTTGAGCAGCCGGACGTCCGGGTGCACCTTGGCGGCGAAGTAGGCGAAGCCGTACGCCTGGGAGGCGGCGGCGCGCAGGCCGAGCACCGGCAGCGGGCGGGAGGCGGCGAGGACCCGGCCGGCCCGCTGCACCGGGCGCGGGTCGGCGAGCAGCTCGGCCAGGTGGCGCAGGTTCTCGATCTCGGCCTCGACCGCCTGCTGGTACTCGTTGTAGGCGCCGGCGCCGGCGGCCGGTCCGGCCGGGACGACCTCGCGCAGGTGCTTGCGCAGGGCGGGGTAGCCGTCGAAGCCGAGGGCGACCGCGAACCGGGTCACCGACGGCTGGCTGACCCCGGCCAGTTCGGCCAGCTCCACGCTGGACAGGAAGGGCACGTCGGCGGCCCGGCGCACCATGCTGTGCGCGATGCGGCGCTGGGTCGGCGTGAGCCGGTGGCCCTCGAAGAGCGCCTGCAGCCGGCCGGCCGGGCTGTCGCTCCCGCTCATGGCGTACTCCCCCTCCGGATGTCCTCGACGCCCCGGGAGAGTACAGCGCCGGGGCATTGACAAACACCACCCGTCTATTCAGACAGTGTGTCGCTGCATACAGTTATACAGCCCAGTGTGGGGAGAACGCATGGCACAGCTCGTGGAACTGCGCTCCATCGACGTCGTTCCGGACGAGGAACGGCACGGTACGGCGTTCAGCCAGTTCACGTTGTGGCTGGGAGCGAACCTCCAGATCACGGCCGTCGTCACGGGCGCCCTGGCCGTCGTCTTCGGCGGGGACGTGGTGGGGTCGGCGGCCGGTCTGCTGCTCGGCAACCTGCTCGGCGGCGCGGTGATGGCGCTGCACTCCGCCCAGGGCCCGCGCCTCGGCCTGCCGCAGATGATCCAGTCCCGGGCCCAGTTCGGGGTGCGCGGGGCGGTCGTACCGCTGCTGCTGGTCATCGTGATGTACGTCGGCTTCTTCGCGTCCGGCAGTGTGCTCGCCGGGCAGGCGGTGGGCGAGCTGACGCACACCGGCGACACCACCGGGATCATCGTCTTCGCGGCCGTCACGGCGGTCATGGCGACCGCCGGCTACCGGGTCATCCACGCCCTGGGCAAGGTGGCGGGCACGGTCTGCGCACTCGCCTTCGGCTATCTCGCCGTACGGCTCCTGGACCGCGCCGACGTCTCCGCGCTGGTGCACGACGCGCACTTCTCGCTGCCGCTGTTCCTGCTCGCGGTGTCGCTGTCGGCGTCCTGGCAACTGGCGTTCGGGCCGTACGTGGCGGACTACTCGCGCTATCTGCCGCGCACGACGTCCACGAAGGCGACCTTCTGGTGGACCCTGTCCGGCTCGGCGCTCGGCGCGCAGTTCTCGATGACCTTCGGGGTGCTGGTCGCGGCCACGGCGGGCAAGGAGTTCCTGGACAGCCAGGTCGGCTATGTGGTCGGTCTCGGCGGCACCGGTCTGGTGGCCTCCTTCTTCTACTTCGTCATCGCGCTCGGCAAGCTGACCGTCAACGTCCTGAACACCTACGGCGGCTTCATGTCGCTGGTGACGAGCGTGAGCGGCTTCCGCGGGCAGCGGCGGCTGTCCCGGGCGGGCCGGGCCGCCTACATCGGGCTGGTGATGGCGGCCGGCACCGCGGTGGCGCTGCTGGGCAAGGACAGCTTCCTGTCCTCCTTCAAGGACTTCCTGCTGTTCCTGCTGACGTTCTTCACACCCTGGTCGGCGATCAACCTGGCCGACTACTACCTGGTCGCCAAGGAGCGCTACGACCTCGCGGCCCTCGCCGACCCGCACGGCCGCTACGGCGCCTGGCGCTGGGACGCGCTCGCCGTGTACGCGGCCGGTCTGCTGGCCCAGCTGCCGTTCCTGGCCACCGGCTTCTACACCGGCCCGCTGGTGGGCCCGCTGGGCGGCGCGGACGTCTCCTGGATCGTCGGCCTGACCGTGCCGGCGCTGCTGTACTGGCTGCTCGCCCGCCGCCGTCCGGTGGCGGTCCCGACCGCGGATGCGGGGGCTGGCCCCAGTGCGGACGAGCCCGCCGGCTTCCTACGCTGACCGTCATGGACACCACCGACCCGCGCGACACGGGCCCGGGGAAGGCCCCGGACCTCCGGAAGGACCCCGGCCCCCGGGAGGACCCGGGCCGCCGGGAGGACCCGGACTTCCGGGAGGACCCCGGCCCCGGCGCGGACCCCGGTCTGCGCGGGGACCTCCACGCGACCGTGCGGGCCCGCGCGGAACTGGGCGAGGAGTACGACTCCGCCCTGGTGGACTCCTTTCTGGAGAGGGTCGGCGAGCGGATCGACGACACCGTGGACCGCCGGGTACGCCGGCAGCTGGCCGAACAGCGGCTGGCCGAGGTGCGCGGGACCCGGCGGCCCGGACCGGCCGACTCCTGGGCCGAGCGGTACGGCTTCGCGCTGATCACGCTGGTGCTGGCGATCCCGCTGTCCGCGATCGCCGGCGCCCTCGCCCACCTGCCCGGCATCCTGGTCGCCTGGGCCGGCCTCGTCGGGGTCAACGCGGTGCAGGCCGTACGGCTCAGCCCGGAACTCCTGGCCGGCCGGGGCCGCCGCGCGCCCGGGGAGTGACCGGGGAGTGACCGGTCCTCCGCCGGTCACGCCTGCCGGGTCGGCAGCACCATGATCTGGCGGAGGTTGACGTGCCGGGGGCGGCTGGCGGCGTAGGCGACGACATCGGCCACCTCCGCCGCCGCGAGCCCGCCGATCTCCCGGAACATGCCGTCCAGTTGCCCGGACAGCCCGGCGTCGGTGACGTGCCGCGCCAGCTCGGTCTCCGTCAGCCCCGGCTCGATGTTGGTGACCCGGACGTCCCGCGGGCCCAGCTCGCCGCGCAGGGACTGCGACAGATGGGTGACGGCCGCCTTGGTCGCCCCGTACACCGCGTAGTTCGGGAAGGACAGGTGGGCGCTGATGGAGGAGATGTGCACCAGGTCGGCGGCGCGGCCCCCGGCCGCGGCGGCGAGCAGGTCGGCGGTGAAGGCGCGCAGGGTCCGCAGCACTCCGGCCACGTTGGTGTCCAGCATCCGCAGCCACTCCCCGGACCGGCCCTCCTCGATGGGGCCGGGCAGCATGACGCCGGCGTTGCCGACGACGAGGTCGACGGGCCCGAACGCCTCGTGGATCCGGTCCCGGGCGGCGTCGACGGACGCGTCGGCGGTGACGTCGGCGGCCACGGCCAGCGCTTGGCCGCCGGCCGCCCGGATCTCGTCGGCCAGCGCGTCGAGCCGGTCGGTGCGGCGGGCGAGCAGCGCCACCCGGGCGCCCTCGGCGGCCAGCAGGCGGGCGACGGCCTCGCCGATGCCGCTGGCGGCCCCGGTGACGACGGCGGTACGGCCGGACAGGCTCTCGTACGGCATGGGTGCTCCCTCTCGGACTGCCGGCCGGGGCGGTCCCCGGCGGGTCGGGACCACTCTGGCCGCGCCCGGCCGCCGTACCCAGGGATGCGCTTTTCCTGGGTCTGGCAGTACCAGGACGCGCGGGCGGCGGTCCCCTACGATCGGGCGCATGGACGGGGACTGGACCGAAGCAGAGGTGGGCGGCTTCCTGCGCTCGCGCCGCGCCCGCATCCGGCCCGAGGAGGTCGGGCTGCCCGCGCACGGGCGGCGCCGGGTGCCGGGTCTGCGCCGCGAGGAGGTGGCCCAGCTCGCCGGGATGAGCGTCGACTACTACATCCGGCTGGAACAGGGCCGGGGTCCGAGCGTCAGCGACGCCGTGCTGGACGCGATCGCGCGGGTGCTGCGGCTGGACGAGACCGAGCACACGTACCTGCGCACGGTGGCGCGGCCCCGCCGGCGGCGGAAGGAGCCGGCCGGCCCGTCCCGGGTCCGCCCCGGCCTCCAGGCCCTGCTCGACGGCATGGAGCGCAGCCCGGCCTTCGTGCTGGACCGCCGCATGGACGTGCTGGCCTGGAACGCGCTCGGCGACGCGGTCAACGGCTTCAGCCGGATGACACCGCGGGAGCGGAACATGCCCCGGCAGGTCTTCCTCGGCCCGACCGCCCGCGAGGTGTTCCCCGAGTGGGCCGCGGTGGCCGCCCAGACGGTGGCCCAGCTCCGGCTGAGCGCCGGCCGGTACGCCGACGACCCCGTCCTGTGCGCACTGGTCGGCGAACTCTCGCTGAAGAGCGACGACTTCCGCCGGCTGTGGGCGGACCACGAGGTCCGCGAGTGCGCCTACGGCGTGAAGAGGATCCAGCACCCGGTCGCGGGCCTGCTGGCCCTGCCGTACGAGACCCTGACGGTGCCGTCGGACCCGGAGCAGACGCTCGTGGTCTACACACCGGAACCCGGTTCCGAGACGGCGGAACGGCTGGCGCTGCTGGGGAGCTGGACGACGGTCTAGGAGCCCTCGCCGGGCCGTCGTACGCGCCCGGCGCGGGAAAGGCTTGCGCGGGGACCGCCGCACCCCCGTTGCCGGGGGGCGGGACGACGGCGGTCCCCGCGAGGGACGCGGGCCGGGTCAGGGCCGGGCTGGCGCGTCCGTGGCGTCCATGGAGGTCCGGGAGCCGCTCCGGAGTTCCTTGGCGCCGTTCGGGTGCCGGCCTGGGCGGGAAGCCTTCCCCTGCGCGAAGCCTGGGAGGCGCTTCCGTCGCCTTGCCGACACCCCTTACTGTGCCGGACGCGTGTTAAGCGGGTGCTGCGCGCACATGACGCGCTCGTACCACTTCCCCAAACCCCGCCCCCCACCGGAGCCGGCCGGCCACTCGGCACCGCCCTCGGCGCGGACCGAGAGCCGCATGCCAGGTCGTCAGGGCCTCTTCGAGGCGTCCCACCTGAAGCTGACGCTCGGCGAGAAGCGCCCGCATGCGCACGTTCCCCCGGCGATAGACGGAGAACCGGACCCGGTTGCTTTCCTGTAGGGCTTCGATGGAGCCGTTCACGTCGCCCAGCTCGTACCGCACCTGCGCGATGTGGTAGTTCAGCGCGGCGGGATCGTAGGACCCGAGGGGCTTTCCCCGGCTTTCGGCCCGGTCCATAGCGGCCTCGGCTTCCCGGATGTACCGGAGGGCCGCCGTACGGTCGCCTTGCTGCGCGGCGGCATGTGCCTGTTGTCCGGTCAGGAAGGCAAGCATGCGCGGGCCGGCCTTCGGCGAGGCGGCGGCAGCGGAGTCGGCCAGACGCCATGCGTCCGGTCCGTGCCCGAGGTCGACGGCTTGAACGCTCATCCCTCGGAGCGTGGTGCAGTACGTCAGATGGTCGTCGGCGGCACCCGCGAGTTCGAGTGCCTTCAGGTAGTAGCTCTGCGCCAGGCCGTGAAGACCCTCGTCCACGGCCATGTATCCGGTGAGGTAGCAGAGGTCGGAAGCAGCCGACAGCATGGCCTTCCGCACGTTCTCGGGCGCGTCCGCCCGAAGGCAGGGCGCAACGGTGTTCACGAGAAACGACGCGGCCATAGGGCGCGCGGTGCGGCCCCCGAACTGGTCGTCCAGCTCGGACACCTTCTCGGTCATCTGAACCACCATGTCGACTTCGCCGAAGCCGATACGCAGCCCCTTGCCCTTCTTCACGGCCTCCGCCCGCCCCACGACGTCCGGCCACCCCGGGATCGTGAGCGCAACGGAGTACAGACCGGCCCCGAGAACGCTTCGGCGGGACGGATCCATCTCAGCCCTTCCGAGATCCACCAACCCTTCAACGCTCCGCGGTAGGGGGCTTTCTTCGTTCCGCGGAGCGTTTACACGTGCCCGCAGGCTAGGCAGTCTCGTTTGGATCATCGGGCGGACCAGAGGAAGATGCCCGCGATGTGAAGTCCGGCCAGGTAGATGGTGGCGGTCTTCTCGTAGC
>NZ_JBVHSO010000021.1:0-135004 GCF_055566335.1 Streptomyces sp. NPDC027672 | reverse complement strand
GAACCGACAAGCTCGCCATCGCCTACCAGGCAGCACTCCACCTCGCCGGCATCCTCATCTGGACCCAACGCTGACCAAAGAGACAGAACCTAGGCGCTGTCCACACTGTCCACGGAAAAACGAGGTGAGCCATGACGCAGAACGCGACCCCGAAGTACACAGTTCCCGGCATCGAGCGCGAGGCGGCCGGACAGCTGATCGATCTGCTGCGGCTGCGTCTGCACGCGCTCAACGATCTGCACCTGACCCTCAAGCACGTGCACTGGAACGTCGTGGGGCCGCACTTCATCGCCGTCCACAGCATGCTCGACCCGCAGGTCGACCGGGTCCGGGACATGGCCGACGACGTGGCGGAGCGCATCGCCGCGCTCGGCGGCGTCGCGTACGGCACGCCGGGCACGCTCGTCGCGGAGCGCACCTGGGACGACTACTCCATCGGCCGGGCCGACGCGATCGCCCATCTCGGCGCGCTCGACGTCGTCTACACGGGCCTGATCGAAGACCTCCGCGCCGCGGTCAAGACGGCGGGTGACATCGACCCCGCCACCGAGGACCTGCTCATCGAGCAGCTGCGCGACCTGGAGCAGTTCCAGTGGTTCGTGCGGGCCCACCTGGAGAACGCGGGCGGCGCGCTCGCCACGGGGCAGGCCCGGACGGAGGAGGAGGCCGCGGCCAAGGGCGCCGGGCTGGGCTGAACCGCCCGCCACCGCCCGGCCGGCGGCCGGCGTTCCCGCGTGTCGGGTCCGGCCGCCGGCGGTGGCGGGCGCGGGCGGACGACGGGACAGGAGCGGCGAGCGCGCTGCGCGTCGCACGCCGGCCGGACCGGGTTCTCACCTCGCGGGGTCCGCTCCTGTCCCGTCTGTGCCGCGTGCCGCCACCAGCACCTCCGTCGCCGGCAGGGACAGCATCCGGGCGAGTGCCGTCAGTTCTTCCTCGGTGGGCCGTACGGGCCCCTCCGCCCCGTCCTCCGCGAACGCCTTGACCCGTGGCGTGCGAATCCCGGTGCGCAGGGCGACCGCCTCGGCCGACATCCGCTTGCGGTGCATGGCCTTCTGGATGAGCCGTGCGAGTGCGTCCATCTCCGACTCCTTCGCCCCCTCCTCCGCTGGTAACGGAGCAGCTACCCTCGGTGACCGATTCGACGCCTCCCCGGCACGTCCGCCCGCCCACCCGACCCGTTCACTCCCAGGAGTGAACGGGTCGGCCGGGTTCCGGCCACCCGGTGGCGGCAAGGCGTGCGAGGCCGTACGGCGGGCAACCGGATAGCCCGGGGCCGCCGGACAGGACGACGGCGGGGCGAAGACGCGAACGAGGAGGTCGGCGATGGTGTGGTGGGGCTGGGTGGTCCTGGTGGTCGCGGTGGCGGGGGTGGTCGCCGCGACGGCCGTGGCGGTGCAGGCCAGGCGGCGCAGCGGAACGGTGATCGCGGTGCGTTCGGACCACACGGCCGGCCGGGAGGGCCGGCCGTGATCACTCTCATGCTCGCCTCCGAACTGACCAAGCGGGTGGTCGTGACCCTGGACGGCGAGGCGGTGGCCCAGGTCAGGGACACGGTCTTCGACGCCCGCGCGGGCCGCGTCACCGGCTTCACCCTGAGCGGGCGCGGTCTGCTGGCCGGACCGCTCAAGGAGAGCCTGCCCTTCTCCGCGGTGCACGCGATCGGCCCGGCCGCCGTGATGATCACCGGCGAGACGGCCCTGGAGAGGCGGGACCTGGTAGCGGGAGCCGGCGACGCCGGACACGGCCAGGTCATCGGCGCGCCCGTCCTCACCGACCAGGGCACCGAGATCGGCACCGTCCTGGACGTGGTGCTCGAGGCCGGCGGCAGCGGACGCGTCGCCGGTTTCGAGATCGCCGCCGCCGAGGACGGGGACCGCCGCGAGCGCAAGGTCTTCATTCCGCGCGGTGAGACGCTGGCCGTCTCCGGGCGGGCCCTGGTGGTCCCCGCGCACGCCCGTCACTTCGTCGCCGACGACCTCCCCAGCTTCGGCGCCCAGGTCGAGGCGTTCCGCGCCCACCCCGCACCGCCGTACGGGGACAACTCCACGACCGCGGCGGGAGGCCCGGCATGATGCTGTTCACGCAGACCCGGGGCCTTCCGGTGATCACCGCCGACGCGGCCGAACCGCTCGGGCGGGTGGAGAGCCTGACCATCGACGCGCACACCGCGAGCATCGCCTGCCTGCGCCTGTCCGGAGCCCCGAAGCACGCCGCGGTCATCGCCTGGCACGCGGTCGAGGCGGTGGGACGGGACGCGGTCATCGTGCGCTCCCGCGCCGCAGCCGACCCCGGGCAGGGCGGCCTCCCCACCCACCACGAAGCCCTCGGCCACCGGGTCCTGACGGAACTCGGCACCGAGCACGGCACGGTCAAGGACGTCGCCTTCGACCACACGAGTGGACACGTCCACACGCTGTACACGGCCCTCGGCGAGATCTCCGGCGACCGCCTCCTCGGCCTCGGCTCCTACGCGGTCGTGGTACGCGCCGAAACGGTGTGAGGCGGTCCCGGCAAAACGACCGTCGGGCTGCCGGCGCCCGCACGCAGCGGCACC
This sequence comes from Streptomyces sp. NPDC027672, assembly GCF_055566335.1. Classification (NCBI taxonomy): domain Bacteria; kingdom Bacillati; phylum Actinomycetota; class Actinomycetes; order Kitasatosporales; family Streptomycetaceae; genus Streptomyces; species Streptomyces sp. NPDC027672. The sequence continues at coordinate 132,450 of NZ_JBVHSO010000021.1, read as the reverse complement.
GGCAGCCCGACGGTCATCGACGCGGCAGGTCAGGGCATGTGCTCACGCGCCGCCGGAGGCGACCAGTTCGCGCACCTTGTCGACACTGCCGCAGCCCTCGTCCAGGTACTTCGCCCGGGCCGTGCGGAACGCCTCGCCCAGTTGGGCACGGCGCTCGTCGGCGACGTTCTCCCGCGCGTCGTTGAGGAGGGTCCGCTCCTCCTCGTCGGCGTGGTGGTTGACCGCCGTGACGAGTTCCTCCAGCTTCTCGTCCCACTCGTCGGAGCCGATGTCCTCGACTTCGAGCAGCGCGAGCAGCGCCTCGTTCGCCTCCTGGTGCTCGTGCACGCTGTGATCGACATCGTCGCCGTCGACGTTCTTGTAGCGCCGCAACGCCGGGTAGACCTCGTCCTCCTCGGCCGAGGCGTGCGCGATGAGCAGATGGGCGAATTCCTCAAGGGCGGCGGCGCGGTCGGCTTCGGCGTTGCGCATGGTACGGAAAAGATCTTCCATGCGCCGGTGGTCCTGGAGGATGAGTTCGACGACGTCAGTGGTCGGCACGGTGACTCCTTACGGCTCGTACGGTAGCGGCCCGCTGTCGCGGATACCCCGGTCGCCGCAGGTCAGGCGTCGGGCATCAGCGGGAAACCAGATCGAGGCGAGAAGAGGCACGTGGAGATGAGCCGGGTCCGTGACAGCCGCGGTGACGTCACCGTCCAGCAGGGAGGCCCGGAGTCCCTCGACCGGCTGGAGCCGCTGTGGCGGGCGCTGCACGCCCATCACCAGTCGGTCCAGCCGGGCTTCGCCTACCACCCGGACGGACGGTCCTGGGAGCTGCGCCGCTCCTGCTATGTGCGCTGGCTCCAGGCGGCGGACTCCTTCGTCCTGGTCGCCGAACGGCACGGCCGGGCGGTCGGCTACGCCTTCGTGGAGATCCGGCCGGGACCCGACGACACCTGGGTGACCGGCCCCCGCGTCGCCGAACTCCAGACGCTCTCCGTCGCCCCCGCGGCACGCGGCCAGGGCATCGGCACCCTCCTGCTCGACGCGGTGGACGAGGAACTGGAGAGGCTGGGCGTCGGCGACCTCTTCGTCGCGGCCCTCGCGGCCAACACCGGCGCCCGGCGCCTGTACGAGCGCCGGGGCCTGCGACCGGTCTTCACCTGCTACGCCCGCTTCTGTGCCGGCAGGCCGGAACCCCGCCGGGTCCGGCCTGCCGTCACGGGCCCGGGACCGGCCCCGGGTCAGGGGTAGGACAGCACCGTGGACGGCGTGGTGGACGTGCCCGAGGTCGGTGCCCCGGTGTCGTTGATGACGTGCTCGTACTGGCCGTTGCCGCCGAGGGAGACCACGAGCAGGTCGTGGAACTTCACGCCGGAGGTGTTCGGGGCGGCGAAGCCGTGGTGCTGCGCGATGCCCGGATCGGCCGTGTAGTTGCAGTAGCTGCCCAGCCCCCACGCCTCGTGGGCGGTGACGTTGTCGCCGACCTTGTAGGCGGCGTAGCCCTTGACGGAGCCGTTCTGGATCGCGGCCTGGTTCGGGGCGTCGTACGCCTTCTCGTTCTGGAAGAAGATGGTGCGGCCCCGCTGGCCGTACCACTGCACGTCGTACTTGTTGAAGTGCTCCACGAACAGGCCGGTGCACAGGACGTCGTCGCCGTTGACGACGATGCCGTAGTCGGCGCGGTTGGTGTCCCAGCCGACGCCGGTGCCGTGGTCCGCGCGCCAGACCCAGGTGTGGTCGACGATGGTGTGCCGGCTGTTGACGACCAGGCTGGTGGTGGCCTTGCCGGCGCCCGCACCGCCGATGCGCACGAACACGTCCTGCACGGTGGTCGGGTTGGCCGAGTGGTCGCGGGAGGCGCCGGTGGGGCCGACCTCCAGCAGGGTCGCGGAGTTGACCGGCCCGGCGTCGATCAGGAAGCCCGCCAGCCGTACGCCGTCCACGTCGGCGACCTTCACGGCCGTGACGCCGTTGTCCGGCACGATCGTGGCGTAACCGAGGCCGAGGACCACGGTGTTGGCCCGGTCGACCCGGACCGGCTGGTCGACGTGGTAGATCCCCGGGGTCAACAGCAGGTGGAGCCCCTGGGCCAGTGCCTGGTTGAGGGTGGCCGCGCTCACGCCCGGCTTGGCGACGTAGAACTGCGAGAGCGGCAGCGAGGTGCCCCGGGGTGTGCCGTTGCCCCAGGTGACGCCGCGCGCGTTGGTGCGCTTCTCGGGCAGGAAGACGCGGAACTCGCTGCCGTCCAGGTACAGGAAGGGCTTCTCGCGGGAGACGGGAGTGGTGTCGAGGGTGGTGTAGGGCGGGTTGGGGAAGCTCTGCGCGGGAGCGCCCTGGACGCCGGAGAACACCATGTTCCACACGGCGTTGGTCCAGCCGCCGATCACGCTGTCGCGGGTGTACCACTGCTGCTGCGAGTACGGGCCGACCTGGCCGTCGACGCGGCAGTCGGCGATGTAGCCGCCGCTGGCCCAGCCGTAGCCGGCCGGGGCGAGGTTGAGGCCGCCGCGCACGTGTATCCGGCGGAAGGGAGCCGCCTGGGCGACGGCCCAGCGGTTGGTGCCGTTGGCCGGGACCAGGGCCAGGTTCTCGGCCGAACGCCAGAAGTTCTGCGTGGCGTTGCCGCCCGCCCAGCCCGCGTCGACCGTCACGTCGCCGTTGATGGTGGTGTCGTCGGGGGACAGACCGAGGCCGGCGATGGAGGTGTAGAAGCCGAGCTGGGCGTTGAGAGCGCTGTAGGTGCCGGGCTTGAACAGCAGGGCGTAGCGGCCGGTGCCGAACTGCGCCGACTCCTGCTGCCGGAAGATCTGGTCCAGTTTGGCCTGGATGCCGGGCGTGGCGGGGTCGAAGACGAGGACGTTGGGGCCGAGGTCGCCGCCGCCGGTCAGGGCGGCCGGCCGGACGGTCCGGCCGGCCGCCGCGGCGGGAGTGGCCGGGCCGGTCAGGAACGGGGCCGTCGCCGCCGCGGCGGCGGCACCGAGGGCGGTACGGCGCGTGACGGGAAAACGGCCGGAGGCGGTGGACTCGGGGAAGGCAGGGGGCATGGTACGGCTCTCCTGGTTCGGAACCTGAACGGTGTGGGGGTGGGGGAGCGCTCTCTGGCCGGGAATGCTTCAGTCCGTTGAACGCAACGTCAAGGGTTGCGACGGAAATCCCCGAGGTTCGCGTTCATCTCCCGTCGGTTCCACCGCATACGGCGGCCCTCGCCCGCAAAGAACCTCAATGGCCGGAAGGCGCCTGACCGTTGCGTTCCCCGGCGGGCCCGCGGACGGCTGCCGTCTTCTGCTGCGGGAGACCTTGACACCCCGCATGGCCGACGTGAGACTCCGTGTCGGGAGAGCGCTCTCCCAGCCACTGCCGCCCGCACTGCCCCGCCGGCGGCGTGGTGGCCGCTCACCCCCCATCCCCCTCCCTCCTCAGGAGGTCTCCATGCCACGGAGATCGAAGATCCTCTCCGGCACACTGATCACGGGCGCGCTCCTCGCGGCCTCGCTCGGTCTGGGCGGTGCCGCACTGAGCGCCGGTGCCCCGGCACCCGGCACCGCGGCCGCGGCGGCCTTCGCGGCCACCCACTCCGGTCACACCATGGCGGTGTCCACCGCCTCCTCGCCCGAAGACCCGGACGGCGACGGCTACATCCCGGCGAACCCGCCGGTCACGGGCGTGACCCCGTCCACCCAGAACCCGCCGCACCGCTACTTCCACGAGTTCCAGGCGAACTGTTCGGTCACGCACACCGCCCCGGACGACCCGATCGTCTACCCGCAGCAGCCGGGCAAGTCCCATGACCACACCTTCATGGGCAACACGACCACGAACGCGAACAGCACCACCGCCTCGCTCGACGCGGCCGGCACCACCTGCAAGGCGCCCGGGGACAAGTCGGCGTACTGGATGCCCACCCTGTACAACGACGACAAGCCGGTCCTCCCGGTCGGCCCCCAGACGATCTACTACAAGTCCGGCGTCACCGACTACACGAGCGTGCGGCCCTTCCCCAAGGGGCTGCGGTTCGTCGTGGGCGACCCGATGCAGAGCGCCGACGCGTTCCGGCACCACCCCGGCTTCGTCGAGGGCTGGGAGTGCGGTGACAGCTACTTCAACACCGACTTCCCCGCGACCTGCCCCAACCGGGCCGACGTCCAGCTCAACATCCGCTTCCAGGCGCCCAGTTGCTGGGACGGGAAGTACCTCGACACACCGGACCACCGGAGTCACATGGCCTACCCGGTGGTCAGGCCCGGCACGAACGACAACGTCTGCCCCGCCGACCATCCGGTGGCGCTGCCGATGATCGAGTTCAAGATGGCGTTCCCGGTCAACGGCGACATGTCCCGGGTGCGGCTGGCCAGCGGACCGGGCCACAGCTTCCACTACGACTTCTTCAACGCCTGGGACGACGCCACGCTCAAGGCGCTGGTCGGCCACTGCATCGTCGGCGGCCTCCAGTGCGACGCGCGCGGCTACGACGAGACCCACCCGGAGGCGGGAGCGGCGCTCGGCCCGGACTACCGGCTCCCGTGACCGTGCCGCGCCACCGCTGACCTCCCCGGCCCGGGACGGTCCGGCCGCCCTCCCGCCCCGCCGCGGCCGGGCCGTCCCGCTCCCCTCCTCCCCCGCCCCCAGCCCCACCGTGCACCCGCAACCCCCACCCGCACCCGCACCCCACCCGCGAAGAGGAACCCCATGACCCCACCCCGCTCCCCCGCACGCCGTCTCCTGGCCCCGCTGACCGCCTCGGTGCTGACCGCCGGCGCCCTGGCGGCGCTGCCCGCCGCCACCGCGCACGCCGCGGGCAGCGTCGTCAAGGTGACCGGCACCCAGGGCAACTGGCAGCTGTCCGTGGACGGCAGGCCGTACCAGATCAAGGGCCTCACCTGGGGGCCCGCCGTCGCCGACGCCGAGAAGTACCTGCCCGACCTCCAGTCCATGGGCGTCAACACCATCCGTACCTGGGGCACCGACGCCTCCAGCAAGCCGCTGTTCGACTCCGCCGCGGCCCACGGCATCAAGGTCATCGCCGGCTTCTGGCTCCAGCCCGGCGGCGGCCCCGGCGCCGGCGGCTGCGTCAACTACCTGACGGACACGACGTACAAGAACCAGGTGCTCGCCGAGTTCCCGAAGTGGGTGCAGACGTACAAGGACAATCCGGGCGTCCTGATGTGGGACGTGGGCAACGAGTCCGTGCTCGGCCTGCAGAACTGCTACAGCGGCGACGAGCTGGAGCGCCAGCGCACCGCCTACACCACGCTCGTCAACGACATCGCCAAGAAGATCCACGGCATCGACCCGAACCACCCGGTCACCTCGACCGACGCCTGGGCCGGCGCCTGGCCGTACTTCAAGAAGAACGCCCCCGACCTCGACCTGTACGCCGTCAACTCCTACAACGCGGTCTGCGATGTCAGGTCCGCGTGGGAGCAGGGCGGGTACACCAAGCCGTACATCGTCACCGAGACCGGGCCCGCCGGCGAGTGGGAGGTGCCGGACGACGCCAACGGCGTGCCGCAGGAGCCGTCCGACCAGGCGAAGGCCGACGGGTACACCAAGGCCTGGGGCTGTATCACCGGGCACAAGGGCGTCGCGCTGGGTGCCACGATGTTCCACTACGGCACCGAGTACGACTTCGGCGGCATCTGGTTCAACCTGCTGCCGGCCGGCCAGAGGCGGCTGTCGTACTACGCGGTCAAGCGGGCCTACGGCGGGGACACCTCGCACGACAACACCCCGCCCGTCATCTCCGACCTGTCCGTCGAAGGCGGCGCGGGCGGCGTGCAGGCCGGCCGCGACGTGACCCTGGCCGTCCGGGCCGCCGACCCCGACGGCGACCCGATCGCCTACGAGGTCCTCGACAACAGCAACTACCTCGACGGCAGCAAGCAGTTGGTCTCCCTGCCCGTCACCGCGCTGGGCGGCGGCCGGCTGCGGTTCACGGCACCCGACCGGCCCGGCGTGTGGAAGGTCTACGTCAAGGCCACGGACGGCCACGGCAACGTCGGCGTCGAGACCCGCTCCATCCGAGTCGTACCGCCCGCCGTGAACGGCACGAACATCGCGCTCGGCAAGCCCGCCACCGCCTCCTCCTTCCAGGGCAGTTACGGCGACTGCCCGTGCACCGCCGCGAACGCGGTGGACGGCAACCCGGCCACCCGCTGGGCCAGCGACTGGAGCGACCCGCAGTGGCTCCGGGTCGACCTCGGCACCCGCACCGCGTTCAAGCACGTCCAGCTGGTGTGGGAGTCCTCCTACGCCAAGGCGTACACCATCCAGACCTCCGACGACGGCCAGACCTGGCAGACGCTGCGCACGGTGAGCGACGGCAACGGCGGCGTGGACGACTTCGACGTCAGCGGCACCGGCCGCTACGTCCGTGTCAACGGCACGCAGCGCGGCACCGGTTACGGCTACTCGCTGTACGAGTTCGGCGTCTACAACTGACCACGCGGTACGAGGAGGGGGCGGGGATGCACGACGAGGACGAGCGGGACCGGCTGATCGACAAGCTCACGCTGCGGGCCAAGGTCCGGTTGCTCACCGGCGCCGACACCTGGCGCACGGCGGCGGAACCGGCCGTCCAGTTGCGCCCGTGGGTGATGTCGGACGGGCCGGCCGGCGTGCGCGGGCCGGCGTGGGACGAGCGGTGGACCTCCGTGCTGCTGCCCTCGGCCACCGCGCTCGCCGCCACCTGGGACGAGCCGCTGGTCGAGCGGCTCGGCGCCCTCCTCGCCCTGGAAGCGCGGCGCAAGGGCGTGCACGCGGTCCTCGCCCCCAACCTCAATCTGCACCGCAGCCCGCTCGGCGGCCGGCACTTCGAGTGCTTCTCCGAGGACCCCGAGCTGACCGGCCGTATCGGAGCGGCGCTGGTGCGCGGCATCCAGGCGTGCGGCGTGGCCGCCACCGCCAAGCACTACGTGGCCAACGACTCCGAGACCGACCGGCTGACCGTGGACGTACGCGTCGGCCAACGGGCGCTGCACGAGGTGTACTTGGCGCCGTTCGAGGCGGCCGTGGCGGCGGGCGTCCGCATGGTCATGGCCGGTTACAACGCGGTCAACGGCACCACCATGACCGCGAGCCCGCTGCTGACCGATCCCCTGCGCACCGCGTGGGGCTTCGACGGCGTGGTCGTCTCCGACTGGGGAGCGGTGCGCACCACCCTGGACACCGCGGCCGCCGGCCTGGACCTGGTGATGCCGGGGCCCGCGGAAGCCTGGGGCGAGGCGCTGGTGCGCGTGGTGGAGGAAGGACACCTCGCGGAGCAGGTGGTCGACGACAAGGTGCGGCGCCTGCTGAGGCACGCGGACCGGCTGGGCGCGCTCGGCCGGCCCGACCCCCCGCCCGGGCCCGGCGTGCGTCCCGGTGCGGTGCGGGCGCTGGCGCGCCGGGCCGCGGCCGCGGGCACGGTCCTGCTGGCCAACCGCGGTGTGCTGCCGCTGGACGCCGGACGGCTGGCGACGGTGGCGGTGATCGGCGCACACGCCGCGCGCACCCGCGGCCAGGGCGGCGGCAGCGCCGGGGTGTTCCCCCAGGCCGAGATCAGCGCGCTGCGCGGCATCCGGGCCCGGCTGCGCGGCCGGGCCAGGGTGCTGCACGTCCCGGGTCCGGTCCCCGCGGGGCCGCCGCCTGCGCTGGACACGAAGCTGTGCACCGATCCGAGGTCCGGGGCGCCCGGCGTGCTGCTGCGGATGCTGGACGCCGGCGGAAGCGAGCTGTACGCCGAACACCGCTCCACCGGGCGGCTGTTGGAACCACGGCTGGTGCCCGGCGCGCACACGGTGGAGATCAGCGCCCGGCTGCGCCCGCGGGTGACGGGGGCGTGGACCCTGGGGATCGCCGGGTTCGGGCGGATGAGCCTGCGCGTCGACGGCCGGGCCCTGCTGGAGGGCGACTTCCCCCAGGACACCGACGACCCGGCCCTGGTGCACGTCAGCCCGCCGGCCCACTGCGCCACCGCGCACCTGGCCGCGGGCGAGGACGTACTCCTCGTCGCCCGCCGCGCACTGGCCCCGGGCACCGGGCGGGCGGTGGTGGTCAGCGCGGCACCGCCCGCCCCCGACGAGGACGCGGCACTGGAGGCGGCCACCCGGGCGGCGCGCGAGGCGGACGCGGCCATCGTGGTCGTCGGCACCACCGAGCACGACGAGTGCGAGGGCCGCGACCGGCTGCGGATCGCCCTGGAGCCCGGCCAGGACGCGCTGGTCCGCGCGGTGGCCGCCGCCAACCCGCGCACCGTGGCCGTCGTCAACAGCGGCGGTCCCGTCGAGATGCCCTGGCGGGAGGAGGTCGGCGCCGTGCTCCTGCCCTGGTTCCCGGGACAGGAGGGCGGCGGCGCCCTGGCCGATGTGCTCTTCGGCCACACCGAGCCCGGCGGACGGCTGCCCACCACCTGGCCGGCCGTGCTCGGCGACGCTCCCGTCACCGGGACCCGGCCCGTGGACGGCCGCCTCGACTACACCGAGGGCCTGCACATCGGCCACCGCGGCTGGCTGCGGGCCGGGCGGACGCCGGCCTACTGGTTCGGACACGGGCTCGGCTACACGACGTGGGCGTACGAGGAGCTGACGGGGCCGGCCACGGTCCGCGCGGGCGAGCCGTTCACCGTACGGGTCCGGGTGCGCAACACCGGTGCCCGCCCGGGCCGTGAGGTCGTCCAGGTGTATCTGGCCCGGCCCGGTGCCGCCGTGGAGTACCCCGAGCGGTGGTTCGCGGGGTACGCGGCAGTGCGCGCCCGGCCGGGTGAGGCGGTGACCGCCCGGGTACGCGTCCCGGCCAGAGTCCTGCGGCACTGGGACGAGCGGGCGGGCGGCTGGCGCACCGAGCCCGGCGCGTGCCGGGTCCTGGCGGGACGGTCGGCGGGCGACCTGCCGCTTGCGGCGGTGACGGAGCTGCTGGGCGACCTGCCGGCCGCCTCGGTGCCGGAGGTGCAGGGCGACCTGCCGCCGGCCTCGATGACGGAGCTGCTCGGCGACCTGCCGACCGCCTCGGTGACGGAGGCGCAGGGTGACGTGCCGGCCGCCTCGGTGACGGGGTTGCGCGCGGAGGGCTGACCGGGCCGGGAGCCGGGCGGACGGGCGGCCGGAGAGCGGGGCGCCTGCCTCCGGGAGAGCGCTCTATACGGTGCGCCCGGCGTGCCGTTAGGGTGCAGGCCATGAGCAAACAGGCCCCGACGCTGGAGGACGTCGCCCGCGAGGCAGGGGTGTCCCGGGCGACCGTGTCCCGGGTCGTCAACGGCGTCCGCAATGTCGATCCCACGATCCAGGAGCTGGTCCGCCGGGCGATCGAGCAGACCGGTTACGCCCCCAACCGGGCGGCCCGGTCGCTGGTGACGCGGCGCACCGAGACCGTCGCGCTGGTGGTCTCCGGGGCCGGGGACGCCCCGGAGGACAGCCAGGAGGCCTTCGCGGCCCGGGTCTTCGCGGACCCCTTCTTCGGGCGGGTGGTCGCCGGGGTCGTCGGTTTCCTGCGTCCGCGCTCCATGCATCCGGTCCTGATGTTCGCCGAGTCGGCCGCGGACCGCTGCGAGGTCCTCACCTATCTGCGGCAGGGCCGCGCCGACGGCGCGCTCCTCGTCTCCACGCACGCCGACGACCCGCTGCCCGGACTGCTGGCCGAGGCGGGGCTGCCCACCGTGCTGTTCGCCCGCCCGGCCGGTCCGGTGCCGCTGAGCTATGTGGACCTGGACCACCGGGACGGCGGCCGGCTCGCCGCGGAGCACCTGCTGGCGCGCGGCTGCCGCAGGCCGGCCACGGTGGCCGGGCCGCTCGCCGTCGGCGCGAGCCAGGACCGGCTGGCCGGCTTCCGGGACACGCTGGCCCGCCACGGCCATCCGTACACGCCTGTCGTCGAGGGCGGTTTCACCTTCGACAGCGGGGTCACGGCCATGACCCGGCTGCTGGCCGAGCGGCCCGACGTGGACGGGGTGTTCGCGGCCAACGACCTGATGGCCCAAGGGGTCTGCCAGGTGCTGTGGGAACACGGCAGGCGCGTGCCCGACGACGTCGCGGTCGTCGGCTTCGACGACTCCGGCATCGCCCTGGCCTGCCGCCCCGCGCTGACCACGGTCCGCCAGCCGGTCGAGCGCATGGCGGCGCGGATGGCCGGGCTCCTCGACGAACACATCCGGGGCGAGCGGACCGAGCCCACGTCCGTCGTCTTCGACCCCGAACTGGTCGTACGGGTCTCCGCGTAGGCGTGCCGGTCACGCGCGGCGGCCCGGTATGCCGAGGCGCCGGACCGGCTCCGCACGGGGTAACGCACCCGCGCGGACACCGCACCGACTCTGGGGGCAACCATGCGGGCCGGTGGTGAGTCTTCTGATCGATCACCCGGTGATCGGACAACAAGGAGACCATCATCAGCGCCATACACAAGACCCTGACCGCCGCCGCCGTCGTCGGTGTCGTCCTCGCGGGCTCCGCCGCCTGCGGAACGGTGGAGCAGCTCTCCGCCGGCAAGAAGCTGGACCGTGCCTTCGACGAGCTGGGCAAGAAGAAGACGCTCTCCTTCGAGTTCGACCTGGACACCGACGTCGCCTCCCTGAAGGCGCTGGACGCCAAGTCCGATCCCGAGCCCGGCGAAGAGATCCCGGACGAGGCCGCCAAGCTGATGAGCGGCGCGAAGATCGCGCTGACCGTCCAGTCGAAGAAGCCGTTCGAGGAGTCCGGGGACAAGGACTTCGTCGGCATGGCCATGAAGATCAGCAGCCCGGAGGGCGACCTCGCCGAGTACCGGCTCGTCGGCGACTACGCCTACGTCCGGGCCGACATGAAGACCCTCGGCACGCTGATGGGCAGCCCTGTGCCGGCCGACGCCGACCTGCCTCCGGAGGCCGGGGCGTTCAAGGACGTCCTCGCGGGCAAGTGGGTGAAGTTCAGCACCAAGGACGTGGAGAAGGCCGCCGCCGACGGCAAGAAGGCCTCGGGCGGTCCCGCGCCCGTCCCGTCCCTGGACGCCGGGACGCAGAAGAAGCTGGTGAAGTCCCTGCGCGAGGTCGTCGCCCGCGAGGTGCGGTTCAAGACGGCCGGCGGCGAGGACGGCACCGAGCACATCACCGCCACGGCTCCGTTCCGCACGCTGGTCACCGAGCTGTTCGGCGAGATCCGTCCGCTGGCCAAGGACCTGCCGCCGGGTATGGACCTGCCCACGGACAAGGACCTGAAGGACGCTCCCAACTCCAAGGTGACGGCGGACTTCACGCTCAAGAACGGTGAGCTGTCCGAGGTGGACGTGGACCTCGCCAAGCTGGCCGAGGACGCCAAGGTGAAGAAGCTGGGCCTGACCCTGCGGGTGGGCGACGGCACCACGCCCACCGCCCCGGCCGGTGCCAAGGAGCTGGACCTCGGCGAACTGATGAAGGGCTTCTTCGCCGGCGCGGTGGGCGTTGCCGTGTCCGAGGGCCACGACTCGACCGGCGCGGACTACCCGCAGGACTAGGGCCTCTCGTTTGGATCATGCCGGGCTCGCGGGCCCTGGCACCGCACCTCGCGGCGTTGTCGTCGGTTGCCATGGCTCCGCCATGGCGCCCTCCTCCGCCTTGCGATGCACGGCACCAGACCCCGCTCCCTGATCCGGCCTGATCCAAACGAAAGACCCTAGGTCCGCAGGCCGCCTCACGCCGAGCGCGGGGGCGCGGGCACCGGGCGCGGGCACGGTGCGGACCGGGGCCGGCCGACGGCGGGGAAGGTGCCCGCCGTCGGCGCCCCGCCGCGCCCGAGGCCCGCGGCCCGGGCAGGCGGCGGGCCGGGCAGGCCGCGGTCCGGGCACCGGCCGTGCGGCGGGCCTCCGACCGGACACGCTGCGGGCCGTGCCGGTCGGCCGGCGGTGGGCCGTGCCGGTCAGACGATGGCGGTCCCTGCCGGTTGGCCGGTGGCGGCCCGGGGGCCGGTCAGGCGCGGCAGCGCAGCAGTTCCAGCGGCGGGTGGGCGAGGAGGTCCGCCCAGAAGTCCGCACCGAAGGCACGGACGCCGGCCTCGGACACCCGGAGCGGAAGCCACTCCAGCGCGCCGAACCCCGCCGCCCGCAGGCAGTCCTCGTAGACCTCGCGCCGCGGGACCACGCCGAGGATGCTGATCGGCTTCGGCTGGAGCAGGGCGGTGACCCGGACCCATGGACCCGCCTCGGCCTCCTCGCCGGTCGGCTCGCAGCGGAACCCGTACTTGTCCAGCGACGGGCAGTCGAACCGGTAGTCGGGCTTCTGGGCGAACACGAAGAACTCGCCGCCCGGCACCAGGCTCCGGTGGACGGCGCGGCACATCCGCTCCAACGTCGCGATGTCCGGCGCGTAGTTGAGGCACTGCACGCCCAGCGCGATGTCGTAGCGCCGGTCGAGCGGCCGCAGTTCGGCCACGTCACCGACCTCGTAGCGCACACCCAGCGGTTCGCGCCGCTCGAACTGCCGCGCCGCGGCGATCATCTCGCCCGAGATGTCGACGCCGAGGACCTCCGAGGCGCCCCGCCGCTTGAACTCCCTGCTGTAGAAGCCGGTGCCGCACGCCAGGTCGAGAACCGACTTGCCGCGCACGTCCCCGGCCATGTCCAGGAAGCTGGGCACCTCGCCGTAGCGGATGACCGGCAGGGACTTGAACCCCTCGAACGCCTCGCCGATCTCGTCGTACTGCTGCACGCTCATGTGCGGCCCCCCTCGTGTGGTGCGTCGTGGCAGGAAGTCTCCACCGCGTCCGTCCGGCCGCCGTACTGGCGGATGACACGAAGAACCCGGCCGGTGACCTTCGTTTCACCCAACGCCGACCGCCGGGGTCCTCGCGGTGCCCCGGCCCTCCGCCCGGCCGGTACGCCGCTCGTCCCGGCGGCGCGGCCGGTGTTCCAGCAGGTGGACGGGTGGTTGGTGTGGCGCGGCGGGCTGCTGTAGAAATAGGCCTCATGACGCCCGAGCCGCTGGTACGCCGCCTGGTCATCGACCTGTGCCGCCGTCCCGTCTCGTGTTGTCCGTGACCGCGCGTCCCTGACGCCGCCTCCCGGCCGGTGATGCCACCCGGCCGTCGTTCCGCACACCCCTGCCTCGTCATGGGGTCGTTTTCCGCACCCTGACCGTCCCCGCGCGGGCGCGGGGCCGTCCGCCGTCGCCCGGCGGACGGCTGCCCGCCCTGCCCCGGTGCCCCCTGGAGGCCGCCCGTGTCCCCGACATCCCTGCCGGAAGAGACCGATCCCGTCGCCGCGCCCGGCGGGGAGCCGGTGCGCCGCCGTTCCCGCGCGCCGGAACGGATACGTCATCTCGCCCTGCCGCTCGGCTCGTTGGTGCTGTTCCTCGTGCTGTGGCAGGCACTGGCGGCGAGCGGGACGTGGAGCGAGACGCTCGTGCCGCCGCCGGCCAAGGTGTGGGACGCGTTCGTCACCGTGTCCACCACGCACGACGGCGTACGCGGCTACAACGGCACCTATCTGATCGAGCACCTGGGCATCAGCCTGCGCCGGATCGCGTTCGGGGCCGGGCTCGGCATCGCCGCCGGGGTCGTCTTCGGACTGCTGATGGGCACCGTCCGCCCGCTGCGCTCGCTGTTCGAGCCGTGGATCACTTTCCTGCGGACGCTGCCTCCGCTGGCGTACTTCTCGCTGCTCGTCATCTGGCTCGGCATCAACGAGGAGCCGAAGATCACGCTGCTCGCCGTGGCCGCCTTCCCGCCGGTGGCGGTGTCCACCACCACGGCCGTGGCCGCCGTACCGAGGAGTCTGGTGGAGGCGGCCCGCGCGCTCGGCGCCTCCCGGTGGGACGCCGTCAGGGACGTGGTCGTGCCGTCCGCCCTGCCGGAGACGCTCACCGGCATCCGGCTGGCCGTGGGCGTGGCCTACTCCTCCCTGGTGGCCGCCGAACTGGTCAACGGACTGCCCGGGATCGGCGGCATGGTCAAGGACGCCGCCAACTACAACAACACCCCGGTGGTGCTCGTCGGCATCATCGCCATCGGGATATCCGGCCTGGTCATCGACGGCCTGCTGCTACGGCTGGAACGCGCCGTCGTCCCCTGGCGCGGCCGCGTGTGAGCCCCGCGCTCCCCTCCCCGCACCGCACACTCGTCCCCCTGCACAGAAACGGCTCCGCCATGTCCCCTGTCCCCCAAGGCCCTTCCCGCCGGCTGCTGCTCACCGGCACTCTCGCCGCCGCCTCGGCCGTGCTCACCGGCTGCTCCTCGGACGGTGACACCTCGTCCGGCGGCAAGCGGCTGCGCATCGGCTACTTCGCCTTCCCCAGCGGCGACCTCGTCATGAAGAACAGGAAGCTGCTGGAGAAGGCGCTGCCGGACCACACGATCACCTGGATCAAGTTCGACTCCGGCGCGAGCGTCAACCAGGCCTTCGTGGGCAAGTCCCTGGACATCGCCGCCCTCGGGTCCAGCCCGTTCGCCCGGGGCGTGTCCGGGCCGTCGCCGATCCCCTACAAGGTCGCCTGGATCCTGGACGTGGCGGGTGAGAACGAGGCGCTCGTGGCGCGCAAGGGCGCCGGTGTCTCCGAGGTCGCCGGACTCAAGGGGAAGACGGTCGCCACGCCGTTCGCCTCCACCTCGCACTACAGTCTGCTCGCCGCCCTGGACACGGCCGGTCTGACGACCTCCGACGTCAAGCTGGTCGACCTCCAGCCGCAGGCGATCCTCGCCGCCTGGCAGCGCGGTGACATCGACGCCGCGTATGTGTGGCTGCCCACCCTGGACGAGCTGCGCCGCACCGGCACCCAGCTCACCAGCAGCAAACGGATAGGCGCCGCCGGCAAGCCGACCCTGGACCTGGCCGTCGTCTCGGAGGAGCTGATTGCCCGCGATCCGAAGGCGATCGACGCCTGGCGCGCGGCCGAGGCACAGGCCCTGCGCCTGCTCAAGGCCGACCCGGACGGCTCGGTGAAGGCGGTCGCCGCCGAACTGGGCATCAGCGCCGCGGACGCCAAGGCACAGCTCGACCAGGGCGTGTTCCTCACTCCGGAACAGGTGGTGTCCGCCGACTGGCTGGGCACGGACGGCGCCCCGGGCAAGCTGCTCTCCTACGTCACCGACACCGCCCGCTTCCTGGCCGGGCAGCAGCAGATCGACGCGGCACCGGCCGAGGACGCCGTGCGCAAGGCCTTCTATCTGAAGGGGCTGCCCGATGTCCTCAAGTGAGACCGCCGAGACCGCCGACAACGCCCGGACCGCCGGGACCGCCGATTCCGGTGAGGGCGCGGGCGGCGGTGAGCGGACCGGTGCCGTGCGGCTGCGCGAGGTCACGCACCGGTACGGCGCCGTCACCGCCGTGGGTCCCGTCGATCTGACCGTTCCCGCCGGGGAGTTCCTCGTCCTGGTGGGCGCCTCCGGCTGCGGCAAGAGCACCCTGCTGCGGCTGATCGCCGGGTTCGAGCAGCCCACGCACGGCTCCGTGCGGGTGTCCGGCACCGCGCCCCGGCCCGGGGAGACGGCCGGTGTGGTCTTCCAGACGCCCCGGCTGTTCCCGTGGCGGACGGTGGGCGGCAACATCGACCTGGCCCTGCGGTACGCGGGCGTGGCACCCGACCGGCGGGCCGAACGGCGGGCGCGGCTGCTGGCCCGCGTCGGTCTGGAAGGGACCGCGAAGCGGCGCACGTGGGAGATCTCCGGCGGCCAGCAGCAGCGCGTCGCCATCGCGCGGGCCCTCGCCGCGGAACGTCCGCTCCTCCTGCTCGACGAACCCTTCGCGGCGCTGGACGCGCTGACCCGGGAACGGCTCCAGGAGGACGTGCGCCAGGTGGCCGCGCAGACCGGGCGGACCACCGTGTTCGTGACGCACTCGGCGGACGAGGCGGTGTTCCTCGGCTCGCGCATCGTGGTGCTCACCAAGAGCCCCGGCACGGTCGCCCTCGATCTGCCGATCCCGCTGCCGCGCGGCGACGTGGACGCCGAGGAACTGCGCGAGTCCCGCGAGTTCGGCGAGCTGCGCGCCCGGGTGGCGCACGCGGTGAAGTCCGCGGCGGCGGCCTGACCGCCGTACCCCGTTCCCGTATCCCTGCCTCGCGGCAGCAGAAAGGACACCCCGATGAGCGT
Organism: Streptomyces sp. NPDC027672; assembly: GCF_055566335.1. Taxonomy (NCBI): domain Bacteria; kingdom Bacillati; phylum Actinomycetota; class Actinomycetes; order Kitasatosporales; family Streptomycetaceae; genus Streptomyces; species Streptomyces sp. NPDC027672. Next base: position 116,470 of record NZ_JBVHSO010000021.1, on the reverse strand, counting down.
TCTCAGCGACCGGCCCGCGGCGGCCGGGCTCGCGGTCGTGGAACTCGGCCCGCACTTCGGCGCCGAGATCCACGGCATCGACCTCGGCCGGCTCGACGACGAGCAGGTCCGCGCGGTCCGGGAAGCACTCGTGCGGTACAAGGTGCTCTTCGTGCGCGGACAGCACGGCCTCGACGACGCCGCGCAGATCGAGTTCGGCAGGAGGCTGGGCGAGGTCACGACCGGGCATCCGGTGCACGACTCCGGTGACGTGGCGCCCGAGGTGTACTCCCTGGACAGCCAGGACAACGGGTTCGCCGACGTGTGGCACACGGACGTGACGTTCGTGCGGCGGCCGCCCGCGATCTCCGTGCTGCGGGCCGTGGTCCTGCCGCCGAGCGGCGGTGACACGAACTGGGCCGACAGCCAGCTCGCGTACGCGTCGCTGTCGCCCGGGCTGCGGGCGTACGTCGACACGCTCACCGCCGTCCACGACGGCACCCGGGAGTTCGGCTACTACCTGGCCCAGCGCCGCAAGGGCCGCGGCAACCTGTGGGAGGGCGAGGTCTTCACCGAGCTGACGCCGGTGGAGCACCCCGTGGTGCGGGTGCACCCGGAGAGCGGCCGCAAGGGCCTGTTCGTGAACCCCGGCTTCACCTCGCACATCGTCGGTGTCTCGGAGCACGAGAGCCGGGGCATCCTCGACATCCTCTACGCCCACCTCACCAAGCCCGAACACGTCGTACGGCACCGCTGGCAGCCCGGTGACGTGGCGCTGTGGGACAACCGCGGCACGGCGCACTACGCCAACCGCGACTACGGCGACCAGCACCGCGTCATGCACCGCATCACCCTGCGCGGTGACGTCCCGGTGGGACCGGCCGCCGCCGGGGAGGGTCCCGCGTCCGGGACGCCGGGCTTCCTCGGTTAGGGCCGCTGCATCCTGCCGTATCCCGCTGTATCCCGCCTGACCGGGTGGCCAGGGGCCGCCCGGTCAGGTACGGGCCGGGGCCGGTTCCGGTGCGGCGGGCAGCGGTGTCACGCGGCGGGGCAGCAGCAGCGGGGTCGCCAGCAGGAGCACGCCGGCCAGGCCGATGGCCGTGCGCGGGCCGAGCAGACCGCCCAGCACGCCCCAGACGGCCGTCAGCAGCGCGGTGGCGGCCTTCGTCGTCACGGTCCAGGCGGACAGCGTGCGGGTGACCCGGCCGGCGGCGGTGCGTTCGAGGCGGTAGGTGGCGTAGACGGGGTTGAAGACGCCGCAGCAGAAGATCAGCCCGAGTTCGACGCCCATCACCAGCAGCAGCCCGCCGGTGCCCGGCCTGGGGAAGGCCAGGCCGAGGGGCCAGACCGCGCGTGCCGTGCCGGCCACGAGCAGGACCCGGTGCTGCCCGAACCGGGTGACCAGCGGCCGGGCCAGCCGGGAGCCGAGCAGGCCGCCGACCGAGGGCGCGGCGAAGGCGAGGCCGTACTCCCACGGGGTGAACCCGAGCCGGGCGAGCAGGAGGAAGGCCACCAGCGGCTCGGTGGCCATCACCAGGCCGTTGAACAGGGCGGTGTGGAAGAACAGCGGGCGCAGGGTCGCGTCGGCGAGGAGGGAGCGCCAGCCGTCGCGCAGGTCCCGGACCCGTACGCGCGGGGCCTCCCGGTGTCCGGGGCTCGGCTCGGGGCCGCCCGTCGCGCGGATGCCCAGGGCCGAGAGCAGATAGCTGACCGCGTCGGCCAGCACCGTGGCCACCGGACCGAGGAGCCCGAACGCGACGCCGCCCAGCGGTGGCCCGATGATCGTGGTCGTCCAAGACGTGGACTCCAGCCGGGCGTTGGCGACGAGCAGGTCCTCGGCCGGCAGCAGCCCCTTCAGATACGCCCCGGAGGCGGCGCGGAAGGTGATGTCGGCCGCCGCGACGACGACCGACACCAGCAGGAGCTGGACGAAGGTGAGCACGCCGAGGGCGAACGCGACGGGGACCGTCAGCAGCGCCGCGCACCGCACGAGGTCCATGGCGATCAGCACCGGCCGCTTGCGACGGAACTCCACCCAGGGGCCCAGCGGCACCGCCACGGCCGCGCCCACCGCGACGCCCGCGGAGGACAGCGCGGCGACCTGGGCCGGCCCGGCGTGCAGCACGTGGACGGCGATCAGCGGGAAGGCGCCGAAGGCGAGCCAGGTGCCGAGCGCGCTGGTTCCGTACGCCGCCCAGAGCCACCCGAACCGTCGCCCCAGCCGGTACCCGCTGCTCATGCCACCACGCCCCGCCACTCGTCCCACCGTCCGTGCCCGCGACCGATCCGCGACCGGTCCGCGTCCGATCCGCGACCGATCCGCGACCGGTCCGCGTCCGATCCGCGTCCGATCCGCGTCCGATCCGCGTCCGATCCGCGTCCGGGACATCCAAGCGAGCCCGGCGGCCCGGGAGCAAACAACCGCGGAGACGCCCGCCACAACCAACGGTTGTGGCCGTAGGGTGGGCGCCATGGATCTCGACACCGTCCGGACCTTCGTCGCCGTCGCCGACACGGGGCGGTTCCAGGAGGCCGCCGTCGAGCTGGCGGTGACCCAGCAGGCCGTCTCCAAGCGCATCGCCGCGCTGGAGCGCGGCCTCGGCGTGCGGCTGTTGACCCGCGGCGCGCGCGGCGCCGGGCTGACCATCGACGGACAGGCGTTCCTGCCGCACGCGCGCGAGCTGCTGCGCGTCGCCGAGCGCGCGGCCGCCTCCGTGCACACCGGCCGCCGCCCCCTGCGCGTCGACGTGATCGCCTCGCGCGTCGCGCCGGCGGGCCTGATGCGCGACTTCCACCGCGCGCACCCCGGGACCGACCTCGACGTGGTGATGCTGCACGAGGTCGAGACGGCCGTCGCCGCCCTCCGGTCCGGCAGCATCGACGCGTCCTTCCGCGCCGTCGCCGCGCCCGGCCGGCCCCTCCCCCGGGACATCAGTTGCGTCCGGGTGCTGGACGAGCCGCTCCAGCTCCTCACCGGCCCCGGCCACGCGCTCGCGGGTGCCCGGTCGGTGCCCCTCGCGCGGCTCGCCGGGCACCGGATCTGGATGCCCGGTGTCGTCCCCGGCACCGAGTGGGGCGCCTACTACGACGATCTGGTCGCCGAGTTCGGTCTCACGATCGAGGCGACCGGGCCCAACTTCGGCTCCGACGCGCTGCTCGACACCATCGCCGGCACCCCGGACCTGGCCACCTTCATGGGCGAGCACACCCTCCCGCGGCTGCCGCCGGCCGGTGACGAGGCCGTCGGGCCCGCCGGTCACGGACTGCGCCGCATCCCGGTGACCGACCCGACGCCGGTCTACCCGCACGCGCTCCTGTGGCACCGCGACAACCCGCACCCGGCGCTGGTCACGCTCCGCGCGCACCTCGCCGCCACGGCGGCCGGCCACGACGCCGCCGGGACCTGGACGCCGGACTGGGTGATCCCGCGCTGACCACGCCTTCCCGCTCAGGTGCGGCGCGGGCCGGGCCGGCCGGTGTCCCGGCCGCCGGCGCGGGCCCGCAGGCGGGCGAGGTAGTCCTCGGGGCGGGGGTAGGGCCGGTTCTGGGCTCCGTCGCGGTGCAGCAGCAGCCGGCCGTCGGGATGCAGCCGCACGGTGGTGGTCGCCTGCCGGGGCACCGCCTCGCGCGGGGTGTCCGGGCCGGGCGGCGGGGCGAGGACGGGCACGGTGGCGGGGAACATGGCGAGGGCTTCGGCGGTGGTGGCGGCCGGCGGCCGTCCGGTGCGGTTGGCGCTGCTGACGTACAGCAGCGGGTGTGCGTCCAGTACGGGTCGCAGCGGGTCCCAGCGGGCGCCGAACAGCAGGATCCAGCCGTCCTTCTCCGCCGGGGCGAGCCAGGCCGGACACGTGGCGCGGGGGCGCAGCGGCAGGAGTACGGTCAGGTGCTCCTCGGCGAGCAGCCACCGGGCCAGCGTCCGGCAGCGCGGGGTGAGGTCCCACAGCGGGTCGAGTGCGCGCAGGGTGCCGGCGTGGTGGGCCCAGAGGGCGACCGGCCGTCCGGGGGGCCGGCCCTTGGCCTCGTTGACGGCCCGCGGCCCGGTGGCGGTGATCACGTGGGTCAGCGGCGCGGGGTTGGGCAGCACGACCGCCCGGCCCGTGGCGAGGCTGCTCCGTACCTGGGCCAGGGTGGCCGCGGTGGGGGTCACGGTGTGCTCCCGGCGGTGGTGGTGTGGGTGAGGCCGTCCCGAAGGCGGTCAGCCGACGGACCGCCCCCGTCCCACGATCCGCGTCCGCCGGGTCCGGGCGCCGCCGGTCCGCGAGGAGATCACCCGAAGGAAGGAACGTCGCTGTCGCCGGCCGGGCCGGGAGACGCGGCGGCCGCGCGGCCGGGACCGCACAGCTCGGCGACCAGCTCCCGGGCGAACCGCTCGTCCGTTCCGGGGACCGAGAACACCACGCGGAAGTAGAGGGGGGCGACGATCCGGTCGAGTACGCGCTCCAGCGAGGGCGGCGTCTCGCCCCGCCGGGCGGCGGCGTCCAGCGGGGCCCGGAAGCGGGCGCTGACCCGGTCCAGGCAGGCGCGCAGTCCGGCCCGGCGTTCGTCCACGTCCGGGGCCACCTCGGCGCGGAAGAACGCCACGCCGTCCGGCCGGGACAGGTCCCGAAGCGTCCACACCGCCACCCGCTCCAGGTCCTGGCGGAGGTCGCCGAGCAGCTCGGGCGTCTCCTCGTCCTGGCGCCGGGCGGCCACGTCGGCCAGGAGGGCGGCGGTCGTGCCCCAACGGCGGTAGACGGAGCTGGGGTTGACGCCAGCCCGGCGTGCGACCGCGGGGACGGTCACCTTGTCGGCGCCGACTTCCCGCACGAGGTCCACCACCGCCTGGTGCACGGCGGCGCGGACGCGGGCACTGCGGCCTCCGGGGCGGCTGTCGTTGCTTTTGGCGGGCATGCCCCCAGCTTAAAGCAAAAGTTTGCGCTTTAGCGAGCGAACGTCCTACGCTGACTAACGCAATGATCACCGCTTTAACTGCTTTCCGTGGAGGAGACATGCCTCAGCACGAGGACCGGTACGAGGCCGCCCACCAGCTCGGCAAGCGGTTCCACGCCTTCCTCGCCGCCGGCGACTGGGACGGCATCCGCAGCCTGCTCACCGACGACGCCACCTGGACGCTGCCCGGCGACAACACCGTCTCGGGCACGGCGGTGGGCGCCGACGCGGTCGTGGAGCGGGCCAGGAAGATCGCTTCCTACGGCCTCGACTTCCGGCTGCTGCACATCCTGGTCAGCCGCGAGAACATGGCGCTGTCCCTGCACAACACCGCCCGGCGCGGCGACGTCCGGCTCGACGAGCACCTGTCCACCGTCTGCCGGCTGCGCGACGGCAGGATCGCGAGCATCGAGACATACCTGTCCGACGTCCGAGGCATGAACGCGTTCTTCGTCTGACCGCTCCGGCAGTCCCGCGGCGGGCGGGCCGCGGCGGGCGGCTCAGCGGCGGTTGATGCCGGGCAGCCGTACGTCGTAGCCGTCCAGCATGCGCAGGGTTGCGGTCCGCGTCCGGCCCTTCATATAGGGCCAGGCCGCCTCGACCAGCCCCTCGGCGTTCAGCAGTTGTTCGAGCACCTCGAAGTAGACGGCGCCGCTGACGAGTTCGCTGGGGTGGACGACGATGCGCTCCACGAAGTCCCAGCACCGGCCGAGCAGCTCGGCGTCGGGACTGCCGCTCTCCAGCTCGGGCATCAGCACGGGTGTCGTGAAGCATTCGGCCAGCAGCCGGTACAGCCGCTTCCACGTGTCCCCGGCCCTGACGACCGCCTCCGCGGGCCGGTCGTACAGCTCGGCGATGGCGTCGGCGGATTCCGGGATCATGCGCAGCAGCAGAGAGGGGATCTCCTCGACCGGGATCTTCTCGGCGGGGGTGTCGCTCATGGCTTCCTGTCGTGTGTGCGGTGGCCGGGTCCAACGACGCGGGGCCCGCCGTGCCAGGTGCACGGCGGACCCCGTTCTCATCGCCAGACTAGCCCTCGGTGATCGGGGTCAGGCCCAGTTCTCGGTCGTGGAAGGCTCCAGGGCCTCGTGGAACCCGAACGGGTCCAGGGTGTCCTTGGTCAGCTCCCACACTCCGTCCTTCCATCCGTACTGGCGTACGTAGGAAGGCGTCTCGGCGACCGTCGCGATGCTGCCCACGATACCGAGGGTCCTGGAGAATCCGCGCAGCCGGGTGGGCTGGCCGATCGGCTCGGGACTCTTGAACTTGACCGGCTTGAACTCCGTTCCCGTGAGGTCCTTCACGGCCGGTGTCTTGGCCACCTCGTCGAAGCCCGTCTTGACGGCCTCCTTCATGCTGGTGTCGGCGTCCATCCGCTTCCTGATGTTGCCGGTGACGTCGCGGGAGTTGAGCGCGTCCCACAGCTCCCGGGCCTCGGCCTTGGCCACCTTCTGATCGGCGTCGGACAGCATGGGGGTCTTCTTGGTGTTCTTGCCCGTCTCCCTGGCCTTGCGGTCGTTCTCCAGGATGTCCGAGAGGGCGTTCATGGTCTCCCAGCCCTTCTGCAGGTGCAACTGGGTCTTGGACGGCAGGGGTTTGCCGGTGTTGAACTCGTGGATGAGGGCCGTCGACAGCTTGCCGTTGCCGAACACCTGCTTGGCCTGCGCCTTCGGGTAGATCTGCTGCAGCGCGCCGCGGAGTCTGGTGTTGCTCACGGCGGGCGCCTGCGCCCGGCGCTGCATGAAGCCCGGGTTCTTGTTCGGGACCTTGTTGAGGAAGAAGTCGATCGTCTTCTTCATCAGCTTGAACAGGTCCAGGAAGCCGAAGAACTTCCCGTCCGGGTCGGAGTACACCAGCGGGTTGTTGTTGCCGTAGGTGTAGCCGTTGATCTGCTGCGGGTCGGCCAGGTCCATGATCGGGTCGACGGAGAGGAACCGGCCGGTCTGCGGGTCGTACTCGCGGGCCCCCAGGTGGGTGAGGCCGGTGTCCTTGGTCTCGTCGATGCCGCCGACGAAGCCCTTGGTCCCGGGCCAGGAGGCCGGTGCCGTGCCGCGCGTCTCGCCGAAGGGCAGGACGCGGCGCTGGGTCAGGGCGAGGTCGGTGGCGGCGACGGCCAGCAGACCGGTGCCGTGGTGGTCGGCCAGGGTGAAGGAGAAGCTGCCGTCGTCGGCGCGCACGGCCTGGTGGCCGCTGCCGAGGTCGAAGTAGCGGGTCGCCTTGGCCTTGGCCGCCCCCTTGTCGAGGGTGACGTCGGTGTGCCCGAGGTGCAGGGTGGTCCGGTCGCCCGTGCGGTCGATGAGCCGGTTGCCGTTGGCGTCGTACAGGTACGCGGTGACCTTGTCCGGCTTGCCGTCGACGGGCTCGGTGACCTTGGCCAGGAGCCCTTCGGCGTCCCAGTCGAGGTGCTGCCTGCCGCGGTCGGTGGTGTTGCCGGTCGCGTCGTAGACGTAGTCGGTGCGGCTGGTGCCCGTCGGCGCCTGGGTGGTGAGCGAGGTCAGCTGGTGCGCCTTGGGCGTGCCCGCGGGCGGGTACGCGTAGGTGTGCCTGACGTCCTTGGCGGAGTCGCCCCCGAGGTCGTGCCGGGTGTCGGTCAGCCGGTTGCCGGCCTTGTCGTAGGTGTACGACTGCCAGTACGGGGCCGGACCGCCCAGTTTGTCGGCGGACGGGGCGGCGGCGCAGGTCTGGTCGCCCTGGGCCCACGCCTCCGTCAGCCGGCGCAGGTAGTCGTAACTGAAGCACTGGTTGTCGGTGCCGGTGCGGGAGACGTCGCGCAGGGAGAGGACGTTGCCGGCCTCGTCGTAGCGGAAGCTGACGTTCTGGTCGACGCCGGCCTGTCCCTCACGGTCGACGCGCGTGGTGGCCAGGCGCTGGGTGCCGAACTCGTAGGTGTTGGTGACCTGGGTCTTCTTCCCGCCGCTGGTCAGACCGAAGCTGTACACCAGCGGTTTGCCGGTCTGGCTGTAGGTGGCAGTCGAGGTCATGCCCTGGCCGTAGACGGACACCGGCCGCAGGGTCTGGTCCTCGTAGGTGTAGTTGATCGAGCCGCCCGGCAGCGAGCCGGCGGCGGAGTAGCTGAGCGAGGCGACCAGGCCGGAGGGCTTGTAGGCGGTGCCGGACTGGTAGGTGCCGGCCAGCGCGCCCTCGGCCGCCGGGATCACGGTGGCCGTCTTGACGGGCCGGTACAGCTTGTCGTAGGCGGTCACGGCGGTGGTGTACGCCTGGCCGTCGACGTAGCGGATCGACTCGGCGAGCTGGCCCTTGGCACCGGTGACGGTGTCGTAGGTCCACTTGATCCGCAGCTTGCCGGTGGCGGAGCCCTCGCGCACCTCGGTCTTGCGGCCCAGTCCGTCGTAGGCGGTGACCAGGGTGGTGCCGCGGTCGTCGGTGCTGGAGATCACCTGGCCGTGGTCGTCGTACGTGGTGTCGGTGTCGCCGCGGTCCGGGTCGCTGAAGGAGACCTGGCGGCCGAGCTGGTCGTAGGTGTAGCTCCAGTGGTTGCCGGCCGGGTCGGTGACCCGCTCCAGGTCACCGGAGGGAGTGTGTTCGTAGGTGGTGCTGTCGTAGGCGGACTGCGGGTCCCGGGTGTGGTGCTGGCGCAGTTCGGTGACGTTGCCGCGGGCGTCGACCAGCGAGGTGACGGTGGTGTCGCCCACCGGCGGGATCAGGGTGGTGCGGTCGCCGCCGTAGATCGTCTTCCTGGTGGACAGGACGGTGCCGCCGTCGCCGTTGCCGGCGATCTGCCGCTCCTCGACCTGGCGGCCCAGGCCGTCGTAGAAGGTGCGGGTCTGGGTCTCCACGCCCAGCGCGTCGGCCGGCTGGAACAGCTCGGCGACGGGGCTGCCGGTGGCGTAGTACGGGGCGAAGGTCTTGGTGGTCAGTCCCCGCTCGTCGTAGAAGACGTCGGAGATGATCCGGCCGCCGTCCGGGCCGGGCGCCTGCGACTGCCGCTCCCGCAGGAAGCCGTCGTACAGCTTGTACGACGTGATCTGGCCGCCCTCGTTGTTGAGCAGCCTGGTGGCCACGGTGACGGGCTTGCCCTCGGTGACCGAGTAGCCGTACTCGTACGTCGGCACGCCGGTCGTCGCCCGGTCGGCGAGCCACACCTTGGTGGAGCGGCCGAGGGCGTCGTAGGCGTAGGTGGTGACGTTGCCGTTGGTGTCGGTCTGCTTCAGCAGCAGTCCGCGCAGCGGGTCGAGGTCCTTGGTGGTGGTCTGCGCGCTCGCCGCGTCGGCCGGGTCGGCGGGCGGCGTGGTGGTCTTGGTCTGCGTGGGCAGGCCGGTGGCCGGGAGGTAGGCCGTGGTGGTGGTGCGGCCGTCGGTGCGGGCGGTGCGCACCGGGTCGGCGGTACCGGTCACGGTCACGTTGGCCGTCAGGTCGGTGGCGGCGGTCTCGCGGCCGTAGTCGTCGTAGGCGGCGCCGGCCTCCAGGTAGGTCGCCTTGGTGCCGTCGTGGCTCTTCAGCGGCGCGGTGGCCGTCGCGTCGCCCTTGACGGGTGCCGCTCCGTAGGCGCCGCCGTCGTAGGCGGTGCGGATGTCCTCGACGACGTCCTTGCTGCGGTCGACCGTGGCGTCACAGGCCTTGGCGACGGTCTCCTCCCGGGCGGGCAGCAGCAGGATGTTCTTGTCGGTGTTGGTGGCGTAGGTGGTGCGCTTGCACTGGTCGTCGTCGGTCGTGGAGAGGTCGCCCAGGTCCTCTTCCCGGATGGGCCGGCCGGCGACGGTGTCGTAGCTGGTGGAGGCGGCCGTGGTGCGCCACTTGGCGCCGGCGCCGTCGTCCAGGGAGGTGAAGTGCCTGGTCTCGGAGGTGCCGGTGAAGTCGGCGGTGAGGGTGCCCCAGTCGCGGACCTTGCGGGCCGTCTCGTGGTGCCAGGGCCGGCTCACGGTCTTCTCCAGGACCTTGCCGCCGGGCTGGTCGAAGGCGAGCGTGCGGTACTCGAAGCCCGCGGCCGTCTCGTCGTCGGTGATCGGGTCGCCCTCGCCCGTGCCGAGCGGGACGCTGACGGACTTGGTGCCGCCGGTCGTGGTCTTGCGGTCGCCGTCCATGCCGCGCAGGAAGTAGTGCTCCTGCTGCGACTTCATGGCCGCGGCGCCGCCCTGCCCGCCGGTGCGGACCCGGACGTGTCCGTAGCCGCGCCACTGCGACCAGGTCTTGTACTTCTCCTTGGTCAGGCCGTCGTCGTCGTCGAAGTGCCAGGCGGCGCCGTCGAGATAGTCGTAGGCGGTGACCTGGTCCGGGGCTCCGCCGGTGCGGTCGGTCCCGGTCACCGAGGTGACGACGTATTTGTTGAACCACTCGCGGTCCGGGGCGTCGCTGCTGTCACCGCCGATGAACTGCGGGAAGCAGCGGGTGGTGTTGGTCTCGGGCGTCGGCAGCGCGTCGGCGTCGCACGCCGGGGCGGAGTAGTTGACGTCGATCTGCCCGCCGGACTCGTCCGCCACGGTGGACAGGCGCGCCTTGATGAACGGCGCGTAGCCGTCGCCGGTGCGGTCCAGCCGGTTGGCGAGCTGGGTGTACGCGAAGGTCGTCTTGGGCAGCGTGATCGACGGCGTGGCGGTGTGCCCGGAGTGCTGCACGCTGTCCAGGAGGAGCTGGTAGTCGGTGTCGGCCATGCCCCAGCGGTGGGTGAGCTGCCAGGAGTCGACCTTGCCGTAGGTGCCGTCGGACTTCAGCAGTTGGGTGGTGACCGAGGTCAGCCGCTTGCGGGTCCAGAACGACGGCGTCAGCCGGCCGCTGTCGCACTTGGTGCCGGGCTTGCAGTTCAGGTCGTACGGCGTGTCGTACCAGTAGTACGACTTGGTGTCGATGGTGTCGGGCGCGCAGGTGACGCCGTCCTGGGGCAGGCAGCGCTCGGCGCTGTCGAAGACGACCTGGGCCGACGGCTTGTCGGCGAACATGCGCGAGGAGCGCAGGCCGTAGTCGATGCGCTGGAGGTAACCGCCGCGGATGTACGGGGTGTCGGCGTCGGCCTTGAGGTTGCGGCCGTAGGAGTTGGTCTCCTTGGCGTAGTGGTAGCCCATGGCGTTGCCGTGGGTGTCCACCACGTAGTCGAGGTTCCACCGCCAGGCCTGCTGGCACCAGGAGCCGGCGAAGTCGGTGCCGTGGCAGGGCTCGCCCGTGTTGTTGCCGAAGACCGGCACGGTCCAGGCGGAGTCGGTGGTCTCCTTGCCGTCGGCCCAGCCGGGCAGCCGGTGGTAGCCGAAGTAGTAGCGGGTGCCGTCGGGCGAGGTCAGCCGCCAGTACTCGCCGTCGTTGTCGCCGTTGCCGCGTTCGCTGCTGGTCAGGTGGGCGATCCGGGTGCCGTCGTCCTGCTGGAGCCTGAACTCGTCGTTGCCGACGGGGACCAGCTCGCCGCCCTTGCCGTTGAAGGTCAGGTAGGCGTTGTCGTAGGCCCAGCACAGGTCGCCCGGCTTGTTGCCGTCGGCGTTCTTCTCGCCGTCGTCGGCGCACGGCTTGTAGCGGCGCTCGATGAAGCCGGGGGACAGTTCGAAGCCGTCGCCCACCCAGGAGCCCTGGTTGTTGGTGGTGCCGGTGCGGCCGTCGATGGAGCCGGAGGAGTAGTCCAGGCCCACCTCGGGGGTGAGGTCGCCGGGGACGTCCGGCACGGGCATGTCGTACGACCAGGTGAAGTCACCGGTGTTGAGCTGGGTGCTCCAGGTCGCCGACGGCGCCAGCGAGGTGGCCTTGAAGTCGCCCTTCGCGCCGCCGGTCTCGGCCTCGGCGGCCAGGACGGTCGCCGCGGCGGAGCGGAGGTTCACCGCGCTCGCGGTCAGCGTCTGCCGGCCGGTGTCGTTGCGGGTGGCGAGCGGGGTGCTCTTGCGGCACGCGTCCTTGGCGGGTGTCGTCAGGGCGCAGGCGGGCAGTTCGACCAGGTGCAGCCGCGAGGCGTAGCCGCCGCCGTACGCCTGGGCGAAGCCGGCGTAGTCGACGGTGACGGCGACCTGGCCGGCGCCGGCCGGGGCGGTCTTCTTCGCGTGGTCCTTGGCCTTGAGGGTGAACAGCAGCCCGTCGACGCCGGCTCGCCGGGCCTGGGCGCGGCTGTGCAGCCGGGCCTCGACGGTGCCGTGGGCGGCGTGCTTCGGGGTCTTCGGCGCGGCGACGCGCAGCGGGAGGCCGCCGGGCCGGCCGGAGCCGTGCCGCGGTATCTCCACGGTGGCGGTGCCCGGCCGGGGCCAGGAGCGGTGGGGCGGTGCGGCCGGGGTCCGCGGGCCCTTGGGGAGGGTGCGGGGCCGGGCCTTGAGGCCGTTGGTGCCGGGCACGGGCTTGTCGGCCGCGGGGACGCCCGGCATCGGGTGGCCGGCCGCCGCGGCGGGTGAGGCGGCGGCCTGGATCAGTCCGCCGACCAGCAGGGCGGACAGGACCAGGGAGACGGGCCTGTGCAGTGCCGCCGGGGCGAGGCGTGGTGGTGGTGTGCGTTTCATGCGTGATGCCGTCCATGGCTGAGTGGCGTGCCGGTGCGCCGGTCGGGGCGCACCGGCAGCGCCGTGCGATAAGGGCGGATTGCGGAAGGAGGGGCGGGTGGGGTCCGTGGACCGTTCAGGGGACCGCGGGCCCCACCCGTGCCGGCGGGCGTCAGCTGCCGGCCGGTACCTCGGTGGGCACGTCGAACCAGGAGCCGGCGAGTTCCTCGACCTGGCTGTCGTCGAGCGCGCCCTGGAAGACCCACACGTCGTCGATCAGCCCGGGGAAGTACTCGGCTCCGGTGCTGCCGGTCTTGACCCGGCCGACCTGGAAGGACTTGCCGGCCTTGGCGGTCAGGACGTTCTCGCCCCAGGCGACCAGGTCCTGGCAGGAGGCGCTGTCGGCCTGCCCGTCACCGTCGGCGTCCTCGCACGGCACCTCCTGGAGGATGCCGTTGACGTACAGGCTGGCCTGCTTGGAGAAGCCGTCGTACACCAGCGCCAGGTGGTTCCAGTCGGTGACGCTGCTGAACTCGGTGCTGGCCAGCCGTACCGTCGAGGCGTCCGTGCCGTCCTTGTCGGGCAGCGCGATCTCCCAGTTGCCCAGGCCGTCCGGGTGGGCCGGATCGGGTACGAAGCGTACGGCGAAGGGGCTCTGGCTGGTGCCTTCGGCGCTGACCACCGTCGCGTTCCGCGTGGGTGTGGAGGCCGCCTGCGCCCAGGCGGTCACGGTGAAGCTGGCGCTGGTGTCGACCGGTACGGCCGGAGCGCTGGCGTAGCCCGCGGTGCCGTCCAGTTCCAGGCCGCCGTCCATGAAGCCGGTGCCGATCTTCGCGCCGCCCTGGAGGGTGAGCGCGGAGGCGCGGCCGGCGTCGTCCGGCGAGGGGGCGGCGCTGTCGCCGGCGTCCAGCTTCCAGCGCGCGCCGAGCAGCGGGCGCTGCCGGAACAGCTGGCGCACCTCGTCGGCCGAGACGGGCCGGTCGAAGAGGCGGACGTCGTCGATCTGCCCGGGGAAGAAGGACCCGGGCGCGCCGTCGTAGTTGCCGGCGCCGATCTGGAGCGCGCCGCCCGCGTACCAGCCGGCCTGGAGGTCCGTGGAGCCCGCCTGGACGCCGTTGACGTAGAGGATGAGCTTGTTGGCGACCGTGTCGTGCACGCCCACCAGATGGGTCCAGGTGTCACCGTACGCGGTCTGGCCCTCGGCCTGGAGCGCGCGGACCGGCTGGGCGTCCGAGGCGTCGGACGCGTACTGGTTGAACGCCCAGCGGTCGTAGGACTTGCTGTAGTACAGCTCCATGCCCGGCCGGTGCACGCCCGCCTGGGTGACGACGACCGCGGCGTGGTCCGGCTTGGTCTTGGGCAGTTTCGCCCAGGCCGAGACGGCGAAGCTGGCCTGGTTGTTCAGCAGGGGCCGACCGGTGCTCGCGTAGTCGTCGGTGCCGTCCAGGGTCAGCGCCTTGCCGGCGATGCCCTGGGTACCCGCGGACGGGCCGCCGTAGAACGTGGCGTCGGGGACCTCGGCGGCGCCGGTGAGGCTGGTGGCGCCGGCGGGCTCGTCCATCGGGAAGCGGGCTCGCGCGCCCCGGCCGCCGATGAGCGAGTCCTTGCCGTAGAGCCGCGTCACCTCGCCGCCGGAGAGCGGCTTGTCGAAGAGCTGCACCTCGTCGATCGCGCCGGGGAAGAAGGAGCCCGGACGACCGTTGTAGGAACCGGCGCCGATCTGCAGACCGCGGCGCGCGTTCCACGGCGTGCTGTACGCCGTGGTGCCGGCGAGGGTGCCGTTGACGTACAGGCTCAACTGGTCGCTGCCGGAGCTGTAGGTGCCCACCAGGTGGGTCCACTCCCCGGCCTTGGCGCCTCCCGCGACGGACGGCATGGCGCGGACGATGCCCGCGTCGGGGCTGTCGGCGGTGTACTGGTTGAACACCCAGCGGTCGAGGCTGCTGGAGTAGTACAGCTCGAAGCCCGGGGAGTGGTTGCCGGGCTGGGCCGCGATGACCGCGGCGTGGTCCGGCAGGGCGGACAGTTTCGCCCACGCCGACACGGAGAAGCTGCCGGAGGTGTCCACGGTGGGGATGTCGGTGACCGCGTAGTCGTCGGTCCCGTCGAAGGACACCGCGGTGCCCTTGGCCCCTTCGGCCTGCGGGGTGGGGCCGCCGCGCAGTTCGGCGGTGCGTTCCGCGGCCTGGCCCTTCGCCGCGGCGGAACCGGCGGCGTCGTCGAGCTGCCAGGACGCGCGTTCGGGCTGGCCGGCCTTGACGCGGAACTGGTAGGTGCGGATCTCACCGGCGTTGCCGGCCGTGTCGAAGGCCCGTGCGGTGACGAAGTTCAGGCCCGGCTTGGCCGGCAGCATCCGGGCGACCTTGGCGGCGCCGGAGGCGGTGGTGATCGCGTTGGCGGAGGTGGGGTCGCCGTTGACGCCGAACCAGTACTTGGTCACGTCGGTGTCGGCGGCCTTGAGGGTGAACGCCCCGTACTGGCCCACTCCGTCGTACCAGGGGTCCTCCGGGTCCTCCGGGTCGGAGGCCGGATAGTCGCTGGACGTGATCGAGGGTGCCTTCGGCACCTTCGTGTCGTAGACGAAGTAGCAGGAGGTGGGGTCGCCGGTGTAGGACCACGGCGAGTACTGCGCGCCGTCGTAGCTGCGCACGTACCAGCCGATCTGCTTGTTCTCCGGGATGGAGGAGGGCAGCGTGATCACGAAGTCCGAGCCGGACTTCTTGTAGCCGGTGCGCGCCGGCTTCCAGCGCGCGACGCTGCCCTTGCCGTCGCCCGTGTCCCAGGCGGCCTGGAACTCCACGGCGATGGTGTCGCCGTCGGGGTCGGTGATGTCGTTGGCGTAGATCTTGCCGAGGGTGCGCACGCGCGCGGCGGCTTCCGGCTTCTTGCAGGTGCCGCCGTACTCCATGGTCAGCTGGCTCATCTTGACCTGGGCGGGCGGGCGGTTGTACTTCACCCGCAGGTACGCCTTGTCGGAGAAGCGCTTCCAGCCGTAGATGTCGGTCTCGCTGGATGCCTGCATGCCGAACGTCATCGTCGCCGACCTGGCGTTGGCGGCCGACTGCACCGCCGACTTGACGTCGAACTCCGCGTCCTTGGCCGAGCAGCCCTCGAAGCCGTAGGCGAAGGAGTCCGTCTTCAGCTTGTCGATCCAGAAGCCGCTCGCCGTCTGGGAGTTCCAGGTGGTCGACGAGGAGATGTCCTTGGTCCGCCACAGCTCCACGCTGCGCGCGCTGCACGAGGCCGACCAGACGTTGCGGACCACGAACTCGGCTTCGAGGATGGTCTTGTCGGCGAACTTCGACACCGGGATGCGGTAGAAGAGCCGCTTGGTGTCGTACGGCTTGCAGTAGTACCAGCCGCAGTAGCCGAGGCCCGCGTTGTCCTCGCCGTTGAACTTCCACTGCGGGGAGGAGGCCCAGTACTTGGAGACCATGGTCCACGCCGAGGCGCGCGGCGAGTACCACTGCGGGTCGATGAAGACCGGGTAGACGGTGTCCTTGCCCCTCAGCACGTTCGCGTCCGGGGTCAGCACCAGTTCCTTGTCGCCGGCGGGGACGTCCACGGCGACGGGCGCCAGCTTGGCCGACTCCCCCGCCGCGGGCTCGTCGCCCGGTCCGGCGGCCGGCTCGTCCACCGGGGCGGCGGTGCTCGCCGGCGCGGCCGTGGCCGTCAAGGACGCGGTCCTCGCCGTCGTGGCCGTGCGGGAAGCGGACTTCACGGCCGGGGTCTTGGCGGCCGGCTGCCGGGTGGCGGTCTGTCCGGTGGTGTCCTGGGCGGTGGCCGCGCCGGGGCTGGAGTCCCACATCACCGGGCGGGGCGCCTCGAACACCGCGTTCCCGGCGCCCGGGTCGACCGCTTCGAGACCGCCTTGCGCGTTCTCTCGTACGTCCATGCCGTCGGCGGACAGTTTCAGCCGTAGCTGGGCCAGTTGCTCGCTGGCGGCGGCCTCGGCGGACTTGACGACGAGCAACTGGGTGAAGCCGTCCTCCTGGGCGCCCATGCGCAGGTCCACGTCCGGGAGCACGTCCCGGTAGGTGGCCGTCGAGCCGTCGATGACGGGAGCGGGCAGCTTGCCCGGCCAGGACAGGCTCAGTTCGCGGCCGGCCTTCTCCATGCGCACCAGCGGGGCGTCCCCGCCGGCGGAGAACTCCAGCCCGACCGTGGTGGCGCCGGGGGCCACCGTCCCCTCGGCCGTCCTGGACAGGTCGGTGTCGACCGGCTTCCACGCGCCGTCGACCCGGGTCCGCACGGGACGCAGGTACTCGCGGGCTTCCAGGTTCCCGTCGGGTGTGGCGTAGACGTCGGCGCTCTCCGAGCGCAGCGCGGCCACCTCGACCTTCTTGCCCGTTTCCTTGGCCTGGGCCAGGGCCTCGTCCGTGGTCGACGGCGCGGCCGGGCCGGCACCGGTCCCGGTCCCGGCCGCCGTGTCCGCACGGAGCGGGACCGCCCCGAGGCCGGCGGCCGCCGAGGCCGCGGGCGCGGTCCCCGCGGCCGTCATCAGCGTCAGCGCCAAGGCCACGATCCGGCTATGTCTTCGCGTCAGCACGCGCCCCCGCATTCAAGCCCCTTGGTGAGAGATCAGTGAGAAACCACTGAAGAAATGATCAACGGGCGAATGCTACGTAAGGAAAAAGTTAAGAGCTACTCGCGTCCGCGCTGCATATCGGGCATTTACACCGAGGCACAAGTGACGCTGAACACCCTTGACGATGAAGGCTCGTTGGCTTAAAGCGAGCGCTCCCGCGGGAGTTCCCGGCCGACGCGTACCGTCCGGACGACGGTGCCTCTGGCCGCTGCCGGGGCGCGGTCACCGAGCGGGGCGCCACACCGTGGGGCCGACCGGCCGGCGGTGATGGCGCCTCCTCTTGCGGCCACACAGGACACAGGTCTCGAAACGCCAGCTAAATGGACAATATGGTGATAAGTTCACCCGACGGTATTGCGGTGCACAACGAAGGAGTGGCCATGGGTCTGCCCGTCGTCGGCGGTTTGATCGACAGTGTGATCGGCATCTTGCTCGGTGCGGTGAACGGCATCGCGCCTCAGGCCGGGGCCCTCTTGAGCGGCCTGGGTCTGCCGGTGTGAACGGTCCCGGCACCGGGATGATCTCCTGCCCCATGGTCTGCCGAGAGTCAGGGGACCGGGCCCGCGCGTGAGTTGCCGCTGGTCCCGGGAAAGCACATGACCTCCGGCGCGTTCCGTTCCGCCGCGTGCGGACGGCACGCCGGCCGGCGCTGCCGCGGACGGGCGGCAGCGCCGGCGGGTGGTGGCCGGGGTGGTGCGGTTACGCGGGCACCTTCTCGGCGGCGGGCGCGGCGGCACCCAGCACCGGATGCCCGTCCATGACACCTTCCAGGACGGCGAAACCGTCGGTGAGCGGCAGGGCGTACGGCACGAGTGTCTCCATCAGTGCCTCCTCCGCGTCGGGCAGGTGGTGGATGTGCTCCGCGGTGAGATGGCCGGCGGCCAGCAGGTCGCCGCTGTGCGCCTTCACCTGGCGCAGGGCGAACAGCCGGTGCAGTCGCGCGAGGACCACCCGGGCCTGCGGGTCGGACGCCTTGCCGACGGCGTCCAGCAACGCCTGCGCGGCGAGGCGGTGCACATGGGCTTCGACGAGCTGCAGGGCCGGTGTCACGGTGCCGTTCCAGCGCGCGAGAGGGTCACCGCGGCGCCCGCCGCGCAGTCGCCCGCGTGCCCTGCCGTGCCAGATCCGCTCGATGTCGCCGAGCAGTTCCTGGAGATGGCCCGAGTCGTCCAGGCGGCGGCCGGCCGCGGGCGCCTCGGAGGGCGGGGCCGGAGTGAACCCGCCCATGAGCATCTCGCCGGCGGCCTTCACCCAGATGACCCGGTTGTCGCCCTCGGCGGTGATGGTCCCCTCGTTCGCGGCCAGTTGGTAGGCGATGCCGTTCGACAGCAGGAGGCCCTGCGCTCCGCAGCGCTCACGGCATTCGGTCATGACCGTCCTGGCCTGCCAGGTGATCCACGCCTTGGCCACGGCGGCCAGGCGCTCGGTCTCCTCGCGTTCGGCCTCCGCGCCGTTCGTCCACCGCCGCACGACCTCCCGGTGCAGCAAGGTGGCCGCGTAGGTGGTGGCGACCGCGGACAGCAGCGGTGCGTGGTGGCTGCGGTGCTCGATGAGCGAGACCTTCCGGCCGGTCGTCATCCCGGAGGTGAGCCGCCGGTGGGAGTGGCGCATGGCGACGGCCAGGGCGTGCCGCGTCACACCGAGGCTGTAGGCGCTCATGCACAGTTTCCCGGCGTGGACGCGCCGGACGGAGGCGAGGAACCGTTTGCGCCGGTTGCCCAGCGTGCTGGCGAACTCGCCGTCGCGCGACAGGCGTCCGTGTTCGCCCTGGAGCATGGCTTCGAACGGGAGCCGCACGCCGTGGAAGGACGTGGCGCAGTGGTCGACGGGAGCGCTGGCGGTCTGCGGGAGGGGCCGTACCTCCACGCCCGCGTAGTGCCGGCCCTCGCTGTCGGTGAGCGGGGTGAGGAAGAGGAAGACTCCGTGGTCGGTGCCGTCCACCACCAGGCGCGCCGCCACGACGGCGTTCTTGGCGCCACCGGTGCCGGAGGTGTTCGGCATCCACTTGCAGGCACCCGGCGTCGGGGTGTCGAGGACGAACCCGCCCGTCCCGCGGTCGAACGTGGCGGTCGTCTCCAGCGAGGCGGCGTCGTTGCCGTGGTCCAGCTCGGTGCACAGGAAGGTCCCGACCCGCTCCATCCGCCTGTACGGGTGCAGGTCCCGGCCACCGGGGTCGTGGTCGAGGAGGCTGCCGAGGTGCAGGTTCCAGTGGATGCTCGCGATCGTCGCCATGCCGGGGTCGACGACCCCGGCCCATTCGTGCATCGCCGTGAGCGCCTCGATGTCCGACGCCAGGGCGACCGGATCCCTTAACGCGTCGTTGACGAAGTGCAGCCGCTCGTAGGAAAGCGCCGTCCGCTCCTGCGGACCCAGGCCCTCCTGAAAGGCGAACCGGGGCCCGTCGAACAGACGCCTCCAGGGCTCGTGGAGCTGCTCCGCGTGCGGCCCGAACAGAATACGGACGAATTCTGCTGATATCCCTGGTATGTACGGCAGTTGAGAGGCAGTCACGATCGAAAAGATAGTGGAATCGATCACTCCCCAACAGCGTGACGATCAACACGATTGGCCGCGGGCCAGGTGTGGAAGCGGCCCGGGGGCACACCGGCTCCCGGACGCCCGCCGAAGGCCGCTTCCCACCCTTAGCGGGCCCCGCTCAGGGCATGGCCGGTCAGTCCGCGGTCACCGGTGCCGGGGGTTCCGTGGTCACCGCGGTCACCGGTGCCTGGAGTTCCGTCACCCAGTCGGCGAGGTTCTCCGGGCATTCCAGGGTGACCTCCCGCGGATATTCCGTCGCCCGGTAGCCGTGGGCGTCGATCCAGCGGGCGAGGGTCTGGGCGGTGGGGACCACGGTGTCCATCGGGCCGCGGTGCACGATGGTCGCCGCCTGGCCGACGGCCGGCAGGTCGAGGACGCGGAAGGCGCCGTCCTGGACGGGCGCGGAGACCTGGACGGCCGCGTGGACGCGGATCCTGCCGCCGCCCTCCGGGTCGTCCTCGTAGGAGGCGATGCCGGGACCCGTGGGCGTGATGCCCGCCGCGTCGAGGCGCCGGAACAGTTCCTGGTAGAGCGGTCCGATGACCGGGCCGATGTCCTCGGGTTGGAATCCCGCGGCCGTCGCGGTCAGTTCCGCGACCCGGACGGCGGGAACGGGCTTGATGACGACGTCGTTCGTGGGCATGTGCCCCTCGCTCTCGATCGCTCGGAGCCTCGCCTCGACCTGGACCAGCCGGGCCGCCGCGGCGGTCATGGCGGTCTCCAGTTCGGCCCGCCGCAGCCGCAGCATGCCGCGCAGTTCCTCGGCTCCTACCTTGTCGTCCACGATGTCGTGGACCCGCTGGAGCGTGAAGCCGAGTTCCTTGAGCGCGATGATCCGGTTGAGGCGGGCGAGTTGGGCGGCCGTGTAGTAGCGGTAACCGCTGGCCGGGTCGACGTGGGCCGGGCGCAGCAGGCCGGTCGCGTCGTAGTGACGCAGCATCCGGACCGAGACGCGACCGTGCCGGGCGAAGTCTCCGATGGTGAACATGATGTCTCCGAGTCGACCGCCTGACACGGTGTGAGGGTCAAGAGGCCGGACCAGGGCGGGGGCGCGTGCCCGACCAGTGTGCCGGACGGGGCCACTGTCCCCGGCCGCTACGGCCGCGCGACTCCGGGCAGCGCGTACGTGGTGCGGACCCGCCTGCGCACTCCGGGCGCGCGGTGTACGGGACCGTCGGCAGACCCCGGGCAGCCCACGGTACCGGAACCGCCGACGGACTCCGGGCAGCGCACGGTGCCGGACCCGCCGACCGGAAAGGTTGTCGCCGCTGCGCCGGACCCGGCCGGCGGTGGCCGGCCGGGTCCGGGGAATCCGCGGCTGACGGAGGTGGGCCGGCGCCGCGCGGGAGGGTTACGCCTCCGTCCGCGCGAGGACGGCGCTGTCGGCCGGCGGCCCCTCCGGCGCGGCGGCCGGCGGCTGGGCGGGGACGCGGTCCAGCAGGGCCGCCGGGTCCGGCTCGGCCTGGAGCGCGGGGAGCAGCAGCCGCCACAGGTCGTGCAGGTGCTGTTCGATGTGCTCGCGGCCGTCCAGCGCGTCGGAGACGGTGTGGATGCCGAAGAAGGCGCAGACCACGCTGTGCGCGGCGGTGAACGGGTCGACTCCGGGGGCCAGTTCACCGTGGGCGCCCGCCTCGGCGAGCAGTTCGCCGACCACCTCGATCCAGTCCACGAAGGGGGTGGGCAGCGGGGCGGCGATGGCCTTGCGCTCCATCCAGAGGCGTGAACCGGCCCGTACGACAACGTCGTCGCGGAAGGCGCGGGCGACGGTGAAGCTCAGCCCCACCAGCTTCTCCAGGGCCGGGCCGTCGGTGGACCGATGGCGTTCGATCATGCGCGGCCACGAAGCGAAGTGCTCCTCGACCACGGCGAGCGCCAGTTTCTCTTTGCTGGCGTAATGGAAGTAGATGGCGCCGCTGGTACGCCCCGAAAGGGCGCTGATATCGCTGATGCTGGTCCCGGCGTAACCCCGTTCATCGAACAATTGTGCCGCGGTTTCCAGCAGAGCCCGCCGTGTCAGATTCGCTTGCACGCGTCGCAACCTTTTTCCGGGGTTCTCGTACCTCTCCTGCCGGTAGGCAATGTAATACCTGAAACCGCCGGACGGGTCGAGTCGGTGTGCGGAACCAGCCGAACTGCGGTCTGCTGGGGGAATGGACGCTCGAATCCGTGGCACCGTCGAAGAGCCGCGGGCCCTGAGCTGGTCACGCACGGTCGCCCGGGAGCTGGTCCACCGGGTCTCGGTGGCGGAGGTGCTGCTCACCGACGTACTGCGCCTCGACGAAACCCGTTTCACGGCGGCCGCGTGCTGGTCCCGGTCGCACCCGACGTTCCCCGTCGACGGCCGTGCCGTCCATCATCCGCTGATGGTGGTGGAGACGCTGCGGCAGCTCGGCATCTTCATCCCATTGCGGTACTTCGGCCTGCCGGTGGACACCCGGATGCTCATCACCGACGTCTTCTTCACCACGGAACCCGACGCGCAGCCGCGGGCCTGTCCCGCGGCGACCGAGGTGACCTGCCGGGTCCGGGTCACCGGGCTGCGCACCGGTGCCGACGGCGCCACCGGCGGCTTGCGGCTGCACACGGAGTTCCTGGCCGACGGCGCGGTGTTCGCCAGGGCCGGCGGCGGTGCGCGGTTCCTCTCCCCCGAGCGGTACGCCGCCCTGCGCGGGCCGTTCGCCGGCGCCCGCCAGCCGCCCGCGTCGGACGCACTGCTGCGGCCCGACCCGGCGCGCCTCGGCGTGCCCCACGCCCGGGACGTGGTCGTCGGGCTCGCCGGGGAACACGGACGTGCCCTGTCCGGAGAACACCGACGCGCCCTGCCCGACGGCGCGGACGGCCGGCACCCCCGGCTCCGGCCGCCCGCCCGGGAGGTGCTGGTGGACGCGGCCGACCCCTGGCATCCCTTCTTCTTCGACCACGACACCGACCACGTCCCCGGGATGGTCCTGCTGGAAGCGGCGCGGCAGGCCGCCGCGCTGGCGAGCGACGGAGCGCTGTCCCAGCCGACCGGTGCGCGGCTGACGGCGCGGCGCTTCACCGAGTTCGCCCCGCCCGCACGGGTCGTCTGCGTACCGCATCACCGCACGTGTGTCTTCCGGTTCGTCCAGGACGGACAGCAACGCGCTTTCGGTGTTCTGCACTACCCGTCACTCGTGCGAGCGTAACCCAGCGCGATCACTTGACTCCCACAGGTGACCAAACCTAGCGTAACGATCGTTATGTTCCCTGGTGGGACAGGTTCGTACGGCGCTCCTGACCGTCCGTACGGCTCCCGGCCCTGCCGGAACCCTGTGCCGCTCCGCGCACCGGGTGACCCGTCGGCACCCCTCGCCTTCGTTCGGTGAGAGGACGTCGCGGCCCGGCCCGCGGTCACGCGGCCCCTCCGAACGGAAAGCACAAAGATGACGCTTCATCGCATCCTTTCCTGGACCCCGGCGGCCGTCGTCTTCGACTGCGACGGCACCCTGCTGGACAGCGAACGCCACTGGGAGACCGCTCGGCAGCGCGTCCTCGACGACGTGGGACTCGCCGTCTCGGCGGGCTTCGCGGAACGCTCCAAGGGCCTGCACTACACCGAGTGCGGGCAGCTCATGGCCGACGAAGGCGGCCGTCCGGATCTGGGACGGGACCTCGCCGACCGGCTGCTGCGGCACTTCCGTGTCCTCGTCTGCGAACACCCGGTGACCATGCCGGGCGCCCGCGACGTGGTGCGGGCCACCGCCGCCTTCGCCCCGCTGGCCGTGGCCAGCAACTGCCCCCGAGAGGTGGTCGAACCCGGTCTGGAGACGGCCGGGCTGCTCCGTCACTTCCGCGCCGTGGTGGTGCCGGACGACACGGTGCGGCCCAAGCCGGAACCGGACGTCTATCTGGCGGCCGCCCGGCACTGCGGGGCGGACCCGGCCGACACGCTGGCCGTCGAGGACACCCGGTGCGGGATCCTCGCGGCGAACCGGGCCGGACTGCGGGTACTCGGCGTCGGCCCCTGGCCGGGCGACGACACCGCCGGCCTGACCGACCTGTGGGTCGAGACGCTGGACGACCCGCGGATCATCCGCTGGGCCACGGAGCGGACGCCGCTGCGCACCTCGCCGCCCAAGCCCGCGCAGGCGCCCTCGCCGACCGGGGCCGGGCTGCGCACCGCGGCGCAGTGAACACGGCGGCGGACCACCCGGCCGGCCCGTGAAGCGGGCCCGGTCCCACTCTCGGCCGGCGCGGCACCCTCCACCCACCCGGGTCCCGCGCCGCCCGGTGGACCCACGCGGACCGACATCCCCCGCCGGCCCCAGCAGGCCGACACCACACCGGAACCCGGCCCGCCCGACACCACACCGAAGATCCGGCCCGACCGACCCGGCACCTCACCGAACACCCGGCTCGGCCCGCTCGACGCCACACCGAGCACCGAGTCCTGCTCGGCCGGCGCCACACCGAGCACCCGGTTCGGCCCGGTCGACGTCACACCGAATACGCGGTGCGGCGCGGTCGTTGCGGCTCCGGACCGCCCGATCCGCCGGGGCACTCCGGCGTCGGACGGCCTGGGACGGGAGCCCCTGGCTCAGCATGGTCGGCCGAACGTCCGCTCCTGGCACGGTCGTTGGGCGTCGGGTCGCCGCCCGGGTTGGGGCGCCCCGGCATCCGACGATCTCGCGCCGGACGGTCTGGTCCGGCTGGGGCGTTACGGCGCCGGGCCACCCGTCCGGCCCGGACTGGCTGGCACGGACGCCCCCGGCTCGACCCGGTCGGGCTCGCGCCAAACGGCCTTCCTTGCCCGTCCGTTGCGGCATTGGACAGTGCGGCCCGGTTGGGTCGTTGCGGCACCGGACCGCCCGTCCGGCCCGGACGCCCCGCACCGGACCACCTCACACCGGCCGATCTGGCGCGGACCGGCCTGGCGCCGGACAGCCCACGCCAGCCGATCCGGCACAGGACGGCCGGGCACCGGACGACCCGGCACCGGGGGCGTGCCCGGCTCAACCCGGCTGTTCCGGGACCGGGTTCGTTGCGGACGGGGGGAGTTCGGTGACCACGGCGTCGGCCGAGGAGAGGAGCAGGCCGATGCCCACCGCACCGGGGTCCGGCACGCCCCTGCCCCGCTCGCCGACGTAACTGGCCCTGCCCCGGCGCGCACGCAGGCGCGCGGTCGAACGTACCCCTTCCCACGCGGCGCGCGACGCGTGGGCGAGGGCCACCCGGCTGCCGGCCTCCCGCGGGCACACCCGCAGTGCTTCGCAGGCCGGGTACAGCGCGTCGACCAGGGTCTTGTCTCCCGGCCGCGCCTCACCGACGCGTTGTACGGCGGCGAGTCCACCGGTGAGGCCCGCCCGCAGCGCGGTCACGTCCAGGACCGGTCCGGACGCTGCCAGTGCCAACTCCTCCAGCAGCAGCCCGAAGAGCGGTCCGCTGGTGCCACCGACCCCGTCCAGGAAGGCCGTTGCCGCCGTGCGCAGTGGTCCGCCGGCCTGCGCGGCCCGGCCGGCCGCCAGCGCGGACACCGCCGCCTGCTGGTCCAGAACGCGGACGGCCGCGTCGAGTCCCGCCCTGAGATTGGTGCCGAAGTCACCGTCGCCCACCCGCTGATCGAGCGCGGTGAGCTGGGCCTCGGTGGCCCGGACGGTGGCGGCGAACCTCCGTATCCAGCCTTCCGTGAACACGGCGTCCGTGGCCGGGATGTGCGTCGACGTCGTCTCGATGATCCCGGTGTTGGCTGATGTCGTGTCGTCCTCCGCCGAGTAGTGTTCCAGCATCGTGCCACCTCCTGCCCGCCCTCGGTCCTTCACCGGGGCCATGCGGCCGTGTGCGCCGGCGCGTCGAACCACTTGACCGTCTCGGCATCCGCCCCCATGAGCGTGAGCGAGAACCCTCGCATGTCGAGCGCGGTCACGAAGTCGCCCACCAGGACGCGTTCGAGGACCAGTCCCCACCGCTCCAGCCGCAGCGCGAGCTGCCGCGCCACGCCGTACAGTTCGAGCCGCGTCACCCCGCCGAGCCCGTTGACCAGGGCGATGACCGATTCGCCGGCCGTCCGGCCCAGCGCCGTCAGCAGTGCCTCCGTCATCTTCGTGACCAGCTCGTCCAGCGCCGGCCGGGTCTCCGTACGACGAGCCCGCTCACCATGGATGCCGACGCCCCACTCCAGGTCACCGTCGGCGAGGTCGAACGCGACGCGTCCCGTGGCCGGTGAGTGGTGTGCGGCCGACGCGACCGCCAGGCTGCGACAGCGGCCCACCAAGTCGGTACCGAGATCGGCGAGTTCGCGCAGTCCGAGCCCCGTGTCGGCGGCGGCCCCGAGCACCTTCTCCACCAGCACGGCGGCGCCGGTGCCCCGGCGGCCGGTGGCGGAGTCGGCCGATTCCGACGCCAGGTCGTCGTCGATCAGCACCCGGGCGCATTCGATGCCCTCGTGGGCCAGACGCTCGGCCGCGATACCGAAGTTGATCCTGTCCCCGGTGTAGTTCTTCACCAGGTGCAGCACGCCGTCGCCACGCGATACGGCGCGGGAGGCGTCGAACACCTGGCGGTTGTGCGGCGAGGCCATCAACTGGCCGGGGCAGACGGCGTCGAGCATGCCCGCGCCGATGAAACCGAGGTGCAGCGGCTCGTGCCCGGAGCCCCCGCCCGACACGAGCGCCACCCGGCGGCCGGGCGACGGGCTCCGGGCGCGGAGGAACCCCGCCTGTTCGTCGTAGACCGCGAGATCGGCGTGGACGCGGGCGAACCCGGCCAGCGCGTCGGGGACCATACGGTCGAGTGAATTCGTGAAGTACACCACTGGCCGGCCTCCCAGACGTCCTCGGCCTCCCAGCGCCCCGGGTGCGGGACGGGGGCCGTGAACAACGGTGGGTCGTTCACAGGCACATCCCCCAGGGACGCGCAACCCGAGATGCTGCCTCACTTCTCTCCGGGTCTCACCTGCCTTCGACATCTCGCGTACCTTGACGGCTGTCGCCCTCAGGTACGTCTTCCGGCCATGCTGCGGCCGACCGGCCCCGGCGGCAAGTCGGCATGATCCGCACGACGGCTGCCGGCCGGGGCCCGGCGCCCCGCGCGGACGGTGGCGGGCCGACGTCCGGGCGGGTATCCGGTACGGCCGGACGGCGTACGACGCGCGGGCCGGCGGGGCGGGGTCGCCGCCGACGCGCTTCTGCGGCGAAGTGCGGGGACAATGAGCGGAGGAGGCCGGGCGTGCCGGACATCTCTGCCGGAGAGCCGGACATCTCTGCCGAGGAGGCGACACCGACCGCGCGCGTCCGTCCCGTGCGGGCGAGGCCGACGGCTCCCGCCACGACGGGCACGATGACCGCGCGAAGCGAACGCGCCGGGCCGTCACCACCGTCCGGCCGGTCCGGCCACCGATGCCTCCGCGACGGGCAGGCGACCGCGCGGAGCGCACGTCCCGGGCGCCGCCGCCCGGCCCACCCCGGCCATCGGCTCGACCGCGCCGGCCACCGGGCCGGACCCGCGCGGCCCGGCGGCCCTAAGAACAGCGGACGGTGTTCCGCGGCACCCTCGCGCCCCGGACTCAGCGAGTGGGATCCGGGGCGCTGCCGGTCAGGCGGGCAGGTCGCCGGTGTACCGGTAGATGTTGCCGGCGGAGTTCACCCCCCACACCGTGCCGTCCGCACCCGCACCGATGTCACTCAGCGCACCGGGAACCTGCACCCACGGACTCGCGTCGTTGTTGGTGTAACGGTAGATGTTGCCGCCCGAGTTCACGCCCCAGGCGTTCGTCCGCCAGCCGGCGGCGATGGCCTTCAGGCCTCCGTTGATCTGCTTCCAGTGGCCGGATTCCTGGTCGCCGGTGTACCGGTAGATGTTGCCGGCGGAGTTCACCCCCCACACCGTGCCGTCCGCACCCGCCCCGATGTCACTCAGCGCACCGGGCACCTGCACCCACGGACTGGCGTCGTTGCCGGTGTAACGGTAGATGTTCCCACCCGCGTTCACGCCCCACACGTTCGTCCGCGAACCCACCGTGATCCGCACCAGCGCACCGGAGATCTGCTTCCAGTGGCCGGATTCCTGGTCGCCGGTGTACCGGTAGATGTTGCCGGCGGAGTTCACCCCCCACACGGTCCCGTCCGCACCCGCCCCGATGTCGCTGAGCGCGCCGGGAATCTGCACCCACGGGCTGGCGTCGTTGTTGGTGTAACGGTAGATGTTGCTGCCCGAGTTGACACCCCACACATTCGTCCGCGAACCCACCGCGATCCGCACCAGCGCACCGGAGATCTGCTTCCAGTCGGCCATAGCGCCGACTCCTTTCCGTTCGGGAGTGCTGCCTCCGCATGCTCTCCAGACGGAACGATTCACCATGTAAGCAGATTTAAGGAATGATCTTCTTAACTGTCCTAAAGACCGCGTTTCCAGGCGAGACGGCTGTATACGACAGGGGTGTAAGGGTGCCGCGACGAGGCAGAGTGACGCGAAGTGACGTCACCCGAACGAACTACAAGCACCCGACAAGTTGACGACCGCGACGCCGTCCCCCGGTTCAGCACGAGCCGGCGGCGGCCTCCAGTTCGCTGATGCTGCCCGACATGATGGTGCGCACGTGCTCGGTGAGGTGTTCCACGGGCCAGTCCCACCAGGCCACCGCCAGCAGCCGGGCGATGTCCCGGTCGTCGTAGCGGGTGCGGATGAGGCGTGCCGGGTTGCCGCCGACGATGCCGTAGTCGGGCACGTCGCCGGTGACCACGGCGCCGGTGCCGATGATCGCGCCGTGTCCGATCCGTACGCCCGGCAGCACCGTCGCACCGTGGCCGATCCAGACGTCGTTGCCGACGACGGTGTCCCCTCGGTCGGGCAGGCCGGTGAGCAGGTCGAAGTGGTCGGCCCACGAGCCGCCCAGGGTGGGGAACGGGAAGGTCGAGGGGCCGTCCATACGGTGGTTGGCGCCGTTCATGACGAACTTCACGCCCGTGCCCAGCGCGCAGAACTTGCCGATGATCAGTTTCTCGGGTCCGTAGTGGTAGAGCACGTTGCGCGTCTCGAACGCGGTGGCGTCGTCCGGGTCGTCGTAGTACGAGTACTCCCCCACCTCGATCAGCGGGGACGTGACCAGTGGCTTGAGCTGGACCACCCGCGGCTGCCCGGGCATCGGGTGCAGGACGGTGGGGTCGGCGGGCACAGGCATGGCAGGTGGTTCCTCGGGGGCCGGGTGCGGGTGACCGGTCCATGATCGTGTCGATCCGGCCCAAGCGACACCGAATTTCCGCCCGGCCCGGCTCGTACCCGACTCCGCCGCGCCAGCGGCGCGTTGCCGCACGCGTGGGGCAGACATCGTCGGCGGCTCCGGTGGGAGAGCGGCGCACTGAGCGGTCCGGTGCGGACAGCGGGATACACCAGCGCACTCCTGTTGATCATATGACCAATTCGCTGTGATGCTTCGGCACCGGTGCGGACGGGACATCACAGCAGTGGATCGTCCTTCCCGGTGAGGAGGCCGCATGGTGCGAATCGAGCGTTTACTGGCCGACTGCCTCCATGACGCGCGGACCGGGCCGCTGGGCACCGTTGCCCTGGCGGCGGAGGACGCCGGGTACGCGGCGGCGCGCCGGACGTTCCTCGCGGCCGGTCTGGCGGCCCTGCGCGACCATACGCCCGAGGGCGGGTGGGTGCAGCTCGGCCTGGCCGGCGCGCCGGGCGCGTTGCCGTACGGCCGGCTCGCCGCGACGGCGCGGGAGCTGCTCGACGGCGGGCAGGCCCGGGACTTCTTCTTCATGCACAAACCCCCGGGACTGCGCGTGCGGTTCCGCGCGGCGGAGCCCTCCCGCGCACCGGACCTGCGCGCCGCGCTGCTGCGGCGGCTTGAGCCGGGACGGCGGGACGGCACCCGGACGCAGCCCGTGGCCGGTGTGTACGAACCGGAGACGTATCTCTTCGGCGGCCCCCATTCCATGCCCTGGGTGCACGCGTTGTTCACCGCCGACTCCCGGGCGTGGCTGGACGTCCACACCGCCGCGGCCGGTGATCCGGCGCCGGCCGGCTGGCGGGTGTCCCTCGCGCTGCTGCACGCCGTGTTCGACGGACTGGGCATCGTCGGCTGGGAGCACCGGGGCGTCTGGCAGGTCGTACGGGAGGAGACCGGCCGCAGGCTGCCGGGGGCGCCGGAGGACCCGGACCGGCAGCGGGCCGCCGCCGGTATCCGTGCGTGGTGGGAGCTGAGTGCCGAGGACCGGCTCGGGGCGCTGCCGAAGCCGTGGCGGGACCTCGTGCGCGAGCACGTGGCGGCGGTCGGACGGGCCGCGGAGCGCTGGCACCGCCATTACTTCGCGTCCGGCGAGGCCACCATCGGCCCGCGCCGGGCCGCCGCCCACCACGTGGTCTTCCACTGGAACCGGGGCGCGCTCGGCACGGCACGGCAGTGCCTGCTCACCGAGGCACTCGCCGCCGACGGCCGGGAAGGGGCGGACTGAGCATGGAACCCGTACCGGCACAGGCGGCCCGAACGGCGGATGTCCGGAACGCGGCGCTCGGCACCACGGCGCTGCTGCGGCTGGGCGGGATGCCCGGCGCGGCGTGGACGGCCGGCGCCGCCACCCGTCTGTTCGCGGACGCGGCCCGGCACGCCGACACCGTCGACCGGCTCGCCGCGCGGGCCGGGGCGCTGGCCGACCGGCTCGGTGCCGAGGTCGTACCGCAGCCGTCGCTGTCCTCCGCCGAACGGGGTCCCGTGCTGGACCTCCGGCGGCGGCTGCACTCCGGTGCGGCGCCGCGGGCGGCGGACTGCGCACTGCTGGAACGTTCGCCCGCCGTGCCCGCCACGCTCGCGGAGCAGGCCCGCGCCCTGCTGGATGAGGCGGCGTCGGCGGAGACGGCCCTGAGCGGGCTGCGGCAGGCGGTCGTGGACGAGCAGCGGCGCGTCGCCGAACAGGCGTGGCGCACGGTGTGTTCCAGCCCGGTGCTGCGGGCGTTCCTGGACAGCGCCGCTCCCGGACTCGCCGAGGACACCGAACGGCGGCTCGCCGAAGGCCAGTCCTGGTCGGGCAGGCAACTGCGCAAGCGCGCCGCCTACTTGTGGCGGATCGTGGGCCGGGCCGCCGCGAAGACCACACCCCGCGGCTGGGCGGGCCAGATCGCCGCGCTCCCGGTGACCGGCGCCGCGGACGGGTGTCCGCCGCTCCTCGTGCCGGGCACCTCGCTCGGGGCCCTGGCGGCGGTCGCCGTGGAGAACGTGCACCTGCTCAGGGCACGCGGCGGGCCCGCGGACCTGCGCACCGCCGGCCCGAAGACCCTGCTGACGCCGACGCCCCTGCACTTCGCCGAGCCGCCCGCCGCCGCGCCCGGCGACCTGCCCGGCCAGGTCCGGTGTTACGTCGTGGACTCCCGGGAGCCGGGCCGGCTCCGGCAGATCGTGCTGCGCCGCACCCGCGTGCTGGAGGGCGTCCTGGCCCTCCTCGCCGACGGGCCGCGTCCGCTCGGCGAACTGGACCGGCTGCTGCCGCCGCTGACCGCGCAGCCCGGCCGGCCGCCGCTGGCCCCGGAGGTGCTGCGCGGGTTCCTCCAGCACCTGCACCGGCTGGGCGTCGTACAGATCTGCCGGGAACCCCGCCGGCACTGCAGCGGCTGGGTGCCGGCCGAGGCGGTGACCGCCGGCGGGACGTTGCCGGCGGCGCCCGCGGGCGGCGGGTCCGACGCCTGGTTCCTCGACTCCCACCGCCGTCTCGGCGCCGACGCCGCCGTGCCCGTCGCGGCCGTCGCACGCGTCGAGCGCGGGCTGCGGATCGCGACCCGGCTCGCCGCCCTCCGCGAAGCCGACCGCCCCCCGGACCCTCCGGAGCGGCAGGCCTGGTTCGCCGGGCTGACCGAGCGGGCCCGCCCCATCAGCGAGATCCTCGCCGACCGGCTGAGCACCGACGAGCCGCCGCCCGCCGCCCGCCGCTACACGGGCTGGCCGGCCGCCCGCGACCGCGCCGGCGGCTACGGCCGGCTGCTGGACCACCTGGCGGCCGCCGCCCGCTCCGGCGCGGCCCGCGTCGACGTCGACGACGCGCTGCTGGACGCGCTGGGCGCCCCGCCCGGCGCGGACACGCTGCCGCCCTGGCCCGTCGACTGCCTGCTGCGCCCGCTGGCCCCGTCCGCCGCCGACGGTCCGGTGGCCGTCCTGGAGACCGCCTCGCCCGCCGGGGTGCTCGACGCGCGGTTCGCCGACGGACTGCGCGCCCTGCACGGCGGATACGGCAATGCCGACGCCTACCGCGCCTTCCTCGCCGCCGTCGAGGACCGCACCGGGGTCCGCTTCGTGGACCTGCTCGTGCCGCCGCTCGCCGAGCGGTCCGCCAACGCGGTGCGCCGTCCCGTCACGACCCGCTGGTGGACCGGCGACCCGGACCCCACGCCGTACTACGGCCCGCACGGCCCGCACGCGCGCTACCTCCCGCTGGACCGGATCAGCCTGCGGCGCGAGCACGGCCGGATCGTCGCCGAGGCGGACGGCCGCCGCCTGATCCCCGTGTACCACGCCACCCGCTCCCCCGCCCCGCCCTACGACACGCTCCTGCGCCTGCTGCTCGCCGCGAGCCATCCGGCCGCGTCCTGCCTCATCCGCCTGGACGCCCTGGACGCCGCCCTGCCCGACCTGGCCAGGCTGCCGCGGCTGACCGCGGGCGGCGACCTCGTCCTCGCCCCCGCCACCTGGCGGATCGACCGCGGCCGGCTGTGGCAGCCGGGCGACGACCTGCTCGCCAAGGTCCGCGCCCTGGCCCTGCTGCGCCGGACCGCCGGTCTGCCCCGGCACGCGTTCGCCCGCACCGCGCCCGGCGCGAAACCGGTGCCCGTGGACCTGGAGTCGCTGACGGCCATCCACCTGATCGAGCGGCTGTGCGCCCGGCAGGCGGGCACCGCGCTGCTGGTGGAGGAGATGCTGCCGGCACCCGGGGAACTGCTGGTGAGCGACCCGCTGCACGGCGGCGCGACCGTCGCCGCCCAACTCCTGCTCCGGCTCCCCCACGACCAGAGCGCCGGCCGGCTCGCCGCTGCCGCCGCCGACGTCCTGGTCCGCGGCGGCCGGCACCACGTCCCCGGCCCGCCCGCCAGGCGGTCCGCCGGGGCGGCCCACACCCGATGAGTGAAAGGGGAAGTCCCATGCCCGGCAACGACATCACCGAACTCGACACGCTGATCAGCGACCTCGAAGAGCGGATCACCGACGAGGACCTGCCGTCGGTCTCCGCGTACACCGAGGGATGCAGCGGCCTGTGCACGATCATCATCTGCGCCACGGCGGTCGTCTGTTGATCCTTCTCCAGGAGCCGCCCGTCCGCGCGGGCGGGCGGCTCCTGCCCGCCCCCAGGAAGTGAGGAGGACGATGGCGTACGACACGGCAGCACCGCCCACCCCGCTCGACGACGTCCACGGTTTCGCCGTCCGGTACCTGCGGGAGTGGGCCGCCTCGCCCGAGCGGGGCGGACACCGCTGCGATCCCGGCATCCCCGTGCTGGCGCACCTGGTCGCCGACGACGAGGCGGCGCCGGCCGCCGTGGCCGTGTGGTCCCGCACGGCCGGCCGGGGACCGGCCCACCCCGCCCTGTACGACGGAGGGCTGGCCGGCACGCTCGTCGGCCTGCGGCTGGGCACCCGCCTCCACCCCGGGCTGCGGCCCGCCGCGGACCGGCTCGCCGCCCACCTCGGCGGACGCCCGCCCCGGTACCGCACCCGCGACGTCGCCTTCCCGGACTACGACCTGATCTCCGGGCCCGCCGGCACCCTGCTCGCGCTGTGCGCGGCCGGTCCGGCCGGACCCGTGCCGCGTCCGCTCGCCGCGCACCTGGCCCTGCTGTGCGACGAGGAGGAGCTGGGCCGGCTGCGCACGGGCCAGTACGCGCACCACCCGAACCTGGCGTGGATGCACGGCCGGGTCAACACCGGCATGGGGCACGGCGTCGCCGGGCTGGTCACCGCGCTCACCGCGGCACTACGCCGCACCCGGCCGGGCACCGGCCTCGCCGACACCCTCACCGCGGCGCTCGGCCGGGCCACCCGCTGGCTGGTCCGCCAGGCGTACGACGACGAGCGGTCCGTCCGCACCTGGCCCGGCGCCGGACTCGACCGCCCGCCCTCCCGCACGGCCATGCCCCGGCAGGCCTGGTGCTACGGCGCCCCCGGCGTCGCCTGGGCGCTGTGGGACGCCGCCGACGCCCTCGGGGACACCGCCGCCGCCGACTGGGCCCTGGCCGCGTTCACCACGCTCGCCGAGCACTACGACGAGAAGTTCCACCTCTACGGCGACACCCCGGCCGACCGGCTCGGGCTGTGCCACGGCGCGGCGGGCGTGCTGGCCGTCGCCGACGCCTTCGATCGCCACGCGCGGCTGCCCGCCGCCGGCGCGCTCAAGCGGCGGCTGGCCGACCACGTGACGGAGCGCCTCGGCTCCCCCGCTGCCGCCGACTGGCCGGCGGACCTGCTGACGGGGCTGCCGGGCGTCCTGGCCGCGCTGCTCACCGCGGCCCACGGCGCGCCCCGCGTCTGGCTGCCCTGCCTGGGCTTGCGCTGAGCGGAGGCGATCATCCGCTGACCGGGCGGGAGAGCGGAACCGTCGTACCGGTACGGCCGGTACCGGAGCGGCGGAGCCGTCGTACCGGTGCGCGAGGTTCCCGCCATCCGGCGGGGATGGTCCGGCCGGGTGCCGGATGGTCGTGGCGGCGCCGTTCCAGGACTGTGGGGAGGGAAGGGAGAGCAGTCCGGTGTGCTTCCGGCCGGCCTCCCGCTTGACGACCCGACCGGGCCGGCCCTGTGCGTCCCGGTCGAGAAGGAGGTCCCGGATGGTGACCGTGCGACTGACGATGCTGTGCGCGACCGCCTCGCCGGGCAACCGCGACCAGGTTTTCGGAGACGGGACCCGGGACGAACCGGGCCGGCGCGAGGTGAGCGCCGCGCACGCGGCCCTCCCGCCGTACGCCCGGGCCGTGCGGACACCCTCCGCTCCCTGCGCGCGGCTCGCCGAGGCCCTCGCGGTCGAGGCCGTCCCCGAGGACGCCCTGCGCGATCTGGACTACGGCGCATGGGACGGCCGCGCGCTCCGGGACATCGCCGCCGAGGACCCCCACGCCCTGTCCGTCTGGCTGACCGATCCGAACGCCGCACCGCACGGCGGCGAGTCCGTCGCCCGGCTGTGCGCACGCACGGCGGCCTGGCTGAGGACGCTGCCGGCCGGCCAGGGACACGTCCTGGCTATCACCGAGGCCACCGTGGTCCGGGCCGCGCTGGTCCATGCCCTGGCCGTACCCGCCCGGTCCTTCTGGCACCTGCGGGTGCCGCGCCTGGCCACAGTGACGCTGACCCTGCGCGACGGACTCTGGTCCGTCCGGCTCGGACAGCCCGCGGCGGCGGAGCACCGGCCGTCACCGGCCTGGGGGTCCTCGCCCGTCGCCGTGCCGGTGCCGCCGGCCGTCCCCCGTCAGTTGTGCCTCGTGGGCCGGTGACACCCGCCGGGGCCCGTTCCCGGCCCGGGTGAGACCGCTTCGGCCGCCCGGTTCGCACCACTCCCCCGGCGCCCGGCGGCGCGGTCGCCCCCGGCGTGGTACGAATCGGACACGGTACTCCCCCACAGGCTGGAGCACACGTGATCCGGGTACTGGTGGTCGACGACGAAGCCCTGATCCGCACGGGCTTCCAGCGCATCCTGGACGCCGCCGACGGCATCGAGGTCGTCGGCGCGGTCTCCGGCGGGCAGGCCCTGCGGACCGTGCGCGAGACCCGTCCCGACGTCGTCCTGCTGGACATCCGCATGCCGGACGTGGACGGCCTGACCGTCCTCAGCGAGATCCGCCGGCTGCCGGAGCCGCCGGTGGTGGCGATGCTGACCACGTTCGACATGGACGAGTACGTGGAGACGGCCCTGCGCTCGGGCGCCGCCGGCTTCCTGCTCAAGGACACCGATCCGGAGGCGCTGCCGCCCGCGGTGCAGAGCCTGGCCCGGGGCGGCACGGTGCTGTCGCCGAAGGTCACGCGCACGGTGGTGGACGGCTATCTCAGCGCCGGGACGCAGGACCGCCCGCCGAAGGCCCTGGACCGGCTGACCTCCCGGGAGCGCGAGGTGCTCGTCCTGATCGCCGAGGGCCTGTCCAACACGGACATCGCGGCCCGGATGCACCTGAGCACGGGCACCGTCAAGGACCATGTCAGCGCGATCCTGAACAAGCTGGAGGTCAGCGGACGGGTGCAGGCCGCCCTCCTCGCCCAGCGGGCCGGACTCCTCGCCGAGGGCACGGGATGACCCGGCGCCGCCCGTCCCCGCTGCTCCTGGACGGCGTGGCCGTGGCCATGGCGCTCCTCGACGTGTGGGCCCACTGGGACATCGAGGAGCGGCTGCGGATGGCCTGCGCGCTGGGCGCCGCGGTGGTCCTGCTGCTGCGCCGGCGGCAGCCGCTGCTGACGTTCGTGCTCACCCTGCCCGCCGTGCTGCTGTCGGACGCGGTCGTCGCCTGCCTGGCCGCGCTGTACACGCTCGCCTCGTTCAGCCGGCCGCGGACGCTGCTGGTCGCCTGCGCCCTGGTCTTCGCGGTCAGCGACACCACGTCCCTGCCGTCGCCGCGGTTCGATCCGACCCGTACCTCGACGCTGATCCCGCTCGGCTACAGCTTCGCCACGGCGGCCGCGGCCGTCTTCCTCGGGCAGCTCGTGCTGACCCGCCGTGCCCTGTCGCTGCGCCTGACCGAGATCTCCGAGGCGCGTGACCACCAGCAGTTGCTGACGGCCCAGGCCGCGCTGGCCAAGGAGCGCGCGCAGCTCGCGCGGGAGATGCACGACGTCGTCTCCCACCAGGTCAGTCTGATCGCCGTACGCGCGGGGGCGCTCCAGGTCGGCGCGGGCGATCCGGAGACCAAGGAGGCCGCGGCGACGATCCGGCGCTTGAGCGTGCAGACGCTGGACGAGCTGCGCCACATGGTCGGCGTCCTGCGCGCCTCCAGCGGCCACCCCACGGAGCTGACCCCGCAGCCGGCGCTCAGCGACATCCGGCGGCTGGCCGACAACTGCGGCATCCGGACCGAACTGCGCATGGAGCTGCCCGAGGGCCTGCCGCCGACCGTGCAGCGCGCGGTCTACCGCACGGTCCAGGAGGCGCTGACCAACACCCGCAAGCACGCTCCGGGCGCCACCGCGCGCATCGAGCTGACCCACGGCGACGGTTCGGTGCACGTCACGGTCACCAACAGCGCGCCGACGCAGCCGCCGCTGCCGCTGCCCGGCGCCCACCACGGTCTGATCGGTCTGCGCCAGCGCGCCGAACTCCTCGGCGGCACGATGACCTCGGGTCCGACCGCCGACGGCGGATACGAACTGCGCGTGGTGCTCCCGGCGGCCGACGCCGGGTGACGAGCCGGGCGGCGCTCGTGGCGTCAGGGGGTTACGGCGCCGACCAGCGTGTTCTCTCCGGTGCGGCCGGCGAGGTAGTCCTCGACGTTGGACACGGTCGTCCGGACGATCTGGCCCACGGCGTCCTCGGTGAAGTACGCCTGGTGCGAGGTGAGCAGGACGTTGCCGAAGGTCATCAGCCGGGCCAGGCGTTCGTCGGTCATCACCTCCAGCGACTTGTCCAGGAAGAACACGCCGGCCTCCTCCTCGTACACGTCGAGGCCCACTCCGGTGAGCCGTCCCGCGCGCAGCGTCTCCAGCAGGGCGTCGGTGTCCACCAGGCCGCCCCGGCTGGAGTTGACCAGGATCGCGTCGTCCTTCATCAGGGCCAGCGCGTCGGCGTCGACGAGGTGATGGGTGTCCGGCAGCAGCGGCACGTGCAGGCTGACCAGGTCCGCCTCGGCGAACAGCCGCTCGCGTGGCACGTACTGCATGCCGAGCGCGAGGCAGTCGGGATTCTCCGCGATGTCCCAGCCCAGCAGTCTCATCCCGAACCCGTGGGCGATCCGGGTGAACGCGGCGCCGATCTTCCCGGTGCCGACCACGCCGGCCGTCCGGCCGCGCAGGTCGCGGCCCATCAGCCCGTCGAGCCGGAAGTCGAACTCCCGGGTGCGGTGCGCGGCGCGGACGATCCGGCGGTTGACGGCCAGGGCCAGGGTCCAGGCGAACTCGGCGACCGAGTACGGCGAGTAGGACGAGACCCGGGCCACGGTGAGCCCCAGCTTCCGCGCGGCGGCGAGGTCGATGTTGTTGTAGCCGGTGGAGCGCTGGGCGATCATCCGGGCTCCGCCGTCGGCCAGCGCGCGCAGCACACCCGCGTCCAGGGTGTCGTTGACGCTGCTGAGCACGACCTCGTGGCCGACGGCCGTCGGGGCGGTGTCCCGGTCCAGGAACAGCCCCAGGCAGCGCAGTCCGTGCCGGCCGTCGAACGCCTCGTCGAACGCGGCCCGGAGCAAGGGCTCCTCGTCGGACAGGACGCCGTACGCAACGATCTCCACGTGCACTCCTCCGGTCCGGTCGGGCCCGCACGCCCCCACCGTAGGCCGTGGCCGGCCGGCGCAGCCATGCGAGATCCGCCGGGCCGGTGACCTGGGCGTCGTCCTAGTGGGTGTGCACGATCTGGACCAGGTTGCCGCAGGTGTCGTCCAGGACCGCCGTGGTGACCGTGCCCGTCTCCAGCGGCTCCTGGGTGAAGCGGACCCCGAGCCGGCGCAGCCGGTCGTACTCCGCGCGTACGTCGGTGACGGCGAAGGAGGCGGCCGGGATGCCGTCCTCGACCAGCGCCGTCTTGTACGGGCCCACCGCGGGATGGCCGGAGGGCTCCAGCAGCAGTTCGGGGCCGTCGGGGTCCTCCGGTGAGACCACGGTCAGCCACCGGTCCTCGCCGAGCGGCACGTCGTGCTTCTTCACGAAGCCCAGCGGCCCGGTGTAGAAGCGCAGGGCCTTCTCCTGGTCGTCGACGAAGACGCTGGTGAGGTGGATCTTCATGGGATGCTCTCCGGTCTGTCGGGGCTGAGCCGGTGGAGACCTGCCTATCAGGGAATCGGAGAGGAACCGTGGCCACCGGCCGCGTGTCCACGCCTGCGGGCCGCCGTACGGAAAATCGGCAGGCGGTCGCGGGGGCGGCTGTGCCAGGGTGGCGGATCGTCCGGAACCGGTCCGACACAGGAGCCTTCGATGACGGTGCCGCCCCGCCTGCTGCCGCTGCTGGAACAGTTCGACTTCGCCCGCGAGCGCCTCACCCGCCGGCTGACGGGTCCCGTCATGGACAGCGGCGACGGGACGGACACCCCGGTCGCTCCCCTGACCGACGCGGAGTACCTGTGGGAGCCGGTGCCGGACTGCTGGTCGGTACGGCGGCGCGCGGACGGGCCGGGGCCGCGCGCCACCTTCCTGGCGGGCGCCGGTGAGTGGGGACGCGACGCCGCCGCCTACCCGCATCCCTGGCCGCCGCCGTTCACCACCCTCGCGTGGCGCCTGAGCCACCTCGGCGAGATGCTGACGCTGCGCGCCGAGCACACCGCCGGCGGCCACCGGCTGACCCGGGACGACGTTCCCGTCCCCGGCGGCGCGGCGGCGGCGGTGGCCGCCTTCGACGCCGGGGCGGCGGCCTGGCGGACGGCGTTGCTGGGCGCCGACGACGCGGCGCTCGACACGGTCGGGTACTGCGGCTACCCACACGGCAGCGACCCGGAGGAGCCCTTCATCGGCGTCGTGTGGTGGGTCAACCAGGAACTGCTGCACCACGGGGCCGAGATCGCCCTGCTGCGCGACCTCTACCGGGCCCGCTCCCAGGCCGTCGAGTGAGTCACCTCGATGCCAGCAGTCCCCGCCTGCGCAGCTCCGGGGCCAGGCCGTCCGAGAGCCAGTGGGCCTCCTCCAGGTTCGGGAACCCGGAGAGGATGAATTCGCTGACGCCGATCTCGCGGTACTCCTCCAGCCGGTCGGCGACCTCCGCGTGGCTGCCGACGAACGCCAGCGCCGAGCCTCCGGCCAGGAGCCCGAAGCCGCCCCAGAGATTGGGCGCCACGTGGAGACTGTCCGGGTCCTCGATGCTGGCTCCGTCGAGGAGGCTCTGGCCCCTGGCCTGGCCGACCGAGCCTCGGGCGCCCAGCAGTGCGCGGGCCTGTGCCGCGTGGGCCGGGTCGATGCCGGCGAGGTGCCGCTCGGCGTCCGCGAACGCCTGCTCGGTGGTGTCCCGGCTGAGCAGCCAGGCGCGCAGGCCGAACCGTGGTGCCGGGCGGCCTTCGGGCACCGCCTCGGCCAGCCATTTCATCTTCTCCACGATCATGTCCAGCGGTTCGAGCCAGCTCAGATAGACATCGGCGTGCCGGGCGGCGACCGGCCGGGCGTACTCCGAGGACCCGCCGAACCAGATCTCCGGCGGCTCCGCGGGCAGGTCGCGCCCCGGGGCCGTCACGGAGGCGTCCTGCGTCGCGAAGTACTCCCCGCTGTGGTCCACCGACTCGCCCGCCAGCAGGGGCCGGACGACCCGCAGGAACTCCTCGGTGCGGGCGTACTGCACGGCCTTGTCGCCGTGGTCGCCGTAACGGCGTGCCTCCCAGCCCGGTTCACCGGTCACCACGTTCAGCGCCAGGCGGTCGTGGCCGGCGAGCCGCTGGAAGGTCGCCGCGTGGTGCGCGGTCAGCAGCGGGTGCTGGGTGCGGGGGTGCAGCGCCACCAGGAACCGCAGGGTGCGGGTGTGCGCCAGGAGCACGGAGGAGACGATCCAGGGGTCCTCGCAGGAGGACCCGGTCGGGACGAGCACCGAGGTGCACCCGGCCTCCTCCACCGCCAGGGCGATCTCCGTCAGGTAGGACAGTGTCGGTGCGCGGAAGCCGCCGGGTCCGGCGGAGCCCCGGTCGGGCAGCACGACGTTGGTGCCGCCCTGCCGGAACTGCCGGGTCTCCCCGGAGCTCGGCAGGTACCAGTGGAGGCGGATCTGGGCGTCTGTCGTCATGTCAAAGGCCCGCTTTCGAGGGGAGAGGTCGGAGCAGTGCGTTCCGGAGCGCCGCGTACACCGGTTCCGGTGCGTGCCGGAAGTAGAAGTGGTCCCCGGTGAACCACCGGGCGGTGAAGTCCCCGGCCGTCCGGTGCCGCCAGGCCAGGAGGGTGCCGGGCGGCACCGAGGTGTCCTGTTCGCCCCCGAAGACCTCGATGGGCACCGGGAGCGGATCACCGGGTTGGTGGCGGTAGGAGTCGAGCAGCCGCAAGTCGGCGCGGAACGCCTGCACGACCAGGGCGGTCAGCTCGGGGTTGGCGGTCACGTGGGGTGGCAGCGCGCCGTAGCGGGCCTCGATCTCCGCCATGAGCCGCGGGCCGCTGAGGCCCGAGAGCCCGGTGGCCGTGCGTCCGAGCTGCGGGGCGGCGTGCGCCGAGGCGATCAGCCTGCGGGGCAGCGGCTTGCCGCGGGCGCGCAGTTCCCGGATCGTCTCGTACGCGGTCAGGGCGCCGAGACTGTGTCCGAAGAACACGGCCGGCTCGGCGAACTCCGTCTCGTCCACCAGATCCCTGACGAACTCCGCGACGGTGTCCGGCTCCCGCTCGCGCGAGCGGGGGCCCCGCCCCGGCGGGCAGATGCCGTAGACCTGCACCCCGGGGAGCCGCGCGCCCCACCGGACGAACTCGCTGACGAGCGCGCCCGAGTGCGGGAAGCAGTACAGGGTGACCACAGGGCGGTCCGCCAGAGGTTTTCCGATGATCCAGGCGCTGCGTGGTCCGCTCATGACGCGTCTCGTCTCTCGGGGGGCCGGGTCGCGCGGCACGCCCGTGTCACCTCGCCGCTCACCGCCACGGCCGGTGCGGGTCGACGGGGTCGGCCAGGGCCCGCTCCGGGGCGTCCGCCAGGCCGGCGAGCAGGTCGCCGACCGCCGCGGCCAGCACGCCGGCCTGCTTCGCCGAGACCCGCGTCCCCTGGTAGGACAGCACGGCGGCCAGCTCGCCGTCCTCTTCGGCCACGGTCAGGGTGATGCCCGTCTTGGCCTCCCTGGCACCGAGCCGGTCCAGGAAGACCGGCCGCAGACGCGTGCCGCCCAGCTCCGCCTTGCGGTCGCTGCGCAGATTCATGTTCAGCGTGACATCGGTGTAGGGCGAGCGTCCTGCCTGTCGCGCCGGGGCCAGCTCCGCCAGGACGTCCTCGAACGGGGCGCCGGCGTGGGCGAACGCGTCGAGCGTCTCGGTCCTCAGCGCGGTCAGTACGTCGCCGAGCGAGGTGCCGGCGGTCACGTCGGACCGCAGCACGACGGTGTTCAGGGAGGGGCCGAGCAGGTCCGGGAAGGCGCCCCGCTCCGGCTGGACGGCGGGGACGCCCACCGTCAGAGCCGACTGGCCGGTCCAGCGGTGCACCGCGGTCACCAGCGCGGCGCCCACCACCATGAACCAGGACACCGAGGAGCGGGTCTGGAGGTGCCGCAGCCGCTGTCCCAGGCCGGCCGGCAGCGGCACCGTGACCGCCCCGTCCGGCTCGGGCGGCACCGGCGGTTCGGGGAACTCCACCGTGCTGCCGGCGCCGTCGAGCCGTGCGCGCCAGAAGTCGAGGTCACGGCGGTGCCGTTCGCCGCCGCGTGCCGCTTCGCCCGCTGCGACGAACTCGCGGTACTGGGTGCGCGGCGGCTCGGCGGGGACTCCGTCGGCTACGGCACGGTAGTAGCGGTCGAGTTCCGACAGCAGTGTCGGGACCGATTCCCCGTCGATGACGAGGTGGTGTGCGCACACCAGCAGCGCGTGCCCGTGGGGTCCGAGGTCCGCCACGGCGAACCGCAGCAGACGCCCGGACTCCAGGTCGAAGGGCTGCTCCGCGGTCTCGTCGAGCCATTGGGCCAGTTCCTCGTCCGGCTCGGCGGGGTCGGCGACGAAGACCAGCTCGATGCGGGGCCGCCACGGCTCCCGGACGGCTTGGCGCAGCACGCCGCCGTCCGTCACGAACGCGGTGCGCAGGATCTCGTGTCCCGCGACCAGTTCGGCCAGCGCACGGTTCAGCACCGCCAGGTCGAGTGGCCCCTCGGCCTTCCAGGACAGCAGGACCGTGTTGCGGGAGCGCTCCTCGACCTGCTCCGCGAGCCAGAGCTGTCGCTGGAGCGGGCCGGCCGCCGGCAGCGCGTCGGCTGCCGTCGCCGCGTGCCCGGTGACGACGGGCGCGCGGTCGCCGGGTTCGTCGGCGGCCGCCGCCGGCAGCGGAGTGACGGCGGGGGCGCGGTCGCCGAGTTCGCGGTCGACGAGCGCGGCGAGGTCGCCCAGGCGGGGGTGCTCGAACAAGGCGCGCATCGGCAGTTTCACACCGAAGTGCTGCTGGATCCGTGCGATCAGCGAGACCGCGTTCATCGAGTGCCCGCCCAGCGCGAAGAACGAGTCGTCGGGCTGCACGGCGGAGACACGGAGCAGTTCGGACCACAGCCGCCCGAGGACCGCCGCCGTGCCGCTGCCGGTGCCGGCCGGCTCCGCGGCCGCCGGTTCGGCCGGAGGTGTCCCCGGCCGGCGGCGCAGCGCTTCCCCGTCCACTTTTCCGTTGGGCGTCAACGGGATCTCCGGGACGGTGCGGAACTCGCCCGGGATCATGTAGCCGGGCACCTTGGTGGCCAGGTGGTCGTAGAGGTCGCGCCGGGTGAGCGGGGCGGTGGTGGCCACGACCCCGATGAGGCGGTCCGGTTCGGCCAGCACCGCGGCGTCGTGGACCTGCGGGTGTTCGAGCAGCGCGGCGCGCACCTCGCCGGGTTCGATGCGGTATCCGCGCAGTTGCACCTGGTCGTCGGCCCGGCCGATGAACTCCAGGGTGCCGTCCGGCCGGTACCGGGCCAGGTCGCCGCTGCGGAACAGCTTCCCGTCGCCGAACGGCGAGTCGACGAACCGCCGCGCGGTCAGCTCGGGCCGGCCGGCGTAGCCGCCCGCGACTCCGTCGCCGCCGACGTGGATCTCACCGACCGCGCCGACCGGCAGCAGCCGACGGCCCGTGAGGCGGTCCAGGAGCAGCAGCCGGGTGGTGGGGATCGGCCGGCCGATGACGCTGGCGTCCGCGTCGGCGTCCGCCCGGGTGACGGTGTGGATGCTGGCGTGCACCGTGGTCTCGGTGATGCCGTACATGTTCACCAGCCGTACGTGCGGGCGGCGTTCGAGCCAGTCGCCCAGCAGCGCCGGACGCAGGGCCTCGCCTCCGAAGATCACGTACCGCAGCCGGTTGAGCCCCGTGGGCGTCGACGGTTCCCGGTCCGCGATACGGCCGAACGCGCTCGGGGTCTGGTTGAGCACGGTGACCCCTTCGCGTTGCAGCAGCGCCCAGAACTGCTCCGGGTCGCGGGTCTGCTCCTCGGTCACGAGCACCAGCCTGCCGCCGTGCACGAGGGCGCCGAAGACCTCCCAGACGGAGAAGTCGAAGGCGTAGGAGTGGAACATCGTCCACACGTCGTTCGGTCCGAACGCGAACGGGAAGCGCTCGTTGGTGACGAGCCGCACCAGGTTCCGGTGGGTGATCACCACGCCCTTCGGCTTCCCGGTGGTGCCGGAGGTGTAGATGCAGTAGGCGGGCGCGTCGGCGGCCACCGCAGGCAGGGCGGGGTCGGTGCCGGGTTCGGCGTCGGCGGCGACGAC
The DNA here is from genome assembly GCF_055566335.1 of Streptomyces sp. NPDC027672. Taxonomy (NCBI): domain Bacteria; kingdom Bacillati; phylum Actinomycetota; class Actinomycetes; order Kitasatosporales; family Streptomycetaceae; genus Streptomyces; species Streptomyces sp. NPDC027672. Next base: position 72,604 of record NZ_JBVHSO010000021.1, on the reverse strand, counting down.
GGTCCCCGGGAACCCGGGGAGGCCGGCGCCGTCCGGGGTCACCGCGAACCGGGTCCCGGAGTCCTCCAGGATGAAGGCCGCCCGCTCCGCCGGCCCCGCCGGGTCGACCGGCAGGTACGCGGCCCCCGCGAACAGCACGGCGAGGATGGCCTCGATCTGCCGTGGCCCGCGCGGCAGCAGCAGGGCGACGAGTTCGCCGGGCTGCACGCCGCGTTCGAGGAGGACCTTGGCGAGCCGCTCGGAGCGGGCGAGGAGCTGTCCGTAGGTGATCTCCGTGCCTTCGTGCGTCAGCGCCACGGCCTCGGGCCGGCGCCCGGCGGTCTGCCGGACCAGTTCGTGGACGGTGGTCTCCGGGTACGCGGCGCCGGTGGCGTTCCAGACCGCCAGCTGGGTGTGGCGTTCGTCGTCGGTCAGCGGGTCGAGGTCGCCGAGCGCGGTGTGCGGCTGCTTCGCGAGCTGCCGCAGGACCGCCGTGAAGTGCTCCGCGAGGGCGGCGATCTGGTCGTGGTCGAAGTAGCGGCCGTTGAAGACGAGGACGCCCCGGTGGCCGCCGTCTTCCGCGCGCAGCACGAGGTGCAGGTCGTACTTGCCGTAGCCGCCCGCGAGGCCGGTCTCCTCCTGCGGTCCGGTTCCGTCGAGGACCGTGACGAGCACGTCGAACAGGGCGGTGCGGCTCATGTCCTTGACCGGGTCGATCCGGCGGACCAGTTCGTCGAAGGGTGCGTGCTCGTGCCGCTGGGCGTGCGCGCGCTCGGCCGCGACCGCGGTCGCCAGGTGGCCGAAGGCGGTGTCCGGCCGCGCCTCGAAGCGGAGCGGCAGCAGGTTGGACAGGGGGCCGACGACGTGGCGGTCGGCGTCGTGGCGTCCCGGGTGGGTCAGGCCCAGCACCAGGTCGGTCTGTCCGGTGTACCAGCCGAGGACGGCGGTGAAGGCGGCCAGCAGCACGTCGGTGGGGGCGACGCCGAGCCGTTCGGCGAGCGCGTCGACCGCTGTGTCCGCCGGGACGGAGAAGCCGGCCGTGGCCTCCTCGTAGACGTGGACGGCGTCGCGGCGGCGCCGTTCGGGCAGGCGCAGGGGTTCGGCCGGCGGGCTGAGCACGGCGGCGCGTGCCTCGATGTCCGCGCGCCGTGCCTCGTGCGGTGTCCCCTCGTGCCAGGTGCTGAAGCTGCTGGGTTCGGGGGTGTCGCCGAGGAGCTGCCGGGCGAGGAGCCGCAGCGAGTGGTCGTCCGCGACGGCCTGGTGGGCGGTCAGCGCCAGCCAGGCCGAGCCGTCCTCGTGCGGCAGCACGGTGACGCGCAGCAGCGGGCCGCCGACCAGGTCGAACGGTGCGGTGGCGGCCGCGCGCAGCGCGTCCGGGCCGGTGCCGGCGGGCAGCCACTCGGCGCGCACCGGGACGCTCGCGTGGATGCGCTGCACCACCTGGCCGTCCACGTGGTCGAACGTGGTGCGCAGTGCCTCGTGCGCCCGCACGACCGCCGTGACGGCGGCGTCCAGCCGGGACCGTTCGGGGGTCTCGGGGAGCCGCAGGACGAGCCTGAGGTTGTGGTAGGTCGGCGCCGCCGGATAGATCTCGCCGTTCTCGAACCGGTCCACGAACCACATGCGCTGCTGGTGCGGGGAGGCGGGCCGGACGAGGACGGCGGACGCTGTCCCCGGGGCGGCACGGTCCGGCTCGGGCGGCACGGTGTCCCCGGCCGGCGGGTCGTCCGTCTCCTGCGGGGCGGCGGCCGGAGCCACCACCGACGTGAAGTCGTGCAGCCGGGGGTGGTCGAACAGGGTCCGGATCGACGCCGCCTCGGCGCCGTAGCGCTTGTTGACCGCCAGCACCAGCTTCTCCGCCAGCAGCGAGTGGCCCCCCAGCTCGAAGAACGAGTCTTCCGGGTCGATCTCCCGCACGCCGAGCACTTCGGCCCAGAGACCGGCCATCTCCGCCACCGACTCGTCGGCGGCCCTCTGTTGGGCGGGGCCGGGCCGGGTCTGTGCGACGGGCTCGGGGTCCGCCTGCACGTCCCGCCGGACGTCGATCAGCGGCGAGTCGGGGTTCTCGGCGACCGCTTCGAGTATGGACCGGTAGTCGTGGGCGAGTTCGGCTACGCGGGTGGGGCCGACGGCTCCGGTCGGGTCCTTCCACAGCACATGGGTGCCGGCGCTGTCCTCGCGCACCATCGTCGCCAGCAGGAAACCGGCGGAGCTCTCCATGCCGAGCAGCCGCAGCGACGCCCGGTGTCCGCCGTGGTGCAGGGGCAGATCCTGCACGTCGACCCCGGTCCGCAGGCCGGCGTTCCAGACCTGGAACACCGTCTGGTGGGTGCGCGCGCCCGCTTCCGGCCCGGTGAGGCCGGCCGCCCGGATGATCGCCGGCAGGGGCAGGTTGCCGTGCGCGACGGCGTCCCGCACACGGCCGTGGACCCGGCGCGACAGCGAGGCGTAGGTGTCGTCCGCCGTGGGCCGGTCCAGGATCGGCAGGGGGTTCACGAAGTCCCAGACGAGTTCGCGCAGCGACGCCGAGGACCGGCCGTGGTAGGGCACGAACGACAGGACGTCCGCGCCTCCGCCGTAGCGGCGCAGCAACGCGAAGTAGCTGCCCAGGAGCACCGAGGTGTAGGAGACGCCGATCTCGGTGGCGCGTGAGCGCAGCCGGGCGGCGAGTTCCGCGGGTATCAGCTCCTCCAGCACCGTGTACTGCGTCTCGTCGACGCTCGGCGGCAGCCGGAAGTCGAGATCCTGCCCGCCCAGCGTCTCCCGCCAGTACTCCCGGTCGGGTTCGCCTTCCGGACCGTCGGCCAGCGCGTGCGAGCGCTCGGCGTAGTGCACCAGTGCGCCGTGGTCGGGGACGACCGGGGCGGCACCCGCGTACGTCTTGCTCAGCGCTTCCAGGAGCACGAGGATCGACGCGCCGTCGAACACCAGGTGGTGCACGGCCAGGACCAGGACGGTGAAGTCCGCGCCCCGCAGCAGCTCCACCCGGGCGAGCGGTCCGCGGCGCAGGTTGAACGGCCGTTGCCAGCTTCGGCGTACGGCCTCGTCCCTGGGGAGGTCCGTCGCCGTCTCCGTCACCGGGATCTCCGGGCCGCCCGAACGGTCCAGGACCAGGCCGCCCGGTGTGGCCAGCACCCGGCCCCGGAGCTGGGGGTAGAGTTCGCCGATCTCTCCGACCGCCGCACGCAGGCGTGCCACGTCGAGCGAGCCGGTCACTTCGAACGGCGTCGGGATGATGTTCGTCCAGGCAGCCGGGTCACGTTTCCACGCGACCCAGATGGCTTCCTGCCCGACCGAGAGCGGGACCTGCTTCGGGTCACTCACAAGTGCCTCATTTCCGTCGTGTCCGGCTTCTTCTTCGCCGCCCCGGTGCTTGTCCGGTGCGGCGCAGTCAGGTCGGTCCGTGGTGGGACAGCCGGATGTGGGGGACGTCGCGCGCTGCCGCGCGCGAGAACGGGAGACGTCTGCCGGCCCCGGGGTGCCGGTATCGGTGGCTCTCCTCGCGCGGGCGAGGAGCGGGGCCGGGGGCAGACGGGTACGGCCGAAGCGGCGGGTCTCCGGGCGCGCTGCCCGGACGGTGTGGGCGGCGCCGCGTCGGCGAGTGGTGCGTGGGCGTGTTCGGGTTCCGGCGGGCGGCGGGCGGCGGGCGGCGGGCGGCGGGCGGCGGGCGGCGGGCGGCGGGCGGCGGCTTATCCGGTCGGGGTTCTTCCGGGAAGCCGGCACGGAACTCTTCCGGGAAGCCCGCACGGGCCAGGGAGCGGTGGACGTCCCGTGGTTTCCCGTCTCACCCTCTTCGCCCGTTCCGCCGCCGGATCACCCCTGGACCCGTTCCTTCCACCGCTGGATCACAGCTCGATCCGCACGTGCAGCCGCCTGAGCCACGCGTCGAGCTGCAGCACCATCTCGGCGTCCGCGCGGCCGAGCCAGCCGCCACGGTCGAGCCGGCTCGGATCGTCGACGACAGCGACGGCGGCACGTCGGTCCAGCAGCGCGTGCACCGGGGCCGCCGAGTCGTCCAGCAGCGCCCGGAGGCGGTGCACGAGAGCGGATTTGTAGTACCTGTCATAGGTGATCGGGTAGGGCACCTTCGGCCGGGTGCGCACCGACTCCGGGACCAGGTGGTGCCCGAGGGCGCGGAGCAGGCTCTTCTCCCTGCCGTCGAAGGACTTCTCCCGCGCCGGCAAGTGGTACACGGCCGACACCACCTCGGGGTCGGCGAACGGGAAGCGCACCTCCAGCCCGGCCGCCGTCGAGATCCGCTCCGAGTGCAGCACCGTCTGCTCCAGCAGCCGGGTGATCGTCAGGTGATCGATCTCGCGGGCGAGGCGGTCGGTGCGGGACGCGCCCGGCGGGTGCCGTACCTCGGCGACGGCCTCGCGGAACAGCGAGTCGATCCAGCCGGACACGTCGATGGCGGTGAGCAGACCGGCGTCGAACAGCCCGGCACCGATGCCGTACGGCAGCCCGAAACGCCGGGAACGCTCGATCCAGGGAAACGATGTCAGGGTGCGGGTGGGGTCGGGATCCCCGCCGAGCCCGGTGAACACCGCGTCCGCGCCTTCCCCGCTGAGCACCACCGGCACCGCCTCCGCGACCCGGCGTCCGAAGACGTACGGCGTGATGTTCTTGTCGCCGAACGGGGTCGGGTGGTCCTTGGCCGCGGCCACCTCGGCCAGCAGACCGGGTGCGGAGAGCTCGCGGGGGTCGATCTCGGCCTCGTGGTGCTCGCACCCGAGGAAGTCGACGACCTCCTGTGCGTACGGCCGGTCCGGAACCGGGACACCGGTCTGGTCGAACACGACCGTGAAGGTCCGCGGGGGGCGTTTCGCGAGGCCGGCGGCGAGGCCGGTCAGCACACTGGAGTCCAGTCCTCCGGACAGCAGCACGGCGGGCTCGGCGTCGCCCAGCGCACGGCGCACGGCATCGTCCAGCAGCTCTCTGACCTGCTCGACGGGGCGGTCCGGTACGGCCTCCGGCGGATCCTGCAGCGACCAGTACCGCGCCTCGGAGCCGGCACCGCCGGCCCGGAACTCGACCGTGGTTCCCGGCACCACCTCGCGCACGTCCGCGAGCACCCCGCGTCCCGGCGGGCGCAGTTGCGTGATCAACGCGCTCAGGCCGTCCGCGGTGAGCCTGGGCCGGGCCCAGGGGTGCCGCGCGAGAGTGGCGAGGTCGGAGGAGAACAGCAGGCCGTTCTCGGTCTCCAGATAGCTGAGCGGCTTGATGCCGAGGCGGTCGCGTCCGAGCAGCACCCTGTCGGCGTCCAGCACGGCGAACGCGAAGTCGCCCTGGAACCGCTCGACGGCGGCCCGCCCCCACCTGAGGTAGGCGTGGGCCACCAGTTCCGAGGGCGAGTACCCCGGGCGCAGCGCCAGCGAGGCCGCGAGGCCGGTGGCGTTGGCGAGGTGGCCGTCGAAGACCACGGCCACCGGCGGGGCCCCGGCCCGCTCGAGCACGGCCGGCCCCTTCGGCCCGGTCCAGGTGGGGCCGACCGTCTGCACAAGGGCGGCACGCTCGTGCCGCCATATCCCGTGTCCGGCTCTGCCGCGCACGGCGAGATCCGTCCGTACGCGGTGGAAGTCCGCTTCGCGTATCTCAGCCGTGGAACGAGCCGACCATCCGGCAAAACTAGACATTGAAACCTCGCGACGTCATACAGCCTCACATAATTCCCCGCTTCGAATGATGTCCGCTACACCTGCCATGTATGCCAGCTTTTTCGATGACCGCCTCATTGAGCGCCGGGCCCGGGCCGTCACCCTTTGGAACCTCACGGCAATCTAACCCGGTCACCCATCGGCGATGTTGCGGAAACATTAAATGTGCCCAGGTCGAGGCGAACACCGAGACGCCGCCAATCGACCCTCGGTCCCCCATGTGCCCCCACAAGGGAACACGCCATCCTTCAGCACGCAGTACTGCATTCCGGACAATGACGACAGTTCACCTGGGGAAACTCACAAACCTGAACCTGATCCAGTGTCGGCAAACAACAGGGAAAGATTGCCGTAAGACTCCGGGAAGTGACCGCCGTAATGCCGAGGCAATAGCGCGCGAGCGGAGGTTCCTCGGGGTTGACACAGGTTCGGATCTTGCAATACTTGATCACTCAACGGGGCGATAAGTAATGCGCCGCATGGTTCTGGCGGCGCGCGGGCGCGACGAACAGGTACGCCGCATAGCTTACGGAGATCCGATGACGCAGGAGAACTCTGTCGCCATAGTCGGGTTGAGTTGCCGATTCCCCGGTGCTCACAATTTCGAGGAGTACTGGAGAAACCTCTGCGCGGGCATCGACAGCATCAGCCGCTTCGACCGGCCCGCACTCGACGCGGCCGGAATCGACGCCGCGCTCGTCACGGATCCCCGGTTCGTTCCCGCGCGCGGAGTGGTGCCCGACGGTGAACTCTTCGACCGGGAGTTCTTCGGATACAGCGCCGCCGAGGCGGCGACGATGGACCCGCAGCACCGCGTCTTCCTGGAGTGCGCCGCACAGGCCCTGGACGACGCGGGCATCGACCCCGACCGGTCGGGGAGGTGGACCGCCCTGTTCGCGGGCGGTGACCACACGCCCGCGCCGCCGGCGGGCCGCGTCGACACCGCCACGGCCACTCAGCGTCTGATCGGGCGGGAGAAGGACTTCCTGGCCACCCGGGCCGCTTACAAACTCGACCTGCGCGGCCCGGCGATCACTGTGCAGACCGCCTGCTCGACCGGGCTGGTGGCGGTCCACCAGGCGTGCCAGGCGCTGCTCGGCCACGAGTGCGACGTGGCTCTCGCCGGGGCCGCCACGCTCCACCTGCCGCAGGTCGGCGGTCACCTCCACCAGGAGGGGTCGATCCTCTCCGCGGACGGCCGCTGCCGCGCCTTCGATGCCGACGCCTCGGGCACCGTCAACAGCGGCGGGGTCGGCGTCGTCGTGCTGAAACGTCTCACCGACGCGCTGGAGAACGGCGACCGGATCATCGCGGTGATCCGGGGCTCGGCGGTGAACAACGACGGCCGGGAGAAGGTCGGTTACACGGCGCCCTCGGTGGCGGGGCAGCGGGACGTGATCAGGATGGCGCTGGCCCGGGCGGGCGTCTCCTCCGACGAGATCGGCTACGTGGAGGCGCACGGCACCGGCACACCCGTCGGGGACCCGGTCGAGGCGGCCGCGCTGACCGCGGCGTTCGCCGCCGAGAGCGAGGGCTCCCGCACCGGTCCCTGCCTGCTCGGCACCGTGAAGGCCAACATCGGCCACGCGGGCGCCGCGGCGGGCATCGCCGGCCTGATCAAGACCTCGCTCATGCTGCACCACCGCGTCTTCGTCCCGACCCCGCACTTCTCCCGCCCCAACCCGGCCCTGGACCTCGACGCGTCACCGTTCCGGGTCAGCACCGAGTACCGGCCCTGGGAGCAGACCGGCGCCCGGCTCGCCGGCGTCAGCTCCTTCGGCATCGGCGGTACCAACGCCCACCTCGTCCTGGAGGAACCGCCCCGCACCGAGCCGGGCGACCCCGGGGAGACCGACGGGACACACGCCCTCTGCCTGTCCGCCGCCACGCCCGAGGCGCTGCACACGATGCGCACCCGGCTGGCCGACCGGTTCGGCGCGGCCGACGCGCCCCGGCCGGCGGACGCGGCACGGACCCTGGCCGCGCGCCGGCGCTTCCCGTACCGCCTGTCGGTCGTCGCCGGGACCGCCGCCGAGGCCGCCGCGCTGCTGCGGGGCGGCGACCGGACCACCCAGGCCGCGGAAACCCCCCGGATGGCCTTCCTCTTCCCGGGGCAGGGCGCCCTGCAAGCCGGTCACGGACGGGCCGCCCACGCACTGCTCCCGGTCTTCCGCGAGGTCTTCGAGACCTGCCGGGCCCACGTCCGCGCCCGCCACGACATCGACCTGGCACCGGCGCTGGACCCCGGCACCTCCCCCGACTGGTTCCTCGACACCCGCCACCAGCAGCTCGGCCTGTTCGTGTACGGCTACGCGCTGGCCCGGCAGCTGTCCGCCTGGGGCGTCACCCCGGAGTCCTCGCTGGGTCACAGCGTCGGCGAGTACGTCGCCGCCACGGTCGCCGGCGGCTGGGACTGGCAGGACGCCCTGGACCTCGTCCACGCGCGGGCGAGCGCGATGCACCAGGCGCCGCCCGGCCGGATGCTCGTGGTGCGCGCACCGCTCGACGAGGTGGCGCCGCTGCTGGACGACAGCCTGTCGCTCGCCACGGTGGGGTCCGGTTACGTCGTCGTGTCCGGCCCTGCGGAGCGGATCGAGGCGTTCGCCGCGGGCCGGCAGGCCGCCGGCACCGCGAGCCGGCTCCTTCCGACCGCGCACGCCTTCCACTCCCCGCTGATGGCGACCGCCGCCGAGGACCTGCGCAAGGCCGTGGCCGACGTGCCGGGGAAGACACCGCACGGGACGTGGATCTCCGGGCTCACCGGCGAGCGGACGGCCCCTGGGCAGGCGCAGGACCCCGACTACTGGGCCCGGCAGCTCACCGGCACCATCCGGCTGGACCTCGGGATGCGCACGCTCGCCGAGGGCGGCGCGCCGGTCCTGGTGGAGCTGGGTCCCGGGGACTCGCTGACCCGGGAGGCGGTCCGCCGGTCGGCGGACCTCGTCGCCGTCCCGCTTCTGGGCCGCTCCCCGTCCGACGAGCGCAGGACCCTGCTCGGCGGTCTCGCGCGGCTGTGGGAGGAAGGGGTGGACGTGGAGTGGGAGTCCCTGCCGCCCGTGCGCGCCGGACGGATCTGCTCCCTGCCGCCCCACCCGCTGGCCCGTACCGCCGTGCCGGCCCCGCCCGCGGCACCGCTCCGTCCGCCGGCGGCCCCGCCGACCGCGGCCCCGTCCGCCTCGCACGGCACTCCGCAGGCCGTCACCCCGGTGTGGACGCAGGCCTCCGCCACCCGTCCCGACGCCTACGAGGTGCTGCTGGCCGGAGACTCCGCCGGGCTCGGCCCGGCCCTGTCCGGTCACGGGGTCACCTCGGTCGCCTGGCGGCCCGGTGCCCTCGCGGCGGCGGCCGGCGACTTCGCGGTCCGGGCCGGTCGGCGCCCCCTGGTGATCGCCGTCCCACCGGAGCGGGAAGCGCTGCCCGGCCCGGACGCGCCGGGTGTCGCCCCGGTGCTCGCCGAAGCGGCCGAGACCGCCGGGCGGCTCGGCGCCCCCCTGTTCGTCGCGGGCCGCGGACTGACCGACGTGCTGACCAGCGCCCCGGCGGCCGCCGCCCCCGACTGGGACGCCTGGGCCGCGCACCACTCCCGGACCGGACAGCCCGTCGCCCTGCTCGACCTCGGCGACGGCGCCGCACCGCCCCGGCTGCCCGGCCCCGAGGCCGGCGCGCACGCCTGGCGCGGCGGGGTCTGGTGGGATCTCGCACCGCGGCCCCTGCCGCTCTCCGCCGCCGCGGCGGACGGCGCGCCCCCGGCCTGGACCGTGGTCGGCGACGGCCACCCGCGCGCCGCCGCGCTGGCCGCCGACCTGGCCGAACAGGGCCTGCCGGTACGGGAGTACGTCGAGGCCGCGCCGCTGCCCGATCTCACCGCACCGGTGCACGCCGCCGCGGACGGTGTGGCCTGGACCAGCCGGACCACACCGCTCACCCGGCGGACCGAGCTGAGCCGGACACTGGATCTGTACTGCGCCGGGCTGACCGGACAGCAGATCGTGGCGATGACCGGCCTCACGGACGGCCGGCGGATGACGGACGAGGAGCTGCGCCGGCGCATCGATCCCGGCCGGCGCCTGCCCGCACTGACCGACTTCTGCCTGCGCGTACTGGAGCAGGAGGGCTGGCTGTCGCGGGACGGCGACCACTGGCAGGCCGCCGGCACCCTCACCGCCTCGCTGGCCGCGGCGCTGGCCGTCGGCTCCGGGCTGGACGAACTCCCGGGCCTGAAGCGGATGCTGCGCCATGTCACCGCCGCCTACCCCGACGTCTTCGCCGGTCGCCGCACCCCCGTCTCGGTGCTCTACCCCGACGCCGACACCGGGTTCCTCGACGACTGCCTGCGTGACAACCGGATTCCGCTGGACGACTGCGCCGCCGCGCTGGAGGCCCTGCGCGACGTCGTGCGCACCGCGACCGCCGGAGCCGAGGAGACCGGCCGCACGGTGCGCGTCCTGGAGATCGGCGCGGGAGCCGGCCGGCTGACCTGGCCCCTGCTGACCGAGTGGCCCGGCCGGCGGAACATCGAGTACCACATCACCGACGTCAGTCCGCTGATCGTCCGGCGTGCCGAGGCGCGCGCGGCCGAACTCGGTCTGACCGACCTGCGGTTCTCCACCTACGACATCGGCACGGACCCGGTCGAGGAGCAACTTGTGCTCGGCAGTTACGACTTGGTGCTCGGGTACAACGTCGTCCACGTGGCCGAGTCGGTCCCCACCGCGCTGCGCCGGCTCGCCGGGCTGCTGCGGCCCGGCGGCCGGCTGGGTCTGGTCGAGGTCACGGAGATCGCCCGCTGGTCCCATGTCATGTGGGGTCTGGCGCCGGGCTGGTGGGACTTCGGTGACGAGCTGCGCACCGACTCCATCCACCTCGACGCGCCCACCTGGCTGCGCGCGATCGACGACGCCGGATTCACCGACGTCAAGGCGGTGGACGCCAGCCTCACCAGTGACCACCTGGTGGTCTTCGCGGCCGGCCCCGGACCCGAACAGGCGCCAGGAGACGACGGGTTGATCTACCTGCCGGCCACCGGCCATGCCGGCGCGGACCGGTGGCGGGAGGTGCACGAGCGGCAGCCCGGCCGCGCCCCCGCCTGGGTGGTCACCGAGGACCCCGACTCCTGGGAGGGCGAGCGGCTGCGCCGCGGTCTGGATCCCTCCCCGGACAGCCCCGCCTGGGGGCACCTGGAGGTGCCCCGCGTCGATCCCGGCCGGCTGGCGCGTCTGCTCGCCCTGGACCCGCCGCCCGGACGCCTGCGGCTGCCGGACGGCCCGCCCGCACCCGAGGCGGAGCAGACGGCCCCGGCTGCGGACGCCGGGCTCACGGCACCGGCGCCAACACCGGCACCGGCACCGGCCGCACAGGTCACACCGGCCGCGCAGACCCCGGCCGGACCGTCCGGCACGGTTGACGCGTCGGGCGTGGACGGCGCGGACAGCACGGCCGGCACGGCCGGCACGGACGGTCTCGCCGCGGACCTGGCCGCCCTGTGGTGCGAGGTGCTGGGCACGCCCACGGCGGGCGACGACGCCGACTTCCACCGGCTCGGCGGAGACTCGCTGATGCTCGTGCAGCTCAGCGGACTGATCGGCCACCGGCTGGGGCACGACGTGCCCGTCACGTCGCTGCCGCACGACCTCACCTTCGCCGCGCTGGTCAGCACCGTCCGGCAGCGCGTCCCCGCCGCGGGACAGCACCGCGCCCCCGGCACCACGGCACCGGCGGCGCCTGCCGACGCCGCGCCCGCCCACCTGCCCGACCACCTCACGCTGCTCCGCGCGGCCGACTCGGGCCGCCCGCTGTTCCTGGTGGCACCGGCCACCGGCAGCACCCTCTGCTACCGGCAGCTCGCCGGCCATCTCGACGGCAGCCGGCCGGTCTACGGCCTGGACGCGCCCGGCCTCGACGACCACCGCCGTCCGCTGGCCCGCCTGGAGGACATCGCCGCGCACCACGTCACCGTGTTGCGGCAGGTGCAGCGCACCGGGCCGTACCTGCTGGGCGGCTGGTCGTACGGAGCGATGGTCGCCCACGAGATGACCCGCCTGCTGGAGACGATGGGCGAGTCGGTGGAGCTCCTTGTGGGCATCGACGGCTTCCTGCCCGCCACCGGCGGCCTGCCGGTCGGCGCCCTGCCGCACTGGCTGGTGCCCAGCCTGGGCCTGCAGTGGGAGGCCCGGTTCCGCGGCCCCCGCGCCCGGCGCCTGGTGCCGGACCGGCCCGAGGGCGAGCTGCCCCGGGTGCGGGAGCTGGCCGGGCTGCGCTTCACCGCCGGTGTGCCGGACTACGTACGGCTGCACAACACCAGCATCAGGGCCATGCTGCGCCACCGTCCCCGGCCGGTCCGCGCACCGCTGCTGCTGCTCAAGGCCGGCACCGACCAGGACCGGCGTACGCGGCTGGGCCGGCGCCTCGCCCCGCTGTACGGCGCCGGGGTGACCGTGCGCCCCCTGCCGGGCGACCACCACAGCATCCTGGGCAGCCGGCACGTACCCGCGCTCGCCGCCGCGATCGACGAGGCCCTGGCGCCGCCGGCCTCCGGCCGCTGACGTACTCCCCGCCCCCCACCCCGATTGGCTTGCCCATGGTGCAGCAACGTCCCGCCCAGCCGCGCAACTTCTCCTCCGACCCCGACCGCCCCAGCTTCCTGGAGGAGCTGTACCAGGGCCGCTTCCGCTGGGATCTGGTCCACCCCTTCGCCGAACAGGACGCGGCCGACCGCGCGGCCGGGGACCAGGCCGTCGCCGGTCTGGGGGCCTTCCTGCGCGAACACGTCGACCCGGCCGAGGTGGAGGCCTCGGGACGGCTGCCCGAGAGTCTGTACCCGCTGTTGCGGTCCCGGGGCTATCTGAGCCTGCAGCTCGACCCGTCGCTCGGCGGCCTGGGCCTGTCGCACTTCAACGTGTTCCGGGTCGTACAGGCCGCCGCGAGCCACTGCTTCCCGGTCGCCCTGGTGATGGGCATCGAGAACTCGGTCGGCACGCCCGCCTTCTGGCCGGTGGTGGCGGACGGGCCGCTGAAGGACCTGCTGCACCGCCACCAGAAGCTGGGCGGCCTGTCCGGCACCGCGGACACCGAGCCCGGCGGCGCCGCCAACCAGCACCGGGCCACCACCGCCGTGCCGGTCGACGGCGGGTCGGCGTACGTGCTCGACGGCCACAAGATCTTCGTGGGGCACGCGCCCCTCGGCACCCTGTTCAGCGTCACCGCGACCGTCCGGGAGAACGGCACCGTCACCAACCAGGTCTTCTTCGTGGAGGCCGACACCCCGGGGTTCTCGCGCGGGCAGTGGCACGAGTTCTCCGGCATCCGCGGCTTCCCCAACGGCTGGATCACCCTGGACAAGGTCCGGGTGCCCGCCGAGCACCGGCTCCTGGAGGAGGGGAACGGGCAGGCCCGCCTGACCCCCGCCGTCTCCCGGCTCGTCACCCGGGGCCGGCTGCACATGATCGTGGCGCCGTCGCTGGCCGTGGCGAAGCTGTGCTGCCGGTGGTCACGGGAGTTCGTCAGCCGCCGGGTCGTGGACGGGCGCCCGCTCGGGGAGTACGACGAGATCCAGCGCCGACTCGCCGACACGCTCGCGGAGACCTTCGCCGTGGAGAGCGTCGCCCGCGCCGCCCTGCTCAACGAGGACCAGGACCTGGGCCGCAACACGGCGTTCGAGCAGAACGTCGCGAAGAACATCGCCTCCGTCGTCGCCGGCCGCGTGGCCGACCGTACCCTCTCCCTGCTGGCGGCGGAGGGTTACGAGACGGCGGCGAGCAAGAAGCGCCGCGGGGCACCGGCGCTGCCGGTGGAACAGGCCGTCCGCGACGTGCGGAACATGCGGATCTCCGGCGGCGTGGACTTCCTGATCGACTACTGGCTCGCGGGCCGCAACATCCTGTCGTACTACTACCCGGAGCCCGACGAACCCCAGGCCCCGGCCGCGCCGGACGCGAGCCTCCTGGACGCCGACCTGACCGACCGCAACCGCGCCCATCTCGCGGCGGTCGTCGGGGAGACCCACCGGTTCGGGCTGACCTGCCGGGAGCTGGCCCGCCGCCATCCGGACCGGTCCGCGCTCGCCGCCCGCCAGCGCGTGCTGGTCCTGCTCTCCCGGATCTCCGCCGAACTGTTCACCATGGCGGTCGTCCTGGCCCGCGCCTCCGGCATGACCCGGACCGCCGCGCCGGCGGCCGAGGACGGCCAGCACCTGGCCGACCTGTACTGCGAGGCGGCCCGGCACCGCGTGGCCGGGCACCTGCGTCAGCTCCGGGACGCCGCCTCCGACGAGGAGGGCGCCGACTACGCCGGGCAGAGCACGGGCTGGCTCTCGGCCACCGGCCCCCACCCGCTCTCCGAGGACCTGCTCTGAGAGGGAGCGGCGGCACCCGCCGGGCCGACACGTACTCGACGAAGGAGCAGTTGCCATGACGGTCCCCGACCACACCACCCAGGGCCGCCCGTCCGGCGCCCCGGAGCCGGACGAGGAGGTGGTGGTCCCGGCCTCGGCGTTCCAGCAGCGGATCTGGCTCGCGGAGCGGATGGACGCCGCCGCCACGTACAACGTGCCGCTGGCCTGGCGGGTGGCCGGCCCGCCGCTCGACGCGGACACCCTGCGGCGGGCCTTCGCGCTGCTGGTGGCACGGTTCGAGATCCTGCGCACCCGGTTCGAGGAGCGGGACGGCACCCTGCGGCAGCGGATCGGCGCGCCCTGGAGCCCCCGGGTGGACCAGGTCGACCTGCGCGCGGAGGACTCCCCCAAGGACGCGCTGCACGCGTGGCTCGGCCGGGCCGCCGACGAACCGTTCGACCCGGCGTCGGGCCGGCTGCTGACCGCGGCGCTGCTGGAGACGGGCGGCCCCCGGGGACAGGTGCTCTTCGTCCGCCTGCACCACCTGGTGTGGGACGGCGAGTCCGCCCCGATCTTCCTGCGCGAGCTGGCCGACTGCTACGCGGAGGCGTCCGGCGGCGGCCCGGCGCCCGGGCACGGCCCGGACCCGGCGGTGCCCGGCAGAAGCGACGGCCGCGCGCAGTACCGGGATTTCGTCGCCGCGCAGGACGGCGGCGACGCCGGGCAGCGGGCCGCCGAGCTGGCGTACTGGACCGACCACCTCGCCGGGGCGCCCGCCCACCTGGACCTCTCGCCCTGCGGACCGGACCCGGAGGGCAACGGCACCGTGACCGTTCCCCTGCCCGCGGGCCTGGCCGCCCGGCTGCGCCGCGTCCAGCAGGAGCAGGTCTGCACCTTGTACCAGCTCGCGGCGACGGCGCTGGCCGCCGTTCTGCACCGCTGGACCGGCCGGGACGACGTCGTCTTCGGTGCCCCGCTCGCGCAGCGCGACGACCCGCGCTTCGCGGGGCTGATCGGGCCGTGCCTCAACACGGTGGCGCTGCGCTCGCGCCCCGCCGCCGACGCGACGCTGCGGGACCTGCTCGTCGGTCTGCGCGACGAAGTCCTGGAGGCGTACCAGCACAGCGGCATCCCCTTCGAGAAGGTGGTGGAGCGGCTGAACCCGCCGCGCCGGCCCGGCCACGTCCCGTACGCCGGGGTGACCCTGAGCCTGGAGACCGTCCCCGCCGAGCCGCCCGCGCTGGGCGGGAGCACGCTGGTCAGGCTGCCGCTGTCCGCGCAGGACGCCGGCTACCGGGCCAAGTTCGGCCTGACCGTGGTGCTGACGGTCTCCGGTGACACCCTGGAGGCGGCCTTCTCCTACCGCGGCGACCAGGCCCACCGGGCCGACGTCGCCCGGCTGGCGGCGCTGTTCGGGCGGCTGCTGGCCCGGCTCCCGGAGTCCCTCGGCAGCCGTCTCGACACCCTCGACCTGGTGGCGGACGACGCCGCGGAACTCGCCCGCCTGGACGCCTGGGAGAACGGCGGCGAGGCCGGCCCGGAGACCACCGTCCCGGAACTGCTCGGCCGCTGGATCCGCGAGACGCCCGACGCCCCGGCCGTGGACACCGCGCGCGGCGTCCTCACCTACGCCGGACTGCACCGGCGCGCCCTGGCCCTCGCCGCGCGCCTGCGGCCGCTGTGCCCGGCCGACGACCCGGTGGTGGCCCTGCTGCTGCGCCGGGGCGAGGACCTCGTCGTCGCGATGCTCGCCGCCTGGTACGCGGGCGCCGCCTTCTGTCCGCTGGACCCGGACGCCCCGGCGGCCCGGGTGGGCGAGCTGCTCGACGACCTGGGCGCGTGCGCCGTGATCGCCGACGGCCCCTCCGGCGCGGCGCACCCCGCCACGGCCGGCCTCCCGGTCCTGGACGTGCCGGGTGCCGTGGCCGGCCGGCCAGGAGAGGACCGGCCGGGAGAGGACCGGCCGGCGACGGGCACGGACGCCGTCGGCCCGCACCTGGCCTCGGCGCAGGCGGCGGCGTACATCGTCTACACCTCCGGTACGACGGGCAGGCCGAAGGGCGTCGTCGTCCGCCACCGCGGCCTGGCCCAGCTCGTCTCGTGGGGCCGGGAGTCGTTCGGCCTGGGACCCGAGGACCGGACCGGGCAGCTCCTGGGAGTCGCCTTCGACGCCACCCAGTGGGACGTGTGGTCGGCCCTCGCCTCCGGCGGCTGCGTCGTCCCCCACGAGGGAGCACCGGCCGCCGACGACCTGGCGGACTGGCTCACCCGGCGGCGGGTCTCCGTCGTCCTGCTCGCCACCCCGCTCGCGGAGGCACTGTGGGCGTCCGGGGCGGCACTGCCGAGGCTGCGCCAGCTCATCGTCGGTGCCGCCGCCCTGACGAGGACGCCTCCGGCCGGCACCCCGTACCGGATACGCAACGCCTACGGTCCCACCGAATCGACCGTGATCGCGCTCACGCACGACCTCTCCGGCGGTGCCACCGGGCCGGTGAACACCATCGGCCGGCCCATCGCCGGGACCCGGGCCGAGATCCTGGATGCGGCGGGGCGGCGCTGCGCCGCCGGGGTGCCCGGCGAGATCGTCCTGCGGGGCGCGGGCGTCGCGGCCGGCTACTGGCGGCGGCCGGAGCTGACGGCGGAGCGCTTCCACGGCCCCGCCGGCCCGGTCTACCGCACCGGCGACCGGGGCCGGTGGCTGCCGGACGGCACCGTCGAGTACCTGGGCCGGGCGGACCGGCAGCTGAAGGTACGGGGGCACCGGATCGAACCGGGCGAGATCGAGGCGGCGCTGCTGCGGCACCCCGCGGTGTCCTCGGCCCTCGTGCACGGCGACCCGGGCCGCACACCCGAGCTGGTCGCCTACCTCGTCGCGGCGGCACCGGCCGGGCAGCGGCCCGGCCGCGTCGAACTCCTGGACGACCTGCGGTCCCGGCTGCCCGCCCACCTGGTCCCCGAGGCGTACGTGTGGCTGGACCGGCTGCCCCTGAACGCCAGCGGGAAGGTCGACACCGCGCGGCTGCCGCGGCCGCGCCGGGAGGACCTGCCGGTGGCCGCCGAGCGGACCGCCCCGCGGGACGACACGGAACGGCGGATCACGGCCGCCTGGGCCGAGGTCCTGGGCCGCGACGAGATCGGCGTGCACGACAACTTCTTCGACCTGGGCGGCAACTCCCTGCTGCTCACCCGGCTGCACACCTCGCTCACCGGGCGCGGGTTCGCCGCGCTGACCCTGACCGCGCTCTACGAGCACACCACGGTCGCCGCTCTGGCGCGGTTCCTCACGGCTTCCGCGGCACAGCCCGCCGCGCCCGCCGACGGGCTCCGCGACCGGGCGGCGCGGGCGCGCCGGGCGCTGGCGGAGCGGGGCTCGCGCGGCCGGGGCGGCCGGGGAAGTGACGGCTGATGTCCGCACCGTCCGGCAGCGCATCGCGCGGCGTGCTCCGCACGGTGCTGGTCGCCGAGGTGCTCTCCATGAGCGGCTCGCAGCTCAGCGCCGTGGCCATGCCCTGGTTCGTCCTGGAGAGCACGGGTTCGGCGGCGGACATGGGGGTGGTGATGGCGGCCCAGATGATCGCCGTCGCCCTCTTCGGTGTGCTGGGGGCTCCGCTGAGCGGGCGCCTCGGCCCGCGCCGGGTGCTGGTGGCGTCCGACTACAGCCGTGCCCTGCTGGTGGCGCTGGTGCCGCTGCTGCACCAGGCCGGGGTGCTGCCGCTGCCCGTGGTCATGCTCCTGCTGTTCGCCATCGGCTCCTTCTTCGCCCCGTACACCGCCAGTCAGCAGGCGCTGCTGCCGTTCCTCGCCGGCGAGGACGAGAAACTGCTCAGCCGGGCCAACGCCGGCCTCCAGGGCGCGACCCGCCTCGCCATCCTGATCGCGCCGCCCGTCTCCGGGCTGCTCGTGAGCTGGCTCGGTGCGCCGACCGTGCTGCTCCTGGACGCCGGGACCTATCTGGCCTCCGCGCTGATCCTCGGTTCCCGCATCCCGCGCGGCCTCGCCCCGCCGGTCCGCACCGCCGGCCGGAACACCGGGGCCGCGGTGCGCGTGCTGCGCCGCGACCGGCTGCTGGGCTGCTGGACCGTCGGACAGGTCCTCACCGAGACGGCGTGGCAGGCCCTGTTCGTCCTGCTGCCGGTCCTCGCCCGCGAGCAGTACGGCGGCTCGGCGAGCCTGGCCGGTCTGCTGCTCGGCGCCTTCGGCGGCGGAGCGCTCAGCGGCACCCTGCTCGTCGGACGGGCGCTGCGCCGTCTGTCCCCGACGCGGCTGTCGGTCCTCGGCAGGCTCGGCCAGACCGCGGCCTTCTTCGCCCTGCTGCTGCCGCTGAACGCGCTCGGACTGGCCGCCGTCCTGTGCGTCGCCGGGCTGCTCAACGGCCTGTCCAACGGGCCGATCGCGGCCGTGCGCACCGCGCGCATCCCGGCTCCGCTGCGGTCGACGGCGCTCACCCTGATCGCCGCGTTCGGGCTGACCGGCGGGAGCGTCGGCCTGGTCGCCAGCGGAGTGGCGGCGGAGAGCCTGCCGCTGCACACCGTGTTCGCCCTGCTGGCCCTCTGCCAGGTCCTGGCCGCCGTGTGCTTCGTCCTCGGCGCCCGCGGGGGACGGCGGGGGACGGCGGCGGAGCCGCCCGGCGGCACCGGCCCGCCCGTGCCCGTACCACCCGGCCCCGGCCAGGACCGGCGGCCCCCGCGCCCGGACTCACCCGACGCCTGACGGACGACCAACGAAGGATGCCGATGACCTCGCTCGCCCAGCGCTGCTGCCCGCACCTGGCAGCCGCTTCCGCCACCGACCACACCCTCGGGCCCGACTTCGTCCAGGACCCCTTCCCCGCCCTCGACCGGCTGCGGAGCGAGGGCCCGGTGCACCTGGTCACGCTGCCCAACGGCGCCGAACGCTGGCTGGTCACACGCCACGACGACGTGCTTCGGGCCCTGGAGGACCTCCGGCTGAGCAACGAGCTCGGGCGCGGTCTCCAGCAGAGCCTGCCGCCCGAGCCGCTGCCGCCGCGCGCCCAGGTCAGCCTGCGCACCACGCAGCTCCTCGGCCGCGCGATGGCCAACCTCGACCCGCCGGACCACGACCGCCTGCGCAAGCTCATCGTCCGGGGGTTCAGCGCCAAGCGCGTCGAGGGGCTGCGCGACCGCATCCAGCGCAGCACGGACGAGCTGTTCGACGCGCTGGGGGACGCGCCCGAGTTCGACCTGGTCGAGACGGTGGCGAACCGGCTCCCCATCACGGTGATCTGCGAGCTGCTGGGCGTCCCGGCCACCGACACCGCGCTGTTCCGCACCGCCGCCTCCGTGGTCGGCGGCCATATCGCCGACGACGAGGCCGCGCTGCGCGTGGTCGCGGCCCTCGACGCGTTCGACGCCTACGTACGCGAACTGATCGACGCCCGCCGTGCCACGCCGCGGGCCGACCTCATCAGTGACCTCCTCGCCGCCGAGGCGGACGGCGAACGCCTGACGGAGGACGAACTGGTCAGCATGGTCGGGATCGTCCTCTTCGGCGGCTACGAGCCCTCCGCGCAGCTGATCGGCAACGCCCTGGTCGCGCTGTTGCAGCACCCGGACCAACTCGCCGCCGTACGGGCGGACTCCGGCCTGATCCCGGCCGTGATCGAGGAGACCATGCGGTACGACGGTCCGGTCACGCCGGGACTGAGCCGCTATGCCCTGGAAGACGTCGAGATCGGGGGCACGACCATCCCCAAGGGTTCCTACGTCATCGTCAGCACGGCCTCCGCCAACCGCGACCCCGAGCACT
Organism: Streptomyces sp. NPDC027672; assembly: GCF_055566335.1. Lineage (NCBI taxonomy): Bacteria > Bacillati > Actinomycetota > Actinomycetes > Kitasatosporales > Streptomycetaceae > Streptomyces > Streptomyces sp. NPDC027672. The sequence continues at coordinate 52,873 of NZ_JBVHSO010000021.1, read as the reverse complement.
GGCCGGACCCGGCGACGTTCGACATCGGTCGGTCGTTCACGGCCCGTTCGCTGGGCTTCGGTCACGGACTGCACTACTGCGTGGGGGCCCGCCTCGCCTCCCTGGAGGTGGAGATCGTGCTGGCCACCGCGCTGCGCCGCTACCCCCGTCTGCGGCTGGCCGTCCCGGCGGCGGAGATGGAGCGCCGGCCGGGTGCGGTGCGCGGCCTGCGGGCGATCCCGCTGCGGGTCGACTGAGCGCGGACGGGCCGGCGCCTCCGGTCCCGCGGGACCGGAGGCGCCGGGCGGCTCACCAGGTCTCGATGCGGCGGCCGGTCAGCGCGGTCAGGGGGATGCGGACCCAGACCTCGCGCTCCCCGCCGGCCCACGGCGCGCTGTAGGCCCGCTCGGCGAGTCGGCGTACGGCCTCGGGATCGGTCACGGCCTCGGCGCGGCCGCGCACCACCACGCTCCAGCCCTGGCTGAGCGCGTCGTCCACGCGGTCGACCTCGAAGGCCACCTCGCGGCCGAGTCCGTGCAGCGCGGCCGTCCCGCGTTCCGTCCGCAGGACGACGGCGTCGTCGATGACGGTGTAGTTGACGGGTACGACGACCGGGGCCGCGTCGGTGGACACCGCGATCCTGCCGACGCCGTGGGCCGACAGCAGCCGGCGGCACTCGTCCTCGCCCAGTTCGGTGAAGCGGGGCGTGCGGGCGGCCTGCCCGATGCCCGGCGGCAGGTCGACGTTGCCGCCGCCCAGCTCCGTGGGACTGGTCCGCAGCGCCCCGGCCAGCCGGAGCAGGGTGCCGGCCTCCGGTACGGCGGTGCTGTGTTTCTCCAGGTGCTCGATGTAGGTCGGTGCCATGGCCGCCCGGAACGCCAGTTCCGCCACGCTGAGGCCCAGCTCGCGGCGGCGCCGTTCGATGCGGCGCCCGAGGTCACCCTGCGGGGGCCCGCCGTCCGCCGGCGGCTGCTGTCCCGGTGCTGCGTGTTCGGCCATGGTTCCTCACTCCTCGGGCCGTCGGCCGTCGCCCTGCATCTCCACCATGACCGATCCCACGGCACCCGGCCCGGCCAAACGGCCCGCGGCCCGGCGGGGTACGGCCGCCCGGCCGCGTGCGGTACGCCGGCCGGGTGAGCGCGGACCCGCCGGGAGCTGCGTGGTCAGGGGCGCGGGCCAGACCAGCCGGGTGCCGCCGCCCTGGCGACGGTGTGAGGCCCTCGCCGATGAGGGCCGGGATGTCCCGTTCCCGCCGGGTCAGCCCGGGCAGGGCGTGCGGCCGGGACGCCGGCTCGGGTCCGCCGCGCCGCCGGACCGTGAGCCGGCCGGTGGCGCCGGGGTGCGGCAGCGAGCGTCGGCCGCCTTCCCGGGTGCCACGCGCCAGCCACTCGCGCCGCACCAGGGGTTTGCGAGTGGTTCACGGACGGGTGGTGGGCTGATGCCCGTCGCAAGCCGTTCATCCCGTCCGGGATGTTTCAAGGAGTCGTTTCCATGCACAGACCGTCCCGCCGTCACCTCACCCTGGCCACCGCGCTGCTGGCCTCCACCGCCGCCGTCGCCGCCGTCACGACGGGCGCCGGCGCGACCGACACCAGGCAGCAGGCCGAGGACGCCATCCAGGGCGGCAAGGCGAAGAACGTCATCCTGCTGATCGGTGACGGCATGGGGGACTCGGAGATCACGCTGGCCCGTGACTACACGGTCGGCGCCAACGGCCGCCTGAACATGGACAAGTTCCCGCTGACCGGTGCGTACACGACGTACGCCGTGCACGCGGACGGCACACCGGACTACGTCACCGACTCCGCAGCGAGCGGTTCCGGCTGGGCGACCGGTGTGAAGACGGTCAACGGCCGCATCTCCAAGACGCCCGGCTCCGACAAGGCCGTGCGGACGATCCTGGAGCTGGCGCAGAAGAACGGCTACGCCACCGGCAGCGTGACCACCGCCGAACTGACCGACGCCACCCCGGCCGTGCTCGCCTCCCACGTCACCGACCGTTCCTGCCAGGGCCCGGCCGACATGGCCAAGTGCCCCGCCGACACGATCGCGGCGGGCGGCCCGGGCTCGATCGCCGAGCAGTCCGTCAACCACAAGGTCGACGTCCTCTTCGGCGGCGGCAGGCAGCGCTTCGACCAGAAGGTCACCCACGGCGCGTACAAGGGTCTCACCGTCACCGAGCAGGCGAAGAAGCTGGGTTACCAGGTCGTCACCGACAACGCCTCGATGAAGGCCGCCAAGCCGGGCAAGCCGGTCCTCGGCCTGTTCGCCGGCGGCAACGTGCCGGTCGAGTGGACCGGCAAGCCGGCCGCCGTCGGCGGCACCGCCCCGCAGCGCTGCGTCACCTCCAACCCGAACCGGCCGGCCGCCACGCCGGCCCTGGCGGACTCCGCCACCAAGGCGATCCAGCTCCTGGAGGCCAAGCAGCAGCGCAAGCACTCCAAGAAGGGCTTCTTCCTGCAGATCGAGGGCGCCTCCATCGACAAGCAGGACCACGCCGCGGACCCGTGCGGGCAGATCGGCGAGACCGCCGCCTTCGACCGCGCGGTGCGGGTCGCCCGCGCCTACGCGGCCAAGCACCCGGACACGCTCGTCGTCACCACCGCCGACCACGGCCACACCAGCCAGATCGTCCCGCTGGAGGCCACGCCGCCCGGCCTGTCCTCCACCCTGGTCACCAACGAGGGCCAGCCGCTGAAGGTCAACTACTCGACCAACACGCCGGGCCAGTCCCAGGAGCACACCGGCACGGAGGTGCGCATCGCCGCCCAGGGCCCGCTGGCCTACCGGGTGCTCGGCGTCACCAACCAGACCGACCTGTTCACCACCCTGCGCGAGGCGCTGCGCCTGAGCTGAGCGCCGTGACGGGAGACCGCGGACCGTGCGGGAGGGGAGACCGGACCACCGGTCTCCCCTCCCGCATGCCGACCTCCCGGCCGACGGCGCGGCCGTGCGGTCACTCGACGAGCCCCGACAGGAACGACGTGTGCCGCGACGGCGGTCGCGGCTCCACGGCGGTCTTCGCCGCCTGCTCCACCAGGCGCGCCAGTTCCACCCGGGAGCGGACACCGAGGGCGGCGAAGACCTTGCGCAGGTGGTAGTCGACGGTGCGGGTGCTCACCGACAGGCTCAGGGCCACCTCCCGGTTGGTGAGTCCCTGGGCGACGCGGCGGGCGATGCGCAACTGCTGCGGGGTCAGCCGGGCCAGCCCGTCCGGAAGGACCGCGGCCCCGGCCCCGGCCGCTCCCGTTCCGGCCCCGCCCAGCACGCCGTCCGCCCCGGCCCCGGTGACCCCGTTCGCCCGGAGTTCCGCCGCCGCCTGCTGCGCCCACGGCCCGGCACCGCAGCGCTCGAAGTCCAGCAGCGCGGCCCGCAGTTGGCTCCGCGCCTCGCGCAGCCGCCGGCGTCGGCGCAGCCACTTGCCGTACAGCAGCTCCGTGCGCGCCCGTTCGAAGTCGCCGGCGGTCTCCCCGTGCCGCCGCAGCGCCTGCCGGTACAGCGGGTCGGCATCCTCGGGTGCGGCCAGCAGGGCGCGGCAGCGCAGCAGTTGGGCCGCGGCCTGCGGGTCGGCGTCGCACGCGGCCCACGCCGCGAAGTCCTCCACCGCGTCCCGGGCGCCCTCCGGCTGCCGGGCGAGCGCGCACGCCTCCACGTAACACGGTACGGCGAGCATCCAGACGGCGAAGTGGCCCGGTCCGGAGCCGGGCCGCACCAGCGGTGCGAGCCGCTCGGCGGCCTCCCGGGGCCGGCCGTGGCCCAGATCGGCGCGGGCCATCGCCCACTGGGCCAGCGCGGCGGCCTGGGCCAGCCCGTGCCGGCGCGCGATGGTCATCGCCGCCGTCGCGTGGTCGGCCACGGTGTGCGCCTCGCCGGCGATCGACGCCGCCAGGGCCAGTACGGCGTGGTGGTGGGCGGCCGTGTTGCGCTGCCCGGTCCGGTAGGCGCTGCGCAGGCCCTCCTCGGCGTGCGCGCGGGCCGACGCGTGCCGGCCGGCCCGCAGTTCGCCGTAGGCCAGGTACTCCAGGGCGCGCGCCTCGTGCAGCGCCGACCCGTGCGTACGGGCCACCGCGAGCGCGCGGGCACCGGCCCGGCGGGCGGCGGCGATGTCGCCGAGCAGCAGGGCTGCCGAGGCCGCGCGCAGCAGTTCCTCGGGGTCGTCCGTCGTCCACGCGCGGTCCACGACCCGCCGCAGCGGGGCCCCGGCCCGGTCGAACCGGCCGTGCAGGACCGCGCACATGCCCGCGCAGTGGTCGCGCAGGGCCGAAAGGACACCGCTGTCCCGGGCGGCCGGGACCTCGGGTGCCCGGTCCGCCGGGCCCGCGCCGGCCGTCTCCCGCCCCCGGTGGACGCCGGCCCACGAGCGGCCCTGTGCCAGGGCACGCAGGCACGCCTCCACGTCGCCGGCCGACCAGGCGGCGTCCGCAGCGGCCAGGGCGGCAGCGGCGGACCGCTCGGTGTCGTACGGAGCGGACAGCGCCCCGGCGAGCAGCAGGGTTTCGCGGGCGTCGTCGACCGGGCCGTCCCAGCGCAGTACCGTGCCGCGCAGCAGTTCGGCACGCGCGCGCACCGCCGCGGGCACCGGCCGGCCGCGGTCCGTGTCGAGCAGCCGCAGCGCCTGGGCGGACCGGCCGGCCAGGAGGGCCTGCTCGGCGGCGGCCGTGTGCCAGCGGACCCGGTCGGCGCCGTCCGAGGCGAGTTCGGCGGCCCGGGTCAGGGCCGTGCAGCGCAGCGCGGGCGGGGCCGTCGACGCCGGGTCCGCCGCACTGTCCGCGAGCCCGGCCGCGAGCGCCGGTGCGGGGGCGGTGCGGGTCCAGGAGCGGTGCAGCAGCGCGAGGGGACCGGGTCCGGCGGGCAGCACGCGGGCCAGCGCCGCGTGGGCGGCCCGGCGCCGCTCGGCCGGCGCACCGGCGTACACGGCCCGGCACAGCACCGCGCTGCGGAAACCGACCCGGCCCTCGGCGGCGAAGAGCGCCTCCGGCAACGCGACGAGCCCCGGCCGCGGCACGCCGTCACCGGCGCCGGACCCGTCGGGGGCGACGCGGGGTGCGGGCCGGGAGGTGCCGGCGGGCGGGGCCGGCCGGGGATCACGGAGAGGAGCGCGATCCGGGGTGCGCCCGACGCGCGGAGCGGGCGGGGCGGGCGGGGCGGGCGGGGCGGGCGGCGGATCGGTGTCCGCGGGGCACTCCGCGGGTGGGGCCGGGAGACGCTCGCCGCTCGGCACACCCTCGGTGCGCGGGGCGGGCAGCGGGTCAGGGTCCGGTACGCGCCCGGAGCGCGGGGCCGACAGCGGGTCATGGTCGGGTGCGCGCCCGGCGAGTGGTACCGGCCGTCCGTCCCGGCCCGGCTCCTCCTCGACGGGCGGGGTCGGCGGCAGCGCGGTGTCCGGTGCGGCTCCGGCGAGTCGTGCCGTCGCGCGGTGTACGGCCTCGGCGTCGGCGGCCGGCTCGCCCGAGACGTGGACGGCCGCCGCGGTCACGAGCAGCATGTCCCGGTGCAGCGGCGGCAGCCCGGTCAGATGGCGGCCCGCCAGCGCGGTCAGCGTGCCGGCGTCGGCCAGCGGGCGCGGCAGCGGTGCGGCGCCGCCGAGCTGAGCCGGCGTCAGGCGCTGGAGCACCCCGAGGAGGAGGCCCGGGTTGCCTTCCGCGGCGGCCGAGATCTCCTCGCGCACCCAGGGGTCGAGCGGTACGGGCGCGGCGGCGTCCAGCAGGGCGGCGGCGTCGGCCGTGGACAGCGGGGCGAGGCGCAGCAGCGGCAGGCCGCCGAACTCCGGGTCCACCGGCCGGTGTCCGGCGACGGTGAGCAGCAGGGCGATCCCGCCTCCCGCGGACAGGCACGCGCCCAGCCGGCCGAGGGCGGCCCGGGAGGCGGTGTCCCACAGATCGGCGTCGTCGACGCAGAGGAGGACGGTACCGGGCGCGGCGGTCGCCTCCAGGGCGCCGATGAGCCGGCGCACCGGGCCGGCGGCGACGGCTGTCGGCACCCCGGCCGCCCGGCACAGCGCCCTCAGCCCGGCCAGCGGCTGCCGGAACCGGCCGGACCGGCCGGACTGGTCGGACCGGGTGGACACGGTCACCACGGACCCGGCACCGGACCCGCGGACATCCGGCACCGTCACCACCGGGCCGGCCCCGGACCCGCGGCCGCCTGGCACCGTCACCACGCGTCCGGTGCCGAACGCGCGGGCGGCCAGGGCCAGGAGGGTGGAGCGGCCGCTCCCGGGCTCGCCGGTCACGACGCACGCCCCGCCACCGCCGAGCCGCTCCAGCAGGGCCGTGACCAGACCCGGCCGGCACCGCGGTACGGCGAATCCCGCAGCCGTCTGTCCGCTCATTCCCGAGACCTTACTGACCCGTAAGGAAGTGCGGAAGCCATACGTCCGGGTCCCGCGGTACGGCCCCGGTGCCTGCCGGGTCCCGGACGGACGGGCGGGTACGGACAGCCGGTCAGGAGGTGTGCGGGCAGTTGCCCCGGTACTCCTCGATGGTCAGGCCCGGCCGCGGCAGCGGGCACAGGAACTGCTCGTAGCGGGTGTCGTCGTCAATGAACCGCTTCAGCCAGGAGACGCTGTACTTCGCGATCGTCGTGTTCGAGGTGTTGGGCGTGAAGTGGGTGGCGCCGTTCAGCTCCAGGTACGCCCGGTCGAGCGAGGCGGGGAGCGTGGTGTAGAAGGGCTCGGCGTGGGTGGCGACCGGGGCGATCGTGTCACCGTCGGCGCCGAAGATCAGGGTGGGGGTCTTGATCTCGGGCCAGGTCTTGTCGAGGTTCCACGGGGTCATCGGGATCGCCGCCTGGAGCGAGGGCCGGGTCTTGGCCGCCTCCAGGCTGCCGCCGCCGCCCATCGAGTGGCCCATGACGCCGAGGCGGCTCGTGTCGATACGGCTGCGGACGGAGCTGCTCTGCGTGAGGTAGTCGAGCGCGGCGAGGAGCTGGTTCCCCCGGGAGTCGGGCTGGTCGAGGGTGGTGAGCGTGTCGATGGTGAAGACGACGAACCCCTGGGACGCCAGACGGGGCCCGAGCCAGGAGATGCTGGACTGGGTGCCGGTGTAGCCGGGTGAGACGGCCACGGCGCCGAAGGTGCCGTCGGCGGTGCTGGTCGGGTAGTAGATGGTGCCTCCGCCGAAGCCGGTGACGGCGAGCCGGGAGACGGTGGTCTCCGCGACGCTGTAGGGACCGCGGGCCGCCTCGATGCTCGATTCGGTGGGCGCCGGGCCGCGCTCGTAGGGGTTGTCCGCACCGTGAGCCGCCGGCCCGCCGAGCGTGGTCAGGCCGACGACGGCGGTGACCGCGGCGGCGAGGGCCGCGAGCCGGCCGGTACGGCGGCGGCGGGCCGGCCGGGCCGGACCTGAAGGGTGGGACGGCGCCGGGGCCGTGGTGCTGGTGCCGGTACTCGTGCTGGTGCTGGTGCGCGGGTGCTGCACGACGAGTCGTCCTCTCTGTCGCGGCGAGCCGCCCGTGCGGACGCGGGACACGCGAGAACGCGCCGGTCGACGGGGGTCGCCAGTGGGGATGCCAGTGGGGTTGGCAGTGCCACTGTCGGTGCCGCGCGACAGGACCGGACCGGCAATGTCACCGGTCTTGTGCCGGCACGGGCAGCCGAGGGCGTCCCTGCCCGGGCAGACTTCAGCGACGTACAGCCCGGAGCGGTCGGGCGCGTCGGACAGCCCGAAGAGGTCAGGCGCCCTCGGGCAGACCGAAGCGGGCCGGGCTCCGAACGGTCAGCCCGGAGCGGCCGGACGCCAACCGTCAGTCCGGAGCCACCGGACGCCGAACGTCAGCCCGAAGCGGCCGAGCGCCCCCGGACAGGCCGGAGCGGCCGGGCACCGCCGGACAGGCCGAAGTGGCCGGACGCCAACCGTCAGTCCGGAGCCACCGGACGCCGAACGTCAGCCCGAAGCGGCCGGGCACCGCCGGACAGACCGAAGTGGCCGGGCGCCGAACGGCCAGCCCGGAGCAGCCGGGCGCCTCCGGACAGCTCGGAGCGGCCGGACGCCGAACGGCCAGCCCGGTCCGGTCGGACGTCGAGCCGTCAGCCCCGACCGGTCGGGCGCCGAACCGTCAGCCCCGGCCAGTCGGGCGCCCAGCCGTCAGGCCGTCCGGCCGCCGGGAGTGAACGTGACGGGCAGCCGCGCGGGTCCGCGCAGGGCGCCGGGCCGTCGGGTCAGCGCGGCCGGCGGCACCGCGAGGGCCAGGTCCGGGAGGCGCCGCAGCACCGTCCCGATGGCGATCCGGCCCTCCAGCCGGGCGAGCGGTGCGCCCAGGCAGTAGTGGATGCCGTGCCCGAAGGCCAGATGCCCGTTGTCGCCCCGGGTGACGTCCAGGGTGTCGGGGTCGGTGAACCGTGCCGGGTCGCGGTCGGCGATCGCGGACGCGACCAGCACGGTCGCCCCGCGCGGGATGGTCACGCCCGCGATCTCGACGTCCTCGCGGGCGAACCGGGCGATGCCCGGACTGACCGGTCCGTCGTAGCGCAGGAACTCCTCGATCGCGTCGGGCAGCAGTTCCGGACGCTCCCGCAGCAGGGACAACTGCCCCGGGTGGGCGAGCAGCGCGGCGATGCCGCCGCCGATCAGGTTGACCGTCGTGATGTACCCGGCCACCAGCAGCAGGAAGGTCATGGCGAGGAGTTCGTCGTCGCTCAGCCGCCGTTCCTCGTCGTGGGCGCTGATCAGCGCGCTGAGGAGATCGTCGCCGGGCCGGGCGCGCTTGGCCTCCAGGTGTTCCGTCAGGTAGGCGTGCATCCGTCGCCACGCCTGGTCGACGACGGCCGGGTCGGGCAGATGCTCGTCGCGGACGAGCATGGCGTCGGTCCACCGCTGGAAGTCGTCCCGTTCGTCCACCGGTACGCCGAGCAGTTCGCCGATGACGGTGACCGGCAGGGGCAGCGCGAAGTCCGCCACGAGGTCGACCCGGCCGGCCGGCGCCACCTTGTCGAGAAGCCCGTCGGCGATCTCCTGGACGCGGGGCCGCAGCCCGGCGACCCGGCGCGCGGTGAACGCCTTCGAGACCAGGCGGCGCAGCCGGGTGTGGTCGGGCGGGTCGGAACGCAGCATGCTGCTCATCATCGACTCGCGTTCGAACCGGGGTAGCTGTCCGGTGAGGCGCGGGTCCGCGGCGTCCCGGACATCGCTGCTCAGCCTCGGGTCGGACAGGGCGGCGAGTCCGTCGTCGTAGCGCGTGACCAGCCAGGCGTCCAGTCCGCCGGCGATCACCGCACGCCGGACCGGGCCCTCCTCGCGCAGCCGCCGGTAGAGCGGGAAGGGGTCCGCCAGGAAGGCCGGGTCGGAGTACGGAAGAAGGACCGGCGGCTCCTCGTTCATCGCGCCTCCCAGGCCGGTTCGACACCGAAAGTGTCGCTTTGTCGACACCGAGGGGCATATACCCGCAATCGCCGGTACGGCAACGACTCCGTCGGCCGGATGGCGGACGCCGGCCGTCCCGGAGGGGCTTCCCATCCGACCGGCGGACGGGTAGGTTCCGGTTACCCCGCGTCGGTGCGGCTTTCCGGCGCCGGGCCCGCCCTCCCGGGGCGGCGGGCGCGCGGGGTCCAAACGTTCATCTCTGCCCGGAGCCGAGCACGCGGCGCCGGCGGGCAGACCTCAGGCCCGCCGGCCCCCACCACGGCACACCGGCCGGCGCACCCGTCCGGACGGGACGGCCCACGCCGTGTCGTCCGCACCGCGCGGGAGCCGTCAGCGGCCGCCCGTCCAGGTGTGCGCCACGTCGATCACGAGGCGGCCGGCCGGCCGGGTCACCCGGAACGGCAGGCGGGCGCGGACACCGAGGCCGACCTGCGTCTCACCCTCGAAGCTGCCGGCGAACCGGGTGTCCCGGAAGGCGCGGTAGCCGCCGGGATCCACACCGGGAAGGGGCCGCCCCGCCTGCCCCGGGTACGCGGGTTCGCCGCTTTCCGGGTCGTACGCGGGCGCCCCGACCCGGATGTCGAGTACGGCCCCGCCGCCCACCGGGATGTGCCGGCCGGTGGCGTTCTGCACGAGCCGGTCGACGTACTGGACGTGATAGGCGAGGGCACCGCCGCCGGGCACGTCGAAGACCATGCGGTCGAAACAGTCGTGCCGGCCGGTCCTGATGTCCTTCAGCGGCACGGCTCCGGTGGCGACACCGCCCTTCGCGCCGCTGCCCCAGCCGGTCGGACAGGCCGGGCCTCGGGCCGTGGCCGCCGTCGCGGTGCCCGCCGCTGCCGTCCCCGCGCCCAGCCCGGCTCCCGCCAGGACCAGCGCCGCCATCGCCGCTGCCGTTCGTCGCATGATGTCCCCCTTGACCGCTCCTCATGCTGCTATGAGGTGAGACACCCCGGTTTGCCGGATGGTTGCACGCCGCCACCCGCCCGTTGATTCCGGCGATTCATTCGCCCGGGTGGCTTGTCAGAAACACGTGACGGTCTCTACAGTCCCCACAACACCTAGTGGGAGCGCTCCCACTGTATACGGGCGGGACGCGCCACCCCGTACCGGCGTACGGCCGTCGGGCCGCCGTCAGGCCGTCGCGCCGGCACGCCACCCAAGGCCGCACCACCCGGTTCCGCCTCGCACACCCGCGGATCACCACGAGGAGGGCACGTGACCCACCGTACCGGCCGGGCAGCACGCGAAGACCGCGCACACGTGCCGGAACCGGGCCGCTCCCGGCGCCGTGCCGCCGTGGCCGCCGCGGCACTCACCGCGCTGGTCCTGGGGCTGACGGGCCGGCTCGGCGCCGGTGACCCGGGCCTGCCGACGAGCGGGGCCGCCTGGTCCCGCTCCGGCCAGGCCGACGGCCAGAACCGCGCTACCGACCCCGCGCACACCGGCGCCCCGGCGGTCCCTGTCCGCACCGGCACCCCGCCCGCCTGAACCGTCCGCGCCGGGACGGCTCCCGGCGCGGCTCGCTCGTCCTCGCCCGCCCGGGTGGCACGGTCCCCGGGCGGGCGAGGCTCCCAACGTCGTCCGCGCCGTCACGGCGGGACCCACCGGACGGTCAGCGCATGACGCGCAGCACGCGCGGGGGCCGTGCGGCGGGTTCGGGCAGGCGCAGCGGGGACCGGCCCGGGGTGATGCTGCCGAGTACGGTGGCCCGGCGCGCGCCGGTGCCCGAGGGCAGCGTGCCGGGCAGCCCGTGGGCGGTGAGGAAGCCCAGGACGGCGAAGGCCAGCGCCTCCTTGGCGGCCGACGGCAGTCCCAGGTCGTCGCTGCGGCCGAGCGGGACGCCCGGCAGTTCCTCGCCGATCAGGCGCATCAGCACCGGGTTGCGGGTGCCGCCGCCGGAGACGACGAGCCGGGTGACGCCGTGGGCGCGGCAGGCGTCGGCCACGGTGACGGCGGTCAGCCGGGTCAGCGTGGCCAGGACGTCGGCGGCGGCCGGCACGGGCACGGCGTCGAGCGCCCGGAGCAGGTAGGGCAGGTGGAAGTGTTCCTTGCCCGTGGTCTTCGGGGCGGGCCTGCGGTAGTAGGCGTCGTCCAGCAGGAAGCGCAGCAGGGCGGGGACGGCCCGGCCTGCGGCGGCCCGGCGGCCGTCCTCGTCGTAGGCGGCGGCGCCTTGGGTGAAGTGGTGGACGGCCGCGTCCAGCAGGGCGTTGGCGGGACCGGTGTCGAAGGCCAGTGGTGCGGCGCCGGGCGCGAGGACGGTGATGTTGGCGATGCCGCCGAGGTTGAGCGCGGCGGGCGTGCCGGGCAGGCCCGACAGCAGCAGGGCGTCGGTCAGGGCGACCAGCGGCGCGCCCTGGCCGCCGGCGGCGACGTCGCGGCTGCGCAGGTCGGAGACGACCGGGAGTCCGGTCGTCTCGGCGATCCAGGCGGGCTGGCCGAGCTGGAGCGTGCCGCGGACCGTGCCGTCCTCCACCCAGTGGTGGAGGGTCTGCCCGTGGGAGACCACGAGGTCGGCCGTCCCGTCGCACAGGTCGCGCAGCGCGCGGGCGGCGGCACCGGCGAACGACCGGCCGATGCCGGTGTCCAGGGCGCAGATGGCCCGTGTGGTGGTGGCGGCCGGGGGCAGGGTGGCGGCGATCAGCTCCCGCACCTCGTCCGGGTAAGGGACGGAGAGGTGTCCGAGGGGCCGCAGGAGGAGGCTGTCACCGTCCAGGGCGAGGTCGGCGGCGGCGGCCTCGATGGCGTCGTAGGAGGTGCCTGACATCAGTCCGATCACCCGCACGGCGTCTCCTTCGGGCAGGGGCCGCGCCGGGCGGACGGTGCCGGCCGCGAGCGCCGGGGCGGCTTGGGCTGTCGCAGGGTTCCTCCCGGGGCCGTGGCCGCGCGGGGTGCCGGGACCCCGCGCCGGGGACGGGCGGGACGGCGCGCGTTTCGGGCCGGGCCGGCCGGCTGCCCGGTCACTCCGGGGCCACGGCGGCCGTCGCGCGGTCCGGTCCGGGTCCGCCGTCGTCCAGCGGGGCGGCGGCGGGCTCGGGTGTCCGGTGGAACAGACTCGACAGACCGCCCACGACCAGGGTGATCACCACGCCGATGGGGACGAGCCACTGCGCGGCGATCGCGGTCGGCACGGTGGTCCCGGCCGTGGCGACGTCGATCCTGACCCCGCGCACGAGGTACGTCATGACGCCGATCGTCACCAGGAAAGCGATGACGGCGTCGGTCTCGCCGGCGCGCCGGACGAGCCGGCCGAGGAGGAACGCGCCGAGCAGGGCGCCGTAGGTGTAGCCCGCGATGGTGAGGCCGGTGAGATAGACGTTGCCGGTGCTGGTGCTGAAGGCGCAGGCGAAGAACGCCATCAGCACCGCCCACACCAGGGTCATCAGCCGGGCGAGCCGGAGCAGGAACGCCTCCGTGGGCACGCTCCGGAAGAAGCTGTGGATGATGTCGGCGACCGTCGAGTTCGACATGGAGTTCAGCGCGGAGGACAGCGAGCCCATCGCCGCGCCGAGGATGCCGGCCACGAGGAGACCGGAGACCACCACGGGCAGCCCGTGCAGGATGAAGTCCGGGTAGAGGTTGTCGGAGCTGGTCAGGCCCAGCTCCTGGAAGCTCCTGCCCTGGTTGTACGACCACAGCAGCGCGCCGACGAGGGAGAACGCGGCGAACTGGAGCGTGACGAAGACACCCGAGGCGATCATGGCTTTCTGGCCGTCGCGCAGCGAGCGGGTGGCCAGGACGCGCTGGACGATCAGCTGGTCGGATCCGTGGCTGGCCATCGCGAAGATGGCACCGCCGATGATTGCGGTGGGCAGGGCGAACGGGCTGGTGAGGACGTGGGCCAGGCCGAAGTCGGTGTCGAAGAGCCGGAACCGGCCCGCGTGCACGGCGCGCTGGACGCCCGCGCCGCCGACATGGGCGGCGAGCACCCCGATGGCGAGGAGGGCGCCGCCCAGGTACAGGCCCATCTGGATGGCGTCCGTCCAGATGACCGCCTTGATGCCGCCGAGGTAGGTGTAGACGACGGTGATCACCGTGAGGACGACGATGATGAGGCGGTAGCCGGCGTGCACACCGAACTCGTCGAGCAGCAGCTTGATCGGGATGGCGGAGGCGAACAGCCGGACGCCCTCGGCGAGCAGCCGGGTGAAGACGAAGGCCACCGAGGCCAGTCCCTGCACCTTCAGGCCGAATCTGCCGCCCAGGTACTGGTAGGCGCTGACGAAGCCGCCCCGCTTGTACAGGGGGATCAGCACGGTCGCCACGACGACGCGTCCGATGACGTAGCCGAGGGCCAGCTCGACGTTGCCGAAGCCCTGACCGCCGTAGGCGCCGCCCGGCAGGCTGATGACCGTCAGCACGCTGGTCTCGGTGGCCACCACCGAGAAGGAGACGGTCCACCACGGCATGTGTCCTTCGCCGACGAAGTAGTCCTTCGCCGTCTTCTGGCGTCCGGCCAGCCGCAGTCCGATCACGGCGATCGCGACGAGGTAGACGACGATCACCAGCAGGTCGAGTTGACGCACGCTCACTCCTGGACGACGGCCGGCGCGAAAGTTTCCTTCCGCTCCTCACTCATTTCCTGAAAAGTAGTTTCAGCGACTCCCGCCGTCAACAACCGGGCGCCGCCCGTACGCCTGGACGCCTCGCCGGGACACCGCCGCCTGACGGGCCGTCAACTCCGCTTGATAGTGATTCACTCCTGGGAGGCCGCGGTCGGGAAACGGTGCACGTGCTTTCGGCCAGGACGGCGGTGGCGGCAGGTCGTCGTGGGGCCGGTGGGGCCGGTGGGGGCGGGGTGAGGCGCGGGCGGCGGTCCGGCCGACGGCGCGCCGGGGGTTTGGGACCGGCAAACCCGCCGCGGACGATCGACCGGACCCGGCGGTGACCCGCTTTACTCGTTCGTGTGACTGCGATGCGCTACCGGCAGTCGCGGTGCCGCCACGGCTCGCCCCGAAGCGGGCGACCGGCGACGCCGTTCCCGCCGCATCGCCCCAAGGGAGAGAACCATGGCCACGCCTCCTGCCATCCCGCTCCGGGTCGCCCTGGTCAACGGCAGCTTCGAAGAGCCCGCGGTCACGAACTTCGAGATCCTGCCGGACGCCTCGCAGACTCAGGCGTCCAAGCGGGTCCCGGGCTGGCGCACCAGCGCCTCCGACCACATGATCGAGCTGTGGCGGTCGGGCTTCAACGGCGTGCCGGCGGCCGAAGGCGCCCAGTTCGCCGAGCTGAACGCCAACGAGGTCGCCACGCTGTACCAGGACCTGCCGACCACGCCCGGGACGAAGCTGTACTGGCGGCTGTACCACCGCGGCCGGCTGGGGCAGGACACCATGGCGCTGGACATCGGCGCGCCGGGCTCCACGGTCCAGCAGCGGACGTTCACCGACGGCACCACCGCCTGGGGCTACTACACCGGTACCTACACCGTCCCGGACGGCCAGACGCTGACCCGCTTCGCCTTCCGCTCCGTCTCCGCCGCCGGCGGCAACCGCGGCGTCGGCAACTTCCTGGACGGCGTCTTCTTCGGCACCGCTCCGCTCGTGATCCTCACCAAGACGGCCGTGCCCGCCGGGCCGCTGGACGTGGGCGACGTCGTCACCTACCGCATCACCGCCAGGAACGAGGGCGGCGGCACGGCCGAGAACGTGGTCCTGACCGACGCCGTCCCGGCGGGCACGACCTATGTGCCCGGGTCCCTGCGCGTCATCGAGGGACCGAACGCCGGGCCCAAGAGCGACGCGCAGGACGGTGACCAGGGCGCCTACGACGCCGGGGGCGACAGGGTCGTCTTCCGCCTCGGCAACGGCGCCTCCGGTGCGCAGGGCGGCAGCCTGCCCAACACCTCGGCCGAGCCCGCCGGCACCACGGTGGAGTACCGGGTCGTCATCGGCCGGGCCAACGCCGGCGGCCGGATCGCCAACACCGCCTCCGCCACCTACGAGAACCGGCTCGGACCGACTCCGGAGACCCTGACGGCCACGTCGAACGAGGAGGTCACGGAGGTCAAGCCGGCCGCCGACCTGAGCGTGGTGAAGTCGGCCGACGCGACGACCGTCACCGTCGGCCAGACCGTCACCTACCGCGTCACCGTCCGCAACGCCGGCCCGAACCCGGCCACCGGCGCCACCGTCACCGACCGGCTCCCGGACACGCTCGCCTTCCTGTCCGCCGACGCCTCGTCCGGCTCCTACGACGCCGGCACCGGCCGCTGGACCATCGGTGACCTGGATGACGGTGCCACGGCCACCCTCACGCTGCGGGCCAAGGCCACCAAGGCCGGTTCCGTCACCAACTCCGCCGCCGTGACCGGCAACGAGAAGGACCTCGACCCGGCGAACAACTCCGACTCCGTCACCCTCTGCGTCGAACCCGCCCCCTCCTGCTGCGACCCCTGCTCCACCAGGAAGTGACCCGGCTTTGCCGGTGATATCTCCGTGGCGGCGGCGCGCGTCCAGGCGGCCCGGCCCGCCTCCCGGAAGGCCCGTGCCCGGCGGCGCGCGGCTCAAGTGGCCTGGCCCGCCTCCAGAAAAGGCCCCCTGAGGACGCCGTGCGTCCGCCACCGCCTGAGCCCGCGGCCGACGCGTCGGCCGCGGGCTCAGGCGGTGGTGGCGGGGCCGGGCGGCAGGTGGACGGTCATGACGAGGTGACAGGTTCCGTCGCCCGCGCCGCGGTAGGTGTGCGGGACGTCGCCGTCGAAGGCCGCGGTCTGGCCGGACCCGACCGGGTACTCCGCGCCGTCGACGACCAGGGTCATCCGGCCCGAGGTGACGCTGACGGTCTCCACGACCCCGGCCTGGTGCGGATGGCTCGGGTACTCCTCGCCGGGCTCCAGGCGCCAGCGCCAGACCTCGACCGGGGCGGCCCCCGAGGTGGTCAGCATGAGCCGGGCCTCGCCGCCCCGTCCGCCCGTCCACAGCGGTGTGACGGCGTCGGCGGCCACCACGCGCACCCGGCCTTCGGCCGGCCCCTCCAGCAGGGCGGACACCGAGACGCCGAGGGTGTCGGCGAGCCGGACCAGCGTGGCGAAGTTCGGATTGCCCTGGGCCTTCTCCAGCCCGACCAGCGCGCCCTTGCTCACCTTCGCACGCCGGCCCAGCTCGTCCAGCGACAGGCCCGCCCGGGTGCGGGCCGCCCTGACGTTGTGCGCGAGCGTGCGCAGGGCGGCCTCCGCCTCGGCCATCCGACCACCATCCTCACCGCGGCTCACTGGATCACCAGCTCACCGACCACTCACCACTGATCATTCGAATGCACCACCCGGTCATTCGGTTGACATCGGGCGGTCGGTCCATTGTACGGTTTGGTCGTTGCATTCCCACCATCCCGGGTCGTCGGTCTTCTCGCCCCCGAACGACCACAGCGCCCGCGCACCCCGCAGGACCGCCCCGCGCGCCAAGGAGAAACCGCATGCTCGTCCACCCCTGGGACGCCGCCCTGGACGACGCCGAATGGCAGGCCTGGATCGCCGACGGCCACGACTTCGGACAGCTCTGCGTCAACGGCCTGCCCGGCCGGCCGCCCTCCGTCGTGCCCACGCACTTCACGGCCGACGGCGACGAGCTGCTGATCCACCTCGCCCGCCCGAACCCGGTCTGGGAGGCGATCGAGCACGACCCGGACGTCACCTTCACCGTCATCGGCGACTACGCCTTCATCCCCGGGCCCTGGCGCGCCCAGCCCGGCACCGAACCCACCGACGGCGTACCGACCAGCTACTACGCCGCCGTCCAGTTCACCTGCCGCGCCCAGGTCGTGGACGACCCGGAGGCCAAGGCCGACCTGCTGCGCCGCCAGCTCGCCCACTTCCAGCCCGAGGGCGGCCACGCGCCCGTCGCCGCCGGCCTGCCGCCGTACGGGCGGATGCTGTCCGGCATCCGCGGCCTGAGGCTGACCGTCACCGAGGTGCTGGCCAAGTTCAAGTACGACGACCACAAGCCCGTCGAGCACCGCGCGGGCGTCGCCGGCCGTCTCACCGCACGCGGACAGGCCCTGGACGTGCCCGCCGCACGCCAGCAGGCACGCCGTCTGGAACGTCTCGGCCCCTGGCGGTCGTGAACCCGTCCCCGCCCGCACCGCACGAGCAGCCCCACGGCACCGACTCCGCCGCCCCGGACCGCGGCAGCCCCCGACGGAACCCACTGCGCCGCACCCGGACAACAGCAACCCCTGACGGAGCCCACTCCGCCGCCCCCGGACCGCACACGAACGGAACACCGCCCATGACCGCCTTCCGCCTCAGCCCCGCCGTCGCCGACGCCTTCCCCGGCACCCTCGTCGCCGTGGTCACCGCCACCGGCGTGCGCGGTCACGAGCCCTGGCCCGCCACCGCCGCCGTCCTGGCGGACCTGGAGCGGCAGCTCGCCGCGGGCACCTGGCAGCCGGCCGACGAGACCGACCCGCGGATCGAGGCGTGGCACACCGCCTACCGCTCCTTCGGGACCAATCCCCGCCGGGTCCGCCCCAGCGTGGACGCGCTCGGCCGCCGCATGGCCAAGAAGGGCACCCTGCCGCGCATCAACCCGGCCGTCGACTCGTACAACGCGGTCTCCGTCCGCCACGGCCTGCCCGCCGGCGCCTTCGACCTCGACCAGGTCGCCGGGGACGTCGACATCCGCCACGCCGACGGCGGCGAGGAGTTCACACCGCTCGGCGAGCCCGGCACCGTCGAGCACCCCCGGGCCGGCGAGGTCGTCTACACCGACGCCGCGGGTGTGCTGACCCGCCACTGGAACCACCGTGACGCCCACCGCACCCGCGTCACCGAGGACTCGACGCGGGTCGCCTTCGTCCTGGAGACCCTCCACGGCGAGCGCGACGGCCACCTCCTGAAGACGGCGGCGGAGGAACTGCACGGCCTGCTCCTTACGCACACCGGACAGACGACCGTGCGCTACCTCGGCCCGGAGGCCCCCGAGGTCACGGTGTGAGCCGGATCGCCGACGGGCCCCGGGGGCCGCAGCGCCGGCCGCCGGGGCCGTGCGGTCAGGTCCGGCGCAGCGGCATGTCCCAGCCGCGCGCGAGCCGCGACGGGTGCAGGTTGCGGCTGTCGCCGTAGAACTCGCAGAACTTCATGAGCAGCGGGTCCCACCGGTCGGCGTCGATGTGTCCGGGCCGGTCCGGCACCAGGAGGTCTTCCTCGACGTGGGCCCGTACGATCCGCGCGTCCACGGCGATGACACCCGAGTCCTCCTCGGCGAAGGGGTGCATCCTGTCCACGACGGCTTCCAGGTGGACGGGGCATTCGGCGACCCGGGGCGGGCCGACCGTCTCGGAGGCCAGCGGGGTCAGGCCCGCGGCACCGAACTTGTCGGGTTCGTAGCGGTAGCCCTTGCGCTGCTTGTGCTCCGGTACCACGGGCGAGCCGGTCAGCAGGGCGAGCCGGTCCACGGCGGCGACGAGTCCGGACGACGGAAGGTTCAGCACGCACTCCCCGGTACGGGCCAGGTTCTCCGTGGTCCTGGACGTCTCGTCCAGCCCGACCATGCAGGACTGCCCGACCCACCAGACGGACGACACCGGTGCCAGGTTCGCGGAGCCGTCGCTGTTGGCGGTGCTGATGAGCACCACCGGTGTGCCGAAGTAGAGAACCCGTGGTCGAACGGTTCGGTGCATGCTCCCAGCCCGCCTGTCGTCACTGCCGTCCGGGGCGCGCCCGGACACCGGTCCGCCGGCGGCGGACGCTTCACTGTGCGGGCCGGGGGGCGGTGGGTACCGGCGGAAAACCGACATCGAGTCGGCGGGAACGCGCGGTGGGCCGGCGGTCGCCCGGCGCGCAGGGAAGGCGGACCGGTGCGGTGGGGGCGTGCCCGGGGCGTGCCCGGGGCGTGGTCAGGTCCGGCCGCGCGGCGATCCGGTGGACGTCCGCAGGCGGCGGGCGCGGGCGCGGAGCCGGGCCAGGAACAGCAGGGTCCGCGCGGCGGCCGGGGTCGGTCCGGTGAGGGTGTCGGTCACGGCGATCTCGACTCCGCCGCTGAACTGCGCCGACAGGTTGTAGAGGAAGGCGCCCAGGGTCAACAGGCCGGTGCCCAGGATGACTTCGAGGGTGACGACACCGAACGCGATGACCAGGACCGTGGTCAGCGCGGGCAGGACGTCCGGGGCCATGGCCTGCATCAGGACCCAGACGACACCCGCCGTGGCGATCACGAGCGCGCCGAGACCGGCCAGCAGGAGGAAGCCGGCCACCATCACCGACCAGGGGTCGGCCTCCGCCAGACGCAGCCGTATCGTCCGCCCGCCGGTTCCGGGAGACCCCCGGGAGAGCCGGGGACGGCGACCGGACGGCATCGGCCCGCGCCCGACGGCCGCCGGCCGCACGGCACACCCGACGTCGGCGGACGTGGACGGGCGAAGGGGACCGGTGGACGCGGAAGGGTGGGCGGGGTCGCCGGCCGGTCCGGCCTGGACGGTCGCCTCTGGTGCCGGGCCTGCACGCTCGGGGAGGGCGGGCCGCTGCTGTGCCCTCGACGGTATGGTTTCCCCGGGTATGGGTTCCTCGTCGGATATCGCCCCGGGCGTGGCGCGGGCCCGGGACTCGTCGGGGGGCGCCGTGCGCCGGTGCCCGGCCGCCCCGGTCGTCGCGGAAGGACTCAAGCCGCCGTCCTGCCCTGGTGTCGCCCCGCCGCGGAGGGGGCCGCGAGGCCTGCGCTTGGCTCGGCTCATGCCTGTCTCCCTGACTGGCCTGGCGGCGTGGCCGTGCCCTCCCCCGTCGAACGGGCCTCCGTCGGCCGCCAGGCGGCCTCTCGGGCCTGCTGGTCCGTCGACCCGACCGTAACCACGCCACTGCGAGCCCGCACCCGCGGTTACTGCGCCCGGGCGACCCCGGACCGCCGGGACCGGCCGCGGGCGGTCGGCGCGGACGGGTGCCCGCGGTCCGGTCTCCCTGGCGGCCGGGGTGGTCGGCGGCCCCTCGGGCCCGCCCGGCCGTACGGCTGCCGGGGAGGTCCTCCACTGGACCGCGGCCCGCCCTCCTGTCAACCGGCCGTCGGCCGGATGCGCCGTAAGTGGCATCTCCCCGGCCGTGGAAGCCGTCGGTGCCGTCCGTGTGCCAGGCTGCCGTCGAACGCCGGTTTCACCCGTCCGGGTCCGCCGCAGACCAGGAGGCATCGCCCTTGACCACTGACGAACACCCTCTCGACTGGAAGACCTCCACCGCGGCCACCGCCTACCGCGATCGCGACATGCGGCTGGCCGAGCAACTGATCTTCCCGGCCGTACTGCGGCAGATCGAGGCGAACGCCGGTCCCGGCCGGCTGGCCCTGGACGTCGGGTGCGGCACGGGCGCGGTCGCGACGCGGCTCGCGGACGCCGGGGAATGGGAGGTCCAGGGGCTCGACCCCTCGGCCGACATGCTCGGCATCGCCCGCGCGGACCGCTCCCATCCCCGGGTCTCCTACCGGTTGTTCGACGGCCGCACCCTGGACTGGCTCGCCGACGACAGCGTCGACGCGGCCGTGTGCTGCCTGGTGTACTGCACCGACCAGGACGACGACCGGCTGGCCGGCCTCACCGCCGAGATCCGCCGCGTCCTGCGCCCCGGTGCCCCGTACCTGCTGGCCGACCTGAACCCGGCGACGACGGGCGTGGCCTTCTCCACCGTCCGCCACGGCGAGCCGGGCGCGGTCTACGCCGACGGCGACGCGGTGCCCACGCGGCTGCGGCTGCACGACGGCAGCACGATGACGAGCACGACGTACTACCGCTCCCTGGACCGGTACCGGCGCTTCCTGACCGAGGCCGGTTTCCCCTCCCCCACCGTGGCCCTGCCCACGCTCCCCGCCGATGCCTCCGCCGCCGACGCCCCGCCGGAGACCGAAGTGGCCCCTTACATGGTGCTGACCACCCACGCCTGACCGCCCGGCCCGCCCCGCCGGAGCCCCCACGTCGGTGACGCGGGGGCTCCGCGGCGTACGGCACCGCTGTGCCGTGGAGTCCGGCCCGTACGGCGGGAGACGACCGCCGGAGGGAACGTATGTATGTCGCGGTACTGTGGGAATATGAGCCGCCATCCAGACCGCGACCAGATCCGGATCGACAGCGTCCTGTCCGCACTGGGCAGCCCCGTGCGACTCGCCGTCGTCCGCGTCCTCGACGCGGGCGGGGAGCACAACTGCACCAGCGTACTGGGGATCCTGGGCATCACGGCCAAGTCCACGATGACGCATCACTGGCGTGTGCTGCGCCAGAGCGGTGTCATCTGGCAGCACCCCTCCGGCCGGGAGAACCTGCTCTCGCTGCGGCGCGACGACCTCGACGCGCGGTATCCGGGACTCCTGGACGCCGTCCTGACCGGAGCCCGTGCCGACGAGGCGCTCGACACGGCCTCGGGTTCCGCATCGGCCCCCGACCGGGCCGGCTCCCCCGTCTGACCCGCGCCTCCACGCCCCCGCCCGCGGGCCGTTCACGGCAGGTGATCGGGAGGACCCTGGGGTTCCGCCGGCTCCGGAAAAGGCAGCGCGGTCGCCCTCATTCCGGCCGCGCGCTCGTGCCGGCTCCGCGCGCCGCCCGGTCGACGGCGTCCAGGACGCGGGCGGTGCGCACGATCTCCCGGACCGTCGGCGGCTCCCACCGGAGGTCGCCCCTCAGTTGGCCGAGGAACGCCTCCAGCGCGGCGCCGGCCCGCAGCCGCGGCTGAACCGTCACGCCGGCGTGCGTGCCCTCGATGCGCAGCTCCATCCCGCCCGGACGCGACACCCAGCCCGCCTGGAGCGTCACCGGTACGCCGCCCCAGGACAGGACGGCCGCCCCGCCCACGTTCAGTCCGGTACCGGGCCGGCCGAGGTACGCGGCGCCGCGCACCCGCAGACCGGCCGAGGGGTCCAGCCACTCCAGCAGATCCACGAGGTGCACCGCGAGGTCGGCGAAGGCGCCCGCCGCCCCGTGCCGCTCGGCCAGCATCCAGGCGGCGGGCCCGGTGAACACGCCGTCGAGCAGGCCCGGGTGGGTGAACCGCAGGTGCACGCCGGCCAGTTCGCCCAGGGAACGGTCGGCCAGCCTGGCGCGCACCTCCCGGAGTTCGGGCGCGCATCGGAGGAACATCGCGGTGGTGACCGGCTGTTCGGTGCCGGCCAGCAGCGTCGCCAGCCGGCCGGTCTCATCGGCGGAGGCCGCCAGCGGTTTCTCGGTCAGCGCCGGGACACCGGCCTCGACGACCCGGCGCAGCAGGGTGCCGTGCTGCGCCGTGGTGGAGGCGATCAGGGCCACGTCGGCGCCGGCCAGCGCCTCGGCCGGGTCCTGTACGGGCCGTACGCCGGCCACCGGCGACCGCTGCTCGCTGTAGACGGCGGACAGCGTGACCCGTGGGTCGCGGGCCACCACCTCCAGGTAGTCCGGCAGGTGCACATGGTCGGTGCCCAGTACCGCGAGCCGCAGCGTCGCCGTCGTCCGGGTCATCCCGTCGCGGCCATCTGGTCGTTGGGGACGGGCCGGCCGAACGCACGGTCGCTGTAGACGAGCGGGGCCCGGTCGCCCGCGTGGGTCTCCTCGACCCGGCCGACGAGGATGCTGTGGTCGCCTCCGTCCAGGATCTCGTGGGTGGCGCAGACGATCCGGGCCGCCGCCTCCGGCAGCCCGGGCAGGCCGAGTTCGCAGGGTGTCATGTCGTCGGCGGCGAAGCGGTCCACACCGGAGGTGGCGAAGCGCAGGGCGACGTCGGCCTGGTCGTGGGCGAGGACGTTGACCAGGAAGTGCGGGGCCGAGGTGAAGGCGCCGTGCGTGCTCGCGCCCTTGTCCAGGCAGATGAGCACGAGCGGCGGATCGAGGGACAGCGAGCAGAAGGAACTCCCGGTGAAGCCCCAGCGCCGCCCGGACGCGTCGGCCGTGGTGGTCACGGTGACGGGGGCGGGGACGCGGGACAGGGTCCGGGTGAAGGCGAGGCGGTCGACAGGCATGCGGTGTCATCCGTTCGTTCGTGTGTGGGGCGTGGGCGGGCCGGGGCGGAAGAGGGAAGCGGCGTCGACTGGGCGGCGCCGGCTGACGAGGCCCGGCGCGGGCGGCACGGCACGGCGGCCCGGCGCCGGACGGCCCCGGGCAGGACCGTCCGGCGCGGACGGCACGGCGGTCCGGGCCGGGACCGTGTGTCCGGGACCGGACCGCCGGGGGCGTGCACCACGAAGCGACTCGGTGCGTCCGGAGCACCCGGCGCCGCCGGTGCGTCCGCGACCGGACTACGAACGCCCTGCCGGACTACGACCCGTCCTGCCAGGGGCGGTTGTCCTGCCGGGGGCGGCCGTCCCGCCGGACTACGACTGTCCTGCGCGGCGGCCGCCCGGCGAGGCGGTCGTCCGGCGAGGCGCTCGGCCGGTCAGGCCGTCCGTCTGACCGGCTCCTCGGCCGGTGGGCGGTCTCCGAGCGCGCTCAGGAAGGACTGGGCCCAGTGGCCCACGTCATGGGTGAGGACCTGCTCGCGCAGCGCGCTCATCCGGCGTCCCGCCTCGTCCGGCGTGACGGACAGGGCCTGCTCCAGGCCCGACTTCACCTCCTCCAGATGGTAGGGATTGACCTGGTAGGCGCTGGTCAGTTCCGCCGCGGCGCCGGCGAACTCGCTGAGCACGAGGGCGCCTTGCAGGTCGTAGCGGCAGGCGACGTACTCCTTGGCGACGAGGTTCATCCCGTCGCGCAGCGGGGTGACGAGCATGACGTCGGCCGCGCGGTACAGGGCGGCGAGTTCCTCGCGGCCGACCGAGGTGTGCAGGTAGTGCACGGCCGGGCGGCCGACCCGGCCGAACTCGCCGTTGATGCGGCCCACGGTGCGTTCGATGTCCTCGCGCATGCGCAGGTAGTGCTCGACGCGCTCCCGGCTGGGCGTGGCGATCTGCACCATCGTGGTCGAGTCCGCGCTGACCCGGCCCTCGGTGAGCAGTTCGTGCAGTGCGCGCAGCCGGATGTCGATGCCCTTGGTGTAGTCGAGCCGGTCGACGCCCAGCACGATCTTGCGAGGGTTGCCGAGTTCCGCGCGGATCTGTTCCGCCCGGGTGCGGACGTCCGCGCGCCGGGCCAGCCGGTCGAGTTCGGCCGCGTCGATGGAGATGGGGAACGCCCCCACCTTCACGCCCCGGCGGGCGGTGGGCTCCGCGACGCTGAGGAGCCCGGGGTCGTCGCCGACGTCCGATACGGCCCGTTCCACCCGCACCCCGGCCAGCCGTCGGGCCAGCCACTGGAAGTTGCGGGCCCCGCCCGGCCGGTGGAAGCCGATCAGGTCGGCGCCCAGCAGGCCCCGGACCAGTTCGGTGCGCCAGGGCACCTGCATGAACAGCTCGACAGGGGGGAACGGGATGTGCAGGAAGAAGCCGATCCGCAGGTCGGGCCGCAGTTGCCGGAGCATCGCCGGCACGAGCTGCAACTGGTAGTCCTGCACCCAGACGGTGGCGCCGTGGCCGCTGATGTCCGCGGTGGCCTGGGCGAACTTGCGGTTGACGTGGACGTAGGCGTCCCACCAGCTACGGCGGTAGCGGGGCGGCATGATCACGTCGTGGTAGAGCGGCCACAGGGTCGCGTTGGAGAAGCCCTCGTAGAAGCCGTCGACCTCGTCGGCGGTCAACGCGACCGGGTAGAGCAGGAGTTCGTCGTGGTGCCAGGCGTGGGCCGGGGTGGTGGCGTCCGCCGCGGTGCCGGTCCAGCCCACCCAGGCGCCCCGGTGCGTGCGCAGGAACGGCTCCAGCGCGTTCACCAGGCCGCCGGGGCTGCGGCGCCAGCGCCGGCCGCCGTCGGTGCCGTCCGTCTCCAGGCTCACGGGCAGCCGGTTGGCCACCACGACGAGCCCCGCGCCGGCCGCGGGCACCGCGGCCCCCTGGGGGCCGGGTGTCTCCTCGGCCGCGTCCATGGGCTGTGGTCTCATCTGCGGAAGTCGACGATGGTCTTGAGGTCGGTGGTGGAGCGGTAGTTCTCGAAGATGTCCACCAGTCCGTCGTAGTCGTCGAACCGGTGCACGGTCGACAGCAGGGCCCTGCCGTCCACCACGCCCGAGCGCAGCATCTGCATGGCGGAGGCTATGACGTTGGCGGTCTTGTGCATGGGGAAGCTGGTCACGTCGAAGGGCGCGGAGCGGATGGTGATGCCCTTGGCGAGCATCAGCCAGGTGTCGAACTTCTGCATCTCCTGCGAGGCGCCGTAGAGGACGTAGCGGCCGCCGGCCTTGAGTTTGCGCATGGCGACGCGCCGCGGGTCCTTGGTCTCGTCGTCGACCCTGACGGTGGGCAGGGCGTCGAAGACGTAGTCGAAGGTACCGTCGTCGACCGTCTCGATCAGTTCGTCGGGCAGGTAGGCCCGCTGGGAGAACTGTTCTTCCGCGAAGGCGTTGCGCGCCGGGTTGGAGTCCACCGAGACCACGGAGTTGGGCGCCAGGAGCCGTCGGATGATGCTGCCGGCGATGACGCCGATCGGTCCGGTGCCCATGATGAGGACCCGGTCGCCGATCCGCGGCGGGTTGGACAGCACCGAGCGCAGGGCGCCGGTCACCGGCTCGATGAAGGAGGCTTCGAGGTCGCTCATGTCCTGCGGGATCTTCACGGCGGCGGCGTGGTGGTCGTCGTTGAAGTCGCGGTCGGCGCGGAACACGTCCTCCTTGACCTGGCCGGAGAAGATCGGCCGGACGGTGCGGTACTCGGCGAAGCCGCCGAAGTCCGTCTGGCCCCAGTACACGATCCGGTCGCCGACCTCGACGCCGGCGCCCTCCTGGTCGAACTCGGGGCCGATGTCGATGATCTCGCCGAGGTACTCGTGCCCGAGGATCACCGGGTACTCGGAGGGGAAGAGGTGGCCTTCGAAGAAGGAGATGTCGGTGGAGCAGATCGACACGCAGCGTGTCTTCATCAGCAGTCCGTCCGCCGGAGTGGACGGGACGGGGAGGTCGGCCAGCACCGTCTTGCGCGGGGCGAGGAGTTGCACGGCCTTCATCGTCTGCATGAGTCAGTCCTCGTCATGTGGTGGGGCGTGAGGTCGGTCGGTCGTGCGGGTCCGGGGGGCCGGCCGGGCGCCGGGGCGCCCGTGGCCGGCTGAGCTGCGGCGGGTCCGTCAGCGCCGCATCACGAGGTCTCCGCCGAGCAGGTACTGCCCGACGGTCTCGAAGTGCATCGGGGAGAGCGTGATGTGCTTCGTGGCCGAGTGGACGTCGCGGAAGCAGCGTTCCAGCCGGCTGGTCGCGTACACGGAGGTGGCTCCGGCCAGGGTGAACAGGGAGTCCACCGCGGCCACGGCCTTCTCGGCGACGGTCGCGGCGGTCAGCCGGACCAGCGCGGTCAGCGCGTCACCGCCGTCGGTGCCGTGGGCGGTCGCCTGTGCCGCGGCGTGGGCGAGCAGGGTCTCCGCGATGTGCACCTCCGCCTGTGCCCGGGCCAGTTTCTCCTGGACCGTGTGGCTGGTGGCCAGGCTGCTGGAGGCGCCGGTGGCGGTCTTGCGGGCGGCCAGCGCCTTGAAGTCGGCGACGGCGTCCTGGGCCACGCCGAGGGCGGTGGAGGCGGAGGTGAAGGGACCGAAGTCGTAGTAGCCGATCGGGTACGCCCGGGCCGGCCGGTCGGCGGGCGGGCGGTGCATGTCCGCGCCGTCGACGGTGAACTCCTCGGGCACGTACACCTGGTCCACGTGGTAGTGGTTGCTGCCGGTGCCGCGCAGGCCGACGGTGTACCAGGTGTCGCGGATGGCGGCGTCCGAGCGCGGTATGAACAGCATGCGCAGGGCCGGGCCGGCGGCGGTGCGGCGGACCGTGCCGCCGTCGGTGACGTGGGCGGCGCACACGAGCCAGTCGGCGTGGGCCGAGCCGCTGGCGAAGGCCCACTCGCCGCTCAGCACATAGCCGCCCTCGACCGCCTCGGCATGGCCGGACGGGTTGACGCCGCCCACCACCAGGCCGTCGCTGTCCTGGAAGAGGGTGCGCGCCGTGCTCTCCGGCAGGTAGTCCGACAGCCGTCCGATGGCGCCCTGGACACCCATCTGCCAGGCGATGGAGGCGTCGAGCCGGGCGAGGGCCTGGATGACGGCCGAGCCGGTCTCGATGGAGAGCTGTTCGCCGCCGAACTGTCTGGACACCCACATCCGCGGGATGCGCGCGTCGCGCAGCGCCTCGAACACGGGGCGGGGGGTGACCCGATCGCGTTCGGCACGCTCGCGGTTCTCCTCGATGACCGGCGCGAGCTTCTCCACGCGCGTCAGCCAGTCCTGGGTCTGCTCGGAGGGCGGCGGGCGGAATATGTCGCCTGCGGCGCCGGCTGTACTCACGGCAGTCTCCATTCGTCAGTACTACAACTTACGTACCGAAAGGTACGCAAGGAGGCGGATGGTGGGATCGAACAACGGGATGGTCCGGGAGCGCGGGGCCGTATCGCCCGGATCCACGGCGATTCTTGGCGCTGGCCGTTGCCGGGAGCAACCTCGACTTGCGGAAGTCGCAGGGCGGTTCGGGGCCGTCCGCGTCGCCCGTCAGGCGCAGACGCTGTGGGCTGCGGCGAGGGCCGGCGCGCGGCGCTGCGCGTGCAGGCGGGCGAAGGCGTGGGCGGCGGACGCCATCGTCATGTGGTGGTGCCAGCCGGGAAAGGACCGGCCCTCGAAGTCCTGTACGCCGAACAGGCCGAGGTCACGGACGGCCGACTCGGCGGCGGCGTGGCGGGTCAGGGCGAGCACCTCCTCCGCCCGCCAGTCGGTCAGACTGGTGATCCAGTAGCGTGCGCCCTGCCGGCCGACGCCGGTGGGGCGCGCCAGGGCCCGGTAGATGCGCTGCCCGCCGGACTGTTCGCCCGCCCGGCCGGGCAGCCGGATGTCCCCGAGGTGGACGGTGAGCCGTTCCAGCCGGCCCGTGGCCGCCTGGCGCATCACGACCTGTGGCTGACGCACCGGACTGCGCGCCATCAGCTCGCCCAGGCCGGCGGCGGAGGCCACCGCGGAGGCCGGCAGGACGGGTTCGGCCGCGCCGACCTCGCAGACGAAGTCCAGCCCGCGCCGGGCCAGTCCCTCCACGACCGCTCTGGCGTCCGGGGTCCGGCGCAGGTCGAGCACCCAGGGAATGCCCGTGAGGCCGGGGTTCACCGCCATGTCGGCGGCGAAGTCCAGGATGTGCTTCCAGGCGGGGCGGGCCGTGACGGACGCCGGGATGCGGGCCCGCGCCCGGCGTTCCTTGTCCGCGCACCAGGACTCCTCCAGCAGCAGACTCCAGTTCACCGGTACGCAGCCGCCCTCGACGGCCAGGAAGAGGCCCATCGCGCGCTGGCAGTTGACCGTACGTCCCAGTTCCGCGTCGAAGCGGCGGTGCACGCCCACGGAGTGCACGCCCCGTTTGGGAATGGTGAGTTCGGCCACGGTGCAGGCGCGGGGCATCCCCTGGGAGACCACGGTCCGCGCCAGGCTGCGCCGGACCGGGCCCCAGTCCCAGGGACTGGCGTTGATGAACTGCTGCAGCCCGTGGGCGGCGGCGGGTGCGGGCGAGACCTCCTTCGCCAGCCGTTGCAGCGTCTTCTTGCCCGGCACACTCAGCAGGGCACCGAGATACGCATGAGCCCAGCGGCGCTGGTCCGCGCGCTGGAGCGGTTCGAAGACCTCCTCGGCGAAGGCCCGGAACTCATAGGTGTCGATCGAAGTTGCGCCTAAGGTGCCCGACGGCATGTTGAAACCTCTCCCCCTCGCATCGTGCGCACCGGTCGATGGTGTGGTTCACGGTGCATATGCGCAATCAACCCCGAGACAAAATACCTTCTCAAACGTCAAATTCTTGAGACCGGTTGACGACTTTCCAACCTCCCCCGGCGACCTGCGGGAACGGACCGGCAGGCGGGTGCGCGGCAAGGGGCCGTCGCGGCCGTGGAAGCCGGGGAAGCGGGGCGGCCGGGCCGTCGTGCAGGTGGTCCGGCGGTCGCTCCGGCCGTCCGGACGGTGGTGTGCGGGAGCGGGCGCCGGGGCCGCAGGGGAACAGCGATATCCGGCCAGCGAGCGGTCCTGCTTTACCTGGACAAGACCCAGTCCTATACAACCGGAGGGAACCTGTGTCGGTTTCGGACAGCTCGGTCGACTTCGCTTGTGAGCCACCACGACGTTAAGAAAGGATTTCCTGGGGGTGGTTCCTGGATCTTTCCTGGAGTACGAAGGGGCACCGTGGTCAAGCAAGACAGAGCACGCAGAACTCACGAGTTACTGCTGGACTCAGCGGCAGCCGAGTTCGTCCGGCACGGTTATGCGGGGGCGAATCTCCATCGTGTCGCCCAAGAAGTCCAGATGACGAAGGGCGCCTTGTACGCGCATTTCGCGTCGAAGCGGCTGCTGGCCGAGGCGCTGACCGGTCCCTTCGAGCACACCTGGCGGGACGTGCTGCGGCAGGCCGAACAAGCCGATGCGTCCCCGGTGGAGAAACTGGGCCTCCTGGCCGCCGGCCTGGCCGAACGGCTGCAGTCGGATCCGCGTTTCCGTGCCGGTTTCCACCTCGTGAGCGAGGACGCGCGCGCCCACGGCCGGCTGCCGCGGGTGGCGCACGACCTGTGCGGCAGCGTCGTGAACCTGATGGCCGAGGCCCGGCAGCAGGACCAGCCGCTCGCGACCGCGGAGCCCGAACGGCTGGCCACCCTGCTGCTCGCGCTGATGTTCGGCGTCTACTACTCGACGCCCGAATGCCGCATGGACCGCTTCGGCGAGCTGCTGTGCACGACCTGGTGTCAGGCCCTGGGCGCCGGACAGCCGGCCCTTCCCGCCCGGCGGGAGCGCCGGCCCGAGCCATGCCGGCAGGCTTAGCGAGAGCCGTCCGGCCCACGCGGGTCCGCGGGGCCCGGTGCCGGGCCCCGGTCCGGCCCGGGCCGGACGTGACCTTCCCGTATGCAGTCCGGCCGCCCTCGCACTTCCGCGCCCACAACGCCGGCCGATGCGCCGTCCGGAGCGCCGCCGCCCTTTTCCCGGGAGGCTCGTTCCGGTATGCATAGGACGGTTTTCCGCCACCTGGGAGTACGGGGTTCACACTGATGGCCGTCCGTTACCGCGTCACAGCCGCCGCAGGCTCCGCGCGCGGCGCTCCGTGTCCCGCCCGCACACCTTCCCGGTCCCGTATCGAGACGGTCGCGGGCGTAGGGCCGCCGCCGGTGCCCACCGTTTTTTGAGAAGGTTTGCTCTGGAGGCACGCCAAGGCGACGCGTCGTTGATCACCAGTACGAGGCACGGGAGGCCTTCGTGAAACTTCCCCGTAACCACAACCCGGGCCACACCCCGTCCACGCCGTCCAAAGAACTCAAACAAGAACGCGCGGTTCGGTCCCGGGACAAAATCCTGCTTGCCGCCGCTCGTGCGTTCGCCGAACGGGGTTACCCGGCCGTAACCATGCATGACGTGGCCGAACTCTCCGGAATGACCAAGGGTGCCGTCTATTTTCACTACGCCAACAAGGAGAACCTGGCCCTCGCCGTCACCGCCGAGTTCTACACCCGTCTGCCCGCCATCTCCGACGCCGTCGCCCGGCTGTCCCTGCCTCCCGTGGCCTCCGTGGCGGAACTGCTGCTGCGCACCGCCGCCGCGCTGCGCGACGAGCCGCTGATGAAGGCCGGGGCGCGACTGGAGATCGAGAGAGGCCTGATCGACGCCGAACTCCCCGTGCCGTTCGACGAGTACACCACGCTGATATCCGCCTGGCTCCACAGCGCGCGGGCCACGGGCGACCTGGCGCACGAGACGCCCCCCGACGCCCTGGCCCGGGTCCTGGTCTCCGCGTTCTTCGGCGCCCAGCACCTGTCCTGGGTCGTCAACGACCGTACCGACATCATCGAACGCACCCTGGAAGTGCTGCACGCCGTCGTGCCCTGCACCCGGGACCCGCGGCACATCAGTCCCTACCTGCACGGCCACACGGCCGCGTGAGCCGCCGCCGGTCCGCGCACCTCCGCGTCCGCCCGGCGGGGCCCTATCCCGTTCCCAGGTCGACCGCCACCGGGCGCTGGCGCGGCTCCGGTGCCGTGCGCGCGGTGCGGTGCTCGTGCCGGTGGCCTGCCGGGTGTTTGCCCGGGTACGGCTCGCGCTGCCGGGCGGCGGGGTCCGGCGCACCGCAGGCACGCGCGCGCACGAGCCACTCCCGGTAGGCCGGCGCCTCGTGCGTCACCGCCCAGTACGCCTCCTCCAACTCCGGATAGGCGAGGTCGAGTTCCTCCTCGGTGCGGGCCGCCGCCAGCAGCCGTACCCCGATCGGGTCGCCCTCCAGCGGGCGGATCGCGAGATCGGGACGGGGGTGGGCGGTCGGCTGGCTCACCGTGACCACCTCGCCGGTCGCGGCCAGCGAGTAGGCGGTGAGGTAATCGCCGTGCAGCATCTCGGAGTTCAGGCCCGCCGCGCGCAGCACCCGGCACAGCGCGTCCCATTCGCCGTCGACCGTGGAGTCGACCATCCAGCGGTCGCCGGCCAGGTCGGCGAGGCGCACCTCCCGCCGTGACGCGGCCGGGTGGTCCGCGGCCAGCGTGACGAACTGCGGTTCCCGCTCGACCAGTACCCGCAGGCACAGACCGGGCGGGACGCGCAGCGGAGTGCCCTCGACCTCGTGCACGAAGGCCATGTCGAGCCGGCCGGCGGCGACCATGCCCAGCAGGGCGTTCGCGGACACGCTCATCTGGAGCGTCGGCTCGATCCCGGGACGGCGTGCCCTGAGCAGCCGCAGCCAGCCCGGTATGGCCCTGCTCGCCGTGGCGCCGAGGCGCAGTTGGAACCCGCCGGCGGCACGGGCCGCCGCCGCCCTGGTCTCGGTGACGATCGCCCCGAACTCCGCCAGCAGCGGCCGGGCCCGGCTCAGCACCGCCAGCCCCAGCGGGGTGGGCCGGCAGCCGGTCCGGGCGCGCACGAAGAGCTGGGCGCCGAGCGCTCGCTCGATCCGCCGGAGCTGAGCGCTCAACGAGGGCTGCGCCAGGCCGAGTTCCCGTGCCGCTTTGTGCAGACTGCCGGTGTCCGCGATGGCGCAGAGAACGCGCAGGTGCCTCACCTCGAATTCCATGAAGGGAGCGTAGGGCGGCAGGGAAGGCGACACCAGATGTTCAAGTTCCAATGAAAGGGGACGAGTCGGCCGCTGATAGCCCGGCGCTATCCCCAGATGCCATCATCCCCCTCCGCCTCAGGCTGCCCGAGACTCACTGGCGACCGATCGTTCAACCCCACAGGACGAGAAGGAGCCCCCCATGGCGTCGTTCCGAACCAGCGTCGGATCGAAGACCTCCGGAAGACTGCTGACCGCGGCGCTCGGCCTCGGGCTGGCCGCGGCCGCGCTCGGCACCGCGAGCCCGGTGAGCGCCCAGGACACCACCGCCGCACCCGCCCGCACCGCCACCGTCGGCTACGTCGGCACCACCGAGAGCGCCGACACCAAGGCGTTCTTCGACGCCGTACTGAACTCGGTCGCCGAGCGGCAGGCCGACCAGCCCTCCCTGAAGGCGGTGACCGTCTACTACAACGCCTCCCAGGCCCCCAGCTTCCGCTCCCAGATATCGAGTTCCGCCTCGATCTGGAACAGCTCCGTGTCGAACGTCAAGCTCCAGGCGACCACCGGCAGCGCCGACTTCACCTACTACGAGGGCAACGACTCGCGCGGGTCCTACGCCTCCACCGACGGCCACGGCCGGGGCTACATCTTCCTGGACTACGCGCAGAACCAGCAGTACGACTCCATCCGCGTCACCGCCCACGAGACCGGTCACGTGCTCGGCCTCCCCGACCACTACAGCGGTCCGTGCAGCGAGCTGATGTCGGGCGGCGGCCCCGGCACGTCCTGCACCAACCGCTACCCGAACACCACCGAGCGTTCCCGGGTCAACCAGCTCTGGGCCAACGGCCTCACCAAGGCCCTCGCCCGGCTGGACAAGGCACAGCTGAACAAGGCGGGCTGAGCCCGCGCGACGACAGGGCCCGGTTCCCCAGGCCGGCCCCGTCGCCACGGTACGGACCACGGGCACACGGCCCGCGGTCCGTACCGCTGTCCGCCCGCAACGCTGCCGGCACGCACCGCGACGCGTGCTCCCGGCGCCGGGTTCCGCCGCCGTGCCGTCCGCGCGGTTAGGCTCGGTGGTGTGACTGGGACGCGGAAAGGCACCACGCCGGCGACGGACGCGCGGACCGCGGCCTCCGCGGCGGCGTTCCTCGAAGGCCAGGAGATCACGACGACGGGCTGCGGCCGGTGCGGCACGGAGATCTCCGGAGTGAACGGCAGATACGCCTGCGGCAACTGCGGCTGGGTCAACCACTGGTCCGAGGGCCACACGGAACTCCCCGCGCACGAGCCGACCGGCGGCACACCGGACGGCGACGCTCCGAGCAGCGACCCTCCGAGCGGCGGCACCCCGCCCCGCGGTCTCCCGCCCTCCTAGGCCCCTGACCAGGCAGCCATTCTCCCGACACCCGGTGTCCATGATATGTTCACCGCAACCTAGAAGCTCCCCGTGCGTAAAAGGCTTCCATGGGAGAGACCGGAACACTCCATGGATTGGGGTTGCCCGGTATTTTTGGAGTGCACATTCATGCCCGGCGCCACTGTTTCGGTCATCATTGCCGCGTACAACGCGATGCCGTACATCACACGCTGCATCACCTCCGTCGCGGACCAGAGCATCGGCCGTGACCGGCTCGAAGTGATCGTCGTGAACGACGGCTCCACGGACGGCACCGCCGCCGAGCTGGACCGCCTCCAGGGCCTGTACCCGGAGCTGCTGCGCGTCTTCCACCAGGAGAACTCCGGCGGCCCGTCCGCCCCGCGCAACGCCGGTCTCGACCACGCCACCGGCACGTTCGTGTTCTTCCTGGACGCCGACGACCACCTCGGCCCCGAGGCCCTGGAACGCATGGTGCGCATGGCCGAGGAGAACGGCACCGACGTCGTCCTCGGCAAGATGGTCGGCGTCGGCGGGCGCGGCGCGCCCACGTCGATGTTCCAGCGCAACCAGCCGCGCACGGACGTGTTCTCCTCCCGTGTCTACTGGACGCTCAACCCGATGAAGCTGTTCCGCCGCGACCTGCTGGAGCGGCACCGGCTGCGTTTCCCGACCGACCTGGCCATCGGCGAGGACCAGTTGTTCGTCGGCGCCGCCTATCTGCACGCCTCGGGCATCTCCGTCGTCGCCGACTACGACTGCCTGTTCTGGGTGCAGCGCGACGACGACGGCAACATCACCCGCCGGCTCAAGGGCTCGCAGCGGCGCCTCAGGTTCCTGCCGCGCATGGTCGACCTGATCCTGGAGAACGTGCCGCCCGGCCCGGGCCGCGACCACCTCGCGCACCGGCATCTGACCGTGGAAGTCCAGCAGATGCTCGCCGGCCACCTCGCCTACGAGCCCCGTGAGACCCAGCACAAGACGCTGGACCGGCTCGCGGAGATCATCGAGCCGCTGTGGCACGAGGGCATGAACGCCCAGCTCTCGGCCATGGCCCGGCTGCGGCTGCACCTCGTGCGCCACCGGATGCTGGACGAGGTGCTGGAGCTCGTGGCGTTCGAGAAGCAGCTGGCCCGCACCAAGGTCGCCACCCCGCTCCTGATCGAGGACGGCCGGGCACTCGCCCGCTACCCGTTCCTGCGCGACCCCGAGCGCGCGGTCCCCGACGAGTGCTACGACGTCACCGCCCAGCTCGGCGTCCGCCACGGCGTCACCCGCGCCGAGCTGGACGGCGGCACGCTCCACCTGGCCGGACACGCCTATCTGCACCGCGTGGAGACCCGTGAGGTGGGCACCGAGCTGGTCCTGCGCGAGCGCGACAGCAAGACCGAGTACCGGCTGCCCGTGACGCACACGCCGACGCCGGGGCTCGGCGCGGACCAGGACGAGGGCCGGTATGCGTACGACCTCGCCGGGTTCGAGGCCGCCGTCGACCTCTCCACCGCCGCGGACGGCAAGCCGCTCGCCGACGGGCTGTGGGACATCTCCCTCGCGGTCGGCGCCCAGGGGCTGCGCAAGGAGGTCCGGATCGGCAGCAAGCGCGCCGAGAACGTCCCGGGCGCTCCCGTCACCCTCGTCCTCGGCGACGGCGAGGACCCGCGGGCCGTCACGCTCTACACCACCAAGCCGTACGGCAACTTCACGGTGGACCTCGGCGAGATCAAGCACAAGGTACGGCCGCTGCTGCGCGTCGAGGACGTCCGCTGGGCCGACGGCTCGCCCGCCGAGCTGTGCGTCAGCGGGCGGCTGGGAGTGACCGCGTACCCGGCGGACTCGCTCGTGCTGGCCCTGACGGACGGCACCGGCGCCACGGTGACCTGCGCGGTCCGTGAGGTCTCCGCCGACGGTGCCTTCCGCGTCCGCGTGCCGGTCGGCACCCTGCGGGCCGGGGTCTGGACGGCGGAGCTGCGGCTCGGACGCTGGACCTCACCGCTGCCCGCGCTGCCCGCGGACCTGCCCCCCGCCAAGTGGCGCCGCCTGGCCCTGCCCTGGTACGCCCGCCCGCTCCCCGGCTCCCCCCGGCACTTCGCCCTCAAGGTCGCCCGCACCGACCTCGTCAAGGCGGTCGCCAAGCGGCTGAAGTAGCCAGGCCCGCCCGGCGGTTCGGCCGGGCACGCTGGCGCCCGCCGAGCACACCCGGCGGGCGGGGTGAGACCCCGGAAGGTGTGTGCCCGGGCGGCGGCCCAGCCCTGAGGGTCGGCAGCGTGGCCGTTCTCGCCCGCAGAGCCGTCCCTTGAAGGTGCGCGGCGCGAAGCCCCCGTGCATACGCGACCGCTGTTCGCCGCTGCGCCGGTGCCTCAAGGACGGGGCAGGTCCTCTCGACCGCAGCGATCAATCGAGTGAGCCCCCCATTTCGCGCGGGCGTGCACGCCCCCGTACTCCTATTGGGTGATCACTGTGGGCCCGCGAATGCGGAAAGATCGAAATCGGCGCCGGGTCCTCTGCCGTGCAGAGGAATTCCCTCGGCGGGGTGCATCCGCGTGGCGTGGCCTGCAGCGCGGTCGATTATCCGAATATCTGAGGAGTACGGGTATGGCATTGACAGCGGCAACGGTCGCGGCCGAGTTGGAGGCCGCGAGCAAGGTCGGGGACCCCACGGCCGACGCGCTGGTCTCCGATCTGCTCGAGAACGGCGAGATCGACGGGGTCAACGCCCTGTTCCGCACGATCGGAACCCTCAAGCCCGGCTCGGATCTTTCGGGGCTTCCCGACCGGCTGGCGCAGTTCCTGCGCGAGGCCGCTGCCCCGCCGCCGGACTGGAGCGAGGCGGACGTCAAGGCGGCGGAGGGCTTCTTCGCCCACCACCACGGCACCGCCTCGATGCTGCAGGGCACCGTAGGGCTCATCGGCACCTATCTCTCGCCCACCGGGGCGTTCACCCTGCGCTCCACCGGCCGGCTGGGCGGTGTGGAGGGACCGGGCCGACGGCTCTCCCAGTCCTCACGGCTGTTCCTCGGCATGGGCAACAAGAACGCCATGCGCGACGGAACCCTGGCCGCCAGCGTGACGAAGGTGCGCCTGGTGCACGCCTCGGTGCGGGAGCTGCACAGGAAGAGCGGCCAGTGGGACTACGCCAAGTGGGGCGAGCCGGTCTCCCAGAAGTACACCACCGGCGCCGCCTGCGTCTTCAGCACCCAGATCCTCCAGGGCATGAGGAACCTCGGCATCGACGTCTCCGCCGAGGACGCCCGCGGCTTCATGTGCGCCTGGTATTACGTCAACCACTACCTCGGCACCCCGGAGAAGTGGCAGTTGCCCAGGGACGCCGACGAGGCCGAGCGGTTGTGGAACCAGGAGCGGGACAAGGAGTGGAAGAAGACCGACGACGGCGTGTTCATGACCGCCCAGGCCGTCAAGTTCTACCGGGGCCTGTTGAAGCCCGGAGCCAGTGACGCGTACATCGCGCTGAGCCGCGTAGCGCTCACCGACAAGTACGCGGACATGGCCGGCCTGCCCAAGAGCCCCCTCGACCTCCTCGGCCAGCCGCTCGCCGCTGGCCATGGGCTCGTCAGCGGAACGGCCGGCGGTCTGTTCGGCGGAGCCGCCCAGCGGGCCGTCGGCGTGAACCCCTACAAGGACATCCTGGGAATCGCCTCGAAGGCGTTCAACGAAATCGAGCAGTATGCCCTGACCCACGACCAGGACGACCAGCCGCAAATGCACCAGGAACTCGACGACAACCGCTGACAATCCGTTCGCTGCCCCGCCAGGAGCGGCGAACTCAGGCGGTCTTCGTTTCCGCACCCAGGAGGCATTCCTTTCCGCACCCATTAAGCGGGCTGATTCCGCGACCCGTACGGCCGGCCGCGCCAGGGCGCGGGCTGGCGCCGCGCCGGTCCCCCCTCGAAGCCGGCGCGGCGCCCGGGTGACAGCCGCTCAGCCGGCCCGCCACAGAGCGGGCACGACCGGCGGCTCCCAGCCCGGCTGGGCCGTGTGCGGCTGGAGGCAGACGTAGCCGCGCCCGCCGTACGTGACCTGGTCGCCCGCCCGGTAGGCCGTGCCCGCCGCCCAGGTGCCGCCGGGCGGTGTGGGACCGGGACCGGGGCCCGGACCCTGCGCCACGTCGAGGACGAAGTCGAACGCCGCCTCCCGGCCGCCGCTGCCGTCGCGCACGGTCATCAGCAGCCGTGGGTCGAAGATGGTGTCGGTGTTGTTGCGGGGCTCGTTCGGGAAGTACAACTGCGTGGTCAGGACGGGCCGGTTGGGGGCCTGCACCTTGACGTGGAGGTGGCGGGTGCGGCCCGGGTAGAGACCCGGCACGATCGTGGTGAGCGCGTAGGAGCCGCGCGAGTCGGTGAACTGGTGGCCGCGCAGCCGGAACCCGGTGTTGTCGTAGGCGCCGTTGTCGTCGGCCTGCCAGAAGTCCAGCAGGACGCCGGCCAGCGGCTGGCAGGCCCGGCCGAAGACGTAGCCGGTCACGGTGAGCCGGGTGCCGGGCAGGCCCGGCTCCAGGAGGCTGGTGCGCTGCGGTGAGTTGGGCTTGAAATAGGGTCCCTCGATCTGTTCCGGGGTGGGGTCGTCGCCGTCGTCGCACGACGGGGTGAGTTCGGGCGCCGTGCCGCTCGCGGCCAGGGTGCGGGCGAGGGCGGGGCCGCCGGTCAGGGCGAGCGGGATCGCGGCGGTGGCCGCGAGTGCCGCGCGCAGCACCGTCTTGCGTCCGACGAGCCGGGGCGTGCCCGAGTCGTCCCGCGCCTGCGTGCCGTCGCCGTCGGCGCCGTGGGTACCTGCTCCGTCCATGTCTCCTCCTCCTGTGGGGGCGGATCGGCAACGAACCTAGGCGCGGGCCGGCGGGGCCGCGAGGGACTGATGAGGGCGGCTGTGGTGTTTTCGGAAGTCGCCCGGACTGGTGCCGGTCTCCCGCCGGAAGAACCGGCTGAAGTAGGCGGGGTCGGTGAATCCGGTCCGGGCGGCTATCTGCCGCACCGACAGCTCGGTGTGGGCGAGCAGCCGTTGCGCCTGGTAGGCGCGCGCCTCGATGAGGAGCCGTCCGGGCGGCCTGCCGGTCGCGGTCCGTACGGCCTGGGTGAGGTAGTGGGGGGTCACGCCCAGCCGGTCGGCGCACTGCCGTACGGACCAGCCCGCCGCCTCGGGGCGGGAGACCAGCCGGGCGAACGCCTCGGCCACGGCGGCCGGCCGGCCCTGGGCGCGCGGGTCGCGGCCGGCGGCGGTACGGCCCGGCAGCCGGGCGGCGCGTACGACGAGCACGTGGAGCAGCGAGCGCAGGACGCTCTCGTGCCCGGGAGCCCGCTGCCGGTACTCCGTGACGAGTTCGGCGATCAGCCGCCGCATGGACCGGTCCTGCTCGGGGTCGAGGCCGAACCAGCAGCGCTCGCCGAGTTCCCGCAGCACCTCGCGGTCGCCCGGGTGGTCCACCAGGAAGTCGTCGGTGAAGAGCACGAGCGTGCCCTCGGGCCCCCGGCCGCCCTCCCAGTGGTGCACCTGGCCGGGCAGGATCACCGCCAGGTGCGGCGGCCGCAGCGGCCAGCGGGCGAGGTCGACGACGTGGGTGCCGGAGCCGGCGCTGACGTGGACGATCTCGTAGAACGTGTGCCGGTGCGGCCGGTCCCAGCGGGACAGCGGTCCCACGGTCTCGAAGGAGCCGGCGGCGAACGGCACGGCCCCCGGCCCGGTCACCTCCAGGCGGTGCAGGGGCACGTCGCCGGCCGCGGGCGGCGCGCCGTGGGTTCCCGGTAACACGGTGGTGCTGCGCATCGGTCGTGCTCCCCTCTCTGCGACCTGCCGGGTCGCTCGTCGGTGCCGTACGGGCGCGGGTCAGGTACAGACCAATCTCGTCGGTGACCCTGCCACGGGCCGGGGACGCCGGGGAACAGCGCCTTCGGCGCCTACCCGCTCCCACTGGTCCGTACCAACCCCTTGCCCCGGGCCCGCCCGCACCGCAAGCTCCCCTCATGGAGCTGGAGTTGCGGCATCTCAAGACCATCCGAACCATCGCGGAAGCGGGCAGTCTGACCAAGGCGGCGACCGCGCTCGGCCTCGCCCAGCCGGCGCTGAGCGCGCAGCTCAGGCGCATCGAACGGGCCCTGGGCGGTGCCCTGTTCGAGCGCGGGCGCTACGGCGTGCGGGCCACCGCTCTCGGTGAGCTGGTCCTGGAGCGCGCCCGGATCGTGCTGCCCGCGGTCAGCGAACTCCAGCAAGAGGCGGCCCGGTTCGCGCGTACCCGGCGCGACGGGCTGCGGCTGCGGCTCGGCGGCACGCACGGGCCGCTGCTGGGCGCGCTGGTGGACCGGCTCGCGGACGCCGTGCCGGACACCACGGTGACCACCTGCGCGTCCTGGTCGGAGCGGGAACTCGCGGAACTGCTGGCGGAAGGGCGCCTGGACTTCGCGCTGGCCGGCGTCTGCGGCTCCGCCGCGCCGCCCGACGCGCCGCAACTGGTCTGGGAGCAGATCGCCGTCGACCCGGTCTTCGTGATGCTGCCCGACGGCCATCCGCTCGCCCGTGGCCGGGAGGTGGACCTGACCGCGCTCGCGGACGAGGAGTGGGCGTGCGTCCCGGGCGACGGCTGTTTCGGGGACTGTTTCACCGTGGCCTGCGCCCGGGCCGGTTTCACGCCCCGGCGCATGTACGAGACGGACACCGCGTCCTGCGTCCATCTGGTGCAGGTGGGCCGGGCGGTGGGCCTGTGCCGGGCCACCTTCCCGCCGACGCCCGGGCTCACCACCCGTCCGCTGGCCGGGACGCCGCTGGTGTGGCGGCACCTGCTGGGCTGGCATCCGGCCGGGCAGCGGGCGGAGACCGCGGCGACGGTGCTGGCCCAGGCCCGCACGGCGCACGCCGGCGCGGCGGCCCGCAGCGACAGCTACGCGCGCTGGCTCGCGCGGCGCGCGGAACCGCAGACCGCGGTCCGCCGCCGCGCCGGTCTCGCGTCCTGACCCACCGGCGCACGGGCCGGGGCCATAACACGGGGGCAGGGGGTCGGCCGACGTCTTACGGGCCGGGGCGGGATCTCCCTACGGTTTCGGCACCCCACCGAATCCGAGGAGACCTCCGCATGCTCCAACGACACCTCAGAGCCGCGTGCGCCGCCACCGCGGCGGCGGGCGCCCTGCTCGTGGCCGGGCTCAGCGGCTCCGCGAGCGCCCAGGCCGCCGTCCCGCCCGCCCCGCCGACGGCGGCCGGGACGCTCCGCACCGACGCGGCGCCGCCCGCGCTCCTCGGCGCGCTCCAGCGGGACCTCGGTCTGGACCGGCGCCAGGCGGAGCACCGGCTCGCCAACGAGGCCGAGGCGGGGGCCGGCGCCGGCCGGCTGCGGGCCGCGCTGGGCGCGGACTTCGCCGGCGCCTGGGTGAGCGGCCCGGAGTCGGAGACGCTGACCGTGGCCACGACGGACCCGGTCGACGCGCCGGCGATCCGGGCGCAGGGCGCCCGCGCGGTCGTCGTGGACCACTCCCTGGCCGCGCTGGACGCCGCCAAGGCGCGCGTGGACCGCGCCGCGGCCCACCGCGCCACCACCGACACCCCGGTCTGGTACACCGACGTGCGCACCAACACGCTGGTGGTGGAGGCACTGCGGCCCGCCGCGGCCCGCTCCCTGCTCGCAGCGGCGCACGTCGACGCCTCCCTCGCCCGGATCGTGAAGTCGGCCGAACACCCCCGGCCGCTGTACGACCTGCGCGGCGGCGACGCGTACTACATCGGCAACAGCAGCCGCTGCTCGATCGGTTTCCCGGTGACCCGGGGCACCCAGCAGGGCTTCGCCA
Organism: Streptomyces sp. NPDC027672; assembly: GCF_055566335.1. Lineage (NCBI taxonomy): Bacteria > Bacillati > Actinomycetota > Actinomycetes > Kitasatosporales > Streptomycetaceae > Streptomyces > Streptomyces sp. NPDC027672. The sequence continues at coordinate 11,458 of NZ_JBVHSO010000021.1, read as the reverse complement.
CGGCCGGGCACTGCGGGCGGGCCGGCAGCACCACCACCGGTTCCAACCAGGTGGCGCAGGGCACCTTCCAGGCGTCCGTCTTCCCCGGCAACGACATGGCGTGGGTGGCGGCCAACGCGAGCTGGACCGCGACACCGTACGTCAACGGCTCCAGCGCCCAGGTCGCGGGCTCCACACAGGCGACGGTGGGCTCCTCCGTGTGCCGCTCCGGTTCCACCACGGGCTGGCACTGCGGCACGGTGCAGCAGCTCAACTCCAGCGTGACGTACCAGGAGGGCACCGTCAGCGGCGTCACCCGGACGTCGGTGTGCGCCGAACCGGGGGACTCGGGCGGCTCGTTCATCTCGGGCAGCCAGGCGCAGGGCGTCACCTCGGGCGGTTCGGGCAACTGCACGAGCGGCGGGACGACGTACTTCCAGCCGATCAACCCGATCCTCCAGTCCTACGGCCTCACCCTGGCCACGACCGGGACCGGCCCCGGCGGTCCGGAGGACCCCGGTGGCCCGGGCGACCCCGGCGGCACCTGGGCGGCCGGCACCGTCTACCAGGCGGGCGCCACGGTGACGTACGGCGGTTCCACCTACCGCTGCCTGCAGACGCACCAGGCGCAGCCGGGCTGGGAGCCGCCGAACACACCGGCGCTGTGGCAGCGGGTCTGACCGGCCGGTGGGACCGGGCGCCGCGGTCAGGGAGGCCGGCCGGCGGCCCTGGGCAAGCCGTCGCCGCCCACGGCGGCGCGGAGCCCGGGGAGCCGGCCGCCACCGGACCGTGCCGCCGCCCGCGGATCACGGCGCGTACCCTCGTGCCCATGGTCGAACATCGCATGGTGGACGTGAACGGCGTACGGCTGCACATCGCCGAGCAGGGCGACGGCCCGCTGGTGGTACTCCTGCACGGCTTCCCCGAGTCGTGGCACTCCTGGCACCGCCAGTTCGGCCCGCTGGCCGAGGCGGGCTTCCGGGTGGTCGCGCCCGACCAGCGCGGCTACGGGCGCAGCGACCACCCGGAGGCCGTGGACGCGTACACCATCCTCCACTTGGTCGGCGACGTCGTCGGGCTGATCCAGGCGCTGGGCGAGGAGCAGGCGTACGTCGTCGGGCACGACTGGGGCGCGCCGGTCGCCTGGCACACCGCGCTGCTGCGGCCGGACATGGTGCGCGGGGTGGCCGGTCTGAGCGTGCCGCCGCCGTTCCGGGGGACGCGTCCGCCGCTGCGCGCCATGGACGAGATGTTCGGCGGCCGTTTCTACTGGAACTACTTCGACCGCCCCGGTGTCGCCGACGCCGAGTTCGCCGCGGACACCCGTACCGCGCTGCGCAAGTTCTTCTACACGGCGTCCGGTGACGCTCCCGGCGCCGGTTCCGGCCTGCAGCCCCTGGTCGATCCCGAGCGCGGCTGGCTCGCCACCATGCCGGATCCCGAGGTGCTGCCGGAGTGGTTCACCGAGGAGGATCTCGACGCGCTCACCGAGAGCTTCGCCCAGGGCTTCACCGGGGCCCTCAACTGGTACCGCAACCTGGACCGCAACTGGGAGCTGACCGCTCCCTGGCACGGCGCCGTCGTCACCCGGCCGGCCCTGTACGTCTACGGCGACCGTGACGTGGTCCCCGCCTTTCCCGGCACCCCGGAACTCATCGAGCGCCTCCCGAAGCTGATGCCCAGCCTGTGGCGGCCGCCCGTGAAGCTGGCGGGCTGCGGCCACTGGACCCAGCAGGAACGCCCGGACGAGGTGAGCGAGGCGCTGATCGAGTTCTTCAAGGCGTGCCCCTGACCTGAACCTCCCCGGCCGGGGCGGAGGGGCCGGCGGCGCGTCGCGCGCGGCGAGCGGCCGGCCGGCCCCGGTCCGGTACGCCTTCCGGGCACTTCATGCCGCAAGCGGACATTCCCGGGCCGTGAAGGGGTACTCCCTGCACAGGAGGTTCCGATGTTCGAGGCATCCGATATCCGCGAGTGGCGCAATCACGACGTCGTCGACACGGACGGTCACAAGATCGGCGTGCTGGAGTCCGTCTACGTGGACACCGCCACCGACCAGCCGTTCTTCGCCACCGTGACCATGGGCCTGCCCACCCGTCGCCGTCTGGCCTTCGTCCCCCTCGACGGTGCCCGGGTCGGTCCCGGCTACCTGAAGGTCGCCTACGGCAAGGACCAGGTCAAGAAGGCGCCGTCGATCGACACCGACGGCGAACTGCCGGCCGCCGAGGAGCCGGCCGTCTTCGCCCACTACGAGCTGCCGTACGCACCGGGCGCCGGTGGCGAGCGGCGTCTGGGCCGCCGCTGACCCACCGCACCACCGGGAGATCCAGGGAGAAGCCGATGATCGTGTTCCTGCTGCTGATCCTCGCCGCCGTCGTCCTGGGCATCATCGGATTCGCCGTCCACGGCCTGTTCTACCTGCTGGTCATCGGAGCCGTCGTGCTCGTCCTCGATCTCGTCTACGCCGCGATGCGCTTCCGCCGGGGCGGCAGGAGGCGCCGCGTCGCGCGCTGAGGGCGGCGCACGGCCTGCCGCGGCCGGCCCCCTGCTCCCCTGCCGGGACCGCGTTGTTCACTCACACGGGTAAGACTCGCCGAGGTGAGCGGGCCCGGACGCATGTCCGGTCCGTCGCCGGTGAAATACCGGGCATGAACGAACCGACCACGGGCGCCCACGTGCCCGCTCCTCGTGACCCGCCCCCGTCCGACACCGTGTTCACGGCCGACTTCGGCTCCACCGCGCAGTGGGTCGCGGGCCGCTCGTCGGCCTATCCGGACGACGGCCCGGTCAATCCGGACGACGACAAGCTGGACTATCTGGTACCCGACGCCGACCACAGCCGCTCGGGTGTCTTCCGGGCCACCCGCCGGCCGGACGGCGACTGGAACACCGGCCTGCTCACCACCGAGGGCAGCGACGAAGGCTTCACCCTGGAGACGGGCGACGTGCTGGAGGCACGGGTGCGGCTGCCCACGGAGACCGGGGCGTGGCCGGCCATCTGGACCTGGCGGGACGGCGGCCAGGAGATCGACGTCTTCGAGTACCACCCGGACAACCCGGACCTGCTGGAGTTCACCAACCACGTGCGCCACGCCAACCGGTACCTGCGCGACGACGCCGTCCAGCCGGGCGCCTGGGTGGACCTGCGCACCGAGTTCGGGCGCCGCTCGGTGGTGTGGTGGCTGAACGGCACACAGGTCTTCGCGGACCGGCGGGGCGTGGGGCGCCGGTGGCACGCCTACCTCATCGTCAACCTCTCGGTCTGCGCCGGGCGCTACCACCCGCCGCCCGCGCCGGAGACGACCGAGATGACCTTCGAGGTGAGCGGCCTGGTCGTACGGCGTCCGGCGCAGGACGGGCCGTAGCGCCCGGCGACGGCCGCACGGCCTGGCCGCGCGACGGCCGTACGGCGTGACCGCCCGCCGTCCACGCCCCGGCGCCCGTCCCGCGCGCGTTCCCGGCGGCTACCGGCCGGGGTCCCCTTCCTCGCCGCCGCGCGGCCGGTCGTCGTCACCGGTTTCGGCGTCCGGAGCGGCCTGCCGGTGTTGGTCCGCGCCGACTCCGCGCAGCGGTTCCCCGGCCGACGTGCCGCTCCCGGGCTGGTAGCCCTCCCGCGCGCTCGCCGTGCCCGGGACCGTCCGCTCACGGGCCTGGCTCTCACTGCCCGAGTGCGCCCCGGGTTCGTCTTCGTCGCGGGCCCGATCGTAGGGCTCGCCGGTGTGTCCGGTCATGGCGTCCTCCGCTCCGCTCCTGGGTCCGCCCGGGTGCCCACGCCGCGCGCGGTCATGCGGCCGGGCCCTCCCGGTCCGAGGGCGGCCACACGTACGGCAGGTCGTCGGGGACGCCGGGGAACAGCTCGGCGTAGGTCTCCCGGTCCTTGCGGACCAGCGCGGACTGGTGGCTGCGGTGGAAGGCGGCGTCCCCGAGCCACGGCGGCAGCTCGGCGGCGGCGGCCAGCCCGGCCTGGTCGCGCACGGGGGCGCCGGGGCGGCAGCCGGCGTATCCGGCGACCAGGGACGCGGCACAGCTGTCCTGGTGTCCCCGCTCCCGCCACACCCGGCAGATCTCCAGGCCGTAGCGGACCAGGGCCTCTTCGTAACCGTGCCACATCCGCACGGCCGGGTGCCTGCGCCAGCCGTAGCCGGGAACGGTCAGTCCGCGCAGCACCTGGAGCGCCTCGACGCGCTGTTTGCCCAGTCTGCGCCGGTCCAGCAGCAGGGCGGAGCGCCGGAAGTCGGGGTCGGGCAGGAACGTCTGCATGGGCGCCGTCCTCGGGCTGCGCGGGTCGTGGTGCCGGGCCGGTTCAGCGGGCGGGCCGGCTCGCCGCCCGGTCGGCCTCGCCGCCGGCCCCGAGCGGTCCGGTCGGGCGGAGCGCTCCCTCGGCTTCCAGGCGGGACAGGGACCGGCGGGCGCGGCGCAGGACCAGCGGTGGCAGGACGGCCCGCACCGGCTGGACCAGCCGCAGCCAGGGCGGCGCGTACACGGCGGTGCGCCGGTGCTCCAGGCCGCGCACGATCCGCGCGGCAACCTCCTCGGCGCCGTACACCCGGCGGGCCGGGCCCGGCATGTGCCCGCGCAGTTCGCGCAGGACGGCGTACTCGTCGGCGTCGCGCACCATGTCGGTGTCGGTCCAGTTCAGATAGGCGATGCCCACGGCGACGCCGTGGCCGGCGACCTCGGGGCGCAGCGCGTGCGCGAACGCCTCCACGCCCGCCTTGGAGGCGCAGTAGGCGCTCATCAGCGGGGCCGCGCCGAGGGAGGCGAGGGAGGCGATCTGCAGGTAGTAGCCGGCCGTGGCCCGCAGGTCGGGCAGGAAGGCCCGGGCGGTCTGGGCGCTGCCCGTGAGGTTGACGTCGACGACCCGGCGCCACTCGGCCGGGTCCGTGGCGGTGAACAGGCCGCCCTGCGCGATCCCGGCGTTGGCGATCACGACGGACGGCGTGCCGAGACGGCGGCGTATCTCCCGCGCGGCCCGTTCCAGGGCCGGCAGGTCGGTCACGTCCGCCTCGACGGCGAGGGCGGGTACGGGCAGGCGCGCGGCCAGGTCCGCCAGCCGTTCCTCCTCGTGTCCGACGAGCGCCGGCCGGGCCCCGCGCCGGGCGACTTCACGGGCGAGGGCGGCGCCGACGCCGCGTGCGGCGCCGGTCACCACGACGGTCCGGTCCAGCAGAGGACTGTTCGGCACGGCTTCGCTCCTCTCTCCTGGGCGCCGGCCGGCCGTCCCGGCCGCTGTGATCGGACCCGGCGGGTCCGTCCGGGCGGGCCGCCGGCCGGCGCGCTCAGTGTCTGCGTCCGGTGCGGTCCCGCCGGGTGAGGAGGCGCTGGGCGCCGGCGAGGACGGAGGTGCGGTGGGCGCGCAGCGCGGCGCGGGCGGCGTTGGCGCCGGGGGCGCCGTGCACTCCCCCGCCGGGATGGGCCCCGGCGGAGGCGAGGAAGAGGCCCGCGACCGGGGTCTCCGGGCGTCCGGTGCCGGGCACCGGGCGGAAGACGAGCTGCTGGTGCAGGGCGGTCGTACCGCCGTTGATGGCGCCCTCCGAGAGGTTGGCGTCCAGCTTCTGGAGCGTGGGCGGGGCGAGTACGCGCCGGGCCCGCACGAGGGAGCGGAAACCCGGCGCGAAGCGTTCCACCTGGCGTTCCACGCGGTCCGCCATGCGCTCCTGGTCCGCCGGTGTCCACGCGCCGGTGATGTCCTCGTGACCGGCGTCCGCCCGGATGTCGCGCGGGACGTGCGTGTACGCCCAGGCGGACTCGGTGCCCCCGGGCGAGCGGGTGCGGTCCGCGGTGGTCATCTGGCCGAACAGGGCGAAGGGCCGGTCGGGCACCTGGCGCATGGCGATCTGCGCGGCGAAGCGGGTCAGCTCGTCCACACCGTCGGCGAGGTGCACGGTGCCGGCCGCGCGGGCCTCCTCGGCCCGCCACGGCACCGGCCCGTCCAGCGCCCAGTCCACCTTGAAGGTCGCGAAGTCCCACTGGAAGCGCCGCAGGTCGGCGAGCAGTTGTCCGGGCAGGTGCTCGGCGCCGACCAGTTCCCCGTACAGCGCGGGCGCGGCCACGTCGGCGAGTACGGCCCTGCTCGCGGGCACCGTGTCACCGGCGTCGGTGCGCACTCCCACGGCCCGGCCGGCGCGCACGATGACGCGGGAGACCCGCTGCCCGCAGCGCACCTCTCCGCCGCGCCCGCGCAGCCGCCGTACCAGCGCGTCGGTGAGGGCACCGGAGCCGCCGACCGGCACGGGGAAGCCGTAGGTCTGTCCGAGCATCGACATCAGCCAGCCGAAGCCGCCGCTGCCCGCGGCCTCCGGGGCGAGGTCGGCGTGCAGGGCGTTGCCGGCCAGCAGCAGCCGGCCGCCCTCGCCGCGGAACTCCTCCTCGCCCAGCCGGCGCACCGGCAGCACCAGCGACCGGGCGGCACGCAGTCCGCCGGCCGCCCGCAGGGTCCACAGCAGCCGGGCCGAGGCTTTGACCGGCGGGAACGGGGTGAACAGGGCGGACAGCAGACCGGGGCGCAGGGTCTGCCACAGCTCGAACAGGCGCCGCCAGGCCGCTCCGTCGCCGGGCGCGAACGCCTCGACGGACGCGGCGGTCGTGTCGATCCGCCGGTCCAGTACGGCGCACCGGCCGTCGCTCAGCGGATGGGCGAGCACGTGGGGCGCGTGGCTCCAGCGCAGCCCGTGGTCCTCCAGGCGGAGCGCGGAGAGCACCGGGGAGGCGGCGGCCAGCGGGTAGAAGGAGCTGAAGAGGTCGCTGACGAAGTCGGGGTGGACTCCCCGGTCGTGCCGGACGGCGCCGCCCGGCTCGGGCTGTTCCTCCAGCACCTGGACGCTCCATCCGGCGTCCGCCAGCAGATTGGCCGCCACCAGCCCGTTGGGGCCCGCGCCGACCACCACGGCGTCAGGCACGGCCGAGTCCTTCCGCGGCCGACGCCCCGTGCGCGCGCGACGCGCGGCGGCCGTCGGCGTTACCGGCGTTGTTCGCGTTGTTCGCGGTCTCCTCGCAGCACCGGGCGAGCCGGGCGAGCATGGCCCGGTGGCGGAGCTGGATCAGCGTCTCGACGCCGACGTTGTGCAGGACGGCGCCGGCTCCCCGCAACGGGTGCTCGTCCACGATGACCAGGGTGTGATCGGACCATTCCCGCAACTGGATCGAGCAGCGGGCCGTGCCGAGGGGTCCCGCGATGATCTCCAGTTCGAGGCGGGAGCCCTCCTCGCAGCTCCGGACCACCGTCTCGTTGTGGAGCCGGAGCGGGCCGAGCCGGACCTCGTACTCCAGCGAGGCGTCCTTCTGCGGCCATTGTCCGCGCTTCGGCCGGGAGGCACCGGTGCCCACCACCCAGTCCGCGTACCGGTGGCCGTCCGCGAGCACCTCCCAGACGGCCGCGGGCTCGGCGTTGATGACACGATGACGAACGGCCATAGGTACCTCCGGTTCGGCCTGGTCACGGCCCTCACCGGGTGCCCAGCGGTCGGCGCTCCAACCACGGCGGTCACCGCGCAGGTCCCGCGGGCGCCGGTCCCGGCCCCGCCGCGCGGGCGGTCCGTCCCGTACGCGGTCACGCGCACTCGTGTCAACCCCGGGGGGCGCCTTGCGTCGTGCGGCGCGATGCGGGACGGTTGCCGTAAGACATCTTTTTTTCTGTCGCAGAGAGGTGGTGGGGCGCGCCCGAGGCGCGTCCCCGCGTGTGCACGCTTCCAGCGGTTCGCCCGTCGACCCTCCCAGCGCCGCGGTCAGCGTCGGCGCGGCCTGGGCTCATGCGCCGTACCCCGTGATCGTCGCGGACCGGGACGGCGGTCTGGTCGAACTCAACCGCGCGGCCCGGCTGCTGTGGTCGGACGCCGCCCGGGGCGACCGGTTGTGTGACACCGTGCCGTCCTGGCTGGCCGAGGCCCACGGCAGATTCGCCGGCGGCGCGGCCGACGGCGCGGGACGGGCCGCCGGCGCCGTCGCGGACCGCTTCTTCGAGGCCCATCCCACCCCGGCGGACCACGGTGACGTGGTGTGGTGGCTCGTCGAGGACACCGACCGGCGGCTGGCCGAGGCGGCCCTGGCCGGCGCACGGCAGCGCACCGCTCTCCTCGCCGACGTCTCCGGCCAGTTGCTGTCGACGCTGAACCCGGCCCGGTGCATGGAGGCCACCGCGCGCATGGCCACCGACCACCTCGCCGAGGCCGCCGTGCTCGTCGCCCCGCCGCACGGCCGCACCCACCAGCTGACCTACGCCTACCGCGGCGGCCCGGTGACCCGGGTGACCGCGGCGGTGGACGTGCGCACCGTGCCCGGTCTGGCCGAGGCGCTCCAGGGGTTCCCGCCCGTGCCGGCGCGCTGGATCGACCCGGCCGCCCTGCCCGACTGGGCGCGCCCGCCGGGCTTCTCCGCGCCGGCCGGTTCCGTCATCGTCGCCCCGCTGCCCGGCCACGGTGTGCCCGCGGGTGCGCTGATCCTGCTCCGGGCCGGCGGTGAACAGGCGTTCAGCGACGACGAGGAACTGTTCGCCCGGCTCTTCGCCGCCCGCGCCGGGGCCGCCCTGTCGGCCGCCCGGCTGTACACCGAGCAGACGTCCATCACCGCCACGCTGATGCGGGAGCTGCTGCCGCCGCGCCTGGAGAGCGTGCACGGCGTGGAGTACGCGGGCGGCTACCGCCCGGCACGGGACAACGAACGGATCGGCGGGGACTTCTACGACGTCCATCCCGGCGCCGACCCCGCCGCGGAGACCCTCGTGGTGCTCGGGGACGTGGCCGGCAAGGGCCTGGACGCGGCCGTGCTGACCGGCAAGATCCGCAACACGCTGGCCGCGCTGCTGCCGCTGGCCGCGGACCACGCGCACACCCTGAACCTGCTCAACAGCGCGTTACTGTCCTCCCACCACACCCGGTTCGCCACGCTCGTGCTGGCCTCCGTGCGCCGGCGCGGCGGCCAGGTGGAGCTGCGCCTGACCAGCGCGGGGCACCTCGCGCCGCTGATCCTGCGCGCGGACGGCACCGTCGAGGAGACGGCCACGCGCGGTTCGCTCATCGGCGCCCTGCCGAAGGTCACCTCCGCCACCGCCACCGTGACGCTGCGGCCCGGCGAGACCTGTCTGCTGTACACCGACGGCGTCACCGAGGCCCGCGGGGGTCCGCTGGGCGGCGAACTGTTCGGCGAGGAGCGGCTCAAGCGGGCCCTGGCCGAGTGCGCGGGCCTGCCGGCCGAGGCCGTCGTCGAGCGGGTCCAGATGCTGACGGCCCAGTGGGTGGGCTCGGGCAGCCACGACGACATCGCCACCGTCGCCATCGGCGCGCCGCGGACCGCGGAACTGTCGGTGGTGGGCGGTCACGGCCCGGCCGGTTCCGTGACGCACCGGAGGGACGGGTGAGCACTGCCCCGGCGGTCGGCACCGGCGCGCTGGCGGACGCGTTGTGGCGGGCGGCGACCGACGGCGACGAGTACGCGGCCGTCGCCCTCGTCCGCGCGGCCCGCGACAGCGGGCTGGACGAGGAGACACTGCTGCTCGACGTGATCGCCGCGGTACAGGCCAGGGTCGGTGCGGAATGGGCCGCCGGCCGGCTGGCCGTGGCCCGGGAGCACGCGGCGACCACGGTCAGCGAACGGGTGATCAGCGCCCTGGCGCACGACCGGCCGGCCGCCGGCGGTCCCGGCGGCCCGTCCGCGGGCCGGGTCGCGGTCGCTTGCGTCGACGGTGACTGGCACGCCCTGCCGGCCCGGCTGGTCGCCGAGGTGCTGCGGCTGCGGGGCCGGCCCGTCGATTTCCTCGGCGCCCGGACGTCCACCGCGCATCTGGTGTCCCACCTGCACCGCACCGGCGCCGAGGCGGTGCTGCTGTCCGGCTCGCTGCCCACCCTCCTGCCCGCCGCGCACGCCGCCGTCACGGCCTGCCAGGCAGTCGGCGTCCCGGTCCTGGTGGGCGGCCGGGCCTTCGGACCGGACGGCCGCTACGCGCACGCGCTGGGCGCCGACGGCTGGGCGCCCGACGCCCGGACCGCGGCGGCCGTACTGGACCGCGGACTGGCGCTCCCCGATCCGGCGGCGGCCCGGCAGGCCGTGGACGACCTGCCGCACCTGGCCGACCAGGAGTACACGTTCGTCGCCCGGTCCCGCAGCCGGCTGGTCCGGCAGACGCTGGCCGGTCTGGAGGAACGGTTCCCCGCGCTGCGCGCCTACAGCGGCGTACAGCGCGAGCGGACCGCCGAGGACCTCGCCCACATCGTCGACTTCCTGGCCGCGGCCCTGTACGTCGACGATCCCGCGCTGTTCTCCACGTTCCTGTGCTGGACCGCCGACGTCCTCCAGGCGCGGCGGGTGCCGGCGCACTCGGTGGTCGCCGGGCTCGGACTGCTCGGCGAGAGCCTGCGCGACTTCCCCCGCGCCCTGCGGCTGCTCCAGGCGGGCAGCGCCGCCCTGACCGACCACATCCTCCCGCCCGATCCCGGCATCGATCCCGCCGCCGCCTGAGCCGTCGCACCGGGCCGTCGGTTCCGCGGTCCAGCCGCGCCGGGTCCCCGCCTCGCCAGGGGTGACACTTGTCCGGAGGCAATTCTGCGCGCGGACGGGGTAGGAGAACGGCGCGAGGCGAGGCGGCACGGCGCCGCGCGGCCATGGAGCGGCACGGGGACGACGGAATGCAGTGGGAAAGCAGGGCAACCGTGAAGGTGACCTGCCATGACCGAGTCTTCGAGATCACGGTGCGCGGCGAGGTCGACTACGAGGAGAACGACCTGCTGCAAGCCGCCTGGGCGGAGGCGGAGGACGCGGCGCGGCCCGCGACCGTGGTGGACCTCTCCCTGGTCACGTTCGCCGACAGCGGACTGCTCAACGCCCTGCTCGACGCGTGGCGCCGGCACCGGGCCACCGGTCGCGAGCTGATCCTGCTCGGGCCCTTCCATGCCACGGTCGAGCGGCTCTTCACCCTCACCGGCACCCGCGAGCACTTCACCGTCACCGACTCCCGCGCCAGAGCCATGCGCGCGGGGGACGGCTGAACGGTGTGCGCGGGTGGCGGTAGCGCAAGGCGCGCGGGTGACGACTGCGCCACGCGCGCAGGTATCGGCTGCGCGGTGCGCGCGGATGGGGGCGGCGCGGTGCGCACGGGTATCGGTTACGCGGTGCGCACACGGGTGACGGCCGAACCATGTGGCGCGGGTGGCGGCTGCGCCATGAGCGCGGGTGACGGCGGCGCGGTGCGCCGGATGTGGGCGCCTCCCGCCGTGCTCGCGCAGGCCGGCCCGGCTCCGCGTCCCCCGTCAGCGCCTTGCGTGCGCCGGGCGGGTGCCGGACGTACGCCCCGGACGACTGTCGCGGAGGTGCCGCGCGAGCCGCGTGGCCAAGCCGGACTCGGTGTGATGCTCGCCGTCCGCCGGGCTCAGGACGACGCCGCGAACGGCCGGACGGGTCCTAGTACTGCAACGGTGCTTGCCGTGACTGATGGCCAGGTCAGGGGCTGTGTCCGCGTCGTTTGTAGTGGCTGGTGCGGGCCTGGTGTTGGCGT
>NZ_JBVHSO010000020.1:0-136012 GCF_055566335.1 Streptomyces sp. NPDC027672 | reverse complement strand
CGCCCACAACCTGACATCAGAAAGGTCCCCACCCATAACCACACCAACGACTGACCTGGCCATCAGTCACAGCAAGCACCGTTGCAGTACTAGGTTCTGTCTCTTTGGTCAGCGTTGGGTCCAGATGAGGATGCCGGCGAGGTGGAGTGCTGCCTGGTAGGCGATGGCGAGCTTGTCGGTTCGTGAGGCCAGGCCGCGCCATTGCTTGAGGCGGTTGATGCACCGCTCGACGGTGTTCCGCTGCTTGTACGCCTCGCTGTCGAAGCCGGGCGGACGGCCACCGAGTCGGCCTCGCCGCAGGCGGTGGCCAACCTGGTCGGACGGCTGCGGGATGACCGCGCGGATGCCCCGGCGCCGCAGGTGGCTGCGGATGGCACGTGAGGAGTACGCGCGGTCGGCCAGAACGGCCAGGGGCCGGGTCCGGGGCCTGCCCGGACCGGTGCGGGGCACGCGGATGCGGGACATCACCGTCTCGAAGCGGGTGCATCACCTGCCTGGCCTGCTGTGACCGCGAAGGCGAGGGGTCGTGCACTGCCGTCTGCGGCCAGGTGGACCTTGGTGCTCAGTCCGCCGCGGGAGCGTCCGAGCGCGTGATCGGCGGGCTCACAGGGGCGGGCCGCCCCTTTTTGCGTGCTCCGGCAGCGTGTTGGTGAGCCCGGACGACCGTGGAGTCCACTGACACGGTCCAGTCGATGTCGTCGTCGGCGTCCGCTGCCGCCAAGACGGCGCTGAGGATCCTCTCCCAGGTGCCGTCGACGGCCCATCTGATCAGCCGCTTGTGGGCGGTCTGGAACGAGCCGAGCTCGTCGGGCAGGTCACGCCAGGGCGAGTTGGTGCGGTACTTCCAGGCGATGGCCTCAAGAGTGCGGCGGTGATCGGCCCATCGCCGCCCGCGGACCGGATCGGCCGGCATCAGCGGCTCGATCCGGCCCCACATCACATCAGTGATCACTAATCAGACAGCTATACCCGATCAACTGATCAAACCACCAAAGGGACACGCGCTAGTCCCACATCTGGTTCTGGGCCGTGTAGTCACAGGGGCGGACGACAATCCCCTTGCCCCGGTCGTCCGCCTGCAGACACTGGTTCGTGGCCTTGTGACGCAGGTGCCAGTGACCGTTGGCCTTTTCCTCGTACCACCGCTGCCAGTCGTTCCGGCTGCACTGCTCCATGTACACGTCATGGTCGGAGTACGCCGTCAGGCAGTAGTTCCGGTTGTTGTCGGCGCGCTGCAGCCACTCCCCGCCGCCGAGGTCCTGGTCGTACCACTTGGCTTCGTAGCTGCCGCAGCCCCGCATGGCAACGTCGTCGGGAGTTCCCCAGAGGTCTTCGATGTGTCCGAGGCAGATGTTGGTGTCCGGGTCTACGTTCTGCCAGGTCACCGTGCTGTTGGCGGAGGCGGCTGTGGAGGCGCCGAGAGCTAGGGTCAGAGCGGACACGGCCGTGAGGGCAACTTTGCTGATCTTTCGCATGTCGTGAGCCTGCCATCGCAGGACGGCTAGCTGTGTGCATACCGTGCAGCCTTCCCGTGCGATATGTGCAGCGGAACGGCGCCACAAACTGATGGCCTCACCGTGCACCGTCCAGCACACTGATGATCACCTCGGCAGCAGACCAGCGACGAGAGAGACGTACGGGAGGCTCGACGGTGTTGCAGGACGGTTCCACGGCATCGGCGCCGGCGGAGGACGGTTTCGACTGGTTCGCGGACATGGTGTCGAGTGCGCTGATGCCGACGGTGTTCAGCCCTCGGGACCAGACCCGGTTCCATGCCGAGGGCTCGGTGCTGGACCTCGGGGCAGCCCACATGTCGTGGTTCGCCTACTCCCCGCTCCAGTCGCGACGCACTCCCGCGCTGATCCGGAAGGGAGATCCGGAGCAGTACCAACTGGGCCTCGTGACAAAAGGCTGCGCTTGGTTCGCCCAGCACGGTCACGAAGCCGAGCTTCGCGTCGGAGAGATGACGCTGTGGGACACCTCCCGTCCGTACGAGTCCGGTTCGGGAGGTGACGGCCGGAGCGTAGAGGTCTTCGTCCTGCAGATTCCCAAGGCGCGGATGCTGTTGCCGTCCCAGCAGGTTGCCCAGATCCTGGCCAGGCGGTTCCCGGCAGGAGCGGGCATGGGAACCATCTTGGCCCAGTTCATGACGGCGCTCGCCGACAACGGCCCCGACTGCCGGCCTCGGGAGCTGAACGGCCTCGGGAGCATGGCCGTGGAACTGGCCACCTCGTGCCTGGCCCGACAACTCGGCACCGCGAGAGAAGTATCCGGACCAGCCCGCGCCCACGCGATGCGTCGCCACATAGACACTTTCATCGAGCACAACTTGCACGATCCCGAACTGACTCCCCGTGCGATTGCGGCCCGTCACCACATCTCGCTGCGCACTCTGTACGCGCTGTACCAGGGGCAGGACGAGGGCGTCGCGGCCTCGATTCGAAGGCGCCGACTCGAACGTTGCCGCGCTGACCTCGCCAGCCCCAAGCTGAGACGACACTCCATACAGTTGATCGCCGCCCGCTGGGGATTCACCAGCGCGACGGCCTTCAGCCGCACCTTCCGCGCCGCTTACGGCAACTCTCCCAACGAATTCCGCGCCAGCGCACTGAACGCTTCTCATCCTGAACGCCGGTAGGGAGTGCGGACGGTGGGGCCGACGTCGAGGTCGAAGGCGGCGGTCCAGGTGGCGCCGTAGTCCGCCCAGTGAGTGCTCCGACCGGCATATGACTGTCCCCGACTCCACGGTCTGGCTCCCCCTTGGGCGCATACGCCCGAAGGCGCAGGCGGCGGTCGCGGTCTGATGAACATCCATGCCGTCGGCGCTGTGGCGGTTCGCCGTGGTGCTCGGTGTTCCGCTGGGGCTCGCCGAGTCCGAGTACGACGCGATTCTTGACCGGCGTGATCGGCTGCCTCACCCGGGCCGGAGCCTGGAGGGCTTGGACCACCTCGCGTGGTTGCCCTCCGGCGTGCTGTGACAGCACTGCGCCTCGCGTTCCGTGACCGGCCGGCCAGCTTGCCATCGTGCGGCAGGAGGCTCGACGCGGACGTTCCGCCGATGGGCCATCACCGTGGCCGCCGGCCGGCCCCATCGCGGCTCCCCGACCGACGCCGCCCCGCCCTTCCGCCGGTCCGGGTCGGCCTGGTCAGTCGTGGGCGACCACGGTGACGGGCCGGCACAGTCGTCCCGCACGGCACCTTGTGGGTGGCGTCCCTCGCCACCTTCGCGGGCCCCACGCCCCTGCCGCAACCGCCGGTCCTGGGTGCGTGCCCGGACGTCCATCCCGCAGGACGGTGCGGCCCTGCTGCAGGTCAGGGTCGCAGCGCGAAGGCGGTCACCTCGGTTTCCAGGTGACCGCCTTCGCTTTTCGGTTGGCTCAGGCCGTCGGCCTTCCCGCTTCCTCGGGGCCGGGCTGCCAGGAGTAGCGGACATCGGGCTCGTGCTCGTCATTGCGCGAGCCGTCCGTCCGCTCGACCTCGGTGAAGCCGTGCCGCTCGTAGAACCGCCGGGCCGCCCCGTTCACCTGGAAGGTCCACAGCGACAGCCCGTCCGGCCGCTGCTCCTTGGCCAGGGCGATGAACCGATCACCCAGCCCGCGGCCGCGCCACTCCGGAGCCAGGTAGAGCTGCTTCAGTTCCGGGCCCTTGAACACGAGGACCAGGTCTCGTGCTGCGGTACAAGCACGCGGGTGAACCAGTTCCTGACGTCATCTTCGTCGTGGGCGCAGCGCACCGACGGCAGCGCTGCGGCGAAGGAGCGGAGCCAGACGTCGGCGGCGGAGAGCGCATCGGCGTCTGTTGCTCGGCGAAGCTCGATCTCACGGTTCACGGCGCGGAGCCTCCTGTGTCGAGGGGGTATGCCGGGGGACGGCGCCAGGCTCTACTTGCCGGGGCGCCCGAGCTGGTGGACGGTCCAGCCCGCCGTACGTTAGGGCTCGGGGTCCACGGTGGTGCGGCAGTCGATCAGCAGGGCGGTGGCCGGACGGGTGGCCAGGGCCTGGGGGTCGGCCAGCCGGTACTCCGGCCACTCGGTGGCCAGGACCACGAGGTCGGACGCCGTCGAGGGAGTCGGCCAGGTTCTCGCAGTAGTCCAGCTCCGGATTGCGGACCATCGCCGTGGGCAGGGCCTGCGGGTCGTGCACCGTGACGGCGGCGTCGGCATTCGCCGTCCAGCGCTGGGCCTGGCACTCGACGGCGACGAAGACGGCCTGCTGCTGCTTGGCTGCCTTGTACGCGGCATTGTAGACGTCCATGCCGGTGACCTCGGGAATCAGATCGGCGGGGCACGGCGTCGGCAGCGGCTGCACATGACCACCGTGCCAACGGCTGGCTGGTGATGCAGGCGCCGCACGTGACCTTCCCGGCGGCGGGAGCGTTGTATCGCGCTGCGGCATCGGGATCACGTCTCCTCGCCTTCGTGTCGGGCCTGCGCCAGCAGCGCCGTCACGATGTCGTTCGTCGCGTCCTCGGGCGCATGGTCATGGCTGCCGCGATGATGCCGAGCTGGAGTCGGGGGAGGGTCGTCACGTATGTGTGCTGGTCAGTAGGGTGGGCAGTGGAAAGGGCGAGGGGAGGATGGCATGAGAGCCACACGCACGTTGGCGGCACTTGATGAGGTGGGCGCCGGTGACCACGTCTTGCAGGTGCTGGATGGCGCAGACGACGTCATGGACCGCAGCCGCGCGTTCCTCGCCGACGGTGCTCTCTTCGGCGACAAGGTGGTGATCATCGGCCCCGCCGTGCGGACGACCGCTCCCTTCGCGCCGGTGGTGCTCGATCCTGCACGGCTGGACGGGTCCCTGATTTCCGCGGTGCGGCGTGAGGCCGCCAGCGCCGAGCGTGAGGGGTACCGTTCGCTGCGTGTGCTGCACCAGGCGACCTGCGACGGCTCCGCGGGCAGCGCGGAGCGGTTGTTGCGCAGCGAACTCGCTCTGGAGGAGTTCGCCGCGGACAGCGGCGCCCTGGTGGTGTGCGCCTACCCGCGCGGCGACGGCAGCGCTGCTGCACCCGAACAGGCCGGGTGCGTACACCCGCACCACCTGGGCAGTCTTCCGGCATCGCCCGGATTCCAGGTGTACCGGACGGGGAAGGACGGCTGGACGGTGAACGGGGTCGTCGACGCCGACGGGGCGCCGGCCTTCTCCGCCATCCTGCGCACACTGCTGCAGCAGACGGCCACCGTGCGCCTGCTGTGCCATGCCCTGGACTTCCTCGACGCCGCGGGAATGAGCGCGCTGGCCGATGCGGCCAGGCGCCTGCCCGACCGCAAGGTCGTGCTGGAGGGGACGAACGAGACCGTACGCCTGGCCTGGGAGCTGTCCGGCTTCGCAGACCCTTCGATTCCGGTGGTGATGGCGCCGTGACCTCCTCCCTTCCCCGCACCGAACCCTCGGGCAAGGGCTACCGGCACGAGCTGTACCCGTACCAGGGCCGGCACGAGTTCCTCGAGGGCACCGTGGACTTCATCCGTGAGGCCGTCGACGGCGGCGAGGCCGTCGTCGTGGCCGTCCCTGGGGACAAGGCGTCCTTGCTGCGGGCGCAGATCCCCGACGACGACGCGGTGCAGTACGTCGACACCAGCCCTCTGGCGCACCATCCGGGCCGGCTCATCGCAGCCTGGCAGGAGTGGATCGCAGAGTATGCCGCGCAGGGCCGCCCCGTGCGCGGGATCGGCGAGTCTCCCTGGGACCAGGCCCGCTCCCGCGCCGAGGTGGAGGAGCTGCGCTACCACGAGTGGCTGCTGAACAGGGCGTTCGCCGACGGTCCGGCCTGGTGGCTGTTGTGCCCCTATGACCTCGGAGGTGAGCAGGCGGCGCTGGAGCAGATGACCCGCTGCCACCCCGAGATCCGCAGCGACGGCCGTAGCGCTTCCTGCACCGGTTTCGACCCGCAGGCCCCCTTCGACTTCTCTCCGCTGACCCACCCCTGCGACCCGTACGAGGAATTCGCCTACGCAAGCGGAGACCTGCCCGCGCTGCGAGAGAAGATCACCGCCTGCGCCGAACTGCTCGGCCTGAGCGGCCGGCGGCTGCGCGAGTTGCACCTGGCCGCCACCGAAGTCGCCACCAACAGCATCCGCCACGGCGGCGGCCATGGCGTGCTGCGCACCTGGACCGAGGCCCACCGCCTGGTATGCGAGTTCCGCGACGCCGGCTACATCAGCGACCCGCTCGCCGGCCGGACCAGACCCACCCGCACGCAGATCGGCGGACGAGGACTGTGGCTGGTGCACCAGCTGTGCGACCTCGTCCAGATCCGCTCCACCCCGCAAGACGGCACCACGATCCGGCTGCACATCGAGCTGCACGGCTGAACGTTAGAGGGCTTCGAGCTGGCTCGCCAGCTCCTGCCGCGCCGGTCGGCGTGCGGGCGTAACCCGGCCTCGGGGAACATCGGTACAGCCGTTAGCGCCAAGCCGTTGATCATGGTCTGATCAGCGCTCAGAGCGGCCAGAGTGTCCCGGGTGAATCCACCGCGGGCCGCGTGGACGATGGGTCATGGAGTGCACAGTGATTGTCCTGGGCGCCGGCCGACGGGGCCGCCGACGCCGACGCCGAGGAGACCGGCGCACCGGCCGGGCCGGACATCATCGCCGCGCGCCGGCCGACCCGGGTCGACCTCACCGGCCTCGGCAGCGGCACCAGCCCCGAGCTGATGGAACGGCTCCAGCAGCAGGTCGTCCTCGAAGGCGACGGTGTCCTGGGCACGCTCGTTGAACAGACCGATTTCCATCGGGCCTGCGCCAGCAGTGCCGCCACGGAACCCAGGTGTCCCCAGTCGCGTGCAGGCCGTCACTGGGAGCACTGCGGGTTCGGGGGTCAGCGCGTGAGATCGCGCAAGAAGTCGATGCAGGCCAGGTCATTTTCGGAGCTGGTGAAGGCTTGCACGCTCACGGTGAGCTTGGCCCGCGGGGTCTCGGAGAGATCCATGGTGAAGGTGACCTCGACCGCACCGCGGTTGATGGGCGCAGCGGTGTCCGGGGCGGCGGTCAGAGTCCAGCCCTGGGAGGTGTCCCCCTTCAGCTTCTGGTCGAGGTCGTACTTCTTCGAGAACACCTTGATCAGTCCGAGCTTGACCGTGACGTCGATGTAGGCACCGGGGTCGATCACCTCCTGGGCGACCCCCTTGATGACGGCCTTGAGGGTCCCGTTCGGTGCGGGCGGATCGGGGGTGAGGGTGATGCTCTGGATCTGCAGCGGGTCCGTCGGCAAGCCCTTGTCTGTGTAAGACGTCGTTTCAGTTGGTGAGTCGGCGGTAGCTGATGAGGGCTGCGGCGATGCCGACGAAGGCCAGGAAGTGCTCGGCCTTTCGCTCGTACCGGCGGTGCAGCCTTCGGCATCCGGCCAGCCAGGAGACCGTTCTCTCGACGACCCAGCGGTGCCGGCCGAGCCGCGTGGAGGACTCGATACCCTTGCGGGCGATACGGTGGCGGATGCGACGCTCGCGAAGCCATTTCCGCAGGTGGTCGTAGTCGTAGCCCTTGTCGGCATGGAGCTTGGCCGGACGCCGGCGGCGGGGTCCGCGGCGGGAGCGGATGGGCGGGACCCCGCGCACGAGCGGTTCCAGGCCGAGGCTGTCGTGCATGTTGGCGCCGGAGACACCCAGCGACAGCGGCACGCCGTTGCGGTCGGTGATGAGGTGGATTTTCGATCCCGGCTTGCCGCGATCGGTCGGATTCGGTCCCGTCAGTGGCCCCCTTTTGCCGCCCGGACGCTGACGGAGTCGATCGCGCACCGCGACCAGTCCAGCTCACCCCGGGTGCCGAGTTCGTCGAGGATGACGCGGTGCAGCCGGGCCCACACCCGGTCCCGGCTCCACTGGGCAAAGCGCCGGTAGACCGTGGGCCAGGCCGGCCCGAACACCGGCGGCAGCTGCCGCCAGGTGCAGCCCGAGGTGGCGACGAAGATGATCGCCGCCAGGCATTCACGGTCCCCTGCCCGTCGGCGACCGCCACCCTGTGGGCGTCTGACATCCGTCGGCGGGACCACCCGCCGAAACAGCGTCCACAACTCGCCCGGCACCAACCGTTCCACCAGATCCGTCATGCACGGCTCAACGAGTGATCACACCATCAGAAACGGCGTCTTACAGCGACATTGTCTTCGGGCTGCTCACCTTGGCGAGGTTCGCGTACGCGCCGCAGCTCGCTGACCTGCCGGATCAGAAGATGTGGCGCATCGACCGCGCCGCTGACTACGGCGCCTTCCAGGACGCGGCCCGCGGCCGGGTCGACCTCGCCAGGATCGAACGGCACTGGGAGGACATCCTGCGGATCATCGGCTCCATCCACACCGGCGCCGTGCGCGCGTACGACGTGATCCGGATGCTGTCCCGCGACGGTCGGCCCACCCCGCTCGGCGACGCGATCGCCCACTACGGGCGGATCTCCAAGACCCTGCACATCCTGCGCCTGGCCGACGAGCCCGGCTACCGCCGCCAGATCAAAAGCCAGGCCAACCTCCAGGAGGGCCGTCACTCCCTCGCCCGGAAAATCTTCCACGGCTGATCCGGGCAGCTCTACCAGCGCTATCAGGACGGCATGGAAGATCAGATCGGCGCCCTAGGCCTGGTCCTCAACGCCCTCGTGCTGTTCAACACGCGGTACATGGACGCCGCGGTGAACCAGCTCCGGGACGGCTTCGACGTCCGTGACGAGGACGTGGCCCGCCTCTCCCCGTTCGTCAGGCGCCACATCAACATGCTCGGCCGGTACTCCTTCCAGCTTCCCGACCTGCCCGGCGGTCTGCGTCCGCTGCGCGATCCGGACGCGACCGACGAGGAATGACCCTGCCCGCGCCTGGCGGCATGACGCTGTCCGGACTGCCGGGAAGAGGCGGCGGGCCGTTCGGCCCTCCACCAGGGCACCAGGTTGCCCCTGTGCGCCAAGGCCACCCCCGGCGCACGCTGAGAACAAGGAGGGCCGCAAGCCAGGAAGGTGATCGTCATGATGTGGTACGACGGCGGCTGGGGCTGGGGCGGCTGGTTCTTCATGGCCGTGTTCATGGTGTTGTTCTGGGCGCTGGTGATCGCCGCAATCGTCGCGCTCGTCCGCTACTTCAGCGGTGCCCGTCACGGCCGTCAGCCCGGATGGTCTGCCTCCACCAGTGAGCCGGGATGGGGCAGCAGGCGGGCCGAGGACCTGCTGGCCGAGCGGTTCGCCCGCGGGGAAATCGACGAAGACGAGTATAAGCGACGCCTCGCGCTGCTGCGGGAGCACCGGTGAACGCGGACCGCAGGCGCAGCACATGGCTCATCGTCGCCGGGGCGGTCGCCGCGCTGGTGCTGGGCATCGCGACCACCATGGTGCTGGCCGGCACCGGCGCCTTCCGCCACGCGGCTCCCGTGGCATGGCGGGCCCAGGGTGCGCGTTGCAGCGCGCCCCCGCTGCCGGGCAAGGTGGTGGACGTGACCGCGAGCGACATGGGACCGGGCATGATGGGGGGCACTCCCGGCCACGGCATGCGCATGATGCGTCTCATGACCCGTCCCGCCACGGCCACCGCCGGTGTGGTGTCGCTGCGGGTGCTGGACACCGGTGCCATGGAGCACGAGGTGGTGGTGCTCCCGCTGCCGTCCGGCCAGGGCATCGGGGAGCGCCCCACCGGTCCTGCTGGGAAGGTCAGCGAGGCGGGCAGCCTGGGCGAGGCGTCCCGCAGCTGCGCAGCGGGCGAGGGACACGGCATCGCCCCCGGCACAATGGCGTGGACCACGCTGACGCTGCGCCCCGGGCGCTACGAGCTCATACGCAACCTCCCCGGCCACTACCTCGCCGGGATGCACACCGAACTCGACGTCACCAGCCGGTAGCGAGCCGGCGGCACAGACAGGAGTCCGAGACACACACGGCTGATCTCAGCGCCTGCTGTCGCCGGGCGCGAGCAAGCTGGTGACCTCGGCGATCGCCTCCGCCGACGGGTGGAAGTACCTCCGCACGTTCTCCGGCTTCCTGTGCCGCGACTTCGCCATAAGCATCGGAAGGCTGGCCCCGGCCTCACCGAGGTGGGTGAGGCCGGAGTGCCGGTATTCATGCAGGTCCCAGCCCGCGCCCGGCACTCCGCCGACCCCCGTGTGCACGTCCGGCAGGGCGCGGGCCTGCCCGTACGACAGGCGGACGAGCCCGGTGTCCGGGCAGACGTCGCGCGGGCTGACGACCTTCCCTGGCCCCGGGCGGCGATGCGTGACGAACACCGGCCCGCGCGTACGGCCCTTGATCAGCCGAGGCAGCAGGCGGGCGGTGCCAGCGTCCCAGTACACAGTCTCCAGCACGAACTCCTCGCGCGGGGCGCCCCGGCGCCGGGTACGCGGCTGGGCGCCCTTCGCCTTCACCCGGGCCCGGCGCCCGGCCAGGTCCAGCTCCTCAATGTTGACCCCGAGGATCTCCTCAGCCCGCACCACCGTCTCGTACAGCATCCGCCACAGCGTCTTCTCCCGAAGGTGGACGTCGCGGCGGGCGATCAGCCGGTCGACCGCCATCTTCGAGCGGGCCGGGGTCTGCGAGTCCGACGGAGCCATCCGCTTTGCCCAGGCCGGGAGCGCCGGACCGTCGTAGCCGCGCTCGGCGTACCAGCCCGTCGACCGCCGCCTCACCCCACAGCTGTTGGAGGGCGCCGCCGACTTCGTCGTCCGTGACCGTGGCGAGCGGACGGGACTCGCCGAGGCGTTCGGCGGCCTTGCCTACCCCGACGCCGTACGACCGGAGGGTGTTCGGGTTATCGAGCGAGTCGAGGAACACGGCGGCCGCCGCGCTGACGGTCAGCGCCTTCCCGGCGGGCGGTCGTACGACGGCGGGCACCACCTCCCCCTTGCCACAGATAACAGGGTCGCTTCACGCACAGACAGCGGAACGTCACCGTAGGTCATGATCAGCGCTCCCGCAGATGTCGTAGCCCTTGTCACCGAGGAGCGAGTCGGGGCGGCGGCGTGGCCGCCCGGGCCATCCGGCCCCGGGCAGGATGCCATCGACCAGGGCGAGGGTCTGGGTGACGTCGTTGACGTTGGCCGCGGTGGTGATGACCTTGAGCGGGGTGCCGCGTCCGTCGCAGAGCAGGTGGTGTTTGCTGCCCGTCTTGCGGCGGTCGACCGGCGACGGACCGGTGTCGGCGCCCTCTTTTTCGCGCGGATGTGGGAGCCGTCCACGCACGCGCGGGACCAGTCGAGTTCGCCGGCCGCGTTCAGCTCGGCGAGCAGGATGCGGTGCAGTTGGTCGAAGACTCCGGCCTGCTGCCAGCGGTCCAGGCGCCGCCAGCAGGTCTGTCCCGAGCCGAATCCCAACTCCAGCGGCAGGAGTTGCCAGGCTATGTTGTAGAGGACGTACAGGATGCCCTGCAGACACAGCCGGTCCGCTACCGGCCGTGGGCCCGGCGACTTCTCTGGCCAGGGCGGCAGCAGCGGCTCGATCAGCGCCCACAAGTCGTCGTCCACGATCCATGGCCGGGTGCTCACATCCTCCCGAACGGCGGAATGCTCACATCGGTCACGCCGGACCAGGGCACTACAACAAGATCAAGTTACGAGCTCGTAGGACACGGTCTGATACCGCAACGGTCTTCGGCGTGACTGGTTGCCAGGCTTTTCGCCGGCCTGGGCATGGATGGGGGTCTTGGTGATGTCAGGGCGTAACGGGAAGGCTAGCGAGGTGCCGCGAGTACGTCCCGGAGTACGTTCGCGAGCGTGACGCGGGCCAGCTCGTGTCTCAGGGTCTCCTCGATGCCCTCGTAGATGCTCTGCATCGCCGGCTGGATGCCGTAACCCACCACGCATCCCTGGTCCGGGGTGGTGCGGTGCATCGCGAACAGCGGGCCGGGTTGCACTGCCTCGTACACGTCGAGCAGGGTCATCGACTCCAGCTCGCGTGCCAGCGACCAGCCCGCGCCCACGCCCCGCCGGGACTCCACGAGCCCGGCCCTGCGCAGCTCGCCGAGCAGCCGTCTGATCACCACGGGGTTGGTGTTCGCGCTGGTCGCGATCTGCTCGGAGGTGGCGACCTCATGGCCCTGGCGCTGGTAGAGGCCGATCCAGGCCAGCGCGTGGGCGGCGATGGTCAGCCTGCTGTTGGCGCTCATGGACTCCTCCTCTCGGCCGCAACGCTTCATGTTACCGCAGTCGTAACAGTGAAGGTTGCAACAGCCTGTCGTAACAATTAACGTTGCGACCGCCGAGAAGGGTCAATCAACGAGGTGAGAAAAATGAGCAAGCCACTCATGGGCAAGGTCGCCTTGGTCACCGGGGGGTCGCGCGGACTGGGTGCCGCGACCGTACGGCTGCTGGCCGAGCAGGGCGCCGACGTCGCCTTCACCTACGTCAGCTCCGAGAAAAGGGCGCAGGCCGTCGTCGACGAGGTGCACGGCAAGGGAGCCAAGGCCGTCGCCTTCCAGTCCGACCAGGCGGACACGAGCCGGGCGCCGGCGCTGATCGACGACGTGGTCGCGCACTTCGGCGGCCTGGACATCCTCGTCAACAACGCGGCGATCTCCGTGGCTGGCACGGTGGACGACCCGGATGCCGACACCGCCGCACTGGACCGGATGCACGCCACCAACTACCTCGGCGTGATCGCCGTCATCCGGGCCGCCTCCCGAGTGCTGCGCGAGGGCGGCCGCATCATCACGGTGAGTTCCGGACTGGGCTCACGGGTCGGCGCCCCCGGCCTTGCCGACTACGCGGCGACCAAGTCCGGGATCGAGAGGTACACCATGGGCGTCGCACGCGACCTGGGGCCCCGCAACATCACGGCCAACGTCGTGGAGGCCGGACTGATGGAGGGCGGCATGCAACCGCCGGACGCCGAGACCCTCAATGCCCTGGTCAGCTCGCTGTCCCTGCAACGCATGGGGCACCCCGACGAAATCGCCGCGGCGATCGCCTTCCTGGCGAGCCCCGCCGCGTCGTACGTCACGGGCGCGGTGCTGGACGCCCACGGCGGCTACAACGCCTGAACCCGAACCCCTGCAGCGCGCCCCGAAGGACATCGCGCCTTCGGGGCGCGCACCGCCAAACGACCCGCGTGTGCGTGGACACGCCTTAAGAAGTCCGGATCGTGATCGTGTTACGAGCTCGTACGGCCTTCTTCACGACCTGCTCCAGCTCGTACCGGCTGCGCCGGTTTTCGTTTCAGCTTAAGAACTCCTAACGAAATGATCTTCGAGGTGGTTGGATCACTCCGCGAGCGATGATCTGGGAGTGCGTGCCCGGCTGGTTCAGGGACTGGGCGACCACTCGCGGTCGAGTATCGCGTGGACCACGGAGTCCCTCCAGCGGCCCGCTTTGAAGACGTGCTCGCGGATGACGCCCTCCTCAACCATCCCGACGGCTGCCATGGTGTTGGCCGATGCCTCATTAAGGGGTGAGCGCGCACCCCAGATCCGGTGCAGCTCCAGATCCTCGAACCCGAGACTAAGGAGCGCCCGCACCGTCTCGACGCCGTACCCCATGCTCCAGACATCCGGGCGCAGCGCGAAGCCCATGGTGGCTCCGCGCTGCTGGTGAGGGTCGAGAGCGAGGCGGCCGAACCCGATCAGTTCGCCGGAGGTCCATTCGATGACGGCGAGCGCGTACTCCGTGCGCGGCGTGCTTGTGGCGGCTGCGATGGAACGGGCGATGATCTGCTCGACCTGCTCGCGGGTGCGAGGTGGGAACGAGAGGTGTTCTGTCGCCGTCTCGCTGCCGTAGATGGCGAGGACGGCATCCACGTCGTCGGCGGCGAGTTCACGCAGGTCGAGCCGTGCGCTGGAGCGGGTGATCGGGTACATGCCGCCGGACTTTACCCGCGGGGCAGTGCCGGCCGCCGGTTCGGGTAGACCTCGATCTCGGCGCAGAGGTTCCGGCCCACGGCGGCGCTACTCGCAGGGCTGTTCATGATGGCTTGGCGGACGCGCTGGGCGGAGACGACGATGCCGTTGTTGCGGTGCGTGCTCGGCAGGTCGAGCACCGGGCGGATGGCCGACTCGGCGCCGTCGATATCCCCGCTGAAGAGGCGCGCGAGCGCCAGGTCGCACTGGGCGCCGGCGAGGTCACCGAAGGCCCAGTTGTCGGCTCGGGGGGTCGCTGAACCCAGCGACCGCTCGCTCCGCCGCTTCCGTGACGCCAGCGCCGCCGTTACCGAGCAGCACCAGGGATTCCACGGTGTAGTAGTGCTGTTTCTCGGGGGCGTAGATGAACAGTCCACCGAGGCGGTCCAGGTCGTCTTGGACGACGTGCTCTCTCTTCTGGGCGGCTTCCTGGTTGGCGGTCTGGACGGCTTGCTCGTTACCAAGGACGGCGGCAGCGCGGGCCTGGAGGCCGAGCAGCCACAGACCGACTGTTCCCCGCATGCCGTCGGTCCTGGCGACTCCGTGGCTGGCGTAGTGGTAGGCGTCTTCGGGGGCGTCCGCCCAGTACGAGATGAGGGACTTGAGGCCGTCGGTGAGTGCGAGGAGACCGGGGTGCTCGGCTTCCCGGGCGCAGGCCGCAGCGACCCGCGTCATGGTCATGGCGTCAAAGGAGACCTCCATGTCGTTGAAGCCCTTGGCCACCATGAACGAGAGGAGTGCGCCCTTCATGTGGAGGTCGCGAAGCTGGGTGGGCCGGACCCTGCCCCCCTCCAGGAGGCGGAAGACCTGGTTCTGCGCTTCCAGCAGGTCGTCCCACAGTTCCGAGAGGGGAACCCGGGGGTACTCGGCGATGAGACGCTGCACTTCGTCGTCCAGCAGGCCGAGCGTGTCGTCGCCCACCCGCTCGCGGTCGGCTCCCATGAGAAACTCTTTCGCGCGTTGTACAGCCATCGCGCCCGTCCTTTTCATCTCGTTCAGATCCACGCCGGACCCGCACCCGCGGGGATGGTCCCCCCGTTATGTTTTGCGCGGTCCTGCAAGAGGGCCGCTGGCCTCCGGGCCTGGCATAACTCTTCCCCCTCCTGTCGAACGGATGACCTGGGGGCACCGGGCCCGAGAGGCGTCGTTGGAGACGCTGATGAGAGGTCTGACCACCGCCTGGTCTGGCGCAATGCCCGGCATCCCGCGGGCGGCAAGCCTGCATAACGTGGAGGCGCGCATACGACGCCAACGCCCTGGCCAGCACCGCACGAGCCCGGTTCAGGAGGATGGGTTGTACGACATCGACGACGTGGGCGTCTTTCTCGGCCTGGACGTCGGCAAGAGTGCCCAGCGACGGGCCCACTCCTGTAGCCCGACATTCACGCGGTGACAGACAACATGGAGATGGTCGAGGACTATTGCGTACTGCTGCGGTGCCTCAGCAGGTACCTGAAGGGCCTGCGCGCCGGCGCCTCAGGGATAGACGACGTCCTGCTCCGCTGAGCCGGCGCCCTTCCGGACCGAGGTCCGGAGCCGAGCTGGCCGGGCCTGACCGAGCGGTTGCAAGGCTCGCTGGAGGCTGCCCCCCGGCCGGACCCGCCGGGCCCGCTCCCCTGGGCGGCCCATGGTCGGTCCCATCACCCGGAGAACTGCGTACTTTACTGGTGGCGCTGGCGGCTGATTTCGCCCGGGACACGCCTGGACAGCAGACAGCAAGTGCACGCACCCCGGTGCCCCAGAGACTCTCGTTCCGCGTACGCACACCACGCCACCGCCAACGCCGATTCCGACTCCCGCCCGGCCCACTTCCGCAACGCTGGCAACGCGCGGCCACTCACCGCTAGCCACTCATCCACCGCGCCTCCGGCTGCACCCAACACATCCGCGCTTCGTACTGCATCCACGTCCTCGCCCCTCCATACCCGCGCCGCATTCCTCGCACCGTGAACGAGCCCGAAGCTGACTTACCGGGCCTGCCAACGAATGGACACCCGCCGCAGTCACAACGGACGCACTCACCAAAGAGATAGGCCGGAGAAGCGGGCTGATCGGCATCGACGCGTCAGCCTTGGGCGCTGACCGCGCTGCTGATGGACCATCAGCTAACTCAGCAAAGGGTCAGCATGAGTACTGCCGAACGTGGTTACAGATGACTACAGGCGCACGTGGGTCCAATCCCGCAATCCATGCGCTGACCTGCGCAAACCCTGGTCAGTAGCGGAGCTGCTAGAGTGAAGGGCGAGCTGTGTTCTACTACCTGCTCAAGTACGTGCTGCTGGGGCCCTTGCTGAGAGTGGTGTTCCGGCCCCGGATCGAGGGCCTGGGGCATGTGCCCGCGTCGGGTCCGGCGATCGTCGCCGGCAACCATCTGTCCTTCGCCGACCACTTCCTGATGCCGGCGATCCTCAGACGCCGCATCACCTTCCTCGCCAAGGCCGAGTACTTCACCGGTCCCGGGCTGAAGGGCCGGCTCACCGCGTCCTTCTTCCGCGGCGCCGGGCAGATCCCGGTGGACCGCTCCGGGAAGGAGGCCGGGCAGGCGGCGATCCGCGAGGGTCTCGGGGTGCTGCGCCGGGGTGAACTGCTCGGCGTCTATCCGGAGGGCACGCGGTCGCACGACGGCCGGCTGTACAAGGGCAAGGTCGGGGTCGCCGTGATGGCGCTGACCGCGGGCGTCCCGGTGGTGCCGTGCGCGATGATCGGCACGTTCGAGGCACAGCCGCCCGGCCGGGCCCTGCCCAGGGTCCGCCCGGTGACGATCCGCTTCGGCGAACCGCTCGACTTCTCCCGCTACGCCGGGATGGAGCGGGAGAAGGCGGTGCTGCGGGCCGTCACCGACGAGATCATGTACGCCGTCCTGCGCCTGTCCGGGCAGGAGTACGTCGACGAGTACGCGGCCGTGGTCAAGGAGCGGCAGACGGCACGGCCGGGTGCCAGGGAGCGCAGGTTCCCCCGGGCGCCGCTCGGCTGATCCGCGCGTCCGGCACGGAGACCGTCACAAAGACCGGCACAGGGACCGGCGTAGGAGCCGGATACGGCACAGGGGCGGCCGGAGGTCCGGCCGCCCCTGTCACC
The DNA here is from genome assembly GCF_055566335.1 of Streptomyces sp. NPDC027672. NCBI lineage: Bacteria > Bacillati > Actinomycetota > Actinomycetes > Kitasatosporales > Streptomycetaceae > Streptomyces > Streptomyces sp. NPDC027672. The sequence continues at coordinate 119,147 of NZ_JBVHSO010000020.1, read as the reverse complement.
GTCGCGGTGCGGTTACGGCTTGGGCGTGGCGTGCGGGGCGCAGGTCACGTCCTTGCCGTCCAGCGCGCCCTTGAGCAGGTAGGCGTCGACACGCTGGTTGATGCAGGGGTTGACCAGGCCGGTCACGCCGTGGGAGCCCGCGTTCTTCTCGGTGATCAGACGGGAGCCCTTGAAGCGCTTGTGCAGCTCGACGGCACCGCCGTACGGAGTGGCGGCGTCCCGGGTGGACTGCACGATGAGGACCTTCGGCAGGCCCTTGTGCGTCGTGACCTCGACCGGCGTGTGCTGCTTGGCCGGCCAGGTGGCGCACGGCAGGTTCATCCAGGCGTTGGACCAGGTCAGGAACGGGTAGTTCTTGTTCAGCCGAGTGTTGTCCCGGTCCCACCGCTGCCAGCTCGTGGGCCACTTGGCGTCGGCGCACTCGACGGCCGTGTAGACGGCGTTGGAGTTCTCCGAGGCGATGTTGCCCGCGGTGTCCGACAGGTCCGGGGCCGCCGCGTCGACCAGCGCCTGGGTGTCACCGGCGACGTACTTGCTGAAGACCGAGGCGACCGGCACCCACGAGGAGTCGTAGTACGGCGCGCTCTGGAAGAACGCGATCAGCTCGGCGGGACCGACGACTCCGCCGATCGGGTGCTTCTTCGCCGTGGCGCGCAGCTTGAGCCACTTGGCCTGGACGGCGGCGCGGGTGGTGCCGAGGTGGAAGGCGGCGTCGTTGGCGGCGACCCAGTTCTGCCAGTCCTTCCAGCGGCCCTCGAAGGCGACGTCCTGGTCCAGGTTGGCCTGGTACCAGATCTTCTCGCGCGCGGGGTCGACGACGCTGTCCACGACCATGCGGCGCAGGTGGCCCGGGAAGAGCGTGCCGTAGACGGCGCCGAGGTAGGTGCCGTAGGAGACGCCGAGGTAGTTGAGCTTCTTCTCGCCCAGCGCGGCGCGGATGACGTCCAGGTCGCGGGCGGTGTTCGGCGTGGTCATGTGCGGCAGCATGCGGCCGCTGCGCTCGCCGCAGCCCTCGGCGTACTCGCGGGCCAGCTTGCGCTGCGCGTTCTTGTCGGCCTGGCTGTCCGGCACCGGGTCGGCCTTGGGCGCCTTGACGAACTCCTGCGGGTCGATGCAGGAGATGGGGGCCGAGTGGCCGACACCGCGCGGGTCGAAGCCGACGAAGTCGTAGGCCTTGGCGACGTTCGCCCAGATCGGGTTCTTGTTGGTGATCCGGGTCGGGAAACGCAGTCCGGAGCCGCCGGGGCCGCCCGGGTTGTAGACGAGCGCGCCCTGACGCTCCTGCGCGGTGCCGGTGTTGCGCGCGCGGTCCACGGCCAGCTTGATCTGCTTGCCGTAGGGGTGGGCGTAGTCGAGCGGCACACTGACCCAGCCGCACTGGATGGGCTTGACCAGTCCCCAGTCGGCCGGGCAGTCCTGCCAGTGGACACCGGCCTTGGCGGCCCGGGCCGCGGCGACCTGGGCGCCCTTGGCCTCCCGGTCCGGGGCGGGCCGGGAGACGGCGCCGGCCGCGGGCGCCGAGACGGCGCCTGCGATCAGGGTGGCGGTGACGAGTGCTCCGGCGGAACCGAGTGCCAGCAGGCGGCTCTTCGGTCTGTTCTCCCTCAAGTGGGCCCCTCCCCGTACGTCGCTGCAAGTGTTCAGGCGGGGATCCTCTCGGCTGTGAGGGCGCTGAGAACAGGGTTTGCGGGGCATCTTTACCAATCCGATAACCGGATGATCATGTCCCGTTGAGCGAAGTGTTGCCCGTGCGAGGCCCCGGAGGTGCCGCCGGCGCCTCAGCCCAGCTCCGTCACGATCCCGTCCAGGGTCCGCCGCAGAGCCAGCGCGTCCGGGGCCACGGCGCTGACGAGTACGGCGGGGCCGGCCAGCGGTACCAGGGCCGCGTGCCCGCCGAGCATCCGCGCGGACGGCGGGTCCGCCGCGAACTCCGGCCGTACGACGACGAGCTGGCCCACCGCCCGGTGGCCGGCCAGGACCGCCGGGCCGTCCCAGCCGCCGGGCGCGCCGGGGCCGCAGGACAGCTCCTGGTCCAGCACCGTACGGCCCGCGACGCGGACGGTCAGCCGGCTGGTGAGCCGTCCGGGCCGCTCCCCGGCCCGGCCCAGCACCTGTTCCTCGCGCAGCACGAGCCGGGCGCCGGCGCCGAGTTCGGCGCGGGTGGCGACCCGCAGGTCGCTGCCCTCGGCGGAGATCAACTGCTCGGGCAGCCAGTGCAGTTCGCCGCCGTCGGCCACGTCGAGCCGTACGTCGTAGCGGGCTTCACCCGGGGCCTGGCCCGGCAGGGCGAGGGTGGCGGCGGCCGATCCGACGTGCAGCCGGGCGCCCTCCTCCACCCGGGCGGAGAGGGTGAAGCGGTCGCCGCCGAGCGGCCCGCTCATCGCGCCGACGAGCATGACCTTCGCCCCGGGCCCGGTCGCCCGGGTGCGGCGCGGCGCGAGCGGGCCCTCGCCGTCCAGGACGGGCAGGGCCGTACCGCCGCGCCCGTCGGCGCGGGCGACGATCCGGGCGGTCGCCCGGACCCCGGTGACGGTCACGCCGTCCACGCGGCGAGCCGCTCGCGCACCCACGCGGCCACGTCGGCGACCCCGGCCGTGCCGCGCAGCGACTGGAAGACGACCGGGAGCGCGGCCCGCTGCGCCTTGGCGTCCGCGGCCATCCGGGCGAGGTCGGAGCCGACGTACGGGGCGAGGTCGGTCTTGTTGACGACGAGCAGGTCGGCGGTGGAGACGCCGGGGCCGCCCTTGCGCGGGATGTCGTCGCCGCCGGCCACGTCGATCACGAAGATCTGGGCGTCCACGAGTCCCTTGGAGAAGGTCGCGGTGAGGTTGTCGCCGCCGGACTCGACGAGGATCAGGTCCAGCGGGCCGACCGCGTCCTCCAGGTCCTCCACCGCTTCGAGGTTGGCGGAGATGTCGTCGCGGATCGCGGTGTGCGGGCAGGCGCCCGTCTCGACGGCGGTGATCCGCTCGGGCGGCAGCACGGCCTCCCGGAGCAGGAACTCGGCGTCCTCGCGGGTGTAGATGTCGTTGGTGACGACCGCGAGCGACAGCTCCTCGCGCAGCGTCCGGCACAGGGCGGCGACGGTGGCGGTCTTGCCGGACCCGACGGGCCCGCCGAGCCCGATGCGCAGGGCGCGGCGGGTCCCGTCGGGGCGGTGGGCGTCCGCGCTGACGGCGGCGGGGGCGGGGTGGGTGTGATCGAGGTGCATGTACGGCTCCTTACGCGCGGGGCCCGCGCCGGGGCGGGCCGCCGCGCGTCCAGACGGGCGGGGTGAGCGGGTGGGCGGTGTCAGGACGCGAACAGGCGTACCGGCCAGGCGGCGTGGGCCTCGGCCATGACCTCCAGCAGGGGCGCGGAGGCCGCGGGCAGCGCGTCGGTGCCGTCGGCGGCCACCGCCCGCGCCGCGTCCACCGCGGCGTCCGCGACCCGGTCCAGCTCGGGGGCGAGCCGGGCGAGGACGCCCGTGGCGTGGAACGGGTCGAGGCTCAGCAGCCGCACGGTGGCCGTCGCCGGTCCGCTGACGCTCTCGTAGAGCGCGCAGTGGGCGGCGTCCGCGGGCGTGAGGCCGGCCGCGCGGGCGGCGAGCCCGAGCACGACCGGCTGGTGGGCGCCCTTCGGGAACCTCCGGGCCAGCGCGTCGAGTTCGGCGGAGGGCCAGGTCGCCCGCGCGGCCCGCAGCAGTTGCCGGCCCAGGCGCCGGGCGGCGGCCCGCAGGGCCGGGGACGGGGTGCGGGCGTCGGCCGCCGCGTCCAGTGCGGCCGGGTCGGCGCCGAGGACAGCCGCCGCCGCCAGCGCGCCCGCGACCAGCCCGGCGGTGTGCAGCCGGCCCCGGCAGAACTCCTCCAGGCTCGCGGGGTCGGTGATGTGACCGTCCTTGACGGCGGCCTCCGCCCCGCCGGAGTGCGCGTGCCCTCCGGCGGGAAAGCGGCCGTCGGCCAGGACGAGCAGTGCTGCCCGTGACATCAGGACACCTGTCAGAAGAGGAAGTAGCGCTGGGCCATGGGCAGTTCGGCGGCCGGGGTGGCCTCGACCAGCTCGCCGTCGATGTGCACGGCGAAGCTGTCGGGGTCGATCCGGACGTCCGGCCGGGCGTCGTTCTCCCGCATGTCGGCCTTGGTGACCGCGCGCGTGGACTCGATCGCCACGAACCGCTTGCCGAGTCCCAGCCGCTGCGGCAGCCCGTCCTCGATCGCCAGGCCGGACACGAAGTTCACGGAGTTCGCGGCGGGCGCCCGGCCGATCGCGCCGTACATCGGGCGGGGCAGGATCGGCTGCGGGGTCGGGATGGAGGCGTTGGCGTCGCCCATCTGCGCGTAGGCGATCTGTCCGCCCTTGAGGACGAGCAGCGGCTTGACGCCGAAGAACGCGGGCTCCCACAGCACCAGGTCGGCCAGCTTGCCGGTCTCCACGGAGCCGGTCTCGGCGGCGAGGCCCTGGGCGAGCGCCGGGTTGATCGTGTACTTGGCGACATAGCGCCGTACCCGGTGGTTGTCGGCGCGGCCGTCGCCGGGCAGCGCGCCCCGGCGGCGCTTCATGACGTGCGCGGTCTGCCAGGTGCGCAGGATCACCTCGCCGACCCGGCCCATGGCCTGGGAGTCGGAGGAGATGATCGAGATCGCGCCGAGGTCGTGGAGGATGTCCTCGGCGCCGATGGTGGACGGCCGGATCCGGGACTCGGCGAACGCCAGGTCCTCCGGCACGGCCGGGTTGAGGTGGTGGCACACCATCAGCATGTCGAGGTGTTCCTCGGTCGTGTTGACGGTGAAGGGCCGGGTCGGATTGGTGGAGCTGGGCAGGATGTTGGCCTGCGAGACCACGGTCATGATGTCGGGCGCGTGCCCGCCGCCGGCGCCCTCGGTGTGGTACGAGTGGATGCCCCGGCCGGCGATCGCGGCGAGGGTGTCGCCGACGAAGCCCGCCTCGTTCAGGGTGTCGGTGTGGATGGCGACCTGGATCCCGGTCCGGTCGGCGACGGTGAGCGCGGCGTCGATGACGGCGGGCGTGGAGCCCCAGTCTTCGTGCAGCTTCAGGCCGACGGCGCCGCCGCGGATCTGGGAGAGCATCGCCTCGTGGCTGACGGTGTTGCCCTTGCCGAGGAAGCCGACGTTGACCGGGTAGGCCTCCATCGCCTCCAGCATCCGGGCCAGGTGCCAGGGGCCGGGGGTGACGGTGGTGGCCTTGGAGCCCTCGGCGGGGCCGGTGCCGCCGCCGACCAGGGTGGTGATGCCGGAGGCCAGCGCCTCGTCGGCGACCTGGGGGCAGATGAAGTGGACGTGGGCGTCGATGGCGCCGGCGGTCAGGATGCGGCCGTTGCCCGCGATGATCTCGGTCTCGGGGCCGATGACCAGGTCGGGGTGGACGCCGTCCATGGTGTCGGGGTTGCCGGCCTTGCCGAGGGCGGTGATCCGGCCGTCGCGGATGCCGATGTCGGCCTTGACGATGCCCCAGTGGTCGACGATCACGGCGCCGGTGATCACCGTGTCCGGCGTGCCCTCGGCGCGGGTGGCGCGGGACTGGCCCATGGACTCGCGGATGACCTTGCCGCCGCCGAAGACCGCCTCGTCGCCGGAGGCGCCGGGGCCGCCGGAGCGGTCCTCCTCGATCTCGATCAGCAGGTCGGTGTCGGCGAGCCGGATGCGGTCGCCGGTGGTGGGGCCGAACAGGTCGGCATAGGCGTCACGGGTGATCTCAGGCATCGAGGGCACCCCGGATCTCCCCACGCAGTCCGGCCACGATCCGGGCGCCGGTGAGCGGCACCAGCTCGACCTCGGCCGGGATGCCGGGCTCGAAGCGGACGGCGGTGCCGGCGGCGACGTTCAGCCGCTTGCCGCGGGCGGCGGCGCGGTCGAACTCCAGGCCGGGGTTGGCCTCGGCGAAGTGGTAGTGGGAGCCGACCTGGACGGGCCGGTCGGCGGCGTTGAGCACGGTCAGCCGGGTCACGTCACGGCCGGTGTTGAAGGGGACGGGACCGTCCGCGAACAGGATCTCTCCGGGAATCATCGCGGCCCCCTCAGATGATCGGCTCGTGGACGGTGACCAGCTTGGTGCCGTCCGGGAAGGTGGCCTCGACCTGCACGTCGTGGATCATCTCGGCGATGCCGTCCATGACGTCGTCCCGGGTGAGGATCTTGCGTCCGGAGGACATCAGCTCGGCGACCGTACGGCCGTCCCGGGCGCCTTCCAGGATGTGCGAGGTGATGAGCGCGACCGCTTCCGGGTGGTTCAGCTTCAGGCCACGGGCCCTGCGCTTCTCGGCCACGTCGGCCGCCACATGGATCAGCAGCCTCTCTTGCTCATGCGGGGTCAGTTGCACGTCCCACCTCACCGTCCTTGCTCCGGACCGTGCGGAGTCCGGTTGCCGCAGCCACCGCGACGGGGATAGGTGTAGCACGCAGACAAATCCCCGGATCGTCGTCAATCCCGGGCAAGAAAACCCCTGGTGGCGTGGTTCGGCAGGCTAGAGCGCCAGAGTTTCACCTACGTTAACCAGCCTTTGGCCGATGCATGACTCCGCTATGGGCTGCCGCAGAGACGAGGCGAAGCCGAGCGGGCGGCCGGGCCCAGCGACGGCGGACGGCGAGGCCGAACGGAAGGCGGCGGGCGGCGAAGCGGCACGGGCGGCGGCCGACCGGGACACGGATACGGATACGGCGGGGGCGATGGACGGGTGCGCCCGAGCCGGGAGGGCTCGGGCGGCGGGTTCAGGAGGCGTCCGGACGGCGGTGCTCCGCCGCGAGGCCGAAGCGCCGCTGTTCGCGCGGCGCGGGAGCGGGCTCGCGGACCGTGGACAGGGAGCTGGCGATCCGCTCCGCGCCCGGCTCGCCGAGTGCGTCGAGCCGCTCCAGATCGGCGGCCGAGACCAGCGCGACCAGCGGCTTTCCATGCCGGGTCACGACGACGCGCTCGCCGCCGTACACCACCCGGTTGATCAGGTCGGCGAGTTCAGCTCTCGCTTGCGTCACCGGAATCTCGTAGGCCATGCCTCCATTCTAACGTGACGTACGTACTGTACATTTTTTACAGACGTCGAGCCCATCGGGGCCTCGTCATGAGGAGGGGTATGTCCATGACCCGACCGTCCGCGACCCGGCCGGCCGCCCGGCACGTCCTGCCCGAGTTCACCGAGCGCGCCGGGACCGCCGTGCGCACCCTGGATCCGTACGCACGGCTCTTCGAGGACCGGATCGTCTTCCTCGGCACACCGGTCGACGACGCGGCGGCGAGCGAGGTGACGGCCCGGCTCATATCCCTGGAACACGCGGCCCCGGACCGGGACATCACGCTGTACGTCAACTCGCCGGGTGGTTCCTTCGAGGCCGTGGCGGCGGTCTACGACACGATGCGGTACGTCGGCTGCGACGTGGCGACCTACTGCCTGGGGCAGGCCGCCGGCCCGTCCGCGGTGCTGGTGGCGGCCGGCACCCCGGGCAAGCGGTTCGCGCTGCCCGGCGCCCGGAGCACGCTCCGGCAGCCCGCTCCGGCCGCACCGCTGCACGGCCGGCCCGCCGACCTGACGGCGCGGGCCGAGGAGCTGGTCCGGACCCGCGCCACCCTGGAGGAGATGCTCGCCCGGCACACCGGGCGCACGGCCGGGCAGGTGCACCGGGACCTGGAGCGGGACCTGATCCTCGACGCCCCCGGAGCGCTCGCGTACGGCCTGGTGGACGGCATCGTGCCCCGCCACCGGCGCACGCCCGGCGCACCGGACGGGAGGTGAGCCGCCCGTGCTGCCCGACCTCCCACCGCTGCCCGCCCTGACCCGGGCCGAGGGCGAGCTGATCGACAGTTACCTGGCGGCCGTGGACCTGCTCGGCCGCGTCAATCCGGCCCGGCCCGGGGACACCTACCGCGGGCTGCGCGCCGCCCAGGCGCTGGTGCGCAAGGCGACAGAGCTGCGGGACGCGCTCGCGCTGATGCACCAGCGGGGCGAGACGGAGCTGCACGCGGACACGCTGGCACGCGCGCTGCGGGTGCTGGACGGCGAGCGCCGGGCCGCTCGCGTCGCGCTCCCGCCGGACGACGGCGGCTGAGGCGGACACCCGTCCGGCGTGCGGTCCCCCGCGCGTCGACACGCTTGGTCCGGACGGGAGTTGAAACGGCCCGAACGACGTACCGCCGTCCGGTGTACTTCCCGATCGTTTTCCGGGGCTCCCGAGTTGCGCGGGGCCCCGGTCCGCGGGTCACCGGGAAGCACATCGCCCCAGGTCCGGGGCTACGACCGGGATCTGACGGCCACTCGAACAGAGCAGCGTTCACCCGAACGGGTGAGTGGTGAGTAACACCACAAATCCCCGATTCCGTTGGGATTTTCGGACTGCTGTGAGCCAAGATCCCTGTCTGACGACAAGCCCCCGCCACCGCGGCGGGGCGGTCCGGGCGGACGCCGAGTCCTGCCGCCGCCCGGATGACCGGTCGACAGGAGTGGATCGGCAGGAGTGGAGGACCCAGGCAAGGCGGGTCGCCGGAACGGAAGTCCAGCAGTTCGGCACGGATGGCCGAACGGTCGGACGGAGGCTCCGGGTGACCCTTGGGGTGAAGCCGCGGCAACGCGGCCGGGCAACTTCGCCAGCCCGAATCCGACAGGTCATCCTTCACAGGCGGCTGACGAAGGGTTGCGCATGACTGCGCTCAATCGTGTCCCGTCGCTGATGGCCCGGGCCGGCACGGCCTCGGCGCTCACCCTCGCCGCCGTGGGCGGTTCGATCGTGGTGCCCGGTCTCGCCGGCGACGCCTCCGCCGCGACCATCGCGTCGAAGGCGCTCAAGGTCGCGGCCTCCAAGAAGGGCGCCCCCTACCGGTGGGGGGCCACGGGACCGCGCAGGTTCGACTGCTCGGGACTGACGCTGTACTCGTTCAAGAAGGCCGGCAAGAAGCTGCCGCGCACCGCCGCCCAGCAGTACAACAAGACCCACCATGTCTCCGCCGGCCACCGCAAGGCCGGCGACCTGGTGTTCTTCCACTCGGGCTCCAGCGTCTACCACGTCGGCATCTACGCCGGCCACGGCAAGATCTGGCACGCCCCGAGGACCGGGGACGTGGTGCGGCTGCAGAAGATCTGGACCAGGAGCGTCTGGTACGGCCGGGTCAGCTGACCCGCGCCCGGGCCGGGGCGGCTCCGGCGGCAGGGCCGCGCCGCCACCGGCCCCGGTGGCCGCCTGAGGCCCAGGGGCGGGCACCGCGGCGCCGTACCCCGGCCTGGGCCGCGTACGGCCCGCACAGCGGCCGTGGCGCGCGCTGCGGGGCCCCCTGGCCCCTCGGGCCTCCGCGGCGCTCTGTGGGCCCTCGCGGCCCTTCGGGCCCGCCCGGTCCGCCGGACCGCGCGCCCGGAGCCCGCAGGCCCGTGCCAGGCCCGTGCACGCCCGGCGGGCGTGCGCGCCGGACGCCCCTCGCTCCCCCGCACGCCCCCGTACGCCCGCCGGGCACCTCCGGTGGGCGTTCGGGCGCCGGACGCCCCTCGGTCCCTCGTCCTCTGGGGGGCAGGCGCCGGACGCCCCTCGATCCGTTCCCAGCGCCCGCCGGGCACCCCTGGCGGCCGTTCAGGCGCCGGACGCCCCTCGGCCCCTCCCACCGGCCGCCGGGCACCTCCGGCGGGTACGGGAGCCGGACGCCCCTCGGCCTCCTCGTACCGCCCGCCTTCACCTCTGGCGGGCGTTCGGGCGCCGGGCGCCCCTCCGCCCCCCCCGTACCGCCCGCCGGGCACAGCGTCGCCCCTCGGCCCCCCTCCCCACCCCGCCGACGGATGTTCAGGAGTCCCGTGGGACCGCCGGGACGGGGGCGGCCGGGAGGGTCCAGGGCAGGTCGATGGAGACCGTCTTGCCGCCCTCCCGGGTGGGGCGGATGTGGAGCCTGCCGCCGCACTCCGCGGTGAGCCAGCGGATGATGACCATGCCGCGCCCGTTGTCCTGCTGCACGGCGGCGGGCAGTCTCTTCGGGAGGCGGGGATGGCTGTCCGTGACACCGATGCTCAGTTGCGCGTCACGGCGCAGCGCGATGTCGACCGTGAAGGTGGGTGACTGGCCGAGGGTGTGCTGAACGGCGTTGGTGGCGAGTTCGGAGACGATGAGGCGCACGGTGTCGGCCACTTCCGTGTCGGACGGCAGGCCCCACTCCGCGAGGGTGCCCACGACGTAGGAGCGGGCGGCGGACACCGAGGCGGGATCGCTCGGCAGAGTGACGGAGGCTTCCAGATGGTCTGCCATGGCGGCGTCGTCCCTTCCCACGGGACCGCGGTCCGACATACAGCGGTGGGTTCGAGTACGGTCCCGGACTGGTGCTTGTCCGTCAGACTGCCATCGCCGGACCGGTCACGGGGGCGATCCCCCAAGATATGCATATATCTGTCGCTCGAAGCGGTGAACTCTGCGACGCGAGACCGTATCGGGACGGCTCGGACCGAGTGAGGAGGAGCCCATGCAGAACGGCCCCGCGGTGCGCCGTCGCAAACTGGGCGCCGAACTGCGCACGCTGCGTACCGGCGCCGGGCTCACGAGCGGTGAGGCGGCCCGGCTGGTCGGGTGGCACCAGTCGAAGGTGAGCCGCATCGAGACCGGGTCCAGCGGAGTGAAACCGGCCGATCTGCGGCTGCTGCTGGACGCCTACGGGGTGCGCGACAGGCAGTTGCGGGAGTTGCTGCTGATACTGGCGGGCTCGGAGGACACGGGCGGCCGGCACGGCTGGTGGCACGCCTACCGCGGGGTCCTGCCGCCCACGTACCGGGACTTCATCAGCCTGGAGTCACAGGCGAGCGTGATGCGCACCCTGGAGACCACCGTGGTGCCCGGGCTGCTGCAGACCGCCGAGTACGCCCGCGCGGTGACCCGGGCGGCCGTGAAGGACCTGGACGAAGACCGCCTGGACACTCTGGTGGAGGTGCGGCTCGCCCGGCAGGACGTGCTGCGTTCGGATCCGCCGCTGGTGCTGAGCGCCGTCCTGGACGAGGCGGTGCTGCGCCGCGAGGTCGGCGGTCCCGGGGTGATGGCCCGGCAGCGGGAGCGGCTGATGGACGCCGCCCGGCTGCCGCAGGTACGGCTCCAAGTGCTGCCCTACTCGGCGGGGGCGCATATCGGCCTCACCGGGCCTTTCGTTATCTTCTCATTTCCGAGCACTTCCGATTTGGATGTAGTTGTTCTCGACCAGTTGACGAGTAGCCTCTATCTGGAACGGAAAGAAGACCTGGAGGCCTACTCCGAGGCCTTCAGCACCCTTCAGTTCCACGCCCTTTCCCCCGAGGACTCGTTGGACTACATCGCCGGGATAGGTGACGGCGTGTAAGGAGGCACCATGTCAGCTCTGCCTCGGAACGTCCCTGCCAGTACCGATCTGCACGACGTGCGCTGGCTGCGCAGCAGCTACAGCACGGGCGCGAACAACTGCGTGGAGGCGGCACGGCCGCGCTCCGGCCCCGCGGCCGGGCTGCTCGCCGTACGCGACTCGAAGGACCCGGCCGGGCCCGCACTGCTCTTCTCCGCCGCGAGCTGGACCGGATTCGTCACCACGCTCTGATCCGGACACCGGCTCGCATACCAGTCCGGAATCGATCGGTTCCCTATTCCTTTCGGGCGCAACTCGGCCGTGTCCGCCGACTCACGGTCGCGTGTCGCCGATGACTCGTACAGCGCGTTCGATCTCGGCCCCGGAGAGGTCGGCGCGGGCGGTCAGCCTCAGCCGTGAGATGCCGTCGGGCACGGAGGGAGGACGGAAACAGCCCACGGCCAGACCCGCCGTCCGGCAGCCGGCCGCCCAGCGCACCGCCTCCTCCGGGGACGGGGCCCGCACGGAGACCACCGCGGCGTCCGGACGCACCGCTTCCAGACCCGCGGCGGTCAGCCGCTCGTGCAGCTCCGCGGCCACCTCGCGGGCCCGCGCCGCCCGGCCGGGCTCGCGCCGCAGCAGCCGCAGCGCCGCCAGCGCGGCGCCGGCGGCGGCCGGTGCCAGGCCCGTGTCGAAGATGAACGTCCGGGCCGCGTTCACCAGGTGGTCGATCACCCGGGCGGGCCCGAGCACCACCCCGCCCTGGGCGCCCAGCGACTTGGACAGGGTGGCCGTGGCGACCACGTCCTCGGCGCCCGCCAGTCCGGCCGCGTACGGCGCGCCCCGGCCGCCGTCGCCCAGCACGCCGAGGCCGTGGGCGTCGTCCACCACCAGCCCCGCGCCGTACTCCCGGCACGCCTCGGCCAGCGCGCCGAGCGGTGCCCGGTCGCCGTCGACCGAGAACACCGTGTCGGAGACGACGATCGCCGGGCCCGGGTGCGTGGCCAGGGCCTTGCGCACGGCCTCCGGATCGGCGTGCCCGACGACCTGCCGGCCGCCCCGGGCCAGCCGGCAGCCGTCGATGAGTGAGGCGTGGTTGCCCGCGTCGGAGACGATCAGCGAGCCGTGCGGGCCGAGCGCGGTGACCGCGGCCAGGTTCGCGGCGTACCCGGAGGAGAACACCAGGGCCGCCTCGAACCCGCAGAACGCGGCCAGCTCGCGCTCCAGCTCGGTGTGCAGCGCGGTGGTGCCGGTGACCAGCCGGGAGCCGGTGGCGCCGCCGCCCCAGACGCGGGCGGCCTCGGCCGCGCCCGCGACGACCTCGGGATGGCGGGCCAGACCCAGGTAGTCGTTGCTCGCCAGGTCCAGCAGCGGCGAGTCGGCGGGGCGCGGACGCAGGGTGCGGACGAGACCGGCGCGGCGGCGCGCCCGGGCCTGCTCGTCGATCCAGCCGAACGCCATGGCTCCTCCGGTGCTTTTGTAGGTAGCGGACAGACCATAGCGGCCCGGCCGCCCGCCCACTGTGTGGCAATACCCACACGGTGAAGCGTCCGTGTTGTGTGAAGTCTCCTTGGCCCGGGGCGGTCCCGTAGGACAGGATCGGGCCTCATGGACCTGCTGAACACGCTGGTGGACAAGGGGCTTCGGCGCGAGTTGCCGACGCGCGGGGAAGCGCTCGCCGTGCTGGCCACCTCCGATGACGACCTGCTCGACGTGGTGGCCGCGGCCGGAAAGGTGCGCCGGCACTGGTTCGGGCGACGGGTGAAACTCAACTATCTGGTCAACCTCAAGTCCGGTCTGTGCCCTGAGGACTGCTCGTACTGCTCCCAGCGGCTCGGCTCGAAGGCCGACATCCTGAAGTACACCTGGCTCAAGCCGGACGAGGCGTCCGAGGCCGCCGCCGCCGGGCTCGCGGGCGGCGCCAAGCGGGTCTGTCTGGTGGCAAGCGGGCGCGGTCCGACGGACCGGGACGTGGACCGGGTCTCGCAGACCATCAAGGCGATCAAGGACCAGAACGAGGGCGTCGAGGTGTGCGCCTGCCTCGGGCTGCTCTCCGACGGTCAGGCCGAACGGCTGCGCGCGGCGGGCGCGGACGCCTACAACCACAACCTGAACACCTCGGAGTCCACCTACGGGGACATCACCACCACCCACACCTACGCCGACCGGGTGGACACGGTGCGGAAGGCGCACGCGGCCGGCCTGTCCGCCTGCTCCGGGCTCATCGCGGGCATGGGCGAGACCGACGAGGACCTGGTGGACGTGGTGTTCTCGCTGCGCGCGCTGGACCCGGACTCGGTGCCGGTGAACTTCCTGATCCCGTTCGAGGGCACCCCGCTGGCCAAGGAGTGGAACCTCACCCCGCAGCGCTGCCTGCGGATCCTCGCGATGGTGCGGTTCGTCTGCCCGGACGCGGAGGTGCGCATCGCGGGCGGCCGCGAGGTCCACCTGCGCTCGATGCAGCCGCTCGCGCTGCACCTGGCCAACTCCATCTTCCTCGGCGACTACCTGACCAGCGAAGGCCAGGCCGGCAAGGCCGACCTGGAGATGATCGCGGACGCCGGCTTCGAGGTGGAGGGCGCCGACGAGGTGACGCTGCCGGAACACCGGGCCGCGGCGGCGGGCGGGTGCGGGTCGCACGAGGCTGCCGGGTGCGCCTCGCACGAGGGTGCCGGGTGCGGGTCGCACGCCGGCGCGGGCTGCGGCGCGCACGAGGACGGCGGCGTCTGCGGTACGGCGGGCGTCACGACGGCCGCCGAGCCGCGCACCGACCTCGTCGCCGTACGCCGCCGGGGCGCCGGCACCGACCTCGCGCCCAATGCCTGAGATCGGCGTACCGGAGCTGCTGGAGCTGGACCGGCGGCACGTGTGGCATCCCTACGGCCCGATGCCCGGGCAGGCACGGCCGCTCGTCGTGGAGTCGGCGAGCGGGGTCCGGCTGCGGCTGGCGGACGGCTCCGGCGAACTGGTCGACGGCATGTCGTCGTGGTGGTCGGCCATCCACGGCTACCGCCACCCGGTCCTCGACGAGGCGGCGCGCGGGCAGCTGGACCGGATGAGCCATGTGATGTTCGGCGGGCTCACGCACGAGCCCGCCGTCCGGCTCGCCAAGCTGCTCGTCGACGTGTCGCCGGACGGCCTGGAACACGTCTTCCTGGCCGACTCGGGGTCCGTGTCGGTCGAGGTCGCCGTGAAGATGTGCCTGCAGTACTGGCGTTCGCTCGGCCGGCCGGCCAAGCAGCGGCTGCTGACCTGGCGCGGCGGCTACCACGGGGACACCTGGCAGCCGATGTCGGTGTGCGACCCGGAGGGCGGGATGCACGGGCTGTGGGCCGGGGTGCTGCCGCGGCAGGTGTTCGCGGACCCGCCGCCCGCCGCGTACGAGGAGTCCTACGCCACGCACCTGCGCGAGCTGATCGCCCGGCACGCGGACGAGCTGGCCGCGGTGATCGTGGAGCCGGTGGTGCAGGGCGCGGGCGGGATGCGCTTCCACTCCCCCGCGTACCTGCGGGTGCTGCGGGAGGCGTGCGACGCGCACGACGTGCTGCTGGTCTTCGACGAGATCGCCACCGGCTTCGGCCGTACCGGCGCGCTGTTCGCGGCCGGTCACGCCGCGGTCGCCCCCGACGTGATGTGTGTGGGCAAGGCGCTGACCGGCGGTTATCTGACCCTGGCGGCCACCTTGTGCAACGGCCGGGTGGCCGACGGCATCTCGCGGGGCGAGGTGCCGGTGCTCGCGCACGGGCCGACGTTCATGGGCAATCCGCTGGCGGCGGCCGTCGCCTGCGCCTCCGTCGAGCTGCTGCTCGGGCAGGACTGGCTCGCGGAGGTCAAGCGGATCGAGGCGGGCCTGCGGGAGGGCCTGGCGCCGGCGCGGGAGCTGCCCGGGGTGCGGGACGTCCGCGTCCTCGGGGCCATCGGAGTGGTCCAGCTCGACCACGAGGTCGACATGCGGGCCGCGACCGAGGCGGCGGTACGGGCGGGCGTGTGGCTGCGCCCGTTCCGGGACCTGATCTACACGATGCCGCCCTACGTCACCTCGGACGAGGACGTGGCACGGATCGCGCGCGCGGTGTGCGCCGCGGCGCGGGAGGGATGACATGCCGGTACTGGTGATCACGGGAACGGGCACGGAGGTCGGCAAGACCGTCACCACCGCGGCCGTCGCCGCCACGGCACTCGCGGCCGGGCGTTCGGTGGCCGTGCTCAAGGCCGCCCAGACGGGCGTGGGCCCGGACGAGCGCGGGGACGCGGACGAGGTCGCGCGGCTCGCCGGGCCGGTCACGGCCGCCGAAGTCGCCCGTTACCCGGAGCCGTTGGCGCCGGGCACGGCGGCCCGGCGGGCCCGGCGGGCGCCGGTGCACCCGCAGGAGGTGGCCGAGCGGGCCGCCAAGCTGGCCACCGAGCACGATCTGGTGCTGGTCGAGGGGGCGGGCGGGCTGCTCGTGCGGTTCGACGCGGCCGGCGGCACGCTGGCCGACGTGGCCCGGCTGCTGGAGGCGCCGGTGCTGCTCGTCGCGCAGGCCGGGCTCGGCACGCTCAACACCACCGAGCTGACGGCACGCGAGCTGCGGCGCCGGGAGCTGGAGCTGACCGGCGTGGTGATCGGCAGCTGGCCCGACGACCCGGACCTGGCCGCCCGCTGCAATGTGGCCGACCTGCCGGAGGTCGCCGGCGCCCCGCTGCTCGGCGCCCTGCCCGCCGGCGCCGGCACACTGCCGCCCACGGCGTTCCGCCTGGCCGCCCCGAGCTGGCTGGCCCCCCACCTGGACGGAACCTGGGACACGGAGGCGTTCCGGACCCGGGAGGCGCCGTAGCCCCGGCCTGGGGTGATCCGGCGCGAGTCCGTCCACGGCCCGGGACGCAGGGGCGTTCCGGGTCGGGGAGGCGCGGGGTGACCCGGTGCGACGCCATCCACGACCCCGGACGCGCGGGCGTTCCGGGGCCGGGAGGGCGCCGTAACCCCGGCGGAGACGCGGGGTGACCCGGCGCGACGCGGCTTTCGGCCCGACGCCGCCGTACCCACCGGAGGCGCACGGCGACACCGGACCGGACCCGGAGCGCGCGGGCGTTCCGGATCCGGGAGGCCCCGCAACCCCGGCAGAGACGCGGGGTGACCCGGCGCGGCACCGTCCACGACCGGTGACCCGGCGCGGCACCGTCCACGACCCCGTACACGCGGGCGTTCCGGCCCGGGGGGCGCCGTAGCCCCCCCGCGGGAACCACCCGTTGCGACGCGCAACGCCCTCGCGGCCCGGCGTCGCCGCAGTCACCGATCATGCGCGGCGGCACCAGTCCGGACCCGGGTGCGCGCCGGTGCGGCTGTGCACGGGGCCGGCGGGCCGGACCCGTGCCGGCCCGTGCGCGTCAGGCGCTCCAGCGGCGCAGTTCCCGTGCGATGTCGTCGACGCCCGCCGCGCCGTCCTTGACCAGCCGGGCGAGGTCGCGGACCTGCTCGGGGGTGGTGGTGACCTTCTCGCCGCTGGCGACCAGATAGGCGTAGGCGACCGCGGAGGCGAACAGCGCGTTGGCGCGTTCCAGGGCCGGTACGTGGATCAGCAACTGGAGCAGGGAGGCGGCGCGGGCGTACGGGTCGGGATAGACGGGCACGCCGAATATCTCGGCCCGGTGCCGGGCGACCGCGGCGACCAGGGCGCCCCAGTCGGTGACCTGCGGGTCGCCCGGGGTCTTCTGCTCGGCGAGCATGAGCAGCCAGGCGAGGTCGATGCTGAGATCGTTCAAGGGATCTGCTTCACCGGACCGGCGGGGCGGCCGTCACCGGGCCCCGGTGCCGTGTGTCTCGGGGGACTCCTCGGCGAACACGGACTCGTACCGCCGCATGAAGTCGGCGGCGGCCTCCACGAAGGTGCGGCCCGCCTCGCCGGCGTCCTGTCTGACCAGCTCTTCTATATAGCGGTTGACACTCATGCCGCGGGCCAGGGCGCGTTCGCGGGCCGCGCGGGCGGTGCCCTCGTCCACGCGCACGTTCAGCTGGGTCTTCGCCATGTCTCGACGCTAGCGCCACCGCGCTAGCAGCGCCAAGGGCGCACGGTCGCACCGCGCCGGGCCCGGGTGCGCCCCGCGCTCGTCCCGCCACGGGTGGTGCCGGCGGCGGGGCGGCGGTCCCGGCGGACGCCGCGTGCCCCCCGCCCGGCCGCACGGCCGGTGGGTGAGCGGGCGGGCGCGGGCATGATGCAATCGGTGGGTCCAAGTCCGCTCAGATGAGGGAGAGTTCATGTCGCGACCGTTCCGCTTCGGAGTCAATCTGCTGACGCCGGCGCCCGCCGCCGAGTGGCGGGCCAAGTGCCGGCGCGCCGAGGAGCTGGGCTACGACGTGATCCTCGTCCCGGACCACCTGGGGACGGTGGCGCCGTTCCCGGCCCTGGTCGCGGCGGCCGCGGCGACCGAGCGGCCCCGGGTCGGCACCTTCGTGCTGAACGCGGGTTTCTGGAACCCGGCGCTGCTGGCCCGCGAGGTGGCGACCACGGACGCGCTGACCGGCGGCCGGCTCGAACTCGGCCTCGGCACCGGGTACGTCCCGGCGGAGCACGAGGCGGCCGGACTGCCGTACGGCTCGCCGCGCGAGCGGGTGGACCACCTGGAGCGCACGGTGACGGAGCTGACGCGGCTGCTCGGCTCCGAGGAGCACCAGCCGCGACCCGTGCAGTCCCGGGTGCCGGTGCTGATCGGCGCCAACGGTGACCGGATGCTGCGGCTGACCGCCGCGCACGCGGACATCGCCGCGTTCACCGGGGCCCGGCCGGGCGAGACGGCCGGCGCGCTGGACCCGCTGAGCGCCGGGGAACTGGACGAGCGGCTGGCCCGCTACCACGCGGCGGCGGACCGGGCGGAGCCCGCCGAGCTGAACCTGCTGATCCAGCTCGCGGCCGTCACCGACGACCCGGAGCCCGTGCTGCGGCCCCTGCTGGAGCACAAGCCCGGGCTGACCCTGGACCGGGCGCTGGACCTGCCGATCGTGCTGGCCGGCCCGCTGGAGGACGTGGTGGCGAAGGTGCGGGCGCAGCGGGAGCGGTACGGGTTCTCGTACCTGACCGTGCTGGAGCCGTACATGGAGGCGTTCGCGCCGGTGCTGGCGCGGCTGCGTGAGGAGTCCGCGTGACGGACGGCGGGCAGGCCGCCGGGCCGTGCCGACCATGATGAGGACATGACCGAACTGCGGATACGCGCCGCCCTTCCCGACGACCTCGACGCCGTCCTCGCCTTCTGGAGGACGGCGGCCGAGGGCACCAGCATCAGCGACGACCGCGCCGGTGTGGAGCGGCTGACCGGCCGTGATCCCGGGGCGCTGCTGCTCGCCGAGCTGGACGGCGAGCTGGTGGGCACGGTGATCGCCGGCTTCGACGGCTGGCGGTGCCACCTGTACCGGCTCGCGGTGTCTCCCGGGCGGCGCCGGCAGGGCATCGGCTCGGCGCTGCTGGCCGCCGCCGAGGAGCGTTTCGTACGGCTCGGCGGGCGGCGGGCGGACGCCATGGTGCTGGTCCGCAACGCGTCCGCGCACCACGCCTGGAAGGCGGCCGGGTACGGGCCGCAGGAGCAGTGGCGGCGCTGGGTGAAGCCGCTCACGGACTGAGAGAAGGACCGGGCGACGGCTTTTTTGCCCATCCTTTACCCTGGAGGGAGCACTCGGCCCTCTATGAAAGGTTGTGAGCGTCCGCCCATGGGCGAGCCTCCCAGTCCGCGACACCGCGCGTTCTCCCCTGCCCTGTCCGATCCTGGCAAGGGGGTGACCCGATGACCGAAGTGCTCCTCCTCCTGCTGGCGGTGCTGCTGTCGCTGGCCTGCGGCGCCTTCGTGGCGGCGGAGTTCTCGCTGACCACGGTGGACCGCGGCGAGCTGGAACGGGCCGCCGCGCGCGGCGAGCGCGGTGCCGCGGGCGCCCTGAAGGCCGTACGGACCCTGACGTTCCAGCTGTCCGGCGCGCAGCTCGGCATCACCGTCACCAACCTGGTGGTCGGCATGCTCGCCGAGCCGTCGATCGCCAAGCTGCTGTCCGGACCGTTCACGGCGCTGGGGCTGTCCCGGGGCACGGCGGGTTCGGTGGCGCTGGTGCTCGGCACGGCCCTGTCGACGGTGTTCCTGATGGTCGTCGGCGAGCTGGTGCCCAAGAACTGGGCGATCTCCCAGCCGCTGGCCATGGCCAAGCGGGTGGGCAGCGCGCAGCGCGTGTTCAGCGCGGCCTTCCGGCCCTTCATCGCCCACCTGAACAACACGGCCAACCGCTTCGTGCGCCGGCTCGGCGTCGAACCGGCCGAGGAACTGGCCTCCGCGCGCGGCCCGCAGGAGCTGGCCGCCCTCGCCCGGCACTCCGCCAAGGAGGGCGCCCTGGAGGCGGACACCGCAGAGCTGTTCGTGCGGACCCTGAACCTGGCCGACCTCACCGCCGAGAACGTGATGACCCCGCGCGTCCAGGTGGTCGCCCTCGACACGCAGGCGACCTGCGAGGACGTGGCCAACGCCACCCGGGCCACCGGCCTGTCCCGGTTCCCGGTCTACCGGGGCAGCCTGGACTCCGTCGTGGGCACCGCCCACATCAAGGACGTGCTGGCCGTCCCCGCGGGCCAGCGGCGCCACCGCACGGTCGCGCAGATCATGCGGGACCCGCTGCTGGTGCCCGAGTCGCTGACCGTGGACCGGCTGCTGGACCGGCTCGGCGGCCGGCGCACCATGGCCGTCGTCATCGACGAGTACGGCGGTACGGCCGGGGTGGCCACCCTGGAGGACATCGTGGAGGAGGTCGTCGGCGAGGTGCGGGACGAGCACGACCCGCACGAGACGTCCGACCTCGCCGCGGCCGGCGCCGACGAGGAGGGCCGGGCCCTGTACGCGGCGGACGGCGCCGCCCGCACCGACCAGCTCGCGCGCGTCGGACTGCGTGCGCCCGAGGGGCCGTACGAGACGCTGGCCGGCCTGGTCGCCGCGGAGCTGGGCCGGATACCGGCCGCGGGCGACAGCGTCGAGGTGGCCGGCTGGCGGCTGGAGGTGGTCGACGCCTCGGGCCGCCGGGCCGCCCGGCTGCTGCTGCACGCGCCGCTGGACGACGAACGGGCCGACGGGACCGCGGGGAGCCGGGGTGCCGGGCGGGGTGAGCGGGCCGGTCGGAACACCGGGGCCCGGCGGACGCGGGAGGGGACGCGATGAGCGCCGTGCAGTTGCTGATCGGTCTGGCGACCCTCGTCGTCAACGCCTTCTTCGTGGGTGCGGAGTTCGCGCTGATCTCGGTGCGCCGCTCCCAGGTGGAGCCGCTGGCCCAGGAGGGCGACCGGCGCGCGCGGAGCGTGCTGTGGGGTCTGGAGCACGTCTCCGCGCTGCTGGCCGCCGCCCAGCTCGGCATCACGCTGTGCACGCTGGTGCTCGGTGTGGTGGCCGAGCCGGCGATCGCGCGTCTGCTGGAGCCGGTGTTCCACGCGGTGGGTCTGCCGGTGAGCGCGGGGCACGCCGTGTCCTTCGTGATCGCGCTGGCCCTCGCCACGTACCTGCACATGCTGCTGGGCGAGATGGTGCCGAAGAACATCGCCCTGGCGGAACCGGTGCGCACCGCGCTGCTGCTCGGCCCGCCGCTGGTCGCGGTGTCCCGGGCGCTGCGCCCGGTGATCTTCGCGGTCAACGCCTTCGCGAACGGGCTGCTGAAGCTGTTGCGGGTGGAGGCGAAGGACGAGGTCGCGGCGACCTTCACGGACACCGAGCTCGCCGAGATCGTCAAGGACGCCAGCGAGGCCGGCCTGATCGACGGCCGGGCGCAGGAACGGCTGCACGACGCCCTGGAGCTGGGCAGCCGCCCGGTGCGGGACGTGGTCGTACCGCTGCGGGGGGTGGTCTACGCGCGCGTGGGCGTCACTCCGGAGCAGTTGGAGCGGCTGTCGGCCGAGTCGGGCTTCTCCCGGTTCCCGGTGGTCGACAACGGCCGCCGGATCGTGGGGTATCTGCACATCAAGGACGCGCTGGACGCCTCGCCGCCGGACGTGCCGTTCCGGCTGCGGGACATGCGGCCGATCGCCCGCGTGCGCGAGGCCACCCCGCTGGACGACGTGCTCACCGCGATGCGGGGCAGCCGTACGCACGTCGCGGCCGTGCTCGGCGACGACGGCCGGCTGGCGGGCCTGGTGACCATGGAGGACGTGCTGCGGGAGCTGTTCGGCCAGCCGGCCCCGGGGTGACGGGGCGGAGGCGGCACGGCGTACCGCGCACCGCGCACCGCGAAGACGGCCGGCCGGCTGCGGTGGGTGCGGGGGCGGCAGCCGGCCGGCGGCGAGATGTGCGGGGGCGGCAGCCGACCGCCCGCGGTACGCGCTGTAGAGGCAGCCGGCCGGCCGCGGGATGTGCCGGGGAGGCGGTTGGCAGGCCGCGGACGGTGCGGTGGAGAGGGTCGGCCGGTCGCGGCATGTGTCGCGGTGGCGGGCTGCCACGGGGTGACCGACCGGCGGGTATGGCGCCGGGATACGATCGCTGTCGCCATGCAGACGAATACCCCCTCTCCCCCGTACTCCAGCCTCGTCGCGGTCGGCGACTCCTTCACCGAGGGCATGTCGGACCTGCTGCCCGACGGTTCCTACCGGGGCTGGGCCGATGTGCTCGCCGCGCGGATGGCCGCCCGCACACCCGGGTTCCGGTACGCCAACCTCGCCGTGCGCGGGAAGCTCATCCAGCAGATCGTCGACGAGCAGGTGCCGGTGGCGGCGGCCATGAACGCCGACGTGGTCACCCTGGTCGGCGGGCTCAACGACACCCTGCGCCCCAAGTGCGACATGGGCCGGGTCCGGGACCTGCTCACCGAGGCCGTGGAGCGGCTGGCGCCCTCCTGCAAGCAGCTCGTGCTCATGCGCAGCCCCGGCCGCCAGGGCCCGGTCCTGGAACGGTTCCGGCCGCGCATGGAGGAGCTGTTCGCCTGCGTGGAGGAGCTGGCCGGCAAGCACGGCGCCCTGGTGGCCGACCTGTACGGGGCGCCCGCGCTGGCCGACGCCCGGCTGTGGGACGTGGACCGGCTGCACCTGACGGCGGAGGGGCACCGCCGGGTCGCCGAGGCGGTGTGGCAGACGCTCGGGTACGAGCCGGAGGACACGGGGTGGCACGTGCCGATGGCGGCGACGGCCCCGCCGGCCTGGGTGGCGCGGCGGATCGCCGACGCCCGGTTCGCCCGGCGGCATCTGCTGCCGTGGATAGGCCGCCGCCTCACCGGCCGCTCCTCGGGCGACGGCCGCCCCCCGAAGCGCCCGGACCTGCTGCCGTACGAGACACAGGCGTAGCCGTACCGGGACCGGCCGGACGCAGCACCACCAGGACCGGTCGGCTAGACGCCAGCGGGACCGGCCAGCCGTAGCACCACCGGCACGGGCAGGCGCAGCATCACCGGGGCCAGCCGGGCGCGCGGGCGGCCGGTCGGCGCGTCCCGAGTGGCGCGCGTCTCGTAGGTTCCGCCGAGCGGGGGCGTGGCGCCGGCCTGCACGAACCGCCAGTAGAATCTGGACACGTGACTTCTGCGCCCGCCAAGCCCCGCATCCCGAACGTCCTCGCCGGACGCTACGCCTCCGCCCAGCTCGCCACGCTCTGGTCCCCCGAGCAGAAGGTGAGGCTGGAGCGGCAGCTCTGGCTCGCCGTGCTGCGCGCCCAGAAGGACCTCGGCATCGAGGTGCCGGACGAGGCGATCGCCGACTACGAGCGTGTTCTCGACACCGTCGACCTGGCCTCGATCGCCGAGCGCGAGAAGGTCACGCGGCACGATGTGAAGGCGCGGATCGAGGAGTTCAACGACCTCGCCGGCCACGAGCACGTGCACAAGGGCATGACCTCGCGCGACCTCACGGAGAACGTCGAGCAGTTGCAGATCCGGCTCTCCCTGGAGCTGATGCGCGACCGCACGGTGGCCGTGCTGGCCCGGCTGGGCAAGCTGGCCGGCGAGTACGCCGAGCTGGTCATGGCCGGCCGTTCGCACAACGTGGCCGCGCAGGCGACGACGCTGGGCAAGCGTTTCGCGACCGCCGCCGACGAACTGCTGGTCGCCTACGGCCGGGTCGAGGAGCTGCTCGCCCGCTACCCGCTGCGCGGCATCAAGGGCCCGGTCGGCACCGCGCAGGACATGCTGGACCTGCTGGGCGGCGACGCCGCCAAGCTGGCCGACCTGGAGGACCGGATCGCGCGCCACCTGGGCTTCGGGCAGGCGTTCACCTCGGTCGGCCAGGTCTACCCGCGCTCGCTGGACTACGAGGTCGTCACCGCGCTGGTGCAGCTTGCGGCGGCGCCGTCCTCGCTGGCCAAGACGATCCGGCTGATGGCCGGGCACGAGCTGGTCACCGAGGGCTTCAAGCCGGGCCAGGTCGGCTCCTCGGCGATGCCGCACAAGATGAACACCCGCTCCTGCGAGCGCGTCAACGGCCTGATGGTCATCCTGCGCGGCTACGCCTCGATGACCGGCGAGCTGGCGGGCGACCAGTGGAACGAGGGCGACGTGTCCTGCTCGGTGGTGCGCCGGGTCGCGCTGCCGGACGCCTTCTTCGCCCTGGACGGCCTGCTGGAGACCTTCCTGACCGTCCTGGACGAGTTCGGCGCCTTCCCCGCCGTCGTCGCCCGCGAGCTGGACCGCTACCTGCCGTTCCTGGCCACCACCAAGGTGCTGATGGGCGCGGTGCGGGGCGGTGTCGGCCGTGAGGTCGCGCACGAGGCGATCAAGGAGAACGCGGTCGCCACCGCCCTGGCGATGCGCGAGCAGGGTGCCGAGCGCAACGACCTGCTCGACAAGCTGGCCGCCGACGAGCGCCTGCCGCTCGACCGTGAGCAGCTCACCGCGCTGATGGCCGACAAGCTGTCCTTCACGGGTGCCGCCGCCGGCCAGGTCGCGGTGGTCGTCGGCCGGATCGAGGAGATCGTCAAGCGGCATCCGGAGGCGGCCGGCTACACCCCCGGGGCGATCCTCTGACTCCCGCAGCCCGTTCGCCGCGCTTCACCCAGGCGGAGCTGGAGGCCGCCCGCGACCGTCTCGTCCCGGACGTGGCCGCGGCCGGCCTGCGGGTGCTGTTCTGCGGGATCAACCCGGGGCTGATGTCGGCCGCGACCGGCCACCACTTCGCCCGGCCCGGCAACCGCTTCTGGCCGGTTCTGCACCTGTCCGGCTTCACGCCCCGGCTGCTGCGGCCGGCCGAGCAGCGGGAGCTGCTGTCGTACGGGCTCGGCATCACCAACGTGGTGGCCCGGGCGACCGCGCGGGCGGACGAGCTGACCGCCGCGGAGTACGCCGAGGGCGGGCGGCTGCTCACCGAGAAGGTGACGCGGCTCGGGCCGAAGTGGCTGGCCGTCGTCGGCGTGACCGCCTACCGCGCGGCCTTCGACGACCGCACCGCCAAGGTCGGCCCGCAGGAGCGGACCCTCGGCGGCACTCGGATATGGGTCCTGCCCAACCCCAGTGGCCTGAACGCGCACTGGACCACGGCCACCATGGCGGAGGAATTCCGCCTGCTCCGCCAGGCCGCCACCACCACCGACCCGACGGCCGGCCCACTCCCCGGATGACGCACGGCCTCCCCGGGTGACCGCAGTCCCACAGCCTCCCCGGGTGGCCGCACGGGCCTCCCCGGGTGACCGCAGTCCCACGGCCTCCCCGGGTGGCCGCACGGGCCTCCCCGGGTGGCCGGAGGGCGGCCCTCCGGGCGACCGGCCGACCCTACGGGCGACGGGGCCGGACCTGCGGGTGACGGCCCGGCCCTACGGGTGACGGCAGGCCCTCCGGGCGACCGCCCGGCCCTTCGAGTGACCGCCCGGCCCCGGCGCCGGGCGGTGCCTACCGTGCGGGGCCGCCTCTGAGCAGCGGCCGGCCATGGCCGCCTCATCGTTCACGGTCGCATGTCTGTACGCGCCGCGATCCACCGGGTACGGTCTCGGGCCGATGGGTTTTGGGAGCGCTCCCATCCTGCTGTTCCCGCTTCACCCGAGGAGGAACGCACGTGAAACGCATAGCGGCCCTGCTGGCGACCTGTGCCACGGTCCTGGGCCTCACCGCACTGCTCAGTCCCCAGACGGCGATGGCCGCCACCGGCTGCAAGGTCGACTACACCGTCACCAGCCAGTGGCAAGGCGGCTTCCAGGCCGGCGTGAAGGTCACCAACCTGGGCGCCCCCGTCACCGGCTGGACGCTCAAGTTCGCCCTGCCCGACGCGGGGCAGAAGTTCGTCCAGGGCTGGAACGCCACCTGGGCGCAGTCCAGCTCCACCATCAGCGCGACCGGTGTCGACTGGAACCGGACGCTGGCCACCGGCGCGTCGGCCGACCTCGGATTCGTGGGCTCCTTCACCGGCGCCAACCCCAAGCCCTCGGCGTTCACGCTCAACGGCGTCGCCTGCACCGGCTCCACCGACGAGCCCCCGACCGACCCCGGCCAGGGCAACGGCACCCCGGTCGGCGTCAACGGCCAGCTGCACGTCTGCGGTGTGAACCTGTGCAACCAGTACAACCGCCCCATCCAGCTCCGGGGCATGAGCACGCACGGCATCCAGTGGTTCAGCAAGTGCTACAACAGCGCGTCCCTGGACGCGCTGGCGAAGGACTGGAAGGCCGACCTGCTGCGTATCGCCATGTACGTCCAGGAGGACGGTTACGAGACCGACCCGGCGGGCTTCACCAGCCGGGTGAACGGCCTCGTCGACCAGGCGGAGGCCCGGGGCATGTACGCCCTGATCGACTTCCACACTCTCACGCCGGGTGACCCGAACTACAACCTGGACCGGGCCAAGACGTTCTTCGCCTCCGTCGCCGCCCGCAACGCCGCCAAGAAGAACGTCATCTACGAGATCGCCAACGAGCCCAACGGCGTGAGCTGGTCGGCCATCAAGACCTACGCCGAGCAGGTCATCCCGGTGATCCGGGCCGCCGACCCGGACGCGGTGATCATCGTCGGCACCCGGGGCTGGTCCTCGCTGGGCGTCTCCGACGGCTCCAACGAGACCGAGATCGTCAACAACCCGGTCAACGCCACCAACATCATGTACACGTTCCACTTCTACGCCGCGAGCCACAAGGACGCCTACCGCTCCACGGTGAGCCGGGCGGCCTCGAAACTGCCGCTGTTCGTGACCGAGTTCGGCACGGTGAGCGCCACCGGCGGCGGGGCGATGGACCAGGCGAGCACCACGGCCTGGCTGGACCTGCTCGACCAGTTGAAGATCAGCTACGCGAACTGGACCTACTCCGACGCCGACGAGTCCAGCGCCGCGTTCAAGCCCGGCACCTGCGACGGCGGCGACTACAGCGGCAGCGGTGTGCTGACCCCGTCCGGAGCGCTGGTCAAGAGCCGCATCAGCACTCCCGACAGCTTCCCCACCAGCTGACCCCCACGGGGCCCCGGCCGGACCGGAGCCCCGGCCCGGCCATCGGGAGCGCTCCCAGTCCCCGCGCCGCGCGCCACGGCCGGACCCGCCCTCACGGCGGGTCCGTCTGCGTCACTATGCCCAGCAGTTGGAACGGCAGCTCCTTGTCCCACTGGGAGACGCCGAGGGCGACCCAGCGGCCCCGGTCCGCCACCCGCCATAGCTGGACGTCCGGGACGTGACCGCTGAGCCCGGCCCAGGGTTCGGCGATCTCCTCGCCCGCCAGGGTCCGGTCCAGGACGCTGTACAGGCTGAAGTGCCGGGGCCCTCCCCAGCGCTCGCCGAGCCGCTCGGCCAGGCCGTCCCGGTCGGCCTCGTACTGCGCCGCCGTCTCCTCCCGTGCGCTGCCGTCGCCCTCCCAGAACTCCTCGCTCGTCTGTAAGGCGGCTATGTGATAGCCGGGCCCGCTCTCGCCGTGCTCCGTCCTGCCGGGCGCCGCCGGGAACTCCCGGGCGCACAGCAGGTCGAGGAGGGCCAGGCACTTCGCGATGTCCATGCGGTCCAGTAAAGCGGGCGCCACTGACAAGTGGCGCTCTGTCAGGCGTCCCTGCGGATCAGGCCCGTCGCGCCCGCCGCCAGGGCCGCCGCCGCCCACAGCGCGGTCACGGCGAGTCCGCTCCACGGACCGAGGGCGCCGTCCCAGGTGCCGTGCAGGGCGACTTCGCCGGCCCGGTCGGGCAGGAAGTCGGCGACCGAACCGGCCAGGTCGCCGACGACGAAGGACACGATCAGCAGGAACGGGACGAGCACGGACAGCGTCGCCACCCCGCTGCGCAGCACGGCCGCCACTCCGGCCGCGAACAGGGCCATCAGCGTCAGGTGCAGGCCGCAGCCGACCGCGCCGCGCACCCCTTCGGCCCAGCCGGGCGCGGACGGGCCGAGGGCCGCCCGGCCCACCAGGAGCGCGCCGAACCCGGTGCACAGCCCGACGGCCAGCGCGGGCAGGGCGATCGCCGCGGCCTTCGCGGCGAACCAGCGCCCCCGGCCGGGCACCGCCGCCAGCGTCAGCCGCAGCGCGCCGCCCCGGAACTCCGAGGCGACGGCCGTCGTACCGAAGGCGACCGCGGCGATCTGGCCGAAACTGACGCCGAAGAACACCGAGAACAGCGGATCGGAGTCGTCGGCGTCGACCGCGGCGAGCGTGGCGAACCCGACGGTGACGACGAACATCGCGGCGAGACTGCCCGGCAGCGAGCGCAGGGTACGGATCTTGATCCACTCGGCGTGGAGCACGGGTACGAAGGGCATGGTCAGGCCTCCTGGCGCGGTGCGGTGAACTCGGCTTCGGCAGCCGTCAGATCGAGGTAGGCCTCCTCCAGGGTGGCCTCCCGGGCCGCGAGTTCCAGGACGGGCACACCCGCCTCGGACAGCAGCCGGCCCAGGTCGTCCACGCGCGCGCGGCGCACGGTCCAGGTGCCGTCCGCGTCCCGGGTCGCGTCGTGGCCGTGCCGGGCGAGGAGGTCGGCCAGGGCCGCGGGGTCGCTGCTGCGCACGCGGACATGCGGCCGTACCCGCGCCTGGATGAACTCCCGCACCGGTGTGTCGGCGAGCAGCCGGCCCCGGCCGAGGATCAGCAGATGGTCGGCGAACACGGCGGTCTCGGCCATGAGATGGCTGGAGACCAGGACCGTACGGCCGTCCGCCGCGAGCCGGCGCAGCAGCGTGCGGATCCACACGATGCCCTCCGGGTCGAGGCCGTTGGCGGGTTCGTCGAGCAGGACGACCTCGGGGTCGCCGAGCAGGGCGGCGGCGATGCCGAGCCGCTGGCGCATGCCGAGGGAGTACGTCCGCACCCGGCGCCGGGCCACGGCGGCGAGGCCGGTCTCCTCCAGCACGGTGTCCACCCGGCGGGCCGGGAGGCGGTTGCTCGCGGCCAGGGCCAGCAGATGGTCGCGGGCGGTGCGGGAGCCGTGGGCGGCGCCCGCGTCGAGCAGGGCGCCCACCCGGCGCAGGGGGTCGCGGAGCGCGGCGTAGGGCCGGCCGCCGACCGTGGCGGTGCCGGCGGTGGGCCGGTCGAGGCCGAGGACGAGGCGGAAGGTGGTGGACTTGCCGGCGCCGTTGGGGCCGAGGAAGCCGGTGACACGGCCGGGCCGGACGCTGAAGGTGAGGCCGTCCACGGCCCGCCGGCCGCCGTACTCCTTGGTGAGGTCGCGTACGTCGATGCTGGTCATGGCAGCAGCCTGGCCGAGCGGGGCCGCCGGGTCCTCCCCCGGCGGCGGGGACCGGCTCCCCCGGGCGGGGGAGGCTCGTTGTCAGTGCCGCCTGCGACGATGACGGCATGGCTCGCTTTCTGCGCCCGCTGCTGCGCGGGACGACGTACACGCGCCTGCTCCACCTGTGGGTGCCGATGCTGGTGGTCAGCGTCTGGCTGTTCGTCGCCCCGTCGGTGCCCTGGGTGCCCGCGCTGCTGCTCGTCCCGCTCGGTCTGGTGCCCGCGGTGCGCCGGGGCGAGGGTGTGCAGGCGCGGCTGCTGCTCACTCCGGGCGAGCCGGAGCCGGGCATCTCCCAGGCACCGGCGGCCACCTGGCGGGACCGGCTGCGCACGGTGCTGTGGCTGGAGCTGCGCATGCTGCTGGGCGGCGCGGCCGTGTTCGCCTCGGTGTGGCTGCCCATCGCCTGCTTCGAGCTGACGCGTTGCGCGTGGGGCGCGGCGCCGGCCGGGCCGCCGTTGCTGGACCGGCTGCCGCCGCATCCCGCCTGGGCACTGCTGGCGCCGCTGCCGCTGCTCGTCCTGTACGGCGTCGTCGTCGGGCTGGGCGCGCTGATCACCGCCGGTGCGCGCCGGCTGCTGGGGCCGTCCGCGGCCGAGCGGCTGGCGGCGCTGGAGGAGCGTACCGAGCAGTTGCTGGAACGCACCCGGATCGCGCGGGAGTTGCACGACTCGATCGGGCACGCCCTGACGGTGGCGGTGGTGCAGGCGGGTGCGGCGCGGGCGGCGGGCGACCCGGCGTTCACCGACCGGGCGCTGGGCGCCATCGAGGAGACCGGCCGGGCGGCGCTGGAGGACCTGGAGCGGGTGCTCGGCGTCCTGCGGGAGGCGGAGCGGCCGGCCGGCGCGCGGCCCACGCTGGCCGACGCGGGCCGGCTGCTGGAGTCGGCGCGGGCCTCCGGGGCGCAGGTCGACGCGGAGGTGACGGGTCCGGTCGCGTCCGTGCCGGGGCCGGTGTCCCGCGAGGGCTACCGCATCCTCCAGGAGGCGCTGACCAATGTGCTGCGGCACGCGGGTGCGGTGCCCGTGCGGGTCCGGGTCGCGGTGACCGGCGGCACGCTCGCCCTGGAGGTCCGCAATCCGCTGCCGGGAGCGATACCCGGCCCGGGCCGGGGCAGCGGCCTGCGCGGCATACGGGAGCGGGCGGCGCTGCTCGGCGGCACCGCCCGGACCGGACCGGACGAGGGCGACTGGCAGGTGCGGGCGGAGCTGCCGGTGGGATGATCCGAACGCCAGGCCCTAGGGTGGCCGGATGCCGGTGACCGTACTGCTCGTCGACGACGAACCCCTGGTCCGCGCGGGTCTGCGGGCCGTGCTGGAGGCGCAGCCCGACCTCGAAGTGGTCGGTGAGGCGGCCGACGGCGCGGCCGTCATCCCGCTGGTGCGGCAACTTCGCCCCGACGTGGTCGCCATGGACGTGCGGATGCCGTTGATGGACGGCATCGAGGCCACGCGCGCGGTGCTGCGCACGGTGGCCGCGCCGCCGAAGATCCTCGTGGTGACCACCTTCGAGGACGACGAGTACGTGTACGAAGCGCTGCGCGCGGGCGCCGACGGGTTCCTGCTGAAGCGGGCCCGCCCGGCCGAGATCGTGCACGCGGTACGGCTGGTCGCGGAGGGTGAGTCGCTGCTGTTCCCGGCCACGGTGCGGCGGCTCGCCGCCCGGTACGGCGACGGCGGCCGGCCCGCACGGGCCGCACTGGAGCGGGCCCGGCTGACGGAGCGGGAGGCGGAGGTGCTGCGGCTGATGGCGCGGGGCCTGTCGAACGCGGAGATCGCCGCCCGGCTGACCGTGGGCACGGAGACGGTCAAGTCCCATGTGAGCGCCATACTGGCCAAGTTGGGCGCGCGCGACCGCACCCAGGCGGTGATCGCCGCCTATGAGTCGGGGTTCGTGCAACCGGGTTGAGCGGGCCCCGGCCCCGAGCGGTGCCGTATCGCACTCGCCGGGGTGCCCCGGGACGAGTACGATCCGGCCAACACGCCTGCGAGCTGGGAGGACGGACGGTGGGGCAGCTGACCGGCGGCGATCCCTCGCTGCTGCGGAGGATCAATTCGGCGGTGGTGCTGCACGCGCTGCGTGCCACGGACTGCGCGACGTTCACCGAGATCACCCGGGTCACCGGACTGTCCCGGCCGACCGTCGAGGGCGTGGTGGAGGGTCTGGTCGAGGGCGGCCTCGTGGTGGAGGCGGCGGCCGACGAGGGCGGCGCCCGGCGGCAGGGGCGGCCCGCCCGCCGGTTCCGGTTCCGGGCCGAGGCGGGGCACCTGCTGGGCCTGGAGATCGGCCCGCACCGGGTGGCCGCGCTCCTGTCCGACCTGGACGGGCGGGTGCTCGGCGCGCAGGCCAAGGAGGTGGACGCGGCGGCCCCGGCGGACGAGCGGCTCGACCGGCTGCGCGGCGCGGTCGCCGAGCTGCTGCGCCGGGCCGGGGTCGCGCGGGGTTCGCTGCGGGCGGTGGGCGTGGGCACGCCGGGCATCGTGGAGGCGGACGGCACGGTCCGGCTGAGCACGGCCCTGCCGCAGTGGACGGGGCTGCGGCTCGGGGAGCGG
Source organism: Streptomyces sp. NPDC027672 (assembly GCF_055566335.1). NCBI lineage: Bacteria > Bacillati > Actinomycetota > Actinomycetes > Kitasatosporales > Streptomycetaceae > Streptomyces > Streptomyces sp. NPDC027672. The sequence goes on along the minus strand of NZ_JBVHSO010000020.1, from coordinate 87,764 downwards.
CTGAGCCGGTCCTTCCGCTGTCCGGTGCTGGTGGAGAACGACGCCAACGCGGCGGCGGTCGCCGAGCACTGGAAGGGCGCGGCGGCCGGGACGGACGACGTGGTGTTCGTGCTGGCGGGGCTGAGCCCGGGGGCCGGCTCGCTGATCGGCGGGCGGCTGCACCGGGGGTACGGCGGGGCGGCCGGGGAGATCGGCGCGCTGCATCTGCTGGGCCGGGAGGCGACGCCGGAGGCGCTGCTCTCCACCACCGACGAGCCGCTGCACCCGTTGGACGAGCAGGCGGTCGCCAAGGTGTTCGCGCTGGCGCGCGAGGGTGACCGGCGGGCCCGGGCGGCCGTGGAGCGGTTCATCCAGCGGCTCGTGCACGATGTGGCGGCGCTGGTGCTGGCGCTCGATCCGGAGCTGGTCGTGGTGGGCGGCTGGGCGGCCGGTCTGGACGGCGTCCTGGAGCCGCTGCGCCGCGAGCTGGCCCGTTACTGCCTGCGGCCGCCCCGGGTCGCGCTGTCGCTACTGGGCGAGGCGGCCGTCGCCTCGGGCGCGCTGCGCCTGGCGCTGGACCATGTGGAGGAGCAGTTGTTCGCGGTGGACGGCACGGTGACGCGCCGCTGACGGTCCCGCCGAGCACGGCCAGCACCGGCGCGGGCCGATCCACCGGGGCGCGTCGCCCCGGCTGACCGGCCCGCCGAGGTGCGACCGCCGCCCGGCTGGCTGGCTGGCTCACCGGGATACGTGCGTCACCACCGCTGACCGGCCCGCCGGGGTGCGTTCGCCGCCCCCGCTGACCGGCCCCGGGGGGGATGCGTTCGTCGCCCCCGCTGACCAACTCCCGAGTCTGCTTGTCGCCCTCGCGTCGGGCGACCGGCCCAGCACGGTCGCAGTCTCACGCCAACCGGCCCGTCCGGACGCGATCGTCGCCCCCCGCTGACCAACTCCGAGTCTGATCGCCGCCCGCGCATCGAGCGGTCGGCCCAGCTCGGCCGCAGCCTCGCGCCGGCCAGCCCGCCGGGACGCGATCTCGCCCCAGCGCTGACCGGTCACGGGGGCACGATCGGTGTCCTGTGCCGGCCGACCGCTGTCGGCGGGCCGCCCAGCGGGCACGGCTGTCACCCTCGTACCGACCCGCCACCGGGTACGGGCCGTCTACTGGCCCACCCGGCACGGCCCGCCGCCCCCACGTCTACCGGTCCACCGAGCGGCCGGCTAGCGGCCCGTCAGGCGCGGCCCGCCACCCTCGCGTCTGCCGGTCCGCCGGGCACGGCCGCCTGCCGGTCCGCCCGGCGCCTGGCCGGTGCGGTCCTCTGGTGACGGGTGAACCCGGGTCGCCGAGGTGCGTTGCCCGGGGTCAGGTGTGCGGCTTGTGTCAGGAAGCGCGGCATTCCGGGTCGTGGCGTATCTCCACGTCCGGTCTGTCGCCGAAGGTCAGCCGGCAGGTGTCGGCGCGGTACGTCGCCACCGAGAGGGCGGCGGTGCGGCCCTGGGCGAGGAAACGCGTGGTGACGACGAGGACGGGCGAGCCGGGGAGCCGGTCGAGCGCCCTGGCGTCGTCCGCGCGCGCGGAGCCCAGCTCGACGGCGCGGTCCTCGCCCTCCAGCGGCAGGTGCTGAAGCTCCCGCAGCACCGCACGGGCGCGTGCCGCGCCGGACGGGGCGTCGATCGCGGTGAGGCCGGGCACCGAGGCCACCGGGATGTACAGCAGTTCGGTGGCGACCTGCTGGCCGTGGGAGGTCCGGGAGCGGCGGACGGTGTGGACGGCCTCGTCCGCGCCGGTCTCCAGCGCGGCGGCGACCGCGGCGGGCGGTGTCTCCTGCGCGCTGTCGACGGGCTGCCAGGCGTCCCCGGCGGCGCCGGGCCACTCGTGCTGCCGGGTGTCGACGGCCACGCCCACGCGCGGCGGCGCGACGGTCGTGCCGACCCCGCGGCGGCGCTGGAGCCGGCCCTCCAGCTCCAGTTGTTCCAGGGCCTGGCGGAGCGTGGCGCGGGCCACGCCGAAGCGGGCGGCCAGCTCCCGCTCGTTGGGCAGGATCTCGCCGACCGAGAACTCCGAGTCCAGTGCCTCGCTGAGCACGGTCCTGAGATGCCAGTACTTCGGTTCCGGTACCGATTCCAGCTGCGTCGTCCCCACCCTGTCCTCCGCGAGAGCCGTGGTCCGGCGGTTTTTGGCGCCCTTGTTTATTAAAGGTTGTTGCACTTCTCTGCGACCATAGGGCGGCCGTCACCCTTGGTCAAGACCAATCCTCGGTCGCCTGGCCGGTACCTGGCCCGTCGGCAGCGAAGCGTTCACGAAGGGTTCGCGCGCGATCATGTGGCTGACATCGCGGCACCACCCTCACGGTGGAAGCGGCCCGGAGCGCGCGTGAGCCCCCGCGGGACGGCGGGGACTCACGCGGGAGCGGCGGCTCAGCGGCCGTACAGGTGCCGGAGCTTGTCGGGGTTGCGGATGATGTAGACGGCGGTGACGCGGCCGTCGGCGATGTCGGCCTGGAACAGGCTGTCGGGCTTCCCGCCGGACAGGAGCAGCAGCGCGGGGCCGCCGTTGACCTCCAGGGCGCGGAAGGACAGGTCGGCCGGGGCGGTGCGCGCGACGCCGACGAGGAAGCGGCCGACCTTCTCAGCGGTGTGCAGGACGCGCAGCGGCGCCTTGGCCTTGCCGCCGCTGTCGCCGACCAGCCGGACGTCCGGCGCGAGCAGGGACATCAGCGCCTCAAGGTCGCCCCCGGCCGCCGCGGCGAGGAAACGCTCGGTGAGGTCGCGGCGCCGGGCGGGGTCGACGTCGTAGCGGGGGCGCCGTTCGGCCACGTGCCGGCGGGCCCGGCCGGCGAGCTGCCGTACCGCGGGCTCGGTCCGCTCCAGCAGGGCGGCGATCTCGGCGTACGGGTAGCCGAACGCCTCGCGGAGCACGAAGACCGCGCGCTCCAGCGGGGACAGCGACTCCAGGACGACCAGGACGGCCAGCGAGACCGTGTCGGCGAGCACGGCGCGCTCGGCCGAGTCCGGCGCGGTGCCGGCGTACTCGGTGGGACAGGGTTCGGGCAGCCACGGCCCGACGTACGCCTCGGCGCGCGTCTGCGCCTGGCGCAGCCGGTCGATGGCCAGCCGGGTGGTGACGCGCACCAGATAGGCGCGCGGTTCGCGGACCTGCGCGTGGTCGGCGTGGTACCAGCGCAGCCACGCCTCCTGGACCACGTCCTCCGCGTCAGCGACCCGGCCGAGCATGCGGTACGCGACACCCGTGAGCAGGGACCGGTGTTCTTCGAAGACGTCGGTGAACTGTGCGGTCACGGCACCCATCCCAGCCGACGCGCCTGCCGGTGTCCACCCGGAACCCCCGGCTCCGCAAGCGGTCCGGATCACACCGGGCCGGGTGCGGCCGCCGCGCCGGTCCCGGCGGCCCGACCGGCGGTCACGATGGGCCGCGAACGCCCGGACCCACGGGGGCTACCCGCTGGTAGTAATTGCTGACAAGCTGTCTACGGCGTCCGTCAGCAGCCCAGACGAGGAGCACCCATGTCCGCCACCGTCTCCTTCAAGGTCCCCACCCCGCACGGCCCGCGCGACGCGACCGTGTCCTACGCGCGCGTCGGCCGCGGCGAGCCGCTGGTCCTGCTGCACGGCATCGGCCACCATCTCCAGGCCTGGGACCCGGTCGTGGACATCCTGGCCACCGAACGCGAGGTCGTCGCCGTCGACCTGCCCGGGTTCGGCGCGTCGCCCGCGCTGCCGGACGGTCTGGCCTACGACCTGTCCACCACCAACTCCGTGCTCGCGGCCCTGTTCGAGGCGCTGGAGCTGGACCGCCCGCATGCCGCCGGGAACTCGCTGGGCGGCCTGCTCGCGCTGGAGCTGGGCCGCGAGAAACTCGTACGGTCCGTCACCGCCCTCTCCCCCGGCGGGTTCTGGTCCGACGCGGAGCGGCGCTACGCCTTCGCGGTGCTGCTCGCGATGCGCGGCGCCGCCCAGCGGATGCCGCTGCCGCTGGTGACGCGGCTGTCCCGGACCGCGGCCGGCCGTACCGCGCTGACCAGCACCATCTACGCCCGGCCCGGACGCCGTTCGCCGGACGCGGTGGTCGCCGAGACGCTGGCGCTCGCCACGGCCACCGGTTTCGAGGCGACCCTGCGGGCGGGCGGCACCGTCCGGTTCACCGACGCCCTGCCCGGCGTGCCGGTCACGGTGGCCTGGGGCACCCGGGACCGGGTCCTGCTGCGCCGCCAGGGCATCCGCGCCAAGCGGCTCATCCCGCACGCGCGGCTGGTGCGGCTGCCCGGCTGCGGCCACGTCCCGATGAACGACGACCCGGCGCTGGTCGCCCGGGTGATCCTGGACGGCAGCCGCTGAGCGGGACCTGAACGCCGTCCGTCCGGCGGGAGTTCACCTCCGGTTCGCGTGCGCGCCGTGGCGCACCCGTAGGTGTGGCTGTGCACATTGGCCGGATCCCGTCCCTGGAGGCACAGCCATGTCCCACCTTCCGTTCCCCGGCCGCCGCAGCGTGCTGCGCGGCTCCCTCGCCGCGTCGGCGGCCCTGGCCCTGCCCGCCGGCCTCGGCGCGGCCCCGGCGTTCGCCCGCTCCGGCCGCCCCGGGGCGGGCTGGGGCGTACAGGCCGGTGACGTGACCGCCGACTCCGGGCTGGTCTGGGTGCGGTCGGACCGGCCCGCCCGGATGATCGTGGAGACCTCGGCCACCGAGTCGTTCCGCGACCCGCGCCGCTGGCACGGCCCGCTGCTGGGCGCCGGCACGGACTTCACCGGCACGACCCGGCTGCACGGCCTGCCGTCCGGCGAGCAGATCCACTACCGCGTCCTGCTCGCCGACCCGGACGACCCGCGCCGCACCGGCGAGCCCGTGACCGGCACCTTCCGCACGGCCTCCCGGCGCCGCCGGGACGGGGTGCGCTTCCTGTGGTCGGGCGACCTGGCCGGCCAGGGCTGGGGCATCAACCCCGACCTCGGCGGTTACCGCATCTACGACGCCATGGCGCGGCTGGACCCGGACTTCTTCCTGTACAGCGGCGACGCCGTCTACGCCGACGGGCCGGTCTCCGCCACCCAGGCGCTGCCCGACGGCGGCACCTGGCGGAACATCACCACCGAGGAGAAGTCCAAGGTCGCCGAGACGCTCGCCGAGTACCGGGGCAACTTCCGCTACAACCTGCTGGACGAGAACCTGCGCCGGTTCAACGCCCAGGTGCCCTCGGTCGTCCAGTGGGACGACCACGAGGTGCGCAACAACTGGTACCCGGGCGAGGTGATCGCCACGACCGACACCCGGTACACCGAGAAGAGCGTCGACGTCCTCGCGGCGCGTGCCCGGCGGGCGTTCGGCGAGTACTTCCCGATCCCCACCCTGCGGCCGGGCGCGAAGGAGGGCCGTGTCTACCGGGTGCTGCGCCACGGCCCGCTGCTGGACGTGTTCGTGCTCGACATGCGCACCTACCGCAACCCCAACTCCCCCGACGACCAGACCACCGACCCGCAGGGCATCCTCGGCCGGGAGCAGTTGGAGTGGCTCAAGCGGGAGCTGGCCCGGTCGCGCGCGGTGTGGAAGGTGATAGCCGCCGACATGCCGCTCGGTCTGGTCGTACCGGACGCGACGGAGAACCGGCCGAACTTCGAGGCGGTGGCCCAGGGCGACCCGGGCGCGCCGCTCGGGCGCGAGCTGCAGATCGCCGAGCTGCTGCGGTTCGTCAAGCACCGGCGGATCACCGGCACGCTGTGGCTGACGGCGGACGTGCACCACACCTCGGCCCAGCACTACCAGCCGTCGCGGGCCGCGTTCACCGACTTCGAGCCGTTCTGGGAGTTCGTCTCCGGGCCGCTGAACGCCGGCGCCTTCCCGGCCAGCGCGCTGGACGCCACCTTCGGTCCGGAGCGGGTGTTCGTGAAGGCGCCCACCGCCTCGAACGTCTCGCCCGCGGGCGGGTACCAGTTCTTCGGCGAGGTCGACATCGACGGGGACAGCGGCGAGCTGACGGTGCGGCTGCGGGAGCAGGACGGCACCGTGCTGTTCACGCGGACGCTCCAGCCGGGCCGGGTCGGCCAGTAGGGGGAACGGGGCGAAAGGAGGGCGACCGGAACAAGGAGGACGACCGGTCGGCCGTAGAAAAAGCAATAAATGGGGCGGAGCATACTTTACCCATCGGTCACAATCAGTTCGTGATCACGCAACACCTCTCCTGCACAGTGGCGGCATGACTCCAGACATGCCTGACGTGACCCGGGCCAAGCACGGGCGGCCCGTGCACCACTGGCGGCGGGACGTCGTCGAACTCGCCGCGCTGTTCACGGCGGTGGCGGTCGCGGACGCCGTGGCCAACCTGATCGGGCACGGGCCGGACGGCCCGGCCCTGCTCGTGCTGTCGGCGATCGTGCTGGCCGCGACGGCGGGCTTCCACGTGTGGTGGGCACGCCGTCACGGACACGCGCCGCCGGTGAGCGATACCGGTGCCCGGCCGGCCGCCACGGCGCGGCCGGCCGGGCGGTCCGAGCGGTCCGGCGACCCCGCGGACGGCCTGGCCGGCCCGGGCACGCTGTGGCGGATGCGGACGACGGTCAAGGACGAGCCGGGCTCCCTGGCCGCGCTGTGCACGGCGCTCGCCGGACAGCGGGTGGACATCCTCAGCCTCCAGACCCACCCGCTGGCCGACGGCACGGTGGACGAGTTCCTGCTGCGGGCGCCGGGCGCGCTGGCGGCGGCCGGGATCACCCGCGCGGTCGCGCTGGCCGGCGGCAGCTCCACCTGGATCGAGCGGGCCGACGCGCACGATCTGGTCGACGCGCCCACCCGGGTCCTCGGGCTGGCCGCCCGCACCGCCCTGGACGCCTCCGAACTTCCGCTGGCGCTGCGCCAGTTGCTGGGCCGCTGCACGATCCGGTCGCTGCCCGCCGTCCCGGCCGGCGGGGGCCCGTCGCCGGTGCCGGCCGAAGGCGTCCTGGAGGACACCGTGCTGCGGCTGCCGACGCCCGAGGGCGGCGTGCTCACCGTGGAGCGGCCGTATCTGCCGTTCACCCCGACGGAGTTCGCGCGCGCCCGGGCGCTGGTGGAGCTGGACGGCCGGCTCGGACCGCGCATGCCGCGTCACCAGGACGACGTGCTGACGCTGCCGGAGGGCGCCGACATCACGGTGCGCCGGATCGACACCGGGGCCCTGGCCGCGGCCCGGGCGATGCACGAGCGGTGCTCGCCGCACACCCTGGGCCTGCGCTACCACGGCCCGGTCGGTGACGCGGACCGCTATCTGAACCACCTGCTCAGCCCCCGCTTCGGCCGGACGCTGGCCGCGCAGACCGCCGCCGGCCGGATCGTCGGCCTCGGCCATCTGCTGTGGGACGGCGACGAGACGGAGGTCGCGCTGCTGGTCGAGGACGAGTGGCAGCAGCGGGGGGTCGGCGGCGAACTGCTCGGGCGGCTGGTGGCGATGGCGGCGGAGGCCGGCTGCGCGAGCGTGTACGCCGTGACCAAGGCGGCCAACACCGGCATGGTCGCCGCGATGCGCGGCCTCGGGCTGCCGCTGGACTACCAGGTCGAGGAGGGCACACTGGTCATCACAGCCCGCCTGGACACGGCCCCGGCGGCCCTGCCCAGCCCGCCCCACCTCGGCTGAGCGCCGTAGCAGGGCCGGCCGGCGGTGTTGCCGCGGGTCCGGGGCCCGGCGCGGCGGGCACGTCGGCCCCGGATGCCGGTCGCTCAGCGCACCGCCTCCCGTAGGGGTATCGAGCGGTGTTGGTGTGGGGTGCCCAGGGCCTGGTCCAGGTCTGTCCAGAGGTCGTCCACGTCCTCCAGGCCCACCGACAGCCGCAGCAGCCGGTCGCTCACCCCGGCCCCGCGCCGGTCGTCGGCGTCCACGATGCGGTGGCTGATGGACGCGGGATGCTGGATCAGCGTGTCGACGCTGCCCAGGCTCACCGCCGGGGTGACGAGCCGGACCCGGGAGATCACCTCGTGCGGATCGCCGTGCACCTCGAAGGCGATCATCGCGCCGCCGAGCCGGGGATAGCGCACCCGGGCCACGCGCGGGTCGCCGGCGAGCCGGCGGGCCAGCTCGGCGGCGTTCGCGGAGGCGGCCCGCACCCGCACCGGAAGCGTGGACAGCCCGCGCAGCAGCAGATAGCCGGCCAGCGGATGCAGGACCCCGCCGGTGGCGAACCGGATCCGCCGCAGCAGGCCCGCGAACTCCTCGTCGCAGGCGACCACTCCGGCCAGCACGTCACCATGGCCGCCGAGGTACTTGGTGGCGCTGTGCAGCACCAGCCGCGCGCCCTGCCCGGCCGGCCGCTGGAGCACGGGCGTGGCGAAGGTGTTGTCGGCGAGCAGCGGGACCGAGCCGCAGGCGTGGGCGACGGCCCGCAGGTCGAGTTCGGCGAGGGTGGGATTGGCCGGGGACTCCACCAGCACCAGCCCGGTGTCCGGGCGCAGCGCCTCGGCGATGCCGGCCGGGTCGGTCCAGGTGACCTCCGTACCGAGGAGACCGGCGGTCAGCAGATGGTCGCTGCACCCGTACAGCGGCCGGACCGCGACGACATGGCGCAGCCCCGCGGCGGACCGGGCGAGGAGCACGGCGCTGAGCGCGGCCATGCCGCTGGCGAAGGCGACCGCGGACTCGGTGCCCTCCAGCCGGGCGAGGGCGGTCTCGAAGCGGGCGACGGTCGGGTTGCCCAGGCGGCCGTAGACGGGCGGCCCGGCCGGGTCCGCGCCGTCGGCGGCGAAGGCGTCGATGCGGGCGGCCTCGGCCCGGCTGTCGTAGGAGGGGTAGGTGGTGGACAGGTCGATGGGCGGGGCGTGCAGGCCCTGGCGGGCGAGGTCGTCGCGGCCGGCGTGCACGGCCTCGGTGGCCAGGGCTCGGGTCGTGGTGCGTACGCCGTCGTAGGCACCGGTGCTCGCTGTGTCCATGAGCGGAAGGGTGAACATCGGACGGTTCACCGGGGCCGTACGCCGTGTTACGTTCGGCGCATGGCCGAGTCCGTCGTACTGGATCCGGTGGACCTGCGTCTGCTGCGGCTGTTGCAGAACGACGCCCGGACCACTTACCGCGATCTCGCCGCACAGGTGGGCGTGGCACCGTCGACCTGCCTGGACCGGGTGGCCCGGCTGCGCCGCTCGGGCGTGATCCTCGGCTACGAGCTGCGGCTCGATCCGGCCAAACTGGGCCGCGGGCTCCAGGCGTTGCTGTCGGTGCAGGTGAGGCCGCACCGGCGGGAGCTGGTGGGCCCGTTCGTGGAGCGGATCCGGGCGCTGCCGGAGGCGCGGACGGTGTTCCATCTGACCGGGCCCGACGACTATCTGGTGCACGTGGCGGTCGCGGACATGGCCGACCTCCAGCGGCTGGTGCTGGACGAGTTCACGGCGCGGCGCGAGGTGGCCCGGGTGGAGACCCGGCTGATCTTCCAGCAGTGGGAGTGCGGGCCGATGCTGCCGCCCGGCCACGCCGAGAGCTGAATCCCCCCGTACGCGGGTGACGCGGAGATCGCCGCCGTACCAGGATGGGCGGCATGTCTGAGACTCCGAACCCGCTGCCCCGTCAGGTCGCCGACGCCTATGTGGACCGGCTGCTCGCCCTCGACCCGGTGACCGGGACCTACCTCGGTGTGCGGGAGAGTTCGAGCAGGCTGCCCGACTACTCGCCCGCGGGCGCGGAGGCGCGGGCGGAGCTGGCCCGGGCCACGCTCGCGGAGCTGGCCGAGGCGGAGCGGCGGCCCGGCGCGGACAGCGACGTGGAGCGGCGCTGCGGGCGGCTGCTGCGGGAGCGGCTGACGGCCGGACTCGCGATGCACGAGGCGGGCGAACACCTGCGTGAGGTCGGCAACATGCACACGCCCGGCCACGCGGTCCGGGACGTCTTCACGGTCACCCCGGCGCGGACGGAGGAGGACTGGGCGGCGATCGCCGAGCGGCTGCGGGCGGTCCCGGACGCGTACGCCGGCTACCGGGAGTCGCTGCGACTCGGCCTGGAGCGCGGTCTGTTCGCGGCACCGCGGCCGACGGACGCCTTCATCGGCCAGCTCACCGAGTGGGCGGGCCCGGACGGCGCGGGCCGCGGCTGGTTCGAGGAGTTCGCCGCCGCGGGCCCCGAGGCACTGCGCGCGGAACTGGCCGAGGCGGCGCGGGCCGCGACCGGCGCCGTGGCGGAACTGCGGGACTGGCTGCGGGAGGTGTACGCGCCGGCGGTCGAGGGCGCCCCGGACGTGGTCGGCCGGGAGCGGTACGCGCGCTGGGCCCGCTACTTCAACGGCACGGAGCTGGACCTGGACGAGGCGTACGCCTACGGCTGGGCGGAGTTCCACCGGCTCCTCGGCGAGATGACGCAGGAGGCGGAGAAGGTCCTGCCGGGTGCCGCGTCGCCGTGGGCGGCGCTCGCGCACCTGGACGCGCACGGCCGGCACGTGGAGGGCGTGGACGAGGTCCGGGAGTGGCTCCAGGGGCTGATGGACCAGGCGATCGAGGAGCTGGACGGCACCCACTTCGATCTCGCCGAGCGGGTGCGCAGGGTGGAGTCGCGCATCGCGCCGGCCGGCGGCGCGGCGGCGCCCTACTACACCTCGCCGTCGGAGGACTTCTCCCGGCCCGGCCGCACCTGGCTGCCCACGATGGGCCTCACCCGCTTCCCGGTCTACGACCTGGTGTCGACCTGGTACCACGAGGGCGTGCCCGGCCACCACCTCCAGCTCGCGCAGTGGACGCACGTCGCCGAGGACCTCTCCCGCTACCAGGCGTCGGTCGGCATGGTCAGCGCCAACGTCGAGGGCTGGGCGCTGTACGCGGAGCGGCTGATGGACGAGCTGGGCTATCTGCGCGACCCGGAGGAGCGGCTCGGCTATCTGGACGCGCAGATGATGCGGGCCATCCGGGTGATCGTCGACATCGGCATGCACCTGGAGCTGGAGATCCCGGCCGACTCGCCGTTCCACCCGGGCGAGCGCTGGACGCCCCGGCTGGCACAGGAGTTCTTCGCGGCACGCAGCAGCCGCCCGGCCGACTTCGTGGACAGCGAGGTGACCCGGTACCTGACCATGCCGGGCCAGGCGATCGGCTACAAGCTGGGCGAGCGGGCCTGGCTGCTGGGCCGGGAGCGGGCGAGCGCGCGGCACGGTGCCGCGTTCGACCTCAAGGCCTGGCACATGGCGGCGCTCTCGCAGGGCTCCCTGGGCCTGGACGACCTGCTGGACGAACTGTCCCGCCTCTGACGGCCGGGCGGCGGGGCCCGCCCGGCCGCCTCCCGGTGGCACGGGTGACCGCACTCGGCCCGGCGGGCCCGTCCGGCCGTCTCCCGCTGACGCGCACGCAGCCCGGGCGACCGCGCTCCCGCCCGGCGGGTCCGCTCAGCCGTCCGGCCATCTCCCGATAGCGCGGGCGACTCCCCTCGGCCCAGCGGGCCCACTCGGCCATCCGGCCGCCTCCGGTAGCCCGGGCGACTGCGCTATGCCCGGCGGCCAAGCCAACCGGCCATCCCCCGATAGCGCGAGCGACCACGCCCGGCGCGACGGGCCGCTCAGCCGTCCGGCCATCCCCCGATAGCCCAGGCGACTGCGCTATGCCCGGCGGGCCAAGCCATCCGGCCATCCCCCCGACGGCGCGAGCGACCGCGCCCGGCGCGACGGGCCGCTCAGCCGTCCGACCGCCTCCCGGTAGCGCGGCGACTGCGCTCGGCCCAGCGGCCCGCTCGGCCGTCCGGCCATCCCCCGGTAGCCCAGGCGACTGCGCTATGCCCGGCGGCCAAGCCAACCGGCCGTCCCCCGATGGCGTGTGCGACCGCGCCCGGCGCGACGGGCCGCTCAGCCGTCCGGCCATCCCCCGATAGCCCAGGCGACTGCGCTATGCCCGGCGGGCCAAGCCATCCGGCCGTCCCCCGATGGCGTGTGCGACCGCGCTCAGTCCGGCGGGCCCAGTCGGCCATCCGGCCGTCTTCCAGTGGCGCGGGCGACCGCGCTCGGCCCGGCGGCGCCACTCCGCCGTCCGGCCATCTCCCCTGACGCGGACGCGACACGGGCGACTGCGATCAGCGCGACGGGACGCTCGGCCATCCGGCCATCTCCCGGTGGCGCGGGCGACTGCGCTCGGCCCGGCGGCCCCACTCGGCCGACCGGCCGTCTCCCCTGACGCGGACGCGGCACGGGCGACCGCGCCCGGCGCGACGGGCCGCTCAGCCGTCCGACCGCCTCCCGGTAGCGCGGGCGACTGCGCCCGCGCGGCGGCCCGCTCGGCAGTCTCCCCCCGGACGCGGACGCGACGCGGGCCACCGCGCCCAGCCCAGTCGCCCCCCTCGGCCATCCGCCCCCCACAAACGCGCACGCGCCGCAGGCGACCGCGCTCAGCCCGGCCCCCCGCGCTCCGCCGTCCGGCCGTCCCCCGGTGGCGCGGACGCGGCGCGGGCGGCTGGCTGGTAGCCGGGGGCCGACGCGGGAAGGCGGGCCGGGCATGGGAGGCAGCGGGTCGGGGCAGGAGGCGCTGCGCGCGCCGCGTGCCGCGGGGCTGGCCGGAGTCGTCTTCGCGCTGCTCCTGGCGGCGGCGATCGTACTGCTCAGGCTGGGTCTCCCGGAAGGGGCCGACACGGCCGTGCCGGGACCCGCGGACTCCGGGCGCCGCACGGCGCTGCGTGCGGCCCTGGCGCTCGTGCCGTTCGCCGGGATCTTCTTCCTGTGGTTCACCGGCACGGTGCGCGCGCACGTCGGCGCGGCCGAGGACAAGTTCCTCGCCACCGTCTTCCTGGGCAGCGCCCTGGTCTTCACCGCCACGATGTTCGGCGCCGCGGCGGCGGCCGGCGCGGTGCTCGCGGTGTCCCACCCGGCGGGCCCGCCGCCGCCGGCGGCCGCCTGGGAGTTCGGCCGGCACTTCGCGTACACGCTGATGACGGGCTACGCCATGCGGATGGCGGCCGTGTTCGTGTCCTCCCTGTCGGTGATGGGCCACCGCCTCGGCGTGCTGCCGCGCCCGCTCACCGTCGCGGGTGCGCTCACCGCGCCGACGCTGCTGTTCGTCTCGTCGAACGTGCCGTGGGCGGAGCTGGTCTTCCCCGCGTGGTCGCTGCTGATCAGCGGGTACCTCCTCGCGGTCGGCCGCCGGGAGGGTCCGCGCCCGGACGCCGCGTAGGGCGCCGGCCGCTCACTCGATCGGCGTGCCTGCCGCGCGGGCACCCGGTGCGTCCTCGCATGCTGGCGAGCGGGGAAGACCGCCGTCCGGATGCCGCCCGCGCGAGCCGTGGGCGTGCGCCGGACCTCGCCACCGACAGAGCGGAGCGTCGATGAGGCTCGTCGTCGATCTCAACAAGTGTCAGGGGTACGCGCAGTGCGCGTTCCTCGCGCCCGGCGTCTTCGCCATGCACGGCGAGGAGTCGCTGATCTACAACCCGCGCGCGGAGGAGGAGCAGCGGGAGGAGCTGGCGCGGGCCGTCGCGGCCTGCCCGGTGCAGGCGATCACCGCCGACGGCCTGGCCCGCACGGGCCGGGCCGGGGAGGCGTCCGATGGCCGCTGACTACGTGGAGTGGCTGCGGCGGGAGGGCCGGATCGTGATCGTCGGCGCCTCGCTGGCGGGACTGCGGGCCGCCGAGACGCTGCGCGCCGAGGGCTTCGCCGGCGAGCTGACGCTGATCGGCGACGAGCCGCACGAGCCGTACGACCGGCCGCCGCTGTCCAAGGCCGTGCTGCTCGGGATGGCCTCCCCGCACCACACCGAGCTGCCGCACCGCTGGGACACGGACGCCAAGTGGCGCCTCGGGGTCGCGGCGACCGGGCTGGACCTGGCAGCGAAGCGGGTCCGGCTGGCCGACGGGGACGAGGTGGAGTACGACCGGCTGCTCATCGCCACCGGGGTGCGCGCCCGGCCGTGGCCGAAGGAGGAGGAGGCCCGGCTGGACGGCGTGTGCGTGCTGCGCACCCGGGAGGACGCGGCCGGCCTGTTGCGGCGGCTGAAGGCGGGGCCGCGCCGGGTGTTCGTCATCGGTGCCGGGTTCGCCGGTTCGGAGGTCGCCTCGGCGTGCCGGGAGATGGGCCTGCCGGTGACCGTGGCGGAGCGGGCGGGCGCGCCGCTGGTGGGCGCGCTCGGCGGGGTCGTGGGCGCGGTCGCGGCCGACCTCGCCGTCGAGAACGGCGTGGACCTGCGCACCCATGTCACGGTGACCGCCCTGGAGGGCGACACGGTCGGCAGGGTGCGGGCCGTGCACCTGTCCGACGAGAGCGTCGTCGAGGCGGACGTGGTCGTGGTGTCGCTGGGCTCGCAGCGCAACACCGAGTGGCTGACCGGGTCGGGGCTGGGCGCCGGGCCCCGCGGGATCGCCTGTGACGCGGGCTGCCGTGCCTTCGACTTCCGGGGCATCGTCACGGACGACGTCTTCGTGGCGGGTGACGTGGCGCGCTCCCCGCACGCGCTGTTCGGTTACCAGTTCCTGTCGCTGGAGCACTGGGGCAACGCCGTCGCCCAGGCGGAGACGGCCGCGCACAACATGATCTGCCACGGCACGGACCGGCGGCCGCACCTGTGGATGCCGGCCTTCTGGTCGTCGATGTTCGGGGTCAACATCAAGTCGGTCGGGGTGCCGCCGATGGGCGAGCAGATCATGATCACGCAGGGTTCGGCGGCCGAGCGCCGGTTCGTCGGCGTCTACGGCCACCAGGGCCGGGTCGTGGCCGCCGTCAGCTTCGACCACACGCGGTGGCTGGAGTTCTACCAGCGGCAGATCGAGCGGGGCGCGCCGTTCCCGGTGGAGTTCCCGACGATGGACCGGCGTCCCGAGGGCCGGCAGCCGGTGCCGGCCGGCTTCCCGGACCCCTCGCTGCCGACCCACGGCCCGATGGTGACCCTCAGCGGCTACTCGCCGGCCGACCAGCAGTTGGTCTTCCACCCCTCCCGCCACTGACCCACGGCCCCGACGCCGTAAGGAACCGCCATGCCGCACGCCTCGATGGCCCACCGGATCACCGACTTCGACAACCGCGCCGATCCCTACCCGCTGTACGCGGAACTCCGCGAGACCCCGGTCCTGCACGAGGAGGAGGGCGGACCGTACCTCATCAGTTCCTACTACGACATCGAGGCGCTGCTGCACGATCCCCGGGTCAGCTCCGACGCCGCCAACCTGGCCGCCGCCGGGGAGGACGGGCTGGACCAGCGGGAGGAGACGGGCGGGCTGCCGCCGTCGTTCCTGCGGCTGGACCCGCCCGAGCACGACCGGCTGCGGCGCATCGCCAACAGCGCGTTCGGGCCGCCGCACCGGCCGCGGCGGATCGAGGGCATGCGGGGCCAGATGCGGGAGATCGTCACCGAGCTGATCGACGGTTTCGGGGACGCGCGCCGGATCGACCTGGTCGACCAGTTCGCCTATCCCTTCCCGGTGACGGTGATCTGCCGGCTGCTCGGCGTGCCCCGGGAGGACGAACCGGAGTTCCGCACCTGGGTGGACCCGCTGGTGGCGAGCCTCGACCCGGTCGCCCGGCAGGGCTCGGAGGCGGAGGCCCAGCGGGCGGCGCAGGAGGCGCGGATGCGGCTCGGCATGTATCTGGCCGGGCTGGTCGAGCAGCGCACCAAGGAGCCGCGGGACGACCTGTTGTCCGATCTGGTCGACAGCGAGGGCCCGGAGGGCTCGATGACGATGATGGAGGTGCTCAGCACCTCGGTGCTGCTGCTGATCGCCGGTCACGAGACGACGGTCAACCTGATCACCAACGGCATGCTGACCCTGCTGCGCCACCCGGAGATCCTCGGGCGCCTGCGGGACGATCCGGGGCTGTCGGTCAACATCGTGGAGGAGCTGCTGCGGTACGAGCCGCCGGTGCAGCTCGTGCCGCAGCGCACCTGCATCACCGACATCGAGGTGCGCGGGGTGACGATCCCGAAGGGGTCGCGGATCTGGCTGGTACTCGCCGCGGGCAACCGGGACCCGGAGCGGTTCAAGGACCCGGAGCGGTTCGACCCGGACCGCGGGGACATCCGGCACCTGGGGTTCGGCAGCGGCATCCACAGTTGTTTCGGCGCCCCGCTGGCCCGGCTGGAGACGCAGATCGCGCTGTCCGAGCTGGCCCGGCGGCTGGAGAACCCGCGCCTGGTCGAGGACCCGCCGCCGTACCGCCCGAACGCGGTGCTGCGCGGCCCCCGCCATCTGAACATCGCGTTCGACGGGCTGCGCTGAGCGGGGCGCCGGCCCGCGCGCCCGCGGCGGTGGGGGTCAGCAGCCGCACGCGCCGTCGACGGGTGCGGTCAGCGGGTCGGCGTCCCGGCGCGCCGGACCCCGCCAGGTGTCGTAGCCGAAGCCCTCGCGCACCCAGTACTCGAAGCCGCCGAGCATCTCCTTGACCTGGTAGCCGAGTTCGGCGAGGGCGAGCGCGGCCCGGGCGGCGCCGTTGCAGCCGGGTCCCCAGCAGTACGTCACGACCGGCACGGCGGGGTCGAGGAGCCGGCCGGCCTGTCCGGGGATGAGCGCGGTCGGCAGGTGGACGGCGCCGGGGACGTGGCCCTGGTCCCAGGACGCGGTGGAGCGGCAGTCCACGACGGCGAAGCCGGGGTCGCCGCCGGCCGCGAGCGCGGCGGCCACGTCGGCGACGTCGGCGTGGAAGGCGAGGCTCGCCCGGAAGTAGGCGGCGGCCTCGGCGGGGGCGGCGGGGGCGACGCGCAGGACGGGGTTCTCGGTCACGGTGTTGATCATGACGGGAAATCTACGGTCCGCGGTCCGCTCCCTGAAGGGGCGATCCACGGCCCTGCCCTTGTCCTGCCGGGGTTTTCCCTGCTATCCATCCGGGATGACCGCGTATTCCCCGGACGCCACCGACTGGCGCATACTCGAAGTCCTCCAGCGCGAGGGACGGGTCAGCTACGCCGAGCTGGCGCGGGCCGTGTCCATGTCGCCGAGCGCCGTCACCGAGCGGGTGCGGCGGCTGGAGGAGGCGGGCGTCATCCAGGGATACGCGGCGGTGGTCGATCCCGAGCGGCTGGGGCTGCCGATCCTGGCGTTCGTGCGGCTGCGCTATCCGAACGGCAACTACAAGCCGTTCCACGACCTGGTCGCCGCGACGCCCGAGGTCCTGGAGGCGCACCACGTCACGGGCGACGACTGCTTCGTCATCAAGGTCGCCGCGCGGTCGATGTCCCACCTGGAGCAGGTGGCGGGCCGGATCGGCGCGCTCGGTTCGGTGACCACGAGTGTCGTGTACTCCTCCCCGCTGACCCGGCGGCCGCTGGGCCGCTGACCACGGCACCGGGGGCGCGGGCCCCCGGTGCCCGCACGGTCAGGCGGACGGGTTGACGACGACCTGGGCCGTGTTGTTCCCGCTGTCCGGGTCGAAGGCGAAGGACGTGCCGAACTCGGGCCGGGCGACGACGCGGCCGGTCGCGTCGGGGACGACCCGGTCGATACGGAGCCGGAACGGGAAGCCGGCCGTCAGGTCCGGCTTGGCCCACATCGGCAGGGTGCAGGCGTAGTGGCCGGCGGACGGCCCGGGGTGGCAGGTGTCGGGCACGGAGACAGCAGTGGTGCCCTCCGGCAGGGCGAAGTCGAGCACGGCGACCGGGTCCCCGGAGCTGACGTTGCCGACCCAGGCCGGGCCGTGGTTGGCGAACTCGAAGGCGGCGGTGACGGTGTCGCCGGCCGCGCCGCTCACCCCGGTGCCGCGCACGGCGAAGTCGGCGGTGTTGGCGGCACGGATGCTCCAGGAGTTGCCGTTGTCCGAGCCGTCGAGGTCGGTGGCGCCGCCGCCGGGCTGGACCTCGTAGTCGAACCGCTCGTACAGCGCGTGGCCGGTGACGGCGAGCCGCAGCGGCTGCGGCAGCTCCACGGTGGCGCCGGGCGCCACGTCGGTGTCGAAGGAGCACGTCACATAGGTCATGGGCGTGTACTCGTCGTCGGTGTCGTCCGGCCCGGTGTAGGAGCACTGCGGGTAGCGGGTCGCGACGTCGAGGCCGTAGGTGGCCCACATCTTGACGCTGAAGCCATGGGCGGTCTCGTCGCCGGTGTTGGTGACGGTGAACGGCACGGCGAGGCTGGTGCCGGGGGCGACGCCGGACACGCTCCGCAACGCGCCGACACCGAGGTTCGGGCCGGAGCCGACGGTGACGACGGTCTCGGCGCCCTCCGGGGCGACGAGCCGGCCGTCGGGTCCCCCGGTGGCCTCGGCGGAGTACGCGATGGTGCCCCGCGCACCCACGGCGGCGCCGGCGGCGGCCCGCACTTCCAGTTGCACCTGGGCGCCGGAGCCGGTCGGCACGTCGCCGGTGTCGCACACGGCGACGGTGCCGGCGTCGTCCGGTGCGCACGTGCCGGGCCAGGCGACCTCGGCGACCCCGGCGAGCCCGGAGACGTCGACGGTCAGCCGGCCGCCGGTGACGGTGAAGTTGTCGTTGTCGTGGTAGAGGCCGAGCGCCAGCGACCGGTACTCCGCCGTACCGCCGTCCGGGGCGGCGGTGACCGGCTGCTCGGACGGGGCCTGGATCCACAACTGGTCGCTCTGCGCGTCGTCGGCGAAGGCGACCCCGCTGCCGAGACCGGCGGCCAGCAGCGCCCCGGCGGCCGTGGCACACGCCCCGTGGCGCAGCACGCGCCGGACGGAGACAGAACTCATGACATCCCCCAACTGGACGGACGAGAACCGGTACTCCTTGATCGGTACCGGGCGCGGGTTGGACGGCCCGCCGAGCCGGAAGGTTGTGCGAAGCAGCCGCGGAGCCGGTGAACCTTACCGTTTCGTGATCAAGGTCGGGGCCGGTGCGTTCAGTGCGTGCCGCGCTGGCGCAGCGACGAGCCCGTCCTGTCCTTGACGACCTCCAACTGGGCGTGCACGCGCCGGCGCAGGTCGGGGACGTGGCTGACGATGCCGACGCTGCGGTCGCGTTCGCGCAGGGAGTCGAGGACGTCCAGGACCTCGTCCAGGGTCTGGTCGTCCAGGGTGCCGAAGCCCTCGTCGATGAAGAGGGTGTCCAGGCGGACACCGCCCGCCTCCTCGGTGACGACGTCGGCGAGGCCGAGGGCGAGCGCGAGGGAGGCGAAGAAGGTCTCGCCGCCGGACAGGGTCGCGGTGTCCCGTTCCCGTCCGGTCCAGGCGTCGACGACGTGCAGCCCGAGCCCGCTGCGTCCGCGCCCGCTGCGGTCGGCGGAGTGGACGAGGGTGTAGCGGCCGGACGACATGCGCTGCAGGCGGGCGGTCGCGGCGGCGGCGACCTGTTCCAGCCGGGCCGCCAGGACGTACGACTCCAGGCGCATCCTGCGTTCGTTGTCGGCGGAGGTGCCCGCGGTGAGGGCGGCGAGCCGGGCCACCCGGTCGTACTCCTCGCGCAGCGGGCCGAGCCGGCGCACCGCCTCGGCGGCGCGTGCGGAGAGACGGTCCAGTTCGGCGCAGCAGCGGGCGGCGGCGTCGCGCGCGGAGCCCGCCTCGCGCAGCCGCCGCTCGGCGGCGGCCGCCGTCCGCTCGGCCGCGGCCGGGTCGGCGGCCGGCTGCCGGGCGGCCGCCGCGGTGGCGGTCTCGGCGAGGACCGCGCGCACGGCGGCCTCCTCCTGCTGCCAGGCGTCCAGGCGGTGCTGGAGCGCGCGGTGGGCGGCGGGGTCGAGCAGGGCCGCCGTCGCGGCCTGCGGGGTGTCGAAGCCGGCCCGGTAGGCGGCGTCGGCGAGGCGGGCGTCGGCTTCCTTCAGCCGCTCGGCGGCGCCCTCGGCGGCCCGTACGGCGTCGGCGGCCTCGGTGAGCCGGGCCGCGAGCCGCTCCAGTTGGGCGGCGCGCGCCGCCACACTGTCCGCGCTGCCGCGGGCCTGCGCCAACTCCGCTTCCAGCCGGGCCTGTTCGCGCTCCAGCGCGTCGCGGCGGGTGAGCCGGGAGGCGGCCCGTACGGCGGCCTGCTGGCGGTCGGCGAGCCGCTGCTCGCGCTCCCGCTCGGCGCGCCGCAGTTCCTCCTGGGCGGCGTGCAGGGCGGAGGCGTCCCGGCGGGCGCGGGTGTACTCCCGCTCCAGTAGCTCGGCCTCGGCGGCGAGGTCGGCGGTGGCGGTGTCGCCGGCCTCGGCGCCGGCGGCGGCCAGGGTCTCGCGGAGCCGGCCGGCGTGCCGCTCGTCCTCGGTGTGCTGTTCCTCGGCCCGGCGGGAGGCGGCGAGGGCGCGGTCCTCGGTCTCGCGGTCGACGTGGCCGGCGACCTTGCGCGCGGGCGCGGGGTGCGCGGTGGCTCCGCAGACCGCGCACGGCTCGCCGTCGGTGAGGCGGGCGGCCAGCTCGGCGGCGATGCCGGCCAGCCGCTGTTCCTTGAGGTCGAGCCAGTGGGCGCGGGCCGCCAGGGCGCGCTGCTCCGACTCACGCGCGCGCTGCGCCGCCCGTTCCAGCTCGGCCGTCTGGGCGTCCCGAGTGCGGGCGGCTTCGAGCCTGCGGCGCATCGGGTCGCGCTGGACGGCGAGCTGTTCGGCGCGGGTGGCGGCTTCCCGGGCGGTGTCGACGCGCGTCTGGAGGGCGGCGCGGGTGGTCTCCCAGCCGTCGAGCCAGGCGTCGGCCTCGCGCAGCACGTCCTCGTCGGCGCGTTCCTGCCGGTCGAGTCCGGTGTATTCGGCGGCGAGTTCGGCGAGCCGGCGTTCGGCGCGCCGGGCCGCGTCCAGACCGCCCAGTTCCTCGGCGGTGCGGCGGGCGGCGGCGGCGAGTCCGCCCGCGTCCGCGCCGGCGTGGGCGGCGGGGAGCAGGGCACGCGCGCGGGTCTCGGCCTCCGCGGCCCGGTGGTGGGCGGCGTCGGCCTCCTCCCGCAGTTCCAGCGCGGGCGCGACCGCCTCGGCCTTGCGGGCCCGCGCCATGCGCTCCTCGTCCTCGCCGTGGGCGCCGGCCCGTTCCCGGAGGGCTTCGGCGCGCTGCCGGGCCTCGGCGTACCGGGCCTGGAGGCGGGCGCGTTCGCGTATCTCCTCCAGCGCGCTCCGGGCCGCGGTGTGGGCGGACTCGGCGGCGGCCAGGCGGCACCGGGCGACGGCGAGGCGTTCCCGGGCGGTGCTGCGGGCGACGGCGGCGGCACCGAGGACGGTGTCGGCGAGGCCGGGGTCGCCGGGGGCCAGCTCGGGCAGCTCCATGGCGTCACCGGCCGCCTGCTGCATGCGGTGGGCGTCGGCGAGCAGCGCCGTGTCGCCCTCGCGCACCCGTGCCTCGGTGGTGCGCCGGCGTTCGGCGAGCCGTTTCTCGACGTCGGCGAAGCGCTGGGTGTCGAAGAGCCGGCCGAGGAGCCGGGCGCGGGTCTCGGCGTCGGCGCGCAGGAAGCGCGCGAAGTCGCCCTGGGGGAGCAGGACGACCTGGCAGAACTGCTCGCGGCTCATGCCGAGCAGTTGCTCCACCTCGGTGCCGACCTCCTGGTGGGAGCGGCTGAGGTCCTTCCAGGTGCCGGAGCGGGCGTCGTGCTCGCGCAGCCAGGTCTGGGCCTTGTCGACCGTCGTGCCGGTGCCCCGCAGTTTGGGCCGCTCCCACGGGGGCTGCCGGGTGATCTCCAGCCGGCGTCCGGCGACGGTGAGTTCGAGGCGGACCTCGGTGCGGGTGCCGGGCGGGGCGTGGTCGCTGCGCAGCCCGGCGCCCTGGCTGCTCTGCCGGGCGCCGGGGACGGAGCCGTAGAGCGCGTAGCAGACGGCGTCCAGGACGGAGGTCTTGCCCGCGCCGGTCGGGCCGTGCAGCAGGAACAGCCCGGCGGCGGACAGGGCGTCGAAGTCGACGCGCTGGGCGTTGCCGAAGGGCCCGAAGGCGGTGACGTCGAGCCGGTGCAGCCTCACCGGGCCACCTCCCGCACGGCGTGGTCGGCGCGCACGGCGTCGATCGTCTCGCGCAGCACGGCCGCCTCGTGCTCGTCGGGGCCGGCGCCGCGCACATGAGCGACGAAGTCCTGGGCGATCTGCTGGTCGCTGCGGCCCGCGAGGCGCCGGGCGTAGGACACCCGGGGGTCGTCGGGGGCCCGGTCGGGGGCGAAGACCAGGCTGAGGGTGTGCGGGAAGCGCTCGGTGAGCCGGGCCATGGGGTCGGCCGGGCGGACCGGGTCGGTGAGGGTGGCCTCGACCCAGGCGTCCTCGTGGCCGCTCAGCGCGGGGTCGGCGAGCAGGTCCTCCAGGGTGCCGCGGAGCCGGGCGAGCGGGCGCGGCACCGGGCAGTCGACGCGTTCGGCGGTGACCGCGCCGTCCGCGTCCAGGTCGACCAGCCACATGCTCTTGCGGTGGCCGGCCTCGGAGAAGGAGTAGGCGAGCGGCGAGCCGGAGTAGCGCACGCGCTCGGTGAGGGTCTGGCAGCCGTGCAGATGGCCGAGGGCCGCGTAGTCCACGCCGTCGAAGACCGCGGCCGGTACGGCGGCGACCCCGCCGACGGTGATGTCCCGCTCGCTGTCGCTGGCCTGGCCGCCGGTGACGAAGGCGTGGGCGAGGACGACGGAGCGCGTGCCCGGCGCGCGGCCGGCGAGGTCGGCGCGGACGCGGTCCATCGCGGCGCCGAGCACGGCTTCGTGGCCGGCCTTGTCGACGCCGAACTCGTCCTTCACCAGGGCCGGTTCGAGGTACGGCAGGCCGTAGAACGCCACTTCGCCGTGGGCGTCCTCAAGGATCACCGGAGTGCCGGCGGCGGACGGTTCGGTGCGCAGGTGGATGCCCGCGCGGTCGATGAGTCCGGCGCCGACGCCGAGGCGGCGGGCCGAGTCGTGGTTGCCGGAGATCATCACCGTGGGCACGCCGAGGTCCGCGAGCCGGTGCAGCGCGGTGTCGAACAGCTCGACCGCGGCGAGCGGGGGCACCGCGCGGTCGTACACGTCGCCCGACACGACCACCGCGTCGACCTCGCGCTCACGCACGGTGGTGACGAGGTGACCGATGAACTCGGCCTGGGCCCCGAGCAGGTTCACCCGGTGGAAGGCCCGGCCGAGGTGCCAGTCCGACGTGTGCAGCAGTCTCATGGGCCCCGAGACTAACCGCCGGGTCTGACATCACGGGCGGTTACTCCCGTACCGGCCCGTCACGACCGCCCACCCCCAGGGGCGTTATGCCCGATTGGCGCCGATTGTCAGGCATCTCCGTACGCTTCGCCGCCCAGTTCGAAGCCGGCCGTGCCCGCCGTCACATCCGCGAGCCAGGCCCGGAAGGCGTCCACGTCGGCGTCCGGCAGACCGATCTCCAGGGTGACGGCCTCGCCGTAGCGGACGTCGCGCACCTCGCGTCCGGTGGCGCGCAGATCGTTCTGGACCTTGCCCGCGCGCTGGTGGTCGACGGTCACCGTGGCCAGCCGGAAGCGGCGCCGGGTGAGCGT
Source organism: Streptomyces sp. NPDC027672 (assembly GCF_055566335.1). Lineage (NCBI taxonomy): Bacteria > Bacillati > Actinomycetota > Actinomycetes > Kitasatosporales > Streptomycetaceae > Streptomyces > Streptomyces sp. NPDC027672. The sequence goes on along the minus strand of NZ_JBVHSO010000020.1, from coordinate 64,579 downwards.
GCCGAGCGCGTCCAGGGCCTCGCCGACCGAGCCGCCGTAGGCCCGGATGAGCCCGCCCGCGCCCAGCTTGACACCGCCGTAGTAGCGGGTGACCACGGCCACCACGTACCGCATGTCGCGGCGCAGCAGCATCTGGAGCATGGGCACGCCGGCGGTGCCGCCCGGTTCGCCGTCGTCGCTGGCCTTCTGTACGGAGGCGTCGGCGCCGATGACGTACGCCCAGCAGTTGTGGGTGGCGTCGGCGTGCTTCTTGCGCACGGCGGCGACGAACTCCTGGGCCTCCCGCTCGGTGGCGGCCGGGGCGAGGGCGCACAGGAAGCGGGAGCGGTTGATCTCGGTCTCGTGCACGCCCGCGCGGGCCACTGTGCGGTACTCGTCCTGCATCCCGCCAGCCTATGCGAGCGCCGGGTGCCCGCCCGGTCAGCGCTTCTTTCCGCGCGGGACCGTGAAGGAGGTGAGCAGGGCCGAGCCCGGGGTGAGCGCCGGCCAGCCGCTGCCGTGCCAGGAGAGGACGGCGACCGCGCAGGTCGGGAACTTCGTCCGCACCCGCTCCAGCGCGTCGTCGAGGCCGTCGGCGGCCAGCTCCGTCACCAGCTCCGCGAGGCCGGGGTTGTGCCCGATCAGCAGCAGCGTACGCACCTCGGCCGGCACCTCGCGCACCACCTGGAGCAGCTCCGGCACACCGGCCCCGTACAGCCGCCGGTCGTGGCGCACGGGCGGCGGGGTGGCCCACTCGGCGGCGACCAGCTCCCAGGTACGGCGGGCGCGTACGGCGGTGGAGCACAGGGCGAGATCGGGCAGGGAGCCGGCCGCGAGCGCGCGGCCGGCGGCCGGGGCGTCGCGCAGCCCGCGCGGGGCGAGCGGTCTGAGGCGGTCCTCGACGCCCTCGGGCCAGGCCGACTTGGCGTGGCGCAGCACCACCAGCCGGCGCAGCGGACCCCCGCCCGCCGGCCGGTTCACGCGGGTCCGCCGATGTCACGCGTGAGGTCGAGGGCGAGCAGGCGGTCGGCGTAGGCGTACGTCTCGAAGCGGGCGCCGTCCGGGATGCCGGACGCGTTCGCCACCTCGGTGAGGACGCCGAGCACGGCGGGCAGGTCGAGGTCGTCCTCCCAGGCCGCGCGCAGCCGCTCGCGGACCTCGCCGGGGACCGGCCGCGAGGGCCGCCGCGCCCAGCCGGCGACGGCCCGCCGCCAGCGGGAGAGGCGGTCCGCGGCGTCGTCCAGCGCGGCCCGGTCCAGCCGCACGGGTTCACCGCGCGGGACGGCGAGCAGGGCGAGGCGGAGGGCGGCGGGATCGGCGAGGAGCGCGCCGAGCGGACCGGGGGCGCCGGGGCCGCTGGGGCCGCTGGGGCCGCCGGTGGGCCACCCTTCTGTGCCCCCGCCGGCGTTCTCGGTGTTCTCGGTGTTCCCGGCGTTCTCCGGTCCCGGTGTCCACTCGGCCCCGGCCACCGACACCAGCGGCCCCTCCCCCGGCGTGCCGGTGACGTCCGGGCACATCACGTGGATGGCCTGGGCCTCGCCGAGGCCCGAGGCGAGGTCGCGGCCGTCCTCGAAGGGGCGGATGGCGAGGCGGGTGGCGGCGGTGCGCAGCTCCGCCTTGTGGCGCGGGGCGCTCAGGGCCGTCCAGACCGGGGTGCCGCCCACTTCCAGGGCACGGACGAGCAGGTCGGCGGTGAGCAGGACCCGCAGGGCCGTGGGATCCAGGCCGGAGGCATGGGCTTCGATACGGGTCAGACCGCGGCGGGCGGGCGCGGCGGGGACGGGTTCACCGGTTCGGGCGTCGAGGATGCGCAGCACGGGGCGAGCGTAGGCGGGCGCGCGGCCGTATGCAGCGGCTTGCGCCGATTCCGGACAGCGTGGCGGGGTACGGAGGGAATCCGCACCGCCGGTCCGGCGTTGCCCCGGCACACAGTTCCCGCAGTGACGAGGAGGCGGCCGATGTACGGCGACGAAGCGACGATCCGCAGGATCCTGACCGAGACGGGCGACACCTGGGCGGTGGTCGGCCTGTCCGCGAACCAGCGGCGGGCCGCGTACGGCGTGGCGCAGGTGCTCCAGCGGTTCGGCAAGCGGATCGTGCCGGTGCACCCCAAGGCCGAGACGGTGCACGGCGAGCCGGGTTACGCCTCCCTCGCGGACATCCCGTTCGACGTGGACGTGGTCGACGTGTTCGTGAACAGCGAGCTGGCCGGCCCGGTGGCCGACGAGGCCGTGGCGAAGGGCGCGCGGGCGGTGTGGTTCCAGCTCGGTGTCGTCGACGAGGCCGCGTACGAGCGGACCCGGGCGGCGGGTCTGGAGATGGTGATGGACCGCTGCCCGGCGATCGAGATCCCGCGGCTGGCCTAACCCCTTCCGTCCCTCGTGGCCCCGGAGTCCCGTCGGTCCGTCTGACGGGACACCGTCATAATGCTCGCGTGACGTCTGCTTCTCCCCACACCGGTTCCCCTTCCGCCACCCGTGTCCCGGTCGTCGTCGTGGGCGCCGGGCCCGCCGGCCTGACCGTCGGCGCCATCCTGCGGGCCGCCGGTGTGGACTGCCTCGTCCTGGAGTGCGAGAGCCGGGAGTTCATCGAACAGCGGCCGCGCGCCGGGATCATCGAGGAGTGGGCCGTACGCGGGCTGGAGCGGCGCGGGCTGGCGGGACGGCTGCCGGAGCGGGCGGAGCGCCACTCGGAGTGCGAGTTCCGCTTCGGGGGACGCGCTTACCGCTTCGACTACACGGAACTGACGGGACGTCACCACTGGGTGTACCCGCAGCCGCTGCTCGTGACCGATCTCGTGCGCGAGTACGCCGACGTGCGCGGCGGGGCGATCCGCTTCGGCGTGCGCGACGTGCGCCTGCACGACCTGGACTCGGACCGGCCCGCCGTCTCCTACACCGACCCGGACACCGGTGAACGGCTGCTCGTGCACTGCGACTTCGTGGCCGGCTGTGACGGGGCGCGCGGCGCGAGCCGCGCCGCGCTGCCGCCGTCGGCGCGGACCGTCCGGCACGACTACGGAATCGGCTGGCTGGCGCTGCTGGCCGAGGCGCCGCCGTCCGCCGACCGGGTGCTGTTCGGCATGCACGCCGACGGGTTCGCCGGGCACATGCCCCGCAGTGCGCAGCTGACCCGCTACTACCTCCAGTGCCCGCCCGGCGACGACCCCGCCGCCTGGCCCGACGACCGGGTCTGGGCGGAACTCCGGCGGCGGCTGCACGCGGCGGACCGACCGGCGCTGGCCGAGGGGCGGCTGCTGGAGAAGCGGGTGCTGGACATGCACAACTACGTCGTGGAGCCGATGGTGTCCGGCCGGCTCTTCCTGGCCGGCGACGCCGCGCACCTCGTCGCGCCGATCGCCGCGAAGGGCATGAACCTCGCCCTGCACGACGCGTTCCTGCTCGGCGACGCACTCGTGGCGTACCTGACGAAGGACGACCGCACGGGCCTGGACGGCTACTCGGCGGCGTGCCTGCGCCGGGTGTGGGACTACCAGGAGTTCTCCCAGTGGCTCTCCGACGTCTACCACGGCGTCTCCCACCCAGACCCCTACCGCGCCGGCACCACCCTGGCCCGCCTGCGCCGGCTGTTCTCCTCCCCAGCCGCAGCAGCAGCCTTCGCCGAGCAGTACCTCGGCACGGCCGACACATACTGACGCCCGACCGGACCGCGGCCGACGGCCCGGGGCCCGGGGCCGGGCAGCCCGGCGCCCGGGGCCCGGCGGCTTCGGACTCGGCGGCCCGGGGTCCAGCGGCTCGGGGCCCGGCGGCCCAGCGACTCGGCGACACGGGGCCCGACCGCTCGGGGCCCGGCCGCTCGGGACTCGGCGACTCGGCGGCCCGGGGACCGGCGACTCGGTCTCGGCGGCCCGGCGGCCCGGCAGCCCGATGGCTCAGGGTCAGCCCCGGGGCCCAGCGGCTTGGGACTCGGCGGCGGCTCAGGGCCCGGGGCCCAGCGCCCGCGGCTCGGGGCCCGGCAACTCGGCGACACGGGGCCCGGCTGCTTGGGACTCGGCGGCTTAGGGGCCCGGCAGCCAGGGGACTCAGGGCCCGGGACTCAGGGCCCGACGGCCCGGGGCCCGGCAGCCCAGAGGCTCGAGGGCTCAGGGCCCGGCAGCCCGGGGCTCGCGGCCCGGCGGTCCGGGGGCTCAGGGCCCGGGCCCAGGGCCCCGCGAGGTCGTGGTGTGGTCGGCCCGTCGTGGTGGGTCAGGCGATGCCCAGGTTCTCCAGTACGACGGCGCCCGGGAGTTCGGCGAGTGCCTTGCCCGGTACGAGCAGCTTGCCGCGGCGGCGTCCGCTGCCGACCAGGACGTAGGGCAGGTCGGCGACGGCCGCGTCCACCAGCACGGGCCAGCCGGCGGGCAGTCCGAGCGGGGTGATGCCGCCGTACTCCATGCCGCTCTCGCCGGTCGCCGTCTCCATCGGGGCGAAGGACGCCTTGCGGGCGCCGAGCTGACGGCGGACGACGCCGTTGACGTCGGCCCGGGTGGTGGACAGGATCACACAGGCGGCGAGCCGGGTCTCGCCGGCCCGCTTGCCCGCGACCACCACGCAGTTCGCCGAGCGCTCCAGCAGGTCGCGGCCGTAGTGCTCCACGAAGACGGCGGTGTCCGCCCAGCGCGGGTCGGTGTCGACGTAGAGGATGCGGTCGGCCGGGACCGTGCCCTGCCAGTCGCGTACGGCGTCGGCGACGGGAGCGGTCAGCTCCTCCAGGCAGTCCGGGGCGGGAGTGGCGGTGTCGAAGTCTCCGATGGGTGCGCGCATGGCCGCACGCTAGCAAGGCCGGCCCGCCCGCCGGACCGGCGTCTCACGGCACGGGCGGGACGGACACGGCCATCATCATCTCCATCGGCACGTCGCCCTGATTGCCGTACCAGTGCGGGACGTTGGCCTCGAAGGAGGCGCTCGCGCCCGCCGGGACGCGGTACTCCGTGCCGTCCACGGTGAGCGTCAGCTCGCCCGCGGTGACATGGACGAGTTCGACCGTGCCGCCGGGGTGCGGCTCGGAGGGGCTGCTCTCGCCCGGCATCAGCCGCCAGTCCCACAGTTCCAGCGGTCCGGGCGCCTCCGTGCCGGCGAGCAGCCGGCTGTAGCTGCCGTCCTCGGTGTGCCAGAGCCGTACGGCCCGGTCGGCGGGGACGACACGGACCTTCGGGCCCTGTTCGTAGTCGAGCAGCGTGGTGACGCTGACGCCGAGCGCGTCACCGATCTTGACGACCGTGCCGATGCTGGGGTTGGTGCGGGCCTGCTCGATCTGGATGAGCACGCCGCGGCTGACACCGGCCCGGGCGGCGAGCACGTCCAGCGTGAAGCCGCGCACCGAGCGCCAGTGCCTGACGTTCCGTGCCAGGGACTGGGTCAGGAGTTCGAGGTCCGACACGTTGCGTCCAAATATCCCGGGGGGTCCAGTGGTGTGGTGAGCGACGTCCAGCCGGCTGGACTACGGTGCGGTGCACCCGGCCGTTCACCAAACTGTACTGCGCGGCCCGGACCGCGGAGCCTGCGTGCCGGGGACGCCGTCAGCCGTCAGCCGTCGGCGTCCAGCGCGGCCAGCCGGGCGACCGCGTCCTCGTCCAGGTCCGCCAGCGCCCGAAGCTGGCCCGGTGTGACCCCGTCCGGCAGCGGCACGGGCGCGGGCGTCCGCAGCGGCGGCTGCCAGCCGTCGCCGGGCGTCCAGCGCCGTACGACCCGGGCGGGCGCGCCCGCCACCACCGCGTGGTCGGGCACCGTGCCCCGGACCACCGCGCCGGCCGCCACCACCACGTTCCGCCCGATCCGCGCGCCCGGCAGGATCACCGCGCCGGTGCCGATCCAGCAGCCCGGCCCGATCTCCACCGGCTCCATCCGCGGCCACTGCTTGCCGATGGGCTGGTGCGGGTCGTCGTAGGAGTGGTTGGTGGAGGTGACGTAGACGTACGGGCCGAAGTAGCAGTCGTCGCCGATGGTGACCGTCGTGTCCGCGATGACATGGCTGCCGCGGCCGAGGACCACGCCGTCGCCGATGCGCAGGATCGGATCCGGACCGAGGTCCAGGTCGGGCATCAGGCCCGCGGTGAGGGTGACCTGCTCGCCGATGATGCAGTAGGAGCCGAGCCGGATCCAGGGTTCGCCGAAGACCGTGCCGAGCGGGAAGGCCAGCCGGGTGGCCTCGCCGATCGCGCCGAAGCGGAAGCGGCCGGGGTGCTCGGCCGTCACCGAGCCCCTGCGCTGCACCCACGCCCAGCCCGCGTGGACGACGCGCTGGGCCAGGCGGTGTCGCCAGGATGAGAACGTGTTCTTGCGCTTCGGCACGGGCTCACGTTACTCACCGGTCGCCTCCACGGAGACGGCGGGCTGCTGTGATCTTTGCCCCACCCCGTGTCGTACGGTTCGGTGACACCCCGGACACGAGGAGACGGTGATGACGCAGAAGGCGCTGGTCGTGGGCATCGCGGGCAAGGAGCCCCGGGTCGACCCGGAGGCGTTCGTCGCGCCCACGGCGGCCGTGATCGGAGACGTCACGCTGCACGCGGGAGCCAGTGTCTGGTACGGCGCCGTGGTGCGCGGGGACGTCGAGCGCATCAGCGTCGGCGCGCAGGCCAATGTGCAGGACAACGTCACGCTGCACGCCGATCCCGGGTTCCCGGTGACGGTCGGCGAGCGGGTGTCGATCGGGCACAACGCGGTGGTGCACGGGGCGACCGTGGAGGACGACTGCCTGATCGGGATGGGCGCGACCGTGCTCAACGGGGCGGTGATCGGGGCCGGGTCGCTCGTCGCGGCCCAGGCCCTGGTGCCGCAGGGGATGGTGGTGCCGCCCGGGTCGCTGGTGGCGGGCGTGCCGGCGAGGGTGCGGCGGAGCCTGACCGAGGAGGAGCGGGACGGGGTGACCCTCAACGGCACGCTCTACGCCGATCTGGCGAAGGAGCATCGCGGGGTGCACGAGTAGGCACCCGCGGCCGGACCGGCGGCGCCGTCAGTCCCCGGCGCCGTCAGTCTCCGGCGCCGACCGGTTCCGCTTCCGCTTCCCGCTGTTCCGGCCGGGCCTTCTTCGTCTTGCGCTTCAGGATCAGCATCGAGGCCAGGCCGATCAGGACGGCGATGGCCAGGCCCAGGTAGGAGAAGCGCTTGAGCCAGTCCTCGGCGACGACGCCGACGTAGTAGATGACGGCCGTGGTGCCGCCGGCCCAGCAGATGCCGCCGAGGACGTTGGCGATCAGGAACTTCCAGTACGGCATGTGCAGCACGCCCGCGAGCGGACCGGCGAAGATGCGCAGCAGGGCGACGAAACGGCCGAAGAAGACCGCCCACATGCCCCACTTCTGGAAGGACTGCTCGGCGGTGGCCACATGGCCCGCGCCGAAGTGGCGCGGGAACTTCCGGCCGAGCCAGGCCAGCAGCGGGCGTCCGCCCTTGCGGCCGATGGCGTAGCCGATGGAGTCGCCGATCACCGCTCCCGCGGTGGCGCAGGCGCCGAGCACGACCGGGTTGACGCCGGTGTGCTGGGAGGACATCAGGGCCGCCGAGACGAGGATGATCTCACCGGGCAACGGGATGCCCAGGCTCTCCAGACCGATCACCAGGCCCACCACGGCGTAGACCACGGCGGCGGGCACCGAGTCGAGCCATTCCTGGACGTGCACCGCCGGTTCCTCCCCTTCGCTGACCTCGCCGTTCCGGCCTTCGGGGCACCGCATGCACAGCGCGTCCCAAGGGAAGGCTACCTGGTCGGCGGTGAACGGCCGCGGGTCCGCCCGCCCGCGCCACCGCCGCGCCGGCACGGCTTACGTTTCCGGACATCCCCGTGTCACCCGGGAGGGGGAGGCTCCCACGCGGTTTCGCCCGGCCCGCTTCTCCCAGGCCCCCGGGGCCCGCCGCGGAAGGACGACCTCCTCGTGATCCCACCCTCCCCGCCCCGCCCACTGCCGCAGCCGCGCCCCGGTACGGGGACCGTCACCGAGGGGCCCGGTCCGGGGACCGCCGTCGCGGGGACCGGCGCGGGGACCGCCGTCAAGGGGTCCGTCTCGGTCGTCGAGCCGTCCGTCCCCGGGGCCGGGTGCCCGGCTCCACAGCACCCGGGCGCGGAGCCCGCGACTCCGGAACACCCGGTCCCGGAAGGCCGGGTCCGCGAAGGCCGGGTCCCAGAAGCCCGGGTTCCGGAAAGCCGGACCCCGGAAGCCCGGATCCCGAAAGCCCGGATCCCGGAAGCCCGGATCCCGGAGAGCCGGACCCCCGATGGCCGGGCCCCGGAAGGCCGGCCCCCGGATGGCCCGGTCTCGCGGCGTCCGGGGTCCCGCCGGGCGGGCCGGGTCGCACGGCTGGCCCTGTGCCTGGCTCCCGTGCTGTTCGCGGTCGGCTGGGCCCTGGTCCACCGGTCCGTCATGGAAGAGGGAGTGCGGCGGCTGGTCGCGGCCGACCCGGGGTGGCTGCTGGCGGCGGCCGGGTTCACCTGTCTGACCTGGGTGGCCGCCGCCTGCGCCCGGCAGGGTGCGCTGCCCGACCGGGTGCCGGCGCGGCTGCTGCTCGCCTCGCAGTTCGCCGCCGGCGCCGCCAACCACGCGCTGCCCGGCGGGCTCGGCGCGCACGCCGTCACCCTGCGCTTCCTGCGCGGTCAGGGCGTGCCGCCGGCCCGGGCGACCGCGTCCATCGGGCTGTACTCGCTGGCCAAGCCCACCGCCAAGACACTGGTGTTACTGGCGCTGCTCGCGGTGTCACCGGCCCGGGACCGCTTCGGGGACCTGGTACCGGACGGGCGGCTGCTGGTCCCGGTCGCCGTGGCCGTGGGCGGGGTGGCCGCGGTGGCGGGGTCGCTGCTGCTGGTCGGGCCGTTGCGGCGGCCGGTGACCAGGCTGCTGCGCTCGGCCCTGACCGACGCGCGCCTGGTGCACACCCGGCCGCGCCGGGTGCTCGCCCTGTGGGGCGGGGCCGCCGCGCTGCCGCTGGCCCAGGCCGGCGCGCTGGCCTGCGTCGGGACCTCGCTCGGACTGCGGCTGCCCTGGGAGCAGGTGGTGCTCGCCCACCTGGCGGCGGGCACGGCCGGCGGGGCGGTGCCCGCGCCGGGCGGACTCGCGGTCGACGCGGCCATGGTGTGGACGCTGGTCGCCCTCGGCGCCGAGCCCGCGATGGCCACGGCGACCGTCATCGGCTACCGGGTGCTGACGGACTGGGTGCCGCTGCTGCCGGGCGCGCTGGTGCTGTCGGCACTGATCCGCGCGAAGGTGCTGTGAACCGGCCTTGGCCGAGCCGCGGACGACCCGCGAGGGCCGGCGGACCGCCTCCGAGGCAGTCGGCGCCAAGGCCGTCCACGGCGTGGTCGTCCGGTGAGTGCGCCCCGAGGCGACCGCGCCCCCGTCCCGCCGTCGGGGCGGAACGAGGGCGCGACACCGGCGGAACGGGGCGCGACACCGGCGAAAGGGACCCGGCGCCGGCGGAACGAGGCCCGGCGCCGCTCACGTCAGGCGGCGCGTCCGCCCGACGGCCGGCTCACTCGCCCCGGTCGGTCGGCCGGAGCGTCCACAGGACGGTCATCTCGCCCGTCACCGCGCCGTCCGCGCGCCGGATCTCGATCGACACGGGGAACTCGGGGCGCTGCCCCGCGTCGAGTTCGGCGACGACCTCGGCGGCCGGGCGGCCCAGCGTCGCGGTAGCGGTAACGGCGCCCATCGCCAGCTTCTTGTAGGCGATCTCGGCCCGCACGGCGAGCGGAACGGCGCGCGAGAGCTGGTCCCCGAAGGCGGCCAGCACGATGGCGCCGCTGGCCGACTCCCCGAGGGTGAACATCGCGCCGGCGTGCGGGCCGCCCACGTGGTTGTGGTACGCGCTCTGGTCCGGCAGGGACACCACGGCCTTGTCCGCCGAGGTCTCGAGGAATTCCAGGTTCAGGGTCCGGGCCATGGGCACGGTGGCGGCAAGCATCTCGCCGATCGACATCTGGTCTGCGCTCATGACCGTCATGTTACTCACGAGTAGGGAAGCCTGGCCAGAGAAGCGCACTAGGGTCTAGGGCCATGTGGCCAGATCAGCAGCCGCCAGGGGGCGCGCAGAACCCGCAGCACGATCCACGGCAGAACCCGTACCAGCAGCCGGGTCAGCAGCAGCCGAACCCGTACCAGCAGCCCGGTTACCAGCAGTTTCCGCAGGCCGCCCGGTACGGGCAGCAGGCGCCGGGCGCGCAGCCGCAGGCCGGCCCCTACGGACAGCAGCCCCCGGCCGGCCCGTACGGGCAGCCGCCGCAGGGCCCTTACGGGCAGCCCACACGGTACGACCAGCCCGCCGCGCCGGAGCCCCCGCCCGGCGGCGGCCGTACGAAGCTGATCGCGATCGTCGCGGCCACGGCCGTCGTGGTCACCGCCGCCGTCACCGGTTTCCTGGTGCTGGGCGGCGGCGCGAAGGACGACGAGGCGGACAACGGCAAGGACGGTCGGCACACGAGCCCGTCGCCGACGGACACCGCGCCCGCCTCGCCCACGTCGTCCGCGGCCGACAACCCGCGTGCCGGCGGGACGGAGAAGCCGACCGTCCCGGGCTGGAAGGTCGTCGTCAACCCCAAGTACGGCACGGCCTTCGACGTGCCCGCCGACTGGGAGGTGCAACGGCCCGGCGTCTTCTCCTTCTTCGAGGACGAGGAGAAGGGCGACGGCTCGGCGTACATCGGCTTCTCCGGCGCCTCGTTCCTCAAGCCCGACTACTGCACCTCCGAGCAGAGCGGCACCAAGGAGTCGCACGCGCTCGCGGGCAGCGGCACAAAGGGCGAGAACGGCGCCAAGGACACCGCGAGCATCGCCCGCGGCGACTCGGCCACCTTCGCCTTCGGCGGGTACACCAACCAGTCGGAGGCGGCCAAGAAGTACCTGCACATCGGCAAGGCGAAGTCCTTCACGACCGCGTCGGGCCTCACCGGCAGCGTCGCGACGTCGTACGTCGCCGGCATGCCGAAGAAGGACAAGTGCGACACCGACGGCAAGGCGGTCACGTTCGCCTTCAAGAACTCCACGGGCAGCTTCGTCTCGTGGACGCTGTACGGCGCGAAGGGCGTCAAGGACGAACTGCCCGACGCGACCGTCGAGAAGGTCCTGGCGACGGTACGACTGCACGGCGACCCGGTCGTGGAGTGATCGGTCCCGGCGGCGGGGGCAGCCACGGCCCCCGTCGGCTCAGCCGATACCGAAGGAGCCGCCGGGAGGCACGGGTGACGGTACGGCGTCGGCCTCCGTCACCGGCCGCGCCGGCCCGGTGAACTCCCGTACCGCCGCGCCGTGTTCGACCCGCGCCGGGAAGGCGTCCGCCGCGGTGCGCCGGGCCAGCGCGGCGGTGTCGAACGGCCGGTGCGAGGCCACGACCACCGCGTTGCCGAACCGCCGCCCGCGCAGCACCGCCGGCTCGGCGATCAGCGCCACCTCCTCGAACACCGCCGAGACCGTGGCCAGTTGGGAACGGAGAAAACCGAACGGCGCCGCATCGGCGAGGTTGGCGAGATAGACCCCGTCCGGCCGCAGCACCCGCTCGGCCGTGCGGACGTAGTCCAGCGTGGTCAGGTGGGCGGGCACCCGGGAGCCGCCGAACACGTCGGCGATCAGCACGTCGGCACGGTCGTCGGGCGCGGCCTCCAGCCAGGCCCGGGCGTCGGCCGCGTGCAACGAGACGCCCGAGTCCGCCGGCAGCGGCAGCCACTCGGTGACCAGCTCCAGCAGACCCCGGTCGGCGTCCACGACGTCCTGCCGGGAGCCCGGGCGGGTGGCGGCCACGTACCGGGGCAGCGTCAGCGCGCCCCCGCCGAGGTGCACCACGTCCAGCGCCCGGCCGGCCTCGGCCACGGTGTCCAGCGCATGGCCCAGCCGCCGCGCGTACTCGAACTCCAGATAGGCGGGCTCGTCCAGGTCCACGTACGACTGCGGGGCCCCGTCGACCGTGAGCAGCCAGGCCCGCTCCCGGTCGACGTCGGGCATCAGCCGGGCGGTGCCGTGGTCGGTGGCGCGGGTGACGGGTATCGATGCGTTCACCCGGCCATTGTCGGCCCCTCCCCCACCCGGCCGGCACCGGACACCGCCCCGGTCGCCGCCGGCACCTCCCCCGGGCGCCACCGGCTCCGCCCGCTCCACCGCTGTCCGGCCCGTTCACCCGGGCGCGGCGGTTTTCGTGGTCGCCCTTCACCGCAAGCCAGTTCGGTCCATACGGCGATCACACATGTCCGTCGGTTACTGTCGTCGGATGCTCGATGCCAACCGCTCTGGCACCGCCACGGTCTCTCCCCGGGCCGCCGCTCTGGCCGCCGCCTCCGTCCCCTCCTCCGCCTCCGGCGCCCTCGCCGTGCCCGCGCCGCCGCGCGCCGGGTTCGCCGCCCGGTGCACGCGGACGCTGCTGTCTCCCTACGCCCGGCTGTCCCTGCTGTTCGCGCTGCTGGCGGGCGCGGCGGCGGGCGTGCTGCTGTTCGAGCCGCAGCGGCTGCTGACGCACGGCTGGCCTCCACAGCTCGGCGGGGCCGCGGCGGCCGCCGTGTTCACGGTGGCGTACGGGCTGTGCACGGTCGCGTTCGTGCCACGGCCCCTGCTGAACCTGGCCGCGGGCGCGCTGTTCGGCTCGCAACTGGGGCTGGCGACCGCGCTCGCGGGCACGGTGCTCGGAGCCGGGGTGGCGTTCGGGCTGGGCCGGATGCTCGGGCAGGACGCGCTGCGCCCGCTGCTGCGGGGCCGCTGGCTGAAGGCGGCCGACGGGCAGCTCAGCCGGCACGGGTTCCGGTCGATGCTGGCCCTCCGGCTCTTCCCGGGCGTGCCGTTCTGGGCCGCGAACTACTGCGCGGCCGTCTCCCGGATGGGCTGGCTGTCCTTCCTCCTGGCCACCGGCCTCGGTTCGATCCCGAACACCGCCGCCTACGCGGTCGCCGGCGCCCGCGCCTCCGCGCCGACCTCCCCCGCCTTCCTGATCGCCATGGCCTGCATCGCCGTACCGGCGCTGGTCGGCACGGTGGTGGCGTGGCGCAAGCGGGACCGGCTGCGCGCCCGGTAGCCGTCGCGTCCGTCCGCCGAGAAGAGGCATCCGATGTGGTCCAGCGTCATCGCCGTGGCCGGCACCCTGCTCGGCGGCGCGCTCACCGGGCTGCTCCAGCTCCGGCGCGAGCGGTCCGCCCGCGAGGAACGGCGGGCGGAGGCGCTGCGCGTGGCGCTGGGCGAACTGGTGGCGGCCCTCGGCGACCACCGGCGGGCCCTGTGGCACCGCGAGGACCTCGTCCTGAACGGCGCGAGCCAGGAGGCCGTGGGGGCGGCGCGGGCGGCCTCGCACGCCACCCGCTCCGCGGTGACCGCCCCGCTGGTCGCCGTCTCCGTCCTCGAACCGGCCCTCGCCCAGCCGGCCCGCGAGGCCGCCCTGGCCGCGTTCGCCCTGCGCGGGTCCGCCGACCACACGGTCCTGGCCACCCGCCGCGAGGCCGCCATCGCCGCGACCGACGCGGTGGTGACGGCGGCCGGGCGCATCCTGGGCCGGTGACCGGGCGCGGCACTCGCATCAGGTTGGAAAACCCAACCCTGTCCTAGACTGGGGCCATGGCCGCCACGAAGGATCCGCGCCCCTGCTCCATCGCCGACGCCCTCGCGCTGGTCGGCGAGAAGTACTCCCTGCTCGTCCTGCGGGAGGTCTGCCTGGGCAACGGCCGGTTCGACCAGCTCGTGCGCAACATCGGCGCCCCGCGCGACATCCTGGCCGCCCGGCTGCGCCGGCTCGTGGAGGCCGGCATCCTCGCCAAGCACGCGTACAGCGAGCGCCCGCAGCGCTTCGAGTACCGCCCGACGCAGGCCGGGCTGGAGCTGGAGCCGGTGCTGATGACCCTCAAGGAGTGGGGCGACCGGCACCTGCGCGGGGGAACCGACCTGCCGATGGTCGTGGAGCACGTCTGCGGCGACGCGCTGGTGCCCGTGGTGACGTGCCAGGCGTGCGGCGACCCGGTGCGTCACGAGCACCTGACGGCCCGTCCACAGGCCCCGGGCTGGACCGTCTCGGGCCCGACGGCCGCGTAGGACGGAGGACGACGGCGAGACCGCCGACGGCCGCTTGGGGCCGACGACGGCGCGAGGCCGACAGCCGCACGCACCCGCCGCCAAGCCGCCCACCCGTCGACGGCCGCCCGGGTCCGCCGACAACCGAGCGGCGTGATGCCGAAAGCCTTGCGGGGCTGTCGACTTGGCGTCCGCAGCCGCCCGGTGCGCGAACCGCGCGCCCCTCTTGCCGCCCCGCCGGCCGGGCCCGCTACGCTTCCTCCGTCACATGATCACCTCATCTCCTTTCAGCACTTGGACGCTCTGCCTTCATGTCTTGGTTTGAATCCCTCGTCCTCGGACTCGTCCAGGGGCTGACCGAGTTCCTGCCCGTCTCCTCCAGCGCGCATCTGCGGCTCACGGCCGCGTTCTCCGGCTGGGAGGACCCGGGAGCGGCCTTCACGGCGATCACCCAGATCGGCACCGAGGCCGCGGTGCTCATCTACTTCCGCAAGGACATCGGCCGGATCATCGTGTCCTGGTTCCGCTCGCTGTTCGACAAGTCGATGCGCGGCAACCACGACGCGCAGATGGGCTGGCTGGTGATCGTCGGCTCGATCCCGATCGGCGTGCTGGGCGTGACGCTGAAGGACCAGATCGAGGGGCCGTTCCGGGATCTGCGGGTCACCGCGACCATGCTCATCGTCGTCGGCGTGGTCATCGGCATCGCCGACCGGCTGGCGGCCCGGGACGAGACCGGCCGCCGGCACCGGGCGCCCAAGCAGCGCAAGACGCTGGAGAACCTCGGCGTCAAGGACGGCTTGATCTTCGGACTCTGCCAGGCGTGCGCGCTGATCCCGGGCGTCTCCCGCTCCGGCGCGACCATCAGCGGCGGTCTGTTCATGGGCTACAAGCGGGAGGCCGCGGCCCGTTACTCGTTCCTGCTCGCCATCCCGGCCGTCCTCGCCTCGGGCGCCTTCGAGGTGAAGGACTCGCTGGCCAAGGGCCATGTGGCCTGGGGACCCACCCTGTTCGCGACGGTGATCGCGTTCGCCTCGGGATACGCGGTGATCGCGTGGTTCATGAAATGGATCTCCAACAAGAGCTTCATGCCGTTCGTCTGGTACCGCGTCGCCCTCGGCATCGTGATCATCGCCCTGGTCAGCCTGGGCCTGCTGAGCCCGCACGCGGCCGAGTCTGCGGGCTGACCGGCGCGGCACCGTTCCGGTTCCGGCCATTTTCCGGAGGGCGGGGCCCGGCTGTGACCTGGGCGGGGCCGGGCGGGGGCCCGGGAGTGCGCGGCCACGGACGGGTGATCGCGTGGTGCCGGTGACCAACCCGGTACCGTCTGCGTAGCCGCCCGGTAGCGCACGGTCAGCCTTTAGCCCTAGGCTGTGCGGCATGTCCCCCGATTCCCCGCCCCCTGGTTCCGCGCGCTCCGCCGCCGAGGTGAACGAGCGGATCAGGGCGCTGTGGCTGCGCTCGGGCGGGACCCTGTCGCCCGCGGAGCGCGCGGAGTACGAGCTGTTGGTGGTCGAGTGGGCCGCGGCGATCCGCGACCAGACCGGCCGGGCGGCCCAGGTGGCCGAGGCGGCCTGACCCGCGCCGGGCCACGCGCCGGCCCCCGCACGCAGACCACCCGCCAACCCCGCCTGGGCCATTCCCCGGCCCCCCTTCGCAGACCCCGGCCGGGCCACGCGCCGGCCCCCGCTCGCAGGCCGCCCGGTTCCGCCGGGCATGCCCTCTTGGCGGCGGGCCCGTCGTGCCCAAGACTGTCCCGATGACGCAGCGTGCGGAGTTCGCGACGGTAAGGGACCGGCTGGCCGTGGACGACCTGGTCACCGCGTACGCGGTGGCGGTGGACGACGGTGACTGGGCGGCGTACCGGACGCTGTTCACGGCGGACGGGCGGGCCGACTACCGCTCGGCGGGCGGTATCGAGGGCGAGACGGAACGGGTCGCGGTCTGGCTCGCCGAGAGCCTGGCCCTGTCCGCCCCGCGCCAGCATCTGATCGTCAACCGGCAGGTGCGGTTCGGTGCGCTGGAGCAGGACACCGGCGACACCGCGCGGGTGCGCGCCGACTACCTCAGCCCCCTGCGCCTCGCCGGTTCCGCCGGTCCCGCACCGGACCTGCTGTGCGGCGGCCGGTACGACTTCGGGCTGCTGCGCACTCCGGACGGCTGGCGGCTGCGCGAGGTCGTCGTCCACGAGAAGTGGCGCCGCCGGGCGGCCGACGGGACCGGCGCCCCGTAGGAGACGGCCGGGAGGCGGCACCCGGCCCGCGTTCCGGGACACGCCGGCACCACGTCCGGCGCACACGGGAACGACAGCTGGGTAGGGAGGGTCCTTATGAGGACGATCAACCGCCTGCTGACCTCCCCCTGGCGCCGCTCGGCCGCCGCCGCGCTCCTCGGCGCGCTGCCCGTGCTCGCGTTCCCGGCCCCTTCCCTGTGGTGGTTCGCCTACGTCGCCCTGGTGCCGTGGATCCTGCTGGCGCGTTCGGCGCCGACCGGGCGCCGGGCCGCGTACGACGGCTGGTGCGGCGGCTTCGGCTTCCTGGTGGCCGTCCACCACTGGCTGCTGCCGAGCCTGCACGTGTTCATCTTCCTGATAGCCGCGCTGCTGGGCCTGTTGTGGGCGCCGTGGGGTCTGCTGGTGCGCCGCCTCCTGGGCGGGGTGCCGTCGCCGGGCCGGGCCGCCGCCGCGCTGCTGGTGCTGCCGTCGGCCTGGCTGGCGGTGGAGCTGGTCCGGTCCTGGCAGGGGCTCGGCGGGCCGTGGGGCATGCTGGGCGCCAGCCAGTGGCAGGTGGAGCCGGCGCTGCGGCTGGCCTCGGTCGGCGGGGTGTGGCTGCTCAGCTTCCTGGTGGTGGCCGTCAACGCGGCGGTGGCCGTGCTGGTGGCGGTGCGGGCCGCGCGCGTGCCGGCCGTGGCCTCGCTGGTCGCCACGGCCGCGGTGACCTCGGCCGCGTGGGGGTGGGCGCCGCGCCCGGAGGTCGACGGGCGGGTGCGGATCGCCGTCGTACAGCCGGGTGTCGTGGCCGGGACGGACAGCGGTGACCGGCGCTTCGACGAGGAGGAGCGGCTGACCCGGCGGCTCGCCGGACAGGACGTCGACCTGGTGGTGTGGGGCGAGTCCAGCGTCGGCTCCGACCTGGCCGGCCGGCCCGCCCTGGCCCGGCGGCTGGCGGCGCTGTCCCGTGCGACCGGCGCCGACGTGCTGGTGAACGTGGACGCCCGCCGCTCGGACCGGCCCGGCATCTACAAGAGTGCGGTGCTGGTCGGCCCGGACGGTCCGACCGGCGGCCGGTACGACAAGATGCGGCTGGTCCCGTTCGGCGAGTACATACCGGCCCGTTCGCTGCTGGGCTGGGCCACCTCCGTGGGCCGGGCCGCCGGCGAGGACCGGCGCCGGGGCACCGCGCAGACCGTGCTGGACGTCGGGCACGGGCTGCGGGTCGGCCCGCTGATCTGCTTCGAGACCGCCTTCCCGGACATGAGCCGGCATCTCGCCGAGGACGGCGCGGACGTCCTCCTCGGCCAGTCCTCCACCTCGTCCTTCCAGCAGAGCTGGGCGCCCGAGCAGCATGCCTCGCTGGCCGCGCTGCGCGCCGCCGAGACGGGCCGCCCGATGGTGCACGCCACCCTCACGGGTGTGACGGCGGTGTACGGCCCGGACGGGCGGCGCCTCGGCCCGTGGCTCGGCACCGGCGCGCGCGCCGCCCGGGTGTACGACGTACCGCTGGCGCACGGCAGCACGCCGTACGTCCGCTACGGCGACTGGCCGGCGCTCGGCGCGCTGCTGGTGCTGGCCGCGCTGGCCGTGGCGGAGGGCGTCCGGGCGCTCAGGCCGCGCCGGCCCCGTCCCGCACCGCGCGTACCACGCGCTCGCACAGCTCATGACTCGCCAGTGCGTCCCTCGCGCTGAGCACCTGTCCGGCCCGTACGGCGTCGAGGAAGGCGAGGACCGCCTGCTCGATGCCGCGCTGGCGGGCCACCGGCACCCAGTCGCCGCGCCGGCGCACGGTGGGCTGGCCCTTGTGGTCGATCACCTCGGCGAGGTTGACCACCTGGCGCTTGGTGTCCTGTCCGGACACCTCCAGGATCTCCTCGCTGGAGCCGCTGAGCCGGTTCATCACGCCGAGCGCGGTGAAGCCGTCCCCGGCGAGCTGGAGCACCACGTGGTGGAGCAGCCCTTCCTTGGCGCGGGCGCGGACGGTGATGTCGTCGACCGGGCCGGGCACCAGGAACCGCAGGGTGTCGACGACGTGGATGAAGTCGTCCAGGATCATCGCGCGCGGTTCCTCGGGCAGCCCAGTGCGGTTCTTCTGCAGGAGGATCAGCTCGCGCGGGTGGTCCAGGCACTGCGCGTACCCGGGCGCGTACCGGCGGTTGAAGCCGACCGTCAGGGAGACACCGCGCTGCTCGGCGAGGTCGACCAGCCGCCGGGAGTCGGCGAGTTCGTAGGCGAGCGGCTTGTCGACGTACGTCGGGACGCCGGCCTCCAGCAGCCGGGTGACGATCTCGGGGTGGACGTCGGTGGGCGCGTGCACGAAGGCCGCGTCCAGGCCGGCGGCGAGCAGCGAGTCCAGCGTGGTGTGCCGCTGCCGTGCGGGCAGGCGCAGGCCGTCCGCGACCCGGTCCAGGGTGGCGGGGGTGCGGGTGTGCAGGTGCAGGTCCACTCCCGGCTGCGTGCCGAGCACCGGCAGATACGCCTTCTGCGCGATGTCCCCGAGTCCGATGCAGCCGACCTTCACGTGCTCTCCCCTTACGCCTTGCCTGAGTGGTGCCTTGCGGAAGCATACGGGCGTCAGCCGCGGCGCCGCGGAGCCCTCCGCACGGGGTACGGGATCACCCGTACGGCGCACGGGCTGGGGCGGCCTGGCCCCGGGCCGGGCGCCGGACCAGCAGAGTGGCGCGGGTGCATCGAACCACGACCACCGCAGTGCTTCTGGTCACCGTGGCCGTCTCGGCCCTCGGCGGCTGTGTGACGGTAGGGCACCCGAAGGCTCCGGGTCCGGCGCGTTCGCAGCCGGCCGCGGCCCGCCCGGACGGCGGCGCGCGGCCGGGGAAGGCACGGGAACCGGCCGCCGAGGCGCTGGAGCGGACCGCTGTGCCCCGGCGCGCGGCACCGTCCGGACCGCCCGTCCGGCCGCGCGTCCCGGCCGCACCCGGCCACCGGCCGCCGCGCCCGGCCCGTTCCCCGCGCGCCGTCCCGGCCCCGCCCAGGCCCTCGGACGTCTGCGCGCTGGGCAGGGCCTACGGAGGCTGGCGCCAGGACAGCCCGGAGGCGAGGATCTGCGCCCAGGTCTACGGCCCGTGAGCCGCTCCCGTCACCTGCGCCGGAACGGTCCCGGGCTCTCCGGGTCCGGGGTGCCGTCCTCGCCGAGCCGCCGTGCCAGGCGGCTGATCTCCGACCGGACCTGCTCGCCGTAGCCGTCGTCGGCCAGGGCGGCCGCCGCGGCGCGGGCCCGGCGCAGATGGCTGTGGGCGGCCTCGGTGCGGCCCAGCTTGGCGTAGTCGGCGGCCAGGTTCAGGTGCAGGGAGGAAAGGAAGCCCCGCACGTCGGCCGGATCGCCGCCCGCGCGGCCGCCGGCCAGTTCCCCGGCCGCCGACAACGCCCTGAGGTCCCAGGCGAGTTCGTCCGCCGGGTCGTCCTGGGTGTCGGCGAGGTAGTGGGCGAGGGTGCAGCGGTGCAGCGGGTCGCCGTCCTCGCCGATCTCCGCCCACAGGTCCAGGAAACGGCTGCGGGCCTCCTCGCGGTCGCCGCCGTGGTGCAGCATCACGACCTGCCCGATCCGCGTCAGCACGGCATCCGGGGCCGCCTGCTCCTGTCGCTCCGCCACGGGGTCCCTCCGGGCCGTCGTCGGTTGTCCGCTCCCGACGCTAACCGGCGGACCGCGGATTCCCGGTCAGGCGGCGCCGTCCCGCGGCGCACCGGTGGCCCGGTCACGGCCCCCCGCCCGGGCCCCCGGCCGTCAGCCCAGGTCGGGGATGCGCCAGTCGATCGGCTCGTGGCCCTGGCGGGCGATCGCCTCGTTGATCTGGGTGAACGGGCGGGAGCCGAAGAACTTCTTCGCGGACAGCGGCGAGGGGTGCGCGCCCTTGACCACCGCGTGCCGGGTCTCGTCGATCAGCGGGAGCTTCTTCTGCGCGTAGTTGCCCCACAGCACGAAGACCGCCGGGTCGGGCCGGGAGACCACCGCGCGGATCACGGCGTCGGTGAACTTCTCCCAGCCCTTGCCCTTGTGGGAGTTGGCCTCGCCGGCCCGGACGGTGAGGACCGCGTTGAGCAGCAGCACGCCCTGCCGGGCCCACGGCATCAGATAGCCGTTGTCCGGTACGGGCAGGCCCAGCTCCTGCTGCATCTCCTTGTAGATGTTCCGCAGGGACGGCGGGGTCTTCACGCCGGGGCGGACCGAGAAGCACAGGCCGTGGCCCTGGCCCTCGCCGTGGTACGGGTCCTGGCCGAGGACGAGGACCTTGACCTGCTCGTACGGCGTCGCGTCCAGCGCGGCGAAGACCTCCTCGCGCGGCGGGTAGACGGGGCCCTTCGCCCGCTCCTCCTCGACGAACTCGGTCAGCTCCTTGAAGTAGGGCTGCTGCAGTTCGTCGCCCAGAACCCCGCGCCAGGACTCGGGCAGCATGGCGATGTCGGTCACGTCAACGTCCTCACGGTGTCGGTCCACTTCCAGGCTCCCGAACCTACAGGCGACCACTGACAACCGGTGCCGTGAGGGTGGTTCACCAGCTTGTCTTGCGGTGCAGCGTCCACATCATCATGATCGTCGACGGGTCCAGGGCCTGTTCGCCGCCGGCGATGTCGACGCTGGCGGCCACGAACTGCCTGCCCTGCCACAGGGGGAGCAGCCGGGCGTCGTCCACCATGATCCGCTGGGCCGCCTCCACGTCCTTGACGGTCCGGGCGCGGTCGCTCTCGGCGCGCGCGTGGGGCAGCAGCCGGCCGGTGATCTCCTTGGCCGGGTAGGGCGTGCCGAGGGCGTTGTCCTCGCCGACGAACGGGGCGATGAAGTTGTCGGGGTCGGGGAAGTCCGGGAACCAGCCGCGTCCGAACACCGGGTACTCGTGCTTCTGGTAGCCGAGGACGTAGCTCTTCCAGGGGCGGCTTCGGAGGGTGATGGCGAACAGACCGGAGCCGTCCAGTTGCTTCTTCAGCTCCTGGAACATCCGGGCGGTCTCGGAGCCGTAGCGGTCGGTGGTGTACCAGAAGGTGAGCGGGACGCGCCGGGTGATGCCGGCGTCGGAGAGGATCGTGCGGGCCTTGGCCGCGCTGGGATCGCCGTAGTCGTCGAAGAAGCCGGTGGAGTGGCCGGTCAGACCCTTGGGGACCATCGAGTACAGCGGGTCGACGGTGTCCTTGTAGACCTTGTGCGCGATCGCGCCCCGGTCCACGAGCTGGGCGACGGCCTTGCGTACGGCGGGCTGTCTGGCCCACGGGTCCTGGGGGTTGAACACCAGGTAGCTGATGTCGGTGCCGGCGCCGTCGAACAGTTGCAGGTTCTCGTTGTCGTGTTCCTGGAGGGCGAGGATGTCGTCGGCGGCCAGGCCGCGGTAGGTGACGTCGACCTGCTTGTCCCGCAGCGCCTTGACCATGCCCGCGGAGTCCTTGAAGTAGCGGACGGTCACCGCGTCGTTCTGCCGCTTGGCGAACCCCTTGTAGTGGTCGTTGCGGACCAGGACGGCCTCGGCGCCCTCCTCGTAGGACTGGAGCCGGTACGGCCCGGAGCCGTGCACGTCGCTGTCCTTGCGCAGGGAGTGGGCCGGGTAGTCGTCCGGGTCGACCAGGGACATGGCCGGGGTGGCCAGCACGAACGGGAAGGTGGCGTCGGGCTGGTTGAGGTGGAAGACGATGTCGCGGTCGCCCGACGTCTCCACGCGGTCCAGGCTGCCGAGCAGTCCGGCGGGGCCGCCGGGGGCGTTGATGGCGCGGATGCGGTCGATCGAGTGCCGCACCGCCTCGGCGGTCAGCGGGTCGCCGTCGGAGAACGTCAGCCCGGAGCGCAACCGGCAGTGGTAGGTGCGGCTCGTGGAGTCGGTGAACTCGCAGCTCTCGGCGGCGTCGGGCTGCGGGGTGGTGGCGCCGTTCGGGTAGGCGAGGAGCGTCTGGAAGATGTTCCGGTACAGCTCCCAGGAGCCGTCCCAGGCGCCGGCGGGGTCCAGCGTGCTGGGGGCGCTGGTGGTGCCCACGACGATCGCACCCCGGTCGTCGCCGCCGCCGTCGGACAGCACCCCGCATCCGGCGGCCAGCGCTAGGGACGCGATCGCCGCGACGCTCCGCAGGAATCGGTTCCGGTTGAACACGCGCACGCTCCTCGATCTGCCATACCAAGGGTCGGCAGACCATACCGCAGCGTCCCGGTGGCTGAACCTCCCCTGGAACAGGGCTTCTTGATCGATTCGGCGATGACGACGTTGTCAGTCCGCCGAGCGCACATCATGGGTGTTCCGGGCGCCGATCCGTCCGGAAATCGGCGCCCGGTACCGTCGGGCTCAGCTCACGCCGGCGTTGAGGAAGATGCCGCCGTCGACGACGAGCGTCTGACCGGTGACCCAGTCGGACTGCGCGGAGGTGAGGAACGCGGCGGCGCCGCCGATGTCGGAGGGCACGCCGAGCCGGCCGAGCGGGTAGGCGGCCGCGGCCTCCTCCTCGCGGCCCTCGTACAGGGCCTTGGCGAACTTGGTCTTGACCACGGCCGGGGCGATCGCGTTGACCCGTACCCGCGGCGCGAACTCGTGCGCGAGCTGCTGGGTCAGGTTGATCATCGCGGCCTTGCTGACGCCGTAGGCGCCGATGAACGGCGAGGGCGCGAGACCGGCGACCGAGGCGATGTTGACGATCGCGCCGCCGTTCTCCTTCTGCCAGGCGTGCCAGGTCTTCTGGGCGAAGCCGAGGGCGGAGACCACGTTGGTCTCGAAGACCTTGCGGGCGACGTCCGGGTCGAGGTCCGCGAGGGGGCCGAAGACCGGGTTGGTGCCCGCGTTGTTGACCAGGAAGTCGACGCGGCCGAAGGCCGCCATGGTGCGCTCGACGACCTCGGTCTGGTGGTCGAGGTCGTGCGCCTTGCCGGCCACGGCGATGGCCCGGTCGGCGCCGAGCCGCTCGACGGCCTCCGTCAGGGCGTCCTCGCCCCGGCCGGTGAGGCAGACGCGGTCGCCGCGGGCCACCATGGCCTCGGCGATGCCGTAGCCGATACCGCGGCTCGCGCCCGTGACGATCGCGACCTTGCCGGAGAGTTCAGCGGAAGTCATGTGCCTGGTCCCTTAGTTGAGCGGTCCGCCGGCGACGTACAGCACCTGGCCGGAAACGAAGCCGGCGGCCTCGCCGGTGAAGAAGGCGATGGCGTTGGCGATGTCCTCGGGCTCGCCGACGCGCTGCACCGGGATCTGGGTGGCGGCGGCCTTCTTGAAGTCCTCGAAGCCCATGCCGACGCGGTCGGCGGTGGCCTTGGTCATCTCGGTGGCGATGAAGCCCGGGGCGACGGCGTTGGCGGTGATGCCGAACTTGCCCAGCTCGATGGCGAGGGTCTTGGTGAAGCCCTGGAGACCGGCCTTGGCGGCCGAGTAGTTGACCTGGCCGCGGTTGCCGAGCGCCGAGGAGGAGGAGAGGTTGACGATCCGGCCCCAGCCGGCGTCGACCATGTGCTTCTGCACCGCCTTGGTCATCAGGAACGAGCCGCGCAGGTGCACGTTGAGGACCGTGTCCCAGTCGGAGACGCTCATCTTGAACAGCAGGTTGTCGCGCAGCACGCCCGCGTTGTTGACCAGGATCACCGGGGCGCCCAGTTCCTCGGCGATCCGGGCGACGGCCGCCTCGACCTGCGCCTCGTCACTGACGTCGGCGCCGACCGCGAGGGCGGTGCCGCCGGCGGCGGTGATCTTCTCGACGGTGTCCTTGCAGGCGGCCTCGTCGAGGTCGATCACGGCGACCGCGTGGCCTTCGGCGGCCAGCCGTACGGCGGTGGCGGCGCCGATGCCGCGCGCCGCGCCGGTGACTACCGCGACCCGCTGTTCGGTGGTGGACATGCTGTTTCTCCTCGCCCTTGAGAGAACCTGGCGGACTCTCGGAGAGAGTCCCCTCGTGCGGTGAGCGACCGCTTAGTACCTTCGGTACCCGTGACGCTAGAAGCCCTGGCACGCGGTGTCAACGGCGCATCGGCCGGTGTGATCCATTACCTCACCAGGAGGTCGAGCAAGCGCTCCGTCTCGGCGGCCGGGTCGGCGGTCAGACCGGTGTGCACGGGTCCGGGCTGGACCACGGTGGAGCGGGGCGCGACCAGCCAGCGGTAACGGCGCCCCGCGTCGTCGCCGGCCGCCTGTCCGGCCTGCTCGCCGCCCGCGCACGTCCGCTCGATCGCGCCGAGCGCGGCACGCACCCCGGCCACGTCCGCCGCCGGGTCCAGGGCGAGCAGCCGGGCCTCGTCCAGATGGGTGCGGGCGCCGACGTAACCGCGGGCCCGGCAGTACACGAGCACGCCCGCGTTGATGCACTCCCCGCGCTCCACCCGGGGTACGACCCGCAGCAGCGCGTACTCGAACACGTCCCGGTCGCCGCCCTGGCCCGCCCGGGTGATGTGCCGCTCGGTGACATGACCGGCCATGTGGATGTGCCGCTCGCTCACATGCTCTCCTTCGCTCCGGTGCCGATGCCGGTGATCCGGTCGGCGATGACGGCCGCCCGGGCGAGCAGCGGCCGCGCGTAGGCCCGGCGCAGGTCGTCCGGGGTGTCGAAACCCGGTTCGCCGGCGAGCCAGACGTCCGGGATCTCGGCGGTGACCTCGGCGAGCAGCTCCTCGGTGATCCGCGGCGCCAGCTCGGCCGCGGCGGCGGACACGTCCGGGGCGAAGCGGGCGAGGGCGTGGTCGGAGGCGTCGTAGGGGCGGGCCGCCGAGGTCTGGGCACCGGGCCAGTTGTGGTGCCAGATCATCGTGGCGCCGTGGTCGATGAGCCACAGCTCGCCGTGGTGCACGAGGAGGTTGGGGTTGCGCCAGGAGCGGTCGACGTTGTTGATCAGCGCGTCGAACCAGACGATCCGGCCGGCCTCCCCGGGGTCCACCGGGAAGGCGAGCGGGTCGTAGCCGAGGGCGCCGGACAGGAAGTCCATGCCGAGGTTGGCGCCGCCGCTGTGCCGGAGCAGGTCCTGCACCTGCTGCTCCGGCTCGCCGAGTCCGAGGACCGGGTCCAGGCCGACGGTGACCAGCCGGGGCATGCGGAAGCCGAGGCGCCGGGCGAGTTCGCCGCACACCACCTCGGCGACCAGGGTCTTGCGGCCCTGTCCGGCGCCGGTGAACTTGATGACGTAGGTCCCGAAGTCGTCGGCCTCGACGAGCCCCGGCAGCGAGCCACCCTCACGCAGCGGCGTGATGTAGCGGGTAGCGGTGACTTCTCTCAACATGTTCTACGGCTTCCCCGCTCACTTGCCTTGCTTGGGACGGCCACGTCCGACTCACCCGTCGACGGCGGTGCCCCTTGCTTCCGGCCTCCGGCACGAAGTGAGCATAGTAACCAAGCGTGACAGCCGGGGAGGAGCGCCCGGACTCGCGGGGGCGGCGCGGCAGCCGAGCGGGGCCGCCGGGGCCGGCCCTGGGGTTCGGTTACTTTCGCCAGAAGAGGTGGTGCGTCACGCCGCTCGGGCTGGGCACGACCTCCAGGTGGAAGCGGTCGAGCAGTTCGTCGGGGGACTCCCAGAGCCGTAGTCCGGACCCCAGCTTCACCGGCGAGACCGCCACGTGCAGGGTGTCGACGAGGTCGGCGTCCAGGAACTCCCGGACGGTGGTGACCCCGCCGCCGAGCCGGACGTCCTTTCCGCGCGCCGCCTCCCGCGCCTGTTCCAGGACCGTGGCCGGGTCGCCGTCGACGAAGTGGAACGTGGTGTCGGAGAGCGTGAACGAAGGACGCTGGTGGTGCGTCATGACGAACACCGGGGTGCGGAACGGCGGCTCGTCACCCCACCAGCCGCGCCACTCGTGGTCGTTCCAGGGCCCGCGCTGGGGTCCGAACTTGTTGCGGCCCATGATCTCCGCACCGATGTTGCGCGCGTAGTCCCGCGTGAAGTAGTCGTCGAGGCCCCGGCTCCCTCCGGGATCGGTGCGCATGGGCCAGCTCGCCGTGGCACCGGCCCAGGCGAACAGCTTCGCCGGGTCGACGGCGTGGCCGAACGGACTCTCCAGGCTCTGGCCCTCACCGGCACCGATCCCGTCACTCGAGACGTTGAAGTTCTGGACTCTCAGCAACTGAGCCACGTGCTCCTCCTGTGGTGTGACAACGGTGGTGAGACTCTCCCGGCCGCGAAAACTCATCGCCGCCTCGTCAGCCGACGCCCGGACCGGTGGACGGACACCGCCGCTCGCAGTGAACGGAGCCGGTTTGCGTGTGCGGCTGAACGGCCGCGCTCCCCCGGCCGTACCCCAGGGCGGACGACGAGGAACGCTCTGCGGAAGGGAACCCCCATGACCAGCGCATCGCCCCACCCCGCGGCCGGACCGGGCCGCCGCGGCGTCATGGCGGCGGCCGGGGCGGCGGGGCTCGCCGCCGCCCTGACCGCCTGCGGCACGGACGACGGCTCCTCCGGC
This sequence comes from Streptomyces sp. NPDC027672, assembly GCF_055566335.1. Classification (NCBI taxonomy): domain Bacteria; kingdom Bacillati; phylum Actinomycetota; class Actinomycetes; order Kitasatosporales; family Streptomycetaceae; genus Streptomyces; species Streptomyces sp. NPDC027672. The sequence goes on along the minus strand of NZ_JBVHSO010000020.1, from coordinate 38,071 downwards.
CGCGTCGCCGCCGGAGCCGGCGCCGACCGCGCCGCGCCCGACGGCGGCGGAACCGCGCTCGCGAAGACGGCGGACATTCCCGAGGGAGGCGGTACGGTCTTCAAGGACCGCGGGGTCGTGGTCACCCAGCCGACGGCGGGCACCTACAAGGCGTTCTCGTCCACGTGCACCCACCAGGGCTGCGCGGTGGGCGGTGTGAAGGACGGCGTGATCGTCTGTCCGTGCCACCACAGCGAGTTCTCCGCGGCGGACGGCAGCGTGCGCAAGGGGCCCGCGACCCGCCCGCTGCCCGCGGCGCGGATCACCGTCTCCGGTGACGAGATCAGGCTGGCCTGAGCGGTCCCGGCGCCGGCACCGCGGGGCCCGCCGGCACCGAGCGAAGAGTGAGGGGACCGCATGACCGTCGGTCAGCAGCGCCGGGGCCGGCGGATCATGATGACGCCCGGCGAACTGGACCGGTTCCTCGGCGCCCAGCGCACCTGCCGGGTCGCGACCGTCTCGGCCGACGGGACGCCGCACGTGAGCCCGCTGTGGTTCGTCTGGGACGGCACCTCGCTGTGGCTGTACTCCGTCGTGCGCAGCCGGCGCTGGGCGCAGATGGGCCGCGATCCGCGGGTGGCGGTCGTGGTCGACTCCGGCGAGGAGTACGACGCGCTGCGCGGGGCCGAGCTGTCCGGCCGGGTGGAGTCCGTGGGCGAGGTGCCGCGCCGGGGCGGGCTGTGCGCCGAACTCGACACCGCCGAGACGCTGTTCGCGCGCAAGTACTTCGGTCTGGACGAGATGCCGCACGACGGCCGCCACGCGTGGGCCCGGCTGACCCCGGAGAAGATCGTGTCCTGGGACTTCCGGAAACTGAGCGGCGGATAGCCGGGCCGCGGCGGCCCACAGCGCGGGCGCGGCGCTCAGCCCAGTTTCCGTGCCGCCGTGCGCAGGGCCTCCACCGCGGCGCGGATCGAGGGCCGGCGGTCGGCGTCCGCCCGCCATATCACGTACACATGGCGGCGCAGGCGCTGCTTGAGCGGGACCAGGGCCACGCCCTCGGGCACCGGGTGCCGGCCCAGCAGCGGCACGATGCACACGCCCAGTCCGGCGGCCACCAGCCCGAGCTGGGTGTGGGTCTCACCCGCGCGGTGGCCGACGATCGGCTCGACGCCCTTGGAGCGCAGGGTGAACATCAGCCATTCGTGGCAGAACTCGCCCTCGCCCCAGGTGATCCACTCGTCCTCGGCGAACTCGGTCAGATCCACCTCGTCCCGGCCCGCGAGCCGGTGCCCGGCGGGCAGGGCGACCTCGGCCGGGTCGTCCAGCAGGGGCGCCTTGACCAGGCCGTCGGGCACGGGCATCGGCTTGTTGTACCAGTCCAGGACCACGGCGAGGTCGAGATCGCCGCGGACGACGCCCGCGATGCCCTGTTCCGGTTCCAGCTCACTGGAGCGCACCCGCAGTCCCGGGTGCTCGGCACGCAGGGCCCCGAGCGCGGCCGGGAACAGTCCGCGGGCCGCGGTCGGGAACGCCGACAGCCGCAGCTCGCCGACGGCCTGGCCGCGGTGCGCCTCCAGGTCGGACTCGGCGAGTTCGGCCTGCGACAGGATGCGCGCCGCGTGCTCCGACAGCAGCCGGCCGGCGTCCGTGAGCCGCACGCCCCGGCCGTTCTTGGCGAGGAGCCGCTGGCCGATTTCCCGCTCCAGCTTGCCCAACTGCTGGGAGACTGCCGAGGTGGTGACGTGCAGCGCCTCGGCAGCGCCGCTGACCGAGCCGTGCCGGGCCAGCGCGTCCAGAGTGCGCAGGCGCTCCAGGTTCAACATGTAAGCAATTCTAAGAGGTACCGGGGCCGAAATCTCGATTGTGCTACGTGGTTGCCCCCGGCAAAGCTAGGAGGCATGAGCACGGTCACCTCGTCGACACACACCCGGTCCACCGCCCCCGGCCTCCCCCGGGGCCGCCTCGACTGGCGGCTGCGCTTCGGCGCCCTGTCCGTGATCTGGGGCTTCAGCTTCCTGCTGATCAAGGTGGGCACCGAAGGGTACGCGCCTTTTCAGGTCACCCTGGGCCGGCTGGCGTTCGGTACGGCGGTGCTGGTGGTGACCATGGCCGTGAAGCGGGAGCGGCTGCCGCGCGGGGCCCGGCTGTGGGGGCGCATGGCGATCGCCGCGTTCCTGCTGAACGCCCTGCCGTTCTCCCTCTTCGCCTACTCCGAGCTGACGATTCCGTCCACGCTCGCCGGCATCTGCAACGCCACGTCCCCGCTGTGGGGCATGGTCCTGTCCCTGGTCGCCCTGTCCGAGGACCGGCCGTCGCGGGTCCGGGTCGCCGGGCTCGGGCTCGGGTTCCTGGGCGTGCTGACCGTGCTGGGCGCCTGGCAGGGCTTCCACGGCCTGGACGCCAAGGGCACGACGATGGCGCTGCTGGCCTCGCTGAGCTACCCGGTGGGCTGGATCTACGTCCGGCGGACCCTGGCCGGCACCGGGAACTCCCATCTGTCGATGACCGGCGGCCAGTTGCTGCTGGCCACGGTCCAGCTCGCCATCGTGACGCCCCTGTTCACCAGCGTCCCGGAGCACTTCTCCGTCGTCCCGCTGCTGGCCGTCGCCACGCTCGGGGCGGTCGGGACCGGGCTCGCGGTGCTGATCCAGTACGGCCTGGTCGCCGAGGTCGGGCCGACCACCGCGCAGATGGTCACGTACTTCATCCCGGTCATCGCCACGGCGGCGGGCGTGGCGATCCTCGGCGAGTCGCTCCGGTGGACGACGCCGGTGGGCGCGGTGATCGTACTGGCGGGCGCCGCACTGACACAGGCACGCGGCAAGCGGGCCTGAGCGGCGGGCGAGGGGGGCGACCGCGCCTGTGGGGATGGGCGACGTGGGGCTGGGGTGCGGCGCCGGGGCCCGCGGGATACGAAGCGGCGCTAGCCGTAGATACGCGCCGGGCCCCGGGAGATGCGCAGGGCGCCGGCCGTAGACGCGCGCCAGGCCCCAGCAGATAGGAGAGGCGCTAACCGCAGACGCGCGCCAGGCCCCCAGGAGAGACGAGAGGCGCTAACCGCAGACGCGCGCCAGGCCCCCAGGAGAGACGAAGGGCGCTAGCCATAGACGCGCGCCGGACTCGGGCGTACCGCCGTCGCCACCGCGTCGGCGAGCGGGATGACGTCCTCCTGAGTGAGCGAGGACACCGTGACGCGGACGGCCTGCGGTGAGGCGAGGCGGAAGCGGGCTCCCGGTGCCACCGCCCAGCCCGCCTGGACCAGGCGGGCCACCGCGCCGGTCTCGTCCGGGACCGGGATCCAGACGTTCATGCCGCTGCGGCCGTGGGCGGTGACGCCACGCTCCGCGAGCGCGTCGACGAGGGCGTCCCGGCGGCTGCCGTAGGCCCGCGCCACCGCCGCCCGGTCCACCGCGCCGTGCGTGAGGAGATGGGCCACGGCCCGTTGCAGCAGCAGACTCACCCAGCCGGGGCCCAGACTCAGCCGGCCCCGGACCCGGTCCACGGTGACGGGGTCGCCGGTGAGGACGGCGAGGCGGAGGTCGGGGCCGTAGGCCTTGGCGACGGAGCGGACGAACGCCCAGTGGCGGGTGACGCCGGCGAGCGGGTGCACCGGCAGGTCGACGATGCCGTGGCCGTGGTCGTCTTCGACGAGCAGGGTTCCCGGGTGGTCGCGCAGCACCGCGCGCAGGGCACGGGCGCGCGTGGCCGTGACCGAGGCGCCGGTCGGGTTCTGGGCCCGGTCGGTGACGATCAGGGCGCGGGCTCCGGATTCCAGGGCGCGGCGCAGGTCGTCCGCGCGCGGCCCGTCGTCGTCCACGCCGACCGGGGCCAGGTGCAGGCCGAGCGCGGGGACGAGGTCGAGGAGGCTGCCCCAGCCCGGATCCTCGACGGCGACCGTGTCACCGGGTCTGAGGTGCGCGGCGAGGACGCGTTCGATCGCGTCGAGGGAGCCGGAGGTGACGGTGAGCGGGCCCGCGGGGACACCGTCGGCGTCGAGTTCGGCCCGCGCCAGGCGGGCGAGGTCCGGGTCCACGGGATCGTCGCCGTAGCGGACGGGCCGGGCATCGCCCTGCGCGGCCGCCGCGGCGAGGGCCGGGGCCAGGCGGGGCAGCAGGGCCGGGTCGGGGTTGCCCGTGGACAGATCACGGCCGCCCGCGGGCACCTCGACGCGCAGTTGCTCACGGCCGGTGGTGGCGGGCTTGGGACGCACCCGGCTGCCCCGGCGGCCCGCCGTCTCGATCACCCCGCGCTCCCGCAGGGTGCGATAGGCGGCGGCGACCGTGTTCGGGTTCACGCCGAGCCGGGCCGCCAACTCCCGCATGGGAGGCAGGGCTTGGCCCGGTTGCAGCTCCCCGTCGCCGACCGCCTGCTCGATACCGGCCGCGATATCGGCTGCGCCGCGTCCTGTAATCCGATACTCTCCTAGCACAAACAGCATTATGCACTAGTACAAAGCTCGTCGCAATGGAGGACCGTCATGCAGGGCACGACCGAGAACAACCGGGCCGCCGCCTATTCCCCGACCGACCGGACCGTGCCCACGCGCTACCCGGACCGGGCGTCGTACGACAAGGAGCAGGTGCACGCGCTGCTGGACGAGGGGTACGTCGGCCACCTCGGTTTCGTCCGGGACGGCGCCCCGGTGGTGCTGCCGACGCTGTACGGCCGGGTCGGCGAGCGGCTGTACCTGCACGGCTCGACCGGTTCGCGTCCGCTGCGGATGGCCGGCGCCGCCGACCCGGGCCTGCCGGTGTGCCTCACGGTCACCCATGTCGACGGGCTGGTGCTGGCCCGCTCCGCCTTCCACCACTCGATCAACTACCGCTCGGTCGTGGTGCACGGCGTCGCGTACGAGGTCACCGACCCGGAGGAGCGGCGGCTGGCCCTGGACGCGCTGGTCGACCACGTCGTACCGGGCCGGGCCGCCGACTCCCGGCCCGCGACCAGGAAGGAACTGGCCGCCACCGCGGTGATCCGCCTGGATCTGGAGGAGGTCTCGGTGAAGACCCGTGCCGGCGCGGCCAGCGACGAGCCCGAGGACCTGGCCCTGCCGCACTGGGCCGGCGTCGTCCCGCTCCGCAAGGGCTACGACACGGCGGTCCCTAACCCGGACCTGGCCCCCGGCATCGAACTGCCGGACTACCTGGCGCAGCGGTAACGACGACGGCCCGGCGCGGCGGCGGCCGGTGCCACCGCGGCCGTCCGGTCGGTGCCCATGCCCGGACTGGGCCGGCGGGTGAGCAGGGTCGTTGTGCCGTACGCCCGCCCGCCGGACGATCGCGGCCGAGCCACCGAAGGCGAGCACGGCCAGGCAGGCCGGCGCCCCGACACCGGCGGCGCCGAGCGTGATGAGTGTCGGGCTCGCGCCAAGGGGATCGACGGTGGTCACGGCCAGGCCGGCTGGCCGGTCGGGCCACCGTGCCGAAGTACCCGGTCCGCAACACGGCCGGCCCAGCTCCGGCGGCCCGCGCTCCGCTCACCCACGCGGTCGGGAGCGAAACGACGCGTGCGTTCCGCGGCGTGACCCGGACGCTAGGCGGCGCTGCCCCGCGCGGACATCTCCCGTTCCGCGCCACCGGGGGCGACCGGCTCCGGAGTGCCCTCGTCCGCCGGGGTGGCGGACTGGGCGATGAGCGCGCCGAGCAGGACGACCGCGCCGCCGGCAACCTGCGGCGCGGACAGGTGCTCGCCGAGCAGCACCCACGCGAGCACGGTCGCGATGACCGCCTCCAGGCAGGCGACGACGACGGCGACCTGCGGCGACAGCCGGCGCACGGACAGCACCCCGGTGACGTACGCGATCACCGTGGCGACCAGGACGACCCAGGCGAGCAGGACCCCGGCCGGTACGGCGGTGCCGTGCAGATCCGCCGGGCCGGCCAGCACCGACCAGTCCATGGTCCAGGGGCGGGCCACCACGGTCAGCACGGCGGTGCCGACGAGCAGGCCGTAGGCGATGACTCCGAGCGGGTCCGGCGCCGCGTCGCCCCGGTCCTGGCCCTGGTCGGACAGGATGAAGTAGCCGACCTGGCAGCAGGCGGCGCCGAGGGCGAGCAGCAGGCCCAGCGCGTCGAAGCTCAGCCCGGACCAGATCTCGACCACACAGGCGAGCCCGGCCGCCGCGAGGACCACGCCGAGCGCGGCGGCGCGCGTGACGGGCCGCCGCTGCACGAAGCGCACCCAGCCGAGCACCATCGCGGGCGCCAGATACTCGATGAGCAGGGCCACGCCGACCGGGATCCGGGAGAGCGCGGCGAAGTAGCAGGCCTGGACGCCGGCGACGGCGAGCAGGCCGAATCCGGCGAGCAGCGCGGGCCGACGGCGCGGGAGGCCGCGGTGGCGCACCGCGACCGGCAGCATCACCAGGGCGGCGCCGGCTGCCCGCAGCCACACCACGTGCAGCGGGTCGAGTCCCGCCTCGATCAGCGGCTTCGCCGCCACCCCGGACCCGCCGAAGGCCAGTGCCGAGACCAGCGCGAGACCGAGACCGGCGCCCTTGCCGGGACTGCCCTGACTGCTCACAGACGTACGCACCCGCACATGATGACAGGCGCCGACAGGAGCTTCACTCCTGTTGACACCTGTCTCAGTTGCTGGACGACCGCCGGCGGGCCGGCGTGCCGTCGTCGGCGTACGCGCCGGTGCCGGCCTCGATCCGGGCGAGCAGTTCGCGGGCCGGGATGCCGGCGCGGTCCAGCACCTCCACGGCCCGGGAGTGCGGGTCCGCGGCGAGCGCGGCGAGCAGGTCGGTGCCGGTGACGCGGGCCGCGCCCCGGCGCCGGGCGCGGGCCCGGGCCTCCGCGAGCGCGGCGGAGGCAGCGGGCGACCAGCCCCCGGTACCGCCGGCCGACCACCCCCCGGCGCCACCGGCCGACCAACCCTCGGCGCCGCCGGCCGACCAACCCTCGGCGCCGCCGGCCGACCAACCCTCGGCGCCGCCGGCCACACCGTCCCGCCCGGCGACGGGAACGCCCGGCCCGGCGACGGACCGGCCCCGGGCGCACCCGGCCGCACCCTCCACGCTTCGCGCGTGCGCGGCCGGATCCCTGGGGCTTCGCGCGTGCGCGGCTGGGTCCCCCGAACTACAGACGCGCGCGGCCGGTTCTCTGGAGCCGCACATGGCTGCCACCGGATGCCCGGGGCCGCCAGGGGATTCGGTCACCGGGTGCTCGGGGCCGCCGGCCGGCGCGGGTACGGCGGGGAGCGCGGCGGAGTCCTCCACGCTGCGCTGCCAGCGCAGTCCGTAGCCGATGCTGCGCTGCACGAGGTAGCCGAGGAGCCGGGCGAGCCGGCGCGGTTCGCCTACGGCGGCGCGGGCCCCGGGGTCGTGTTCCAGCAGGGCGTGGAGCAGATGGGCGGTGTCGGTCTGGCGGTCCCGGTCCCGGACGGCCCTGCGCCGGGCACCGGTCACCACCGCTGCCAGCTCGGCGTCGAGCCCGGCAGCGCCGTCCTGGTGCGGAACCGCTGCGCCGGGAGCGGTCCGGTGGACTGTACGGGGTTGCACATCCCCTACCTCATCAGCCCCAACGGGACGGGGCATCCACGAGGGGAACCATCTTCGCGTCCCACGCGGAGTGGACGTGACCGGCCTGGATTTCATCCTCACGGAGGAGATCCGGCCGAATACCGACGCGGAGCGCGCGCCGCCTTGCGTACGAGCCTCAGTCCTCCTCGGCGAGGATCAGGTAGAGCTTCTTGCGGGCGTCGTTGACGACGGCCAGCGCCTTCGCCCGCTGTTCCTTGCTGCCCGTCTTCCAGACCTGCGCGAAGGCCTCCATCAGACCGGAGCCGGCCTGACGGATCTCACCGAGGGCCTCCCAGTCGACCCCGCGCCCGGCCTCTTCCCAGGGGGCGTCCGGCCCCTCCTCGGCGGCGGTGCGGCCGCTTTCGGTCAGCGCGAACAGCTTCTTGCCACCCTCGCTCTCGCTGGCGATCAGGCCCTCGTCCTCCAGGAGCTGGAGGGTGGGGTAGACCGACCCGGGACTGGGCTTCCAGGCGCCGCCGCTGCGTTCGGCGATCTCCTGGATCATCTCGTAGCCGTGCATGGGCCGGTCCTTGAGCAGCGCCAGGATCGAGGCGCGCACGTCACCGCGGCGCGCCCGCCCGCCCCGTCCGCGCGGCCCCCAGGGGCCCGGCCCGAATCCGGGTGCGCCGGGACCGAACCCCGGGCCGCCCGGCCCGAACGGCCCGAAGGCGGCCCGTCGGCCCTCGAACCCGCCCATGCCCCGGCGCCCGGGGCCCTCGTGCCGATGTCCACGCTCGAATCCGCGGGACCGCATAGCGATCACTCCCATTCCATCGTTGATCAGTCACGTCTGCATCGCGTTCGCTCACGACACGTCAACGATATATCGGAACCGATCGCCAGACAACACCCTGCCGTCCCCACGCCACCTGTCTCTTCGTGACCTGTGCCAGTGATCGGTGATCGATTGCCAGGAGATCAAGGCGCTTTGCGTCAGCGAAGGTTTACTACTTGGCTGCCTGCGTCAGATTCGGCTGATCGTTATGGGAGGTTGAGTACATGGACAACGACATAGCCATCGCGCTGATCGGTGCGATCGGTGTGGGCGGCACCATCGTCGGAACCTTTGCCGGCACGGTCCTCGGCGCCCGCATCCAAGCCCGCGGCGGACACGACCAAGCCCAAGCCGCACGCGACGCAGCTACCACCATCGCCGCCGCCACGGCGCGTCAAGCAGTGATCGAACGCCGTTGGGCGACCCTCGCCGAATACCTCCGCGCAGCCGCCGCCCTCCACGAGAGCGCGAATCGGCTCTACGCATTGAGCGCCGACATCCGTGTCACTGGAAGTCTGATCACCGTGGACGGACCGGCTCTTGAAGCCGACGTAGAGGAGCGGCGGCACGCCCTCCTCTACGCGTACGCCGAGGCCGAACTCAGCGCACCCGCCGAGATGCGCCCCTTGGTCTCCGATCTAAAGGACAGAACGTTATTTCACGTGGAACAATCCATCCGGGGCAGAGACCTGATCAGCGCACATACAACCCTGCGCGGCCTTGCCGCCGCACAGGGCCACGATTCACCAGCCGGTCGAGCACACCGTGCCGTGACGACGCCGTCCGCGCCTCACCCGGCCGACGACACGACACACGAGGACCTCGCGCGCTGGCGTACTGAAGCCGCGAGGACCTTGGAAGATGTCCGCGAACTGACCTTCGAGCAGAGTCATTTGCTCGCCTACCTCCCCGACGAGGACCAGACCCTCATCGTCATCGAGGCCGGGGACCGGTACACAGAAGCATGGGACGCCCTGGTCGCCGCCGCCCGCCAAACACTGGGGACTGACCCCACTTAGCAACACGAACAACAGTGCGAGCAATGCGGCGAGTAAACCCCTCGGTCGACGTCTTGGCGAGCCCCCGGTAGTTACCCGCAACCTGGACGCACGGACTACCCTCGACTGACCGGCGTTCCGGCCCGAGCCCGGTGATCGTCCGCTCCCCCGCCGGCCCGCCGGGAGCAGTCGGCGGTCCCGGGCGGCGCGTGGCGGGAAAACGGGCCGGGACTCGTGAAGTGGACTTGGTCCGGGGGCCGTGGCAGCCGCTAGCGTCGGCTGCATGCGCATTCGAATCGTGGACGCCTTCACCGACCGACCGTTCGCCGGCAACCCGGCCGGGGTCCTGATCCTCGACGACGTCTTCCCGGACGACGACTGGCTGCAGAACGTGGCAATGGAGGTGAACCACGCCGAGACCGCGTTCGCGCACCGGCTGCCCGCGGGCGGTGACGCCGACTGGGCGCTGCGCTGGTTCACCCCCGTCGCCGAGGTCGCCATGTGCGGGCACGCCACCCTCGCCACGGCCCACGTCCTGCACACCACCGGCGCCCACGAGGGACCGGTGCGGTTCGCCACCCGCAGTGGCGTGCTGACCGCCACGCCCGCCCCGGACGGTCCGGTCACCCTCGACTTCCCGACCGCTCCGCTCACCCCGGTCGAGATCCCGGCCGGGGTCGCCGAGGCGCTCGGCGCGCAGCAGGTCGCCGCCTTCGACACCGGCCCGAACGTCGGCGACCTGCTGGTGGAACTGGCCGACGAGAAGGCCGTCCTCGGTCTCTCCCCCGACACCAAGTCCCTCGGCGCCTACTCCTCGCGCGGCATCATCGCCACGGCCCGCGCCGAGGACGCGTCCCTGGGCTACGACTACGTCTCCCGCTGCTTCTTCCCGAACGTCGGCATCGACGAGGACCCGGTGACCGGCAGCGCCCACACCGCGCTCGCCCCGCACTGGTCCGCCCGGCTCGGCCGCGACGACCTCACCGGGCTCCAGGCCTCCCGCCGCTCCGGGCTGGTCCGTACCGGCCTGCGCGGCGAGCGCACCCTGCTCACCGGCCGAGCGGTGACGGTCATCGAGGGCGAACTGCGCGCCTGAGCGGCCCGCCGGCGGTCTGCGCGGTCAGGCCGTCGGCAGCCAGCCCACCTTGCCGGCGAGGAGGGCGTAACCCACGAAGGCCCCGATGTCGAGCAGGGAGTGCGCGACGACCAGCGGGCCGACCCGCCCCCAGCGGCGGTACAGCCAGACGAACACCACGCCCATGGCCAGGTTGCCGAGGAAGCCGCCGATGCCCTGGTAGAGGTGGTAGGAGCCGCGCAGGACCGCGGAGGCCAGCAGCGCGGCACCCGGCGACCAGCCCAGTTGCCCGAGCCGGCGCAGCAGATAGCCGACGACGATGACCTCTTCGAGCACCGCGTTCTGCACCGCCGACAGCACCAGGACCGGGTACTTCCACCACACGTCCGGCAGTGCCTCGGGTACGACGGTGAGGTTGAAGCCGAGGCCACGGGCGGCCAGATAGAAGGCGATGCCGGTGCTGCCGATCACGGCCGCGACCCCGGCGCCCCGGGCCAGGTCCGACCAGGGCCGGGTGCGGTCGAAGCCGAGGGCGCGCAGTCCCGTGCCCTCGCGCAGCAGCAGGTGGGCGACGAGCGCCACGGGGACCAGTGCGGTGGCGATGCCGAAGAGCTGCCAGGCCAGGTCCAGCCAGGGGCGGCCGGGCGCGGCGGAAGCGTTGAGGGTGGCGGCCTGGTCCTTGAGACCGCCCGGCTTGGTGACCGAGCCGATGAAACTGATCAGCGCGGACACTCCGCTCGCCCCGAGCGAGAGCGCCAGCACGAGCAGCGTCTCGTCCCGCAGCATCCGCCGCGGGTCAGGCGTCCGCACCGAGGAATCGGCCACCGAGTCAACCTCCTGCCGGCTCGTGGGCCCCCGGCCCACCGTTCGCCCGCAAGGATCGCAGAAGAACCCGGCAGCCCCTCACACCGCCCCGGCCCCTCGCCCCCCGGCAGACGGCAGACGGCCGGGGTCTCGCGCGTCCGGGCCACGCCGGGGCCCGTCGATCACGCGCCCCCGCATCAGGCGACCGACGCCCCCGCTTCCGGCGACCGGGGGCGCGGCGCCCGGTGCTTCACGGATCAACCAAGCCGAAACCCGCGCCCGCCGTACGCCGCCCTCCGGTCGCCGTCCTCCGCTCGCCAGTCGCCGCCCCCCGGTCGTCAGCCCGTGAGTGCCGGTGCGGGCAGGCCCACCGGCCAGGTGTGGACCGGCTCGCCGCCGTGCATCAGCTCGGCGTAGCGCCGCGTGGTCGCCGCCAGCGCCGCGTCGCGGGACAGCCCGCGCTCCAGCGCCTGGTGGAACGTGGCCGTCTGCCAGGACGCCCCGTTGACCCGGCGCCGGCAGCGCTCCTCGATCACGCCCAGGTAGAGATCCCGGTCCGCGGCCTCCACGCCCCACGCGTCCAGCCCGGCCGCGGCGAGCGGCAGCAGCTCGTCGCGGACCAGCGTGACCGCGTCGATCTCACCCGTGCCGCCGTAGCGTCCGCGCCGGGGCCAGACGAAGCGGGCGTCGATGCCGTACCGGCACGCCGCGTCGAAGTTCGCCTCGGCCGCGGCGAACGGCAGCCGCGTCCACACCGGCCGGGGCTCCTCGGCGAGGGCGCGCACGAGGCCGTAGTAGAAGGCCGCGTTGGCGATGACGTCGGTGATGGTCGGCCCGGCGGGCAGGACCCGGTTCTCCACGCGCAGGTGCGGCACGCCGTCCGCGATGCCGTACACCGGCCGGTTCCAGCGGTAGATCGTGCCGTTGTGCAGCACGAGTTCGGCGAGCCCGGGGACTCCGCCGGCCTCGATGACCTCCAGCGGCTCCTCGTCGTCGCAGATCGGCAGCAGCGCCGGGAAGTAGCGCAGGTTCTCCTCGAACAGGTCGTAGGCGGAGGAGATCCACCGCTCGCCGAACCAGGTGCGCGGCCGTACGCCCTGCGCCTGGAGTTCGGGCGGCCGGGTGTCGGTGGACTGAAGGAACAGCGGGGGCCGGGACTCGCGCCACAGTTCGTGCCCGAAGAGGAACGGGGAGTTGGCGCCGACGGCGATCTGCGCGGCGCTCGCCGCCTGGGCCGCGTTCCACACGTCCGCGAACCGCCCCGGGGTGACCTGGAGGTGCAGTTGCACCGAGGTGCACGCGGCCTCGGGCACGATCGACTTGGACGTGCAGACGAGGTGCTCCACGCCGTCGATGTCGAGCCGGAAGTCCTCGCCGCGCGCGGCGACGATCTGGTTGTTGAGGAGGGTGTAGCGGTCGACCTCCGAGAGGTTGGAGGAGACCAGGTCGTCCCGGCCCAGGGTGGGCAGGATCCCGATCATCACGATGCCCGCGTCGACCTCGGCCGCCTTGCGGTCGGCGTAGGCCAGCGACGTGCGCAGTTCCTCGGCGAGCCGGTCGAATACCCGGTCGCCCAAGCGGTGTGGAGCTATGTTGACTTCAAGGTTGAACATGGCCAGCTCTGTTTGGAAATCGCGGCTCGCGATGCGCTCCAGTACCTGCCCGTTCAACATTTTCGGCATACCGTCGGGCCCCGCGAGATTCAATTCGATCTCGACGCCCATGAGGTTCTTTGGACGGTCGAACCGCTTCTCCCGCAGCAGCCGCTCCAGTCCCGTGAGGCACTTCTGGAGCTTTTCACGGTAGCGCTGGCGATCGGACAGGTCGGACTGCCCCGCCACGACCTTCTCCCCCATCGAAGTGTCCCTCCTCGGATGGGCGGGCCGACGATCCGGCCGCCGGGCTCTCCCGGGTCAGGAGGGATGATGCCCAGCCGAAGCGATCGATAACGTCCCGCGCGGGCCTGTCGCCCGCTACTCTGTCAGATGTTCCCGGCGGCACATTCACGAGGCATGCCGCACGTTGACCATCAAGTGCCCCGAACGCCTCATGAAAAACGCCGACGCCATTCGGCCGACCGTTACCGGCGCGTATGGCGAGGTCAGCGGCGCGCGCCGGACGGAAAATCGGGATGAGTTCCGCACATCGACGGCCTAATTCACCCTTGTCCGGTCAACCGGATTCAGATAGCCGAAACATCTGCCGAACACGCGTCGTATAAACTCCGTCCACAAGGCACAGGGTGGCACCCTTCGGTGCTGGTTGCCGCGGAGTTTCCGCCGTACCGATTGACGGGCGGCAGGCCGAGCCGCACCCTCGTCACACCGATCCGGGCTCCCACCTCTCGGGCCTTCCGTGAGCAGACAGCGCCGTCCGCCCCACTTCCTCGCGCCGCCGCGCCTGTCTAATGAGAGGCGACCCACATGCCGCTGCACATACCCCCGGCCCCCGCGCCCGCCCTGCGCTCCGTCCTCACGGCCCTCGGTTCCCCCACCGCGGTCCATGAGGCCCGTACTCCCGCCCTGCGTGCCGCGCAGGGACCGGCGACACCCGAACTCCCGCTCCCCGTCCACGTGCTGGACCGGATCACCGCCCAAGGCCTGTCCGCGACCAGGCTGGCCGGCTGGCGGTTCCTGATCCGGTGCGGCGACCGCGCGGTGGCCGCGGCCGAGACCATGCTCACTCCGGACGGCTGGGCCTTCTCGCACTTCTTCGAGGGCCCGTACGTCGCCTCCACCGAGCGCGCCCTGGAGCAGGCCGAGGCGCTGCCCCAGCCGTACCAGGCGAGACTGCTCTCCGTTCCCGGCCTGTACATGCTCACCCTGTGGCTGCACGGTGACCGCTCCGGTGACGGCACCGAGGGCCATCCGGCCGCCGGTGACCTGCTCGTCCCGCTGGCGCCGGCCCCGCCGGGCATCCCGGCGCACCGTCCGTTCCGGGTCGCCGAGCTGCTTCCGGTACTGACCCATCGGGCGACTCCTCTCCCACTGCTGGGCTCACCGGCGCTCGGCTCGCCTGCCTGACCGTCGCCCGCGTACCCCGCTTCCCGCCCGGGAAGCGGGGTACGGTGATGTTCCGGGCTCCCGCCGGGTCCCTCTCCGCCGGACTAGTCACATCCGGCCAGTGCGAACCACCCGAAGGGACCGCCCAGTTGGGCTGAACCGCCCGCGCGGGTGACGCGTCTTGAATCTGTGAGAAGCGGTGCTGCGAAATCCCTGCGGAATGACACGCAGGGGAGAACACTGGGCGCAGACCGACTCTTCATTCACGGGGGACGGACATGTTCACGACAGAGGGAAAGATCCCGCCCATGTGCCAGCACCAGCCACCGTGCCCGCCAGCCGAATCCGCCGACCGGGAGTCCGCCCGCCTCGTGGCGCACCACCCGGAGCAGGGGTGGAGCCTGCTGTGCAACGGCGTCCTGCTCTTCGAGGACACCGGTGAGCTGCTGCCCGACGGCAGCATCATCGCCCCGCACCGCCCGCTGGGTGCGGAACAGGTGATGACCGCCGCCTGAGCGGGGCACGACACACACCAGGGGCCGGCCACGCACACGCCGTGCGTACCGGCCCCGATGCACGGCCCGCCGCGCCGTCGAAAGTTTCGAGCGCCTGCCTGGGCGCGGAGGTCAGGGCGCGGGCGTGACCGGCGCGTACGCGAACCAGTCGAAGGCCGCGCTGCCCTCGGTGACGTACATCCCGATGACCCGGCCGGTGAAGCCGGCGGCCACCTCGGTGGAGAGATAACGGCCGTCGAGCTCGGCGAGCGGGACGGTTCCCCCGGCGGTCTCGACGGAGAAGGCCAGGAGGTCCGGGCCGTGCGGCGGTCCCGGCTGCCGGGTCGCGCGGATCTCGACGGCCAGGGTCACGGGACCGGCCGGCAGCGGGTGCTCGGCGACGCGCTGCCGCAGCGGACCGATCCGCGCGATCACGGCCGCCGTGCCCGCGCTCACCTCCAGGTCGTAGTGGTGGGCCTCGTCCAGGCGGACCGACAGTCCGGCCCGCGCCGCCCCCGGTTCCAGCAGCGTCGCGGCCCGGCAGTCGTGGTGCTGCTGGCGGCGGCCGACGAAGGTGTGCCCGGGCCGGTCGAGGCTGTCGCCGGTGGCGGTCAGGGTGAGCCGGCCGGGCCGTTCGGTCAGCGACCAGGAGCCCTCGGGCCTCCGCCGCGGCGATATCCAGTGCGGCGCGAGCACCGCGGCGGTGAAGTCGTCGCGCACCGGCGGCTGTTCGACGGGGGCCCAGGCGGCGGGGGCCGGATGCCGCTCGCGCACCGGACCCAGCCGGGGCCAGCCGTCGGCCCACTCCACCGGCGCCAGGAAGGTCTCCCGGCCCAGGACGTGGAACTCGGGGAACCAGCCGCGGGGCCGGGTGCCGAGCAGCACCATCCACCAGGTGCCGTCGGCCGCCTCGACCAAGTCGCCGTGGCCGGTGCACTGGATGGGCAGGCCCGTGCCGCGGTGGGTGAGCAGCGGATTGCCGGGGGCCGGTTCCCACGGGCCGCGCGGCGAACGCGCGCGGGCGGCCGCGACACCGTGCCCCAGGGCGGTGCCGCCCTCGGCGAGCAGCAGGTACCACCAGTCGCCGATCCGGTACAGGTGCGGGGCCTCCGGGTCCCGCAGTCCGGTGCCCGACCACATCGGCAGCGGGCCCTCCAGCACCCGGCCGGTGTCCGGGTCGATCCGGGCCACGGTGACCCCGGCCATCGCGCACCAGCAGGCGCCGTCCTCGTCCCACGCCAGGTCCGGGTCGATGCCGGGCAGGTCGATCCACACCGGGTCCGACCAGGGGCCCTCGGGGCGGTCGGCGGTGACGAGGAAGGTGCCGCCCGCGCCCGCGCCGGTGGTGATGACGTAGAAGCGCCCGTCGTGGTGCCGGATCGTCGGCGCGTAGACGCCGCCCGACGCCGGTACCTCGTCGGACAGGGCCAACTGGCCGGGCCGGTCGAGCACGTTGCCGATCTGCCGCCAGTGCACCAGGTCCCGGCTGTGGAACAGCGGGACGCCCGGGAAGTACTCGAAGCTGGAGCACACCAGGTAGTAGTCGTCCCCGACCCGGCACACGCTGGGATCGGGGTGGAAGCCGGGGATGACCGGGTTGTCGTAGGTCCGCATGCTCGCCTCCCGGAGGCGGTCAAAAATTTCGGTACGAGCGCCGAATCTTACTGCGCGCAAGGGCCATTGACCCGGTCCGCGCACCCCGGCCGGCCGGCTCCCCGGCCCCCGCTGCCGTCGCGTCAAGAACGGCTCCCTTGGCGTCAGGGTGGCGTCAGGACGGCGGGCGCCGGACCGCCGGCGGACTACCGTTTCCCTCATGGAGCACCGCGACGACACCCGCCCCCAGACGACCGGTTCGCACCCGTCCGGCACCGGGGCCGTGGCGTACGACCGCGACTGGGCCGGCGAGGTACGCGGCGCGGTCCGCTGCGCCGGCGCGCTGCTGGCACTGCTGCTGGGCATCGACGGGACGGCCGGCTCGCTGAACTGGTGGCGCGGCGCCCTGTGGCTCCTGCTGGCCCTGCTGCTGTTCCTGGTGCTGTACCCGGCGCGCGTGTCGGCCGGTCCGGGCTGGCTGGCCACCCGCCGGCTGCTGTGCACCCGCCGGGTCCGCACCGATCTGCTGACCGCGGTACGCCCGGTGGACGGCGTCAGCCAACGCCTGCTGCTGCGCGACGCCCTGGACCGCCGGGTGGAGATCGACCCCGAGGTCCTGGTCCGCAACCCGCACCTGTGGTACCGGCTCGACGAGGGCGCCCGCCGCGCCGAGGCGGCCGGCCTGCTGGTGTCCGGTACGACCGCCCTGCACGACCTGGCCCGCCGCCTGGACAGCGAGACGGCCCTGGGCGTGTTCCGCGCGTCGGGCATGGAGTAGCCGGCACGCAGTGCATGCACTAAACGGCACGTCGAGCCAGGAGCAGCCGGCAGGCCGGGCTTGGGAGTAGTCGGCACGCTGGCCTGCCGGTCCCGCGTGACAGACCCAGCCCGCCAGACCCGGCCTGCCACACCCAGCCCACCACACCCGGCGTGACCGGCCCCTCCCGCCGCACCCCATGACGCTCGGTGGTCGACCGGCGGCACCCGGCCGACACCGGAGCCGCTCCCCCGCCGGGCCGCCCGGGTACGGTGCCGGTGCCCCGCAACGGCCTCCCGCCTCGCCTTCTTCGTGCGGACCCGCCGCTCCCGGGCCATTCTTAACGCAAGATTGACGCCGCCGGGCCACCGATGCAGGGGCCCGAACGTCACTCTCCGCTTACGCTGGTGCCGCCGTCCGCGGGATGGCCGAAAAGAGCTTGCCGCACGTCAGGAGCACGCCCGATGGCCACGACCGAGCGCCCTCCCAGTACCGGCCGCCTGCGCGCCTGGATGCTGGAGGGGCTGTCCGACATGGGCAAGGCCGGTGGCCACACCGGACCGCACGCCGAGCCGGAGCCTCCGCACCAGGGCCAGCGCTGGTGGCGGGTGATGTGTCTGACCGGTGTCGACTACTTCTCCACCCTCGGCTACCAGCCCGGCATCGCCGCCCTGGCGGCCGGTCTGCTGTCACCGGTGGCGACCATCGTGCTCGTCGTCGTCACCCTGGCCTGCGCCCTGCCGGTCTACCGCCGGGTCGCCGAGGAGAGCCCGCACGGCGAAGGCTCCATCGCGATGCTGGAGCGGCTGCTGTCGTTCTGGCAGGGCAAGCTGTTCGTGCTCACCCTGCTGGGCTTCGCGGCGACCGACTTCCTGATCACCATCACGCTCTCCGCGGCCGACGCCTCCACCCACCTGGTGGAGAACCCGCACCTCACCGGCGCCCTGCAAGGCCACCAGATGGTGATCACCCTGTTCCTGGTGGCGCTGCTCGGCGCGGTGTTCCTCAAGGGCTTCCTGGAGGCGGTCGGTGTCGCGGTGGCCCTGGTCGGCGTCTATCTCGCGCTCAACGTCGTCGTCGTGGCCGCCGGCCTATGGCATGTCGTCACCGCGGGACATGTGATCACCGACTGGAGCGGCGCCCTGACCACCGAGCACGGCAACGTCTTCGTGATGGTCGGGGTCGCGCTCCTCGTCTTCCCGAAACTCGCCCTCGGCCTGTCCGGTTTCGAGACCGGCGTCGCCGTCATGCCGCACGTCCGGGGCGACCAGGGCGACACCGAGCAGCGGCCCGCCGGCCGGATCAGGGACACCAAGAAGCTGCTGACCACCGCCGCGCTGATCATGAGCTGCTTCCTCATCGCCACCAGCTTCATCACGACGCTGCTGATCCCGGAGCAGGAGTTCAAGACGGGCGGCCAGGCCAACGGCCGCGCGCTCGCCTACCTCGCGCACGAGTATCTCGGCAGTGCCTTCGGCACGGTCTACGACGTCTCGACCATCGCCATCCTGTGGTTCGCGGGCGCCTCCGCCATGGCCGGCCTGCTCAACCTGATGCCGCGCTATCTGCCCCGCTACGGGATGGCCCCGCACTGGGCCCGTGCGGTGCGCCCCATGGTCATCGTCTTCACCCTGATCGCCTTCCTGGTCACCTGGATCTTCGACGCCGACGTCAACAAGCAGGGCGGCGCCTACGCCACCGGTGTGCTGGTGCTGATCAGCTCGGCCGCGATCGCGGTGACCATCGCGGCGCGCAAGGCGGCCCAGCACGGGTGGACCCTCGCGTTCGGCGCGATCTCGGCGGTGTTCCTCTACACGACCGTGGTGAACGTGATCGAGCGCCCGGACGGCGTGAAGATCGGTGCCTGTTTCATCGCCGGCATCATCCTGGTCTCGCTGCTGTCCCGGCTGGCCCGCGCCTTCGAGCTGCGCGTGACGAGCGTGACGCTCGATCCGATGGCCGAGCGCTTCATCCGGGACATGGCCAGCCGGAAGATGCGGTTCATCGCCAACGAGCCGGGACACCGGGACAAGGCCGAGTACCGCGACAAGATCGAGCAGATCCGCGCCGACAACGACCTGCCGGAACAGGAGGACTTCGTCTTCGCCGAGGTCACGGTGACCGACCCGTCCGAGTTCGAGGCGGGGCTGACCGTGCGCGGCGAGGTGCTGCACGGCCGCTACCGGGTCCTGACGCTGGAGTCCGCCTCCGTCCCGAACGCCCTGGCCGCGCTGCTGCTGCACATCCGTGACGTCACGGGCCGCACCCCGCACATCTACTTCGAGTGGACCGAGGGCAATCCGTTCACCAACTTCCTCCGCTTCTTCCTCTTCGGCCAGGGCGAGGTGGCCCCGGTCACCCGGGAGGTGCTGCGCGAGGCGGAACCGGACCGCGCCCGGCGCCCGCGGGTGCACACGGGCTGAGCCCCGACGGGCGGGCACCGGCTGCCCCGCGCGAAGCCGTCACCGTCACCGTCACCGGCTCCGGCACCCGCCCGCACCGGCACCAGCACCGGCACCACCGGGGATGTCACCCTCTCCCCAACCAGCGCCTACCGAACCACCCTTTGCGGAACCACCGTCTCCGGGGCCGTGCCTCCAGCTGCCCGTAGCTGAGCCGGCCCCGTATCTCCACCCGGAGCACGGCCGGCGTCTCCGGGTCCGCGGCCGGCCGGATCCTGGTGCCGCCGAAGCCGATCACCAGGGAGTCGGTGTCCACCACCACGCCGGGCCGGGTGATCAGCCGCAGGGCACCGGCCTGCATGTCCAGGTCGATGCGGAGCGTGTCGTACGTAATCAGCGCCTCGCTGAAATCCAGCGTGACGTCGCCCCAGGCCGACTCGATCTCCATGCGGCGCGGCACGGCCCACTCGCCGCTCCGGGTGCCGACGCCCCGTGCTGTTCGATCCGGACGACATCCCGGGGCGCTTCCGGGGCCGTCCGCTCCGGCAGGTCGGCCGTCAGCGCGGCCAGCTCTCCGAAGGTGCGCGCGGTCAGTGCCGCCTCCACACGTTCGTCCAGCTCCCCGGCCGTGAGCCGGCCCTCCGCCGCGGCCGCCGACAGCGCCTCCACCACCCGGTCCCGGTCCACGTGCGCCGCCCGCAGACCGTCCGGCTCAGCCGTCCCCACCAGCTCCGCCGACATCGCTCTCACCCCCCGTATCGGTTCATTCCCGGCCCGTCCTGGTTCTTCCCCGGGCCCGTCCCGGACAAACGCTATATCGCGTTATACCGAACGGCCAGCCCCCGTCCCCGGTTTCGGCCACCGGGGCCCTATCGTGACGGGCATGCAGTCCTACACGATCGGCCAGGCGGCACGGCTGCTCGGCGTCAGCCCGGACACCGCCCGCCGCTGGGCCGACGCCGGCCGGGTGGCCACCCATCGCGACGAGGCCGGGCGGCGGCTCATCGACGGCGGGGACCTCGCCGCGTTCTCGGTCGAACTGGCCAAGGGAGGCAGTGCCGAGGAGGAGACCCCGTACACCTCCGTCCGCAACGCCTTCCCCGGCATCGTCACCGCGATCAAGCTGGGCGATGTCGCCGCCCAGGTGGAGATCCAGGCGGGCCCGCACCGGCTCGTCTCGCTGCTGACCAGGGAAGCCGTGGAGGAACTGGGCCTGGAGGTCGGCATGGAGGCCACCGCGCGCGTGAAGTCCACCAACGTGCACATCGACCGCGTCTGACCCGGCCGGCTCACCGGCACACGGGCACTCTCCTCGGCCAAGGCCGCCACTGTAGAAACGCACATGCGAGCCACATGCCACCACCCGGCAGCTCATGCGAAGCGACAGCAGACTTCCGCCTGGCAGATGCGGCAGTATCATCGCCGGACGGCCGATGCCCGGCCGTGCCAGGGCGCGACCGTTGTCCCCAAGCCGAGGAGCAGCCCCGTGATGATCCGTCCCGTCCGCCGGACCCGGCGGACCCTGCAGTTGGCCGGTGCGGGAGCCGCCGCGCTGCTGGCCCTCGGCGCCTGCGCCTCGCCCTCGGAGCCGAAGGAGTCGCGCGCGCAGGACTCCGGCACCCCGGCCTCCCCGAAGCTGTCCGGCACGGTCACCGTGTTCGCGGCCGCCTCCCTGAAGGAGAGCTTCACCGCCCTGGGCCGGGAGTTCGAGAACCGGCACCCCGGCACCAAGGTCGCCTTCAGCTTCGGCGGCAGCGACACCCTCGCCGCGAGCATCACCGGCGGAGCGCCCGCGGACGTCTTCGCCGCGGCCAGCCCCAAGACGATGAAGACCGTGACGGACCGGGGCGACGCGGCCGGCACCCCGGCCACCTTCGCGCGCAATCAACTGGAGATCGCCACCCTGCCCGGCAACCCGGCCGGGGTGTCCTCCTTGAAGGACCTCACCAAGTCCGGTCTGAAGGTGGTCCTGTGCGACCGGACCGTGCCCTGCGGGGCCGCCGCGCAGAAGGCCCTGGACGCCGCCGGGATCAAGCTGACCCCGGTCTCCTACGAGCAGGACGTCAAGAGCGCCCTGAACAAGGTGGAGCTGGACGAGGCGGACGCGGCGCTCGTCTACAAGACGGATGTGCGGGCGGCGGGTGGCAAGGTGGAGGGCGTGGAGTTCCCCGAGTCGGCGGGCGCCGTCAACGACTACCCGATCGCCGTGCTGAAGAACGCGCCGAACGCCGAGGCCGCCAAGGCGTTCCTCGCCCTCGTGCGGTCCGCCGAGGGCCGGAAGGTGCTGAGCGAGGCCGGGTTCCTCAAGCCGTGACCTCGCTCGACCAGCCCGGCGCCGCGGCCGGCCCCCGCACGGGCCGGCCGGGGCGCCGTCGCGCCGGCGCGCCGGGCCGGCGCGGAGTGCCGCTGCCGCTGCTGCTGCCGGGTCTGCTGGCGCTGGCGTTCCTGCTGCTGCCGCTGCTCGCGCTGCTCGTGCGCGCGCCCTGGCACGGGCTGCCCGGCCAGTTGACCAGCGCGGAGGTGTGGCAGGCGCTCCGGCTGTCGCTGGTCAGCGCCACCGCGGCGACCGCCGTCAGCATCGTCCTCGGTGTGCCGCTGGCCTGGCTGCTGGCCCGTACGGAGTTTCCCGGCCGGGGCCTCGTACGCGCCCTGGTGACCCTCCCGCTGGTCCTCCCGCCGGTCGTCGGCGGGGTGGCCCTGCTGCTCGCCCTGGGCCGCAACGGCGTGGTCGGCCGGTGGCTGGACGCGTGGTTCGGGATCACCCTGCCGTTCACCACCGCGGGAGTGGTGCTCGCGGAGGCGTTCGTGGCGATGCCGTTCCTGGTGATCAGCGTCGAGGGCACCCTGCGCGCCGCCGACCCGCGCTACGAGGAGGCGGCCGCCACCCTCGGCGCGTCCCGCTTCACCGCGTTCCGGCGGGTCACGCTGCCGCTGATCGCGCCCGGCATCGCGGCCGGCGCGGTGCTGGCCTGGGCCCGGGCGCTCGGCGAGTTCGGCGCGACGATCACGTTCGCCGGCAACTTCCCCGGCCGTACCCAGACCATGCCCCTCGCCGTCTACCTCGCCCTCCAGAACGACCCCGAAGCCGCCATCTCCCTCAGCCTGGTGCTGCTCACCGTGTCGATCGCGGTGCTGGCAGCCCTCAGGGACCGCTGGATGACGACCCCATGACCCACCGAAGCCGCACCGACGGCGCCGACGCGAAGCCGGACGCCGCGGCCGAGGACCCGGAGCGGCGCCCCACCCCGAACCCGCCCCCGGCCCCGGCCACCGGTCTCGACGCCCGCCTCGTCGTCGACCGCCCCGGATTCCGCCTGGACGTGACCCTGACGGCGGCCCCCGGAGAGGTCCTCGCCCTCCTCGGCCCCAACGGCGCCGGCAAGACCACCGCCCTGCGCGCCCTCGCCGGCCTCACCCCGCTCACGGACGGCCGTCTGCTCCTGGACGGCACGCCCCTGGAGCACACGCCGCCCGAGGCCCGCCCGGTCGGTGTCGTCTTCCAGGACTATCTGCTCTTCCCGCACCTGTCCGCCCTGGACAACGTCGCCTTCGGTCCGCGTTGCCGGGGCGTGGGCAAGGCCGAGGCCCGTGCCCAGGCCGCGGCCTGGCTGGACCGCATGGGGCTCGCCGACCACGCGGGCACCAGGCCGCGCCGGCTGTCCGGCGGCCAGGCCCAGCGCGTGGCGCTCGCCCGCGCCCTCGCCACCCGGCCCCGGCTGCTGCTCCTGGACGAGCCGCTGGCGGCCCTGGACGCCCGGACCCGGCTGGAGGTCCGCGCCGGGCTGCGCCGGCACCTGGCCGAGTTCGAGGCGGTGTCGGTCCTGGTCACCCACGACCCGCTGGACGCCATGGTCCTCGCGGACCGGCTGGTCGTCGTGGAGGACGGCCGGGTCGTGCAGACGGGCACGCCCGCCGACATCGCCCGGCACCCGCGCACGGACTACATCGCCCGGCTCGTCGGCCTCAACCTCTACCGGGGACAGGCCGCCGGGCACACCGTACGGCTCGGCGCGGGACCGTCGATCACGACCACGGAGGAGCTGTCCGGGCCGGTCTTCGTGGCGTTCCCGCCGTCCGCGGTGACCCTGTTCCGGGACCGGCCCTCGGGCGCCAGCGCCCGCAACCTGTGGCGGTGCGAGGTCGCGGGCCTGGAGACGCACGGCGACCAGATCCGCGCCGACCTCACGGGTGAGCTGCCGCTCGCGGCGGACCTGACGACGGTCGCCGCCGCCGAGCTGGACCTTCGTCCGGGCGCACCGGTCTGGGCGACGGTCAAGGCGGCACAGACCCACGCGTACCCGGCCTGAGCGCACCGGCGCCCTCGGGCCGCCGCCCGGCACACGGGATGAGCGGACCGGCGCAATGCGGCGGCAGCCCGGGACCGTCGCCCGGCACACCGCCTAAGCGGACCGACCCCCTCCGGCCGCAGCCCGGGGCCGCCGCCCGGCCCAAAAGGAAAGGCCCCGCCCGGACATCCGGGCGGGGCCTGCCTTTACGGCTCGCTCAGTCCTCGTAGGCGTCCAGCGGCGGGCAGGAGCACACCAGGTTGCGGTCGCCGAAGGCCTGGTCGATGCGGCGCACCGGCGGCCAGTACTTGTCGGCGGCCGAGACACCGGCCGGGAAGACGGCTTCCTCGCGGCTGTAGGCGTGCGACCACTCACCGCCGAGCGCGGCGGCGGTGTGCGGGGCGCCCCGCAGCGGGTTGTCCTCCGCGGGCCACGCGCCGGAGCCGACCTTCTCGATCTCCGCGCGGATGGCGATCATGGCCTCGCAGAAACGGTCCAGCTCGGTGAGGTCCTCCGACTCGGTCGGCTCGATCATCAGCGTGCCGGCCACCGGGAAGGACATGGTCGGCGCGTGGAAGCCGTAGTCGATCAGACGCTTGGCCACGTCGTCCACGGTCACACCGGTGGCCTTGGTGATCGGGCGCAGGTCGATGATGCACTCGTGCGCGACCAGGCCGCCCGGGCCGGTGTAGAGCACCGGGTAGTGCGGCTCCAGGCGCTTGGCGATGTAGTTCGCCGAGAGCACGGCGACCTGGGTGGCCCGCTTCAGGCCCTCGCCGCCCATCAGGCGGACGTACGCCCAGGAGATGGGCAGGATGCCCGCGCTGCCCCAGGGGGCGGCGGAGATCGGCCCGACGCCCGTCTCCGGGCCGGCCTCGGGCTGGAGCGGGTGGTTCGGCAGGTACGGCGCCAGGTGCGCGCGGACCGCGACCGGGCCGACGCCCGGACCGCCGCCGCCGTGCGGGATGCAGAACGTCTTGTGCAGGTTCAGGTGGGAGACGTCGCCGCCGAAGTGGCCCGGCTTGGCGAGGCCGACCAGCGCGTTGAGGTTGGCGCCGTCGACGTACACCTGGCCGCCGGCCTCGTGCACCCGGGCGCAGATGTCGGCGACGTGCTCCTCGAACACACCGTGCGTCGACGGGTAGGTGATCATCAGCACCGCCAGCTCGTCGCGGTACTGCTCGATCTTGGCCCGCAGGTCCTCGACATCGATCTCGCCGTCCCCGGCGGTCTTGACGACGACGACCTTCATGCCGGCCATCACCGCGCTGGCCGCGTTGGTGCCGTGCGCGGAGGACGGGATCAGACAGACGGTGCGCTGCTCGTCACCGTTGGCGCGGTGGTAGCCGCGTACGGCGAGCAGGCCGGCCAGCTCGCCCTGCGAACCGGCGTTCGGCTGGAGGGAGACCTTGTCGTAGCCGGTGACCTCGGCGAGACGCTCCTCCAGCTCGCGGATGAGCGTGAGGTAGCCCTGCGCCTGCTCGGCCGGCGCGAACGGGTGCAGCTGGCCGAACTCGGGCCAGGTGACCGGTTCCATCTCCGTGGTCGCGTTGAGCTTCATGGTGCAGGAGCCCAGCGGGATCATGCCGCGGTCGAGCGCGTAGTCCCGGTCGGCCAGCCTGCGCAGGTAGCGCAGCATCGCGGTCTCGGAGCGGTGCTGGTGGAAGACCGGGTGGGTGAGGTAGTCGTCGGTGCGCAGCAGCGCCTCGGGCAGGGTGTCCTCGGCGGTCGCGTCCAGCGCCTCGATGTCGGCGTCGGCGCCGAAGGCGGCCCAGACGGCGTCCAGCTGGGCCCGGCCGGTCGTCTCGTCGCAGGCCATGGAGACGTGGTCGGCGTCGACGAGCCGCAGGTTGACGCCGTTGTCCCGGGCGGCGGCGACGACCTCGGCGGCCTTGCCGGGCACCCGCGCGGTGACGGTGTCGAAGTACGCGCCGTGGACGATCTCCACACCGGCGGCCGTCAGGCCCGCGGCGAGGAGGGTGGCGTAGCGGTGCGTGCGGCGGGCGATCGTCCTCAGGCCGTCGGGGCCGTGGTAGACGGCGTACATACCGGCCATGACGGCGAGCAGCACCTGCGCGGTGCAGATGTTGCTGGTGGCCTTCTCCCGGCGGATGTGCTGCTCACGGGTCTGCAGCGCGAGCCGGTAGGCCCGGTGCCCGTCGGCGTCGACGGAGACGCCGACCAGGCGGCCGGGCAGGCTGCGCGCGAACTTCTCGTGTACGGCCATGTAGCCGGCGTGCGGTCCGCCGAAGCCCATCGGCACGCCGAAGCGCTGGGTGGTGCCGACGGCGATGTCCGCACCCAGCTCGCCCGGCGAGGTCAGCAGGGTCAGGGCGAGCAGGTCCGCGGCCACCGTCACCAGGGCGCCCAGCTCGTGCGCCTGGTCGATGACGGGCTTGATGTCCCGTACGGCTCCGGAGGCGCCCGGGTACTGGATCAGCACGCCGTTGATCTCGCGCCCGGCGACCTCGGCCGGGATGCCGGCGGAGAGGTCGGCGACGACGACCTCCACGCCGGTCGGCTCGGCGCGCGTCCGGATCACGGCGATGGTCTGCGGCAGCGCGTCCGCGTCGATCAGGAACAGGCCCTTCTTGTTCCTGCCCATGCGCCGGGACAGGGCGACCGCCTCGGCGGCGGCCGTGCCCTCGTCCAGCAGGGAGGCACCGGAGGTGGGCAGGCCGGTCAGCTCGGCGACCATCGTCTGGAAGTTCAGCAGGGCCTCCAGGCGGCCCTGGGAGATCTCCGGCTGGTACGGCGTGTAGGCCGTGTACCAGGCCGGGTTCTCCATGACGTTGCGCAGGATGACGGGCGGGGTGAAGGTGCCGTGGTAGCCCAGGCCGATCATCGAGCCCAGGACCTGGTTGCGGTCGGCGAGCGAGCGCAGCTCGGCGAGCACCTCGGCCTCGGTGCGGGCACCGGGCAGGTCCAGGGCGTCGGCGTTCTTGATCACATCCGGGACCGCGGCGGCGGTCAGCTCGTCGAGCGAGCCGTACCCGACCTGGGCGAGCATCTTGGCCCGCGCCTCCTGGTCGGGCCCGATGTGGCGCTGCTCGAACGGGATGCCCGCTTCGAGCTCGGCGAGCGGAATGCGGTGGGCGGTCATTGCGGAGGCCTCCTGGTCTGACGCGACCTGCGAGGGGCGCCCCGGCACGGGCACCCCGACGGCCTCCCCCTCTGTCATCTGCACCTGAGAGCTTCACCGGACGCCCGCGGGCACCGGCTTTCACCGTCGGTGAGGACGGGAGCCGTCGGACGCCCGTCCTGCTTTCCAGAGTGACCTCGTCCGTGCGGTACGTGAGCCTGAGAGATTCCGGGGAGGAGTTGCTCCTTCGGCGCCTCCGAGGTGGTCGGAGGACTCTCCCGCGCGGGGTCAGCAGCCGCCGTCAGCCTATCAGCGAGGTCAACGCCGTGGTCTTCGAGTGGCCGCCTGCCTGAATGTGCTCTTTGGTAGTGCTGACGGATGAGTCGCGACCACGTGGAGGGAGCGGGACCGTGCAGACCGACATCGATCCGCGCAGCCTGATCGGCCGCAAGGTGTTCGACCGCAATGGCACCAAGATCGGCACCATCGACGAGGTGTACCTGGACGACGCCACCGGCGTGCCCGAGTGGGCGGCCATACGCACCGGCCTCTTCTCCCGGGACGCCTTCGTCCCGCTGGAACCGAGCGAACTCGTCGACGGCACGCTGCGCGTCCCCTTCGACCGCGCCCTGGTCAAGGACGCCCCCGACTTCGGCGTGGGCCGTCACCTCTCCCCGGAGCAGGAACTCCAGCTCTACCACCACTACGGACTCGATACGGCCCCACCCCCCGCGGTCCCCGACCACGACTTCGGCAAGCTGGCGGGCTCGGAGGAGGTCTGACCCGACACGTCCGCCCCGGCGCCGGGCGGGCGGGGGGAATCCGCGACCAGCGGCAACGGATCGGCCGCCACCAGGTCGGGGTCGGCGACGGGGAGCGTCCGCACCCGCCCCGGAGCCGACAGCGGCGTCTCGAACCGCACGGTGACCCGCCCCAGCCCGCTGCCCTGCACCCACCCGTGCCCGTACTCGGCGTGCCGTACGTCCTGCCCGGCACGCCACTGCCGTTCGACGGGCTCCGGCCGCTCCACGGCGGACTCGGCGGCGCCCGCCTCCGGCTCCTCCTCCAGGGGCACCGGCATCGCCTGCGCGAACAGGTCCTCCTGCGTGTAGTCGGCGAGCCCGGACACCCCCACCCCGAGCAGCCGCACCCCGCCCGTGGTGTCCACGGAGTCCAGCAGCCGGGCCGCCGCCTCGCGGATGACCGCCGGGTCGTCCGTGGGCCCCCGGAGCGTCTCGGAGCGGGTCAGGGTGGAGAAGTCGTACCGCCGCACCTTGAGCACGATGGTCCGCCCGGACAGCCCGGCCCCGCGCAGCCGCCGCACACACCGGTCGGCCAGCCGCCGCACCTCCAGAGCGACCCGCGCCCGGTCGTGGATGTCCACGTCGTACGTGTCCTCCACGGACACCGACTTGGCCTCCCGCTCGGCCACCACCGGCCGCTCGTCCCGGGCCAGGGCCATCGCGTACAGCGCCTGCCCGTGCGCCTTGCCGAGCAGCCGGACCAGTTCGTCCTCCCCCGCCTCGGCCAGCTCCTGCACCGTGGTGATCCCGGCCCGGCGCAGATGGTCGCCGGTGGCCGGCCCGACGCCCGGCAGCGTGCGCACCGGCAGCGGTCCCAGCAGCGCCCGCTCGCCGCCCGGCTCGATCAGCACCAGTCCGTCCGGCTTGGCCTGCTCCGAGGCGATCTTCGCGAGCATCTTGGAGGCGGCGAGCCCGACCGATCCGGTGAGGCCGGTGACCGTCCGGATGTCCCTCCGCAGCTTCTCGCCGGCCCGCCGCGCCGACTCCTCGTCCCAGGCCGTCCCCCCGGCCTCCAGGTCCACGAACGCCTCGTCCAGGCTCAGCGGCTCCACCAGCGGCGACAGCTCCCGCAGCAGCGCCATCACCTGCTCGCTGATCGCCCGGTACAGCGTGAAGCGCGGCACCAGATAGGCGGCGTTGGGCGCCAGCCGGCGGGCCTGCGCCATGGGCATCGCCGAGTGCACCCCGAACACCCGTGCCTCGTACGACGCGGTGGCCACCACACCGCGCGGTCCGAGCCCGCCCACGACGACCGCCTTCCCGCGCAGGCTCGGCTTGGACGCCTGCTCCACCGAGGCGAAGAAGGCATCCATGTCGAGATGCAGGATCGTGGGCGCGTTTCTCACATCTCCGATGCTGCACCACGGCACTGACAACGGCCGCGGTGCCGGGGCGCCCCGGCCGGTCCGGCGGTCAGACCGCCCGGTTGCGGCGTCGCGCCAGCTCGTCCGCGGGGTTGTGCCCGACGAGGGTCTCGCCTGTGTCGATGCGCTCGCCGTGCAGTTGGGAGAGGGCGCTCTCCACGTCCCGCCACACCACGCCGACGGCGATCCCGAAGATGCCCTGGCCGCCCTGGAGCAGGGCGTGGACCTCGTCCGGCGAGGAGCACTCGTACACGGTGGCCCCGTCGCTCATCAGGGTCATCCGCTCCAGGTCGCGGAAACCGCGTTCCCGCAGGTGCTGCACGGCCGTGCGGATGTTCTGCAGCGACACCCCGGTGTCCAGGAACCGCTTCACGATCTTCAGGACGACGACGTCCCGGAAGCTGTACAGCCGCTGGGTGCCCGACCCGTAGGCCGGTCGCACACTGGGCTCGACCAGGCCGGTGCGGGCCCAGTAGTCGAGCTGCCGATAGGTGATACCGGCGGCAGCGCAGGCCGTGGGCCCGCGGTAGCCGATCTGCTCGGACGTCATGGACGCAACCCCTCCGCCGTTCGGCACCGCCGTCGGAAGCTGCGGAGCGTGCTCCACCGCGCCGCCGGGATGGGCATGTCCCGCGCCGGGGCGCAGCCGCGCGTTCGGGGGCGGGTACGGACCGCTCTCCCCGAAACCGCGTCCGGGGGCACCCCCAGCCGTACCGTCGCCGCTGGTTCTCACGCCGACCTCCGTCCTTGACCTGCCTTCTCGACGGTAGGCAGTCACCAGGGGTGCGTCAACGATCGCCACACTCGGCACGCCGAGTGATAATCACCCTAGGAGTGGTTTCCCGTGCCCCACCGCGGGGAAAGGCTAGCCGAATGCCCTCGCGGCGGGCCGTAGGACGCTCTCACCGGCCGGAGGCAATTGCCGGGGCGCCGGCCCCGCGAAGCCGCCGCCCATACCGGGAGAAGCTCCGGTCCGGAGGCCGGCCGCGCGCCTGGCCGACTGCGGCGCGGCGGCTCAGCGCCTGCTGGTGTCTCACCGGCTCCTGGTGTCTCACTGGCTGCTGGTGCCGAAGTCCTCGGGCGAGATCTGGTCGAGGAACTCGCGGAACTTCTCCACCTCGTCCTCCTGCTCGTCCGGGATCGCGATGCCCGCGTCGTCCAGCACCGTGTCACTGCCGTAGATCGGCGTGCCGGTGCGCAGGGCGAGCGCTATGGCATCGGAGGGGCGGGCGCTGACCTCGACCCCGCTGGCGAACACCAGCTCCGCGTAGAAGACGCCTTCCCGCAGGTCGGTGATGCGCACTTCGGTCAGCTCCTGGCCGACGGCCTCCAGCACGTCCTTGAACAGGTCGTGGGTCAGCGGCCGCGCGGGGGCCATGCCCTGCTGGGCGAAGGCGATCGCCGTCGCCTCCCCCGGCCCGATCCAGATAGGGAGGTAACGGTCGCCTCCCACTTCGCGCAGGAGCACGATCGGTTGGTTGGAGGGCATTTCGACCCGGACACCTACGACATCGAGCTCGTTCACACAGCAACCCTAGGCCGTGCCCGGGACGTTTGGGTAGTCGGGCCGGGAACAGGTGCCCGATCCGGCCGCCCGGAGGCCCCGGGGTTCAGGGATTCCGCACCCCGAGAGCGGTTTTCACCAGGGCCGCGTGCAGTTTCGTCGTCAGGGCCGCCAGCTCGCGCGTACGGGCCTCGGCGTGCACCCTGGTCTGCGGATTGCGGTGGCGCCTGAGCGGGGCCACCACCTGGTCGACCAGACCCGCCTCGCGGTCGGCGGCGGCCTTCATCACCCTGAGGTGGCGCGGCTCGATCCCGAACCGGCCCAGTTCGGCCACGAGCGAGGCCACCGTGACGGTCTCGGCGTCGTACGCCCCGTCCTCCAGGGGAGCGATGAGCCCGTAGGACTCCCACTCCTTCAGATCGTCCTCGGTGATGTCCGCCGCGGCCAGCAGTTCGGCCTTGCCGATCCTGGCCACCGTGGGACCCTCCACGGGCGCCGGCCCGTCCTCTCCGGTGCGCTGGCGGCCCACCACGGGCAGCGCCACGGCCTCGCCCCGCGCCATGGCGTCCAGATGCTCCCGGATCACCTTGAGCGGCAGATAGTGGTCCCGCTGCATCCGCAGGACATGAGCGAGGCGCTCGACGTCCCCGGCGCTGAACTTGCGGTACCCCGACGGGGTCCGCCGCGGCTCGACCAGGCCCTCCGACTCCAGGAAGCGGATCTTGGAGATGGTGACTTCGGGGAACTCGTCGCGCAGCACGTTCAGCACCGTGCCGATGCTCATCAGCCCACTGTCCCTGGCGGCGGTACCGCTTCCGGCACCGCCGCTCGGTGTTTGAAGCATGGACCTTCCCTGGGGGTGGTCCCCCCGGACGTCCGTCCGGGGGCGGGTCAGATGCCCTGCCGGCTCGCGTAGAACACCAGCCGGTACTTGCCGATCTGCACCTCGTCACCGTTCGACAGAGCGACCTGGTCGATGCGCTCGCGGTTGACGTACGTGCCGTTCAGGCTGCCCACGTCGGCCACCGTGAAGGAGCCGTCAGGAGAGCGCCGGAACTCCACGTGCCGCCGGGAGACCGTCACGTCGTCCAGGAAGATGTCGCTCTGCGGATGGCGGCCGGCCGTCGTCAGGTCGCTGTCCAGCAGGAAGCGGCTGCCCGAGTTCGGCCCCCGGCGCACGACCAGCAGCGCCGAGCCCAGCGGCAGCGCGTCCACCGCGGCCTGTGCCTCCGGAGAGAGCATCGGCAGCGGCGTCTGGCCGGTCGCCTCGGAGTCGTAGGCCTCCAGCCCGGAGATCGAGATGGTGGACGTCGTCTCGGAGGCCCGCTCCGGTGCCACCCCGGGGCGCAGCGGCGCCCCGCAGTTGGAACAGAACCGGGCGTTCTCCGCATTGCGGTTACCGCACCTCGTACACACCAGGACCGACATCGACGGATCCTCCTGCCGCGGCTGCCCCGCCGGGGCGTTGGACGCGTACGGACCGGAGGCAAACCCTCCACCCGTACCTGAGGTTGACGGTTGCCCGAAACCTATGCCGCCGGACTGGGCAGGGTCAACAGACGCCGCGCCCTGACCTCCCGAAATGTCACCGCCCGGACCAGCGACCTGGTCCCGGAACAGCGGGCGCTGGCCCTCCGCGTCAGGCTGCGCGCGATGACGAGCGGTCGCGTTGGCGTTGCCCTCTCGCGCGCTCTTGCCGAACAACTTCGCAAACAACTTCACGGGCGATTCCCCTTGACCGAAACAGACCCGCCCGTGGGGCAGGACGAACCCTGATTGCCTACACCGGCCGAGCCGGACATTCTCACAACGTCCGTATCCGCCAAACAGTTTCCACCACGCACCACCTCTTCGGTGCGCCGACCCCCCGCAAGCTCATGCCCCTGCCCGTCCGGCCCCATGCACCGCCGGTTCACCGGGAGGACGACCGAGCGTAGTCAGGCCGCTTCGCCTGCCGCAAGGCGTCCACGATGATCTTGTCCGACCGTTCGACGGTGACCGTGGCCTGCTCCTTCTCCAGAGTCTGCACCACGCCTCCCGGGATGTTCAGCGCCGGCTCCAGGTCCTGCGGCTTGCCGATGACCTGGAAACGATACGGCGCGTTGATCTTGTTCCCGTCGACGCCGACGCTCGCGCCGGAATCGGCGAAGTACGTGCCGGCGACCACGCGGACCCCGTTGACCTGGATCGCCTCCGCGCCGGCCGCGCGCAACTCCTGGATCGCGTCGAGCAGCATGTCCGCCCGGACCGCCCCCTTCGTGTCCTCGATCGTCATGGTGATGCCGGGACCCTGCGCCGCCACGGTGCCCGCCAGGATGCCGAGTTGCCTCGCCTTCTCGGCGGTCTGCCGGCGCGCCTCCGCGGCCTGGTCGGAGCTGCTCTGCAGCTCCTGGCGCTGCTTTTCGAGTCCCTGCTTCTCGTCCTCAAGACGCTGGGTACGCGAATCCAGTTCATCGAGGATGCGAACGAGATCTTCCTGACGCGCGCCGCGCAGCGCGCTGTCGGTGTCGCTGTTGGACGCCACCTGCACGGCCAGGCCGAAGCCGAGGCCGAACAGCAGCAGCGCCACGATGAGTTGGGCACGGGTGAAACGCGGCGGCCACAGGCCCTTGACCAGCCGCTGGCGGCCCGTGAGCGACTGCTCGGGCCGCCCCTCGACGGGCTGCGCGGGCCGGGGCGCGGGCACCGGCACCTCGGCCGGCAGTTCCCGGCGCAGCCGGTTGCCGGGCCGGTCGTCGCGGCCGTCGCCCTGGTTCGGGTCGTTCTGTTCGCTCATAAGTGTCACGCCCGGAACACGTGCCGGCGGATCGCCGCGGCGTTGGAGAAGATCCGGATGCCGAGGACCACCACGACACCCGTGGACAACTGCGCGCCGACGCCCAGCTTGTCGCCCAGGAAGACGATGAGGGCGGCGACGACCACGTTCGACAGGAACGACACCACGAAGACCTTGTCGTCGAAGATGCCGTCCAGCATGGCCCGCAGGCCCCCGAAGACGGCGTCCAGCGCCGCGACGACGGCGATCGGCAGATACGGCTCCACGACCGCCGGAACCTCGGGCCGGACCAACAGGCCGGCCACGACTCCCACGACGAGGCCCAGTACGGCGATCACGATGTGCCCTTCCCGGTTTTCTCGGACTTCGGCTGTGCTGTACGTACGATCACACTGGGGGCGGCGGGCAACCGGACGTCGCCCTGGGCGGAGATGGTGGCGCGGATGCCGTAGTTCTCCTCCAGGGCGTGCAGGTACAGGCCGTCGGCGCTGTCCTGGAACCTGGTGCTCAGCCTCTGCCCGTCCCCCACCGCCAGCACCGTGTACGGCGGCACCAGCGGCCTGTTGTCGACCAGTATCGCGTCTCCCGCGGCCCTGATCGCGGACAGGGCGGTCAGCCGCTGCCCGTTGATGGAGACCGCCTCGGCCCCGGACGCCCACAGTCCGTTGACCACCCGCTGCATGTCGCGGTCCCGCACCCGGCCGGTGTCGGAGAAGCCCGACGTCTCGCGCGGGTTGGCGGCGTCACCGCCGCCACTGGCCTCCTTGGCGTCGTTCACCACCAGCTTGACGCCGGGTCCGTGCACGGCGGTGGCACCCGACAGCAGCCCCACCAGATCCGCCTCGGCGCTTCCGCCGCTCGACCTCAGAGCCGCCCGCTGCCGCGCCCCGACGTCGTCCCGCAGCTCGTCGACGCCGCTCTCCAGCTTGTCCGCGTCCGCCGTCTCGTCGTCGATGCGGTCGATCAGCTCCTGGCGCTCCTTGGCCACCACGGGCGCCGTCACGCGCGCCTGTGCCGCTCCCACGGTCACGACCAGCGCGGCGAGGACGAGACCGGCGGCCAGTCCCAGTTTGGCCCGCAGCGTCTTCGGCAGGCCGCCCTCGCCGTCGGCCTTCTTCCGGGCGGCCGCCTCGGCGTACCCGTCGTCGAGGCTGTGGTCCATGACGTTGGTGATCAACGACATGGAGGCATCCGGGCGCTGCGGCCGCGTGGGGCTGCTCCGAACGGGGGGTTGCTGCGGCATGCCGCACATCGTCGCATGTCGCGAGCAGTACCTCCGAACGGCCCCACCGGCGTGCCGGACGGGCCCGCCAGGGGGACACGTGTCCGGCACGCGCGCGTGCGACGGCTTTTCCGCCGCCGGTCCGCGAAACGGCGAAGGGCCCCGGGACCGCCGTACCGGCGGCCCCGGGGCCCTTCACTGACGGTCCTACCGGCCGGCGCTGTCCACGACGGCCGACCACTCGTCCAGCAGCGCCTGCGCGGAGGCGTCGTCCGGGCCCTCGGCCCACAGATGGGTGACGGCCTCGGCCGGGTCGGGCAGCACCATCACCCAGCGCCCGTCGTTCTCCACGACGCGCACGCCGTCGGTCGTGTCGACGGAGCGGTCCCCGGCGGCCTCGACCACGCGCCGCATCACCAGGCCCTTGACGGCCCACGGCGTCGCCAGGTCCCGCTTGAGGACGTGCGCCCGCGGGATACGGGCGTCGATCTGGCTCAGCGTGAGCTGGGTGCGCGCCACGAGCCCGATGAGCCGTACGAAGGCCGCCGTGCCGTCGTACACGCTGCTGAACTCGGGGACGATGAACCCGCCCTTGCCGTCACCGCCGAAGATGGTGCCCTCCTCGCGTCCCACGCGCGTGAGGTCGTCCGGCGAGGTGGTGGTCCACTCCACCTGGGTGCCGTGGTACGCCGCCACCTGTTCGGCGATCCGGGTCGTGGTGACCGGCAGCGCCACCCGTCCGCTGCGCCGCTCCGCGGCCACCAGGTCCAGCATCACCAACAGCGCCCGGTCGTCCTCGATGATCCGGCCCTTCTCGTCCACGAGCGACAGCCGCTCGCCGACGGGGTCGAACCGGACACCGAACGCGGCACCCGAGGACGCCACGATCTCCCCGAGCCGCACCAGGCCCTTGCGCCGCATCTCGGCCGTCTCCGTGGGCCGGGTCTCGTCGAGACCGGGGTTGATGGTCAGCGAGTCCACGCCCAGCTTGCCGAGCAGGCTGGGCAGCAGGAGCCCGGCACTGCCGTTGGAGGCGTCCACGACGACCTTGAGGCCCGACTCCGCTATCCCGGTCGTGTCGACGTTGCGCAGCAGCGACCCGGTGTACGAGTCGAAGACGCTGGCCGGGAAGTACAGGTCGCCGATCTCGCCCGGGAACGCCCGCCGGTACTCCTGGCGCGCGAACACCCGGTCCAGCTTGCGCTGGCTGCCCTGCGAGAGGTCCGCGCCCTGTCCGTCGAAGAACATGATGTCGACCGAGTCCGGCACACCGGGCGAGGTACGGATCATGATGCCGCCCGCGCTGCCCCGCGCGGTCTGCTGCCGGGCCACCGGCAGCGGCACGTTCTCCAGGTCCCGTACGTCGATGGCGCTGGCCTGGAGGGCGGAGATCACCGCGCGCTTGAGCGCCCGGGCACCGCGGGAGTGGTCGCGGGCCGTGGTGACCGTGGCGCCCTTCTTCAGGGTCGTCGCGTAGGCGCCGGCGAGCCGCACCGCCAGTTCGGGGGTGATCTCCACGTTCAGGATGCCGGAGACGCCTCTGGCGCCGAACAGGTGCGCCTGGCCGCGCGATTCCCAGATCACCGAGGTGTTGACGAAGGCGCCGGCCTCGATGGTCTTGAACGGGTACACACGGACATTGCCCTGGACGATCGATTCCTCACCGATCAGGCACTCGTCACCGATGACCGCGCCGTCCTCGATCCGGGCGGCGCGCATGATGTCGGTGTTCTTGCCGACGACACAGCCGCGCAGATTGCTGTGCTGCCCGACGTAGACGTTGTCGTGCACGACGGCCTTGTGCAGGAAGGCCCCGCTCTTGACGACGACGTTCGAGCCGACGACGGTGTGCTCGCGGATCTCCGCGCCGGCCTCGACCTTCGCGTAGTCGCCGATGTACAGCGGTCCGCGCAGTACGGCGTCGGGGTGCACCTCGGCTCCCTCGGCCACCCAGACGCCCGGGGAGATCTCGAAGCCGTCGATGTCGACGTCGACCTTGCCCTCGAGGACGTCGGCCTGGGCCTTCACATAGCTCTCGTGCGTGCCGACGTCCTCCCAGTAGCCCTCGGCGACATAGCCGTAGACCGGCTTGCCTTCCTTCATGAGCTGCGGGAAGACGTCACCGGACCAGTCGACGGGCACATCGGCCTCGACGTAGTCGAAGACCTCGGGCTCCATCACGTAGATGCCCGTGTTGACGGTGTCCGAGAACACCTGTCCCCAGGTCGGCTTCTCCAGGAAGCGTTCGACCTTGCCTTCCTCGTCGACGATGGTGATGCCGAACTCCAGCGGGTTGGGCACGCGGGTCAGGCAGACCGTGACGAGCGCACCCTTCTCCTTGTGGAAGTTGATCAGCTCGGTGAGGTCGAAGTCGGTCAGGGCATCGCCGGAGATGACGAGGAAGGCATCGTCCTTCAATGCCTCCTCGGCGTTCTTGACGCTTCCGGCGGTACCGAGTGGCTTCTCCTCATTGGCATAGGTCAGCTCCATGCCGAGCTCTTCGCCGTCACCGAAATAGTTCTTGACGAGCGACGCCAGGAACTGCACGGTGACCACGGTCTCGGTGAGCCCGTGCCTTTTGAGCAGCCGCAGCACATGCTCCATGATCGGGCGGTTGGCCACGGGCAGGAGCGGCTTGGGCATGCTAGAGGTCATGGGGCGCAGGCGTGTGCCTTCGCCCCCGGCCATCACGACGGCCTTCATGTCGGAAGCGTCCTCCTCCAGAGACGACGGTCTAGCCGACTTCACCCGTCCAGATTGTCCCGCACTTTTACACCGCGGGCCATCGAGGCGTCATGTCTGGACAATCGCCGAGTTCAATCGGTCGTGGTCTCCGCGCGAACCAATCGGCGGACTTGCACCACGTAGAGCACTCCTGCCCACCAATAGAGGGTTGTACCCCATCCGGCGAAAGCCCATCCGAAAATGGCAGCGAGTGACGCGATCCATCCACTTCCGTCACTGAGCAGCAGGAGCGGGAAGGCGTACATCAAGTTGAACGTGGCGGCCTTCCCCAGGAAGTTCACCTGCGGCGGCGGATAGCCGTGCCGGCGGAGGATGCCCACCATGACCAGCAGGACCGCTTCACGGGCCAGCAGGAGCGCGGTCAGCCACAGTGGCAGGATCTCCCGCCAGGTGAGGCCGAGCAGTGTGGAAAGCACGTACAGGCGGTCGGCGGCGGGGTCGAGGAGCCGGCCGAGGTTGCTGATCTGATTCCAGCGCCTGGCCAGTTTGCCGTCGAGATAGTCGCTGACCCCGCTGAGAGCCAGCACCAGGAGGGCCCAGCCATCGCTCTTGGGGCCGCCGAACTCCGGCCTGAGGATCAGCCACAGGAACAGCGGTACGCCGGCCAGCCGTGCCATGCTGAGGATGTTGGGGATGGTGAGGACCCGGTCTGTCTGGACACGGGTCTCCTGGACCTCCACCCGGGGGCCTCCTGTGCGAAAAGAGCCGATAGTGCTCCCTGACCCTACCTCAACGCAAAAAAGCTCCGGCTCTCGGGCAGTGCCCAAGAGCCGGAGCTGTAAAAGGAGTTCGGCGGTGTCCTACTCTCCCACAGGGTCCCCCCTGCAGTACCATCGGCGCTGTGAGGCTTAGCTTCCGGGTTCGGAATGTAACCGGGCGTTT